>JBHWTK010000013.1:0-180183 GCA_043427975.1 Chloroflexia bacterium | reverse complement strand
GCCGACGATGGCGATGACACGGTTATCCCGCGCTTCCGCTTCGAGGTGGAGGGCGTGAGCCGCCACAGTGTGGTGGTGAGCTGGGATCGCGACATCGCGGGCATCGTGGAGGTCGACCGGTTCGGCCTGCAGCAACCGCTGAGCGGGTATGTGCTGATCACGCACCACCACGACAAGCCCGGCATCATCGGTTCCTTGAGCACCACACTGGCCCGCCACAATATCAACATCGCTGGTATGCAGGTGAGCCGGGTTGTGCCACGGGGTGACGCCATGATGGTGACGAACGTGGACGAAGAAATCCCGGATGAAGCACTTGAAGAGATCCGCAGCATCGACGGTATGGAGAGCTCTGTAATTGTGAGCCTCCCCAATATGCTGGAGCAGCAGGACCCGGTTCACGTGGCCGGTATGCTGGCAAACGGCGGGCGTGGCCGCTAGCGGGCCGGGTGTTCCGGTAGTGTCGGCACTTGTGGCCGACTTCCGGTGACGGGCGCACAGAGAACGCCCGGGGGATAACCCCGGGCGTTCTCTGTTGCTGCCATTGGGAAACTTTGCAGAGATCAGGATGTCAGATCGTCCGGATCGCCCTCAATTCGCAGGTCGGGCAGCCATTCCAGCCATTTCGGCAGGTACCAGTTCCACTCCCCTGCCAGGGTCATGACGCTCGGCACGAGCACAGAGCGGATAATCGTCGCGTCCAGCGCGATTGCCACCGCAAGCCCGAATCCCAGCTGCTGGATGCTCAGCATAGAGCCCATGCTGAACGCCCCGAAAACGACCACCATGATTGCGGCCGCGCCAGTGATGATCTTGCCGGTACTGCGGAGACCAACGGCAACACTTTCATGATTATCATGGGATATGTCGTAGTGTTCACGGATACGGCTAACGATGAACACGTGGTAATCCATGCTCAAGCCGAAGAGCACACAGAACATCAGGATGGGTAACCACATCTCGATAATAGGACTCTCGGTGTACCCGAGCAGTTCACGCCCGATTCCGAGGCTGAAGACGGCGACCATGATGCCCCAGGCAGCACCCACGCTCAGCAGGTTGAAGAGAATCGCCTTGAGTGGCACCACAATACTCCGGAACGCCAGCAAAAGCAGGACAAAGCTGAGTGTCAGCACGAACGCAAACACCATCACTGTCCTGCCATCAAGGTGCTGAATCATATCCGCCTCACCTGCACTCTGGCCGGTGACGTATACCTCCATGCCAGGTACCTCGGAGACGGTGCCATCGGCAATATCGCCCCGCAAGCGATCGACGGTGTCGTAAGCCCGCTCTGACGATCCCTCGTACGCCAACGTCGCCTGCACTTCAGCAACACTGTTGTCGTCGCTCCAGCGAGGCTCGCTGATCATGAGGAAATCGCCAGACGCTTCCATATCGGCGATGTAGGCGTTGATGGCGGCATCGGCCTCTTCGGACCGCTCACCGGTGAACACGATGTACATCGGGCTGAGCAGGCCAGCACTGAAGTCCGTGGCCAGGGTGTTGTATGCGTCGGTGACATCGCCCGGCGGAAGCTGCCCCTGGCGGCTGAATCCCGTTTCCATGCGCAACACAGGCGAGGCCAGAACGAGCAAAACCAGCACGGCGCTGATCAGGCTAAGCCATGGGCGATCGACGACGACCTTGGTGATGCGCCCCCAGAAGCCGCTGTACATGTTGCTTGCATTGATCTCTTCAACGTGTACCGCCCGCTTCCACGGCCAGTCGATCTTGTCGCCAATCAGGCTGAGCAGCGCCGGAACCAGTGTCGCCGTGAGGATGACCGCCATACCCACAACCACGACGGCACCCAGGCTGAGGGAGAAGAAGATGTTGATGCGCACCAACATCACGCCCAGCATCGCGAGGATCACGGTGATGCCCGAGAACACCACCGCCTTGCCCGCTGTAGCTCCGGCAATCTCAATCGCACGCTGTTTGCTCTGCCCCCGGGCACGCTGTTCGCGGAACCGCTCCACCAGGAAGAGCGAATAGTCGATGCCGATGGCGAGTCCAAGCATCGTAACCATGTTTTGAATAAAGAGTTGCAGTTCACCAAACTGGCCAATGATGGTGACAATGCCGAGCGCAATGCCGACACTCATCACGCCCAGTACCAGCGGTACGACCGGCGCCACCAGCGACCCGAACACCAACACCAGAACCACGATCGCGATTGGGACACCGATTCGCTCGGCGGTCACCAGTTCCTCGGCCACCACGCGCTGGTATTCCTCATTAATCGAGAGGTTTCCGATGGTGGTCACTTCAAAGCGATCAGTGTCGAACTGCTCTACAGTATCGATGTAGTCGCCGATGTTGTAGTTCTCGGAATGGATCACCACCGGCACCAGCAGCACCGTTTCGCTGTCGGACACCAGCGCATCCACCTGCTGGGCCGCCCCACTCTGCTCAGCGAGGGCGCGAATCTGCGGGTTGGCCAACACATCCTGAAGCTCGTAGTAGCTCAGGACATACGATCCCTCAATGGAATCGTTTGCCAGCGCGAGCGGGTCCGGTGCGGGCGTCGGGCCCTCACCATCCCACTCACCCTGCAGCGTACGAACCGCCGTGGTGACATCCTCGGCATGCGCGCGAAATGCGGGATCGTCCACTGTGGTGCCATCCAGCGAACGGATTACGATCGATTCGGTGATCGATACCGACTCAACCAGCGAGCTCTCATTGAGCTTCTCCAGGCCGACGACCGAATTGAAATCCGTAGTAAGCCGGAACGCGTTGCTCAGCACCCCGGACAGGCCCGCCGCCGCAATAAGGGAGGAGACGATGAAGATGACCGCCCAGGTGGAGACCACCTTCCATGGGTTGGCAGCGCACCATCCGGCGAGGCGACCAAGTGAGAATCGGGATTGCATTGTGGAGTGACCTTTCGGACGGCGTTGGTACGTGCGGGATGCGGGCATGTGAGGACCCGAGATGATGATAGGAGCCGCTGTTTCGGCTTGTCAAAGAACGGCTTATTCCTGCACTCTGCCGCACAACAAGCGGGGTGGTCTGCCAAGCGTGCATGTGCGCGGCTATCATGGAGCACAGACGGGCTGGTTGGTTCCTGTGCAGGATCAGCTCACCCATGAGAACAGGAAAGGAATGAGATGGATAGCCAGGGTGCCGTGGTATGTGCGTTAAGCCACGATGTGTTCTTCGGCATGCGCATCCGCACAGTGCTACAAAACCTCGGTTACGACCTGCGGCTGTGCAAGAACGAGGCGGAATTGCTAGCGGCAGCCGAGGGTGCAGACATCGCCTTGGTCGATTTCAACAAACCGGTGGACTGGGACCAGCTGCAGCCGGTGCTGGAAGGAGAGATTCCGGTCATCGGGTTCTCCTCCCATACCAATGTTGAGGGGTTCCGGGCAGCGAAGGCAGCTGGCCTAACCCGTGTCGTGTCAAACGGCGAATTCAGTCGCAACCTGCCTGCGCTGTTGAATCAGTATCGGCGCACGTAGGCGCACGTGTCGGGGAATATCCGGCAGCCTTCATGTAAAGAACGTACGTACACCGTTGACACCTTGATCGGCGCGCGCGTACAATCTGACCGTACGGGGTGGTAGTACACATACGTCATGCCTCCCGCGCAACCAGGTAACGTTACCCGTTGTTGTGCTCACGTGGGGTGAGCAGTAGAGACCAGAAAGGAGTCATCGTGGAGTCCGAGCCCCGAGACTACCAGGCGGTCATGGACAACGCCCTGCAGCTCGTCTACAGTCACCACCATCGCCTGGTGACCCAGTTGGCACCGGAGGCTTTTCAGCCTCTCACGCTGGCGCAGCTTCGCAATGGGCCGTTGGGCCAAGACCTCCATCGATTGGCACGCCTGGCGCTTGGCCAGAGCAAGGAATCCAAGGACCAGGTGCTTGAGGCAATCGATACGGTGCTTCAGCTCCTCTTCTGGCCCGCAGCGGCCGATGACTACACGGTGCCCCGCGCGTTTTGGGATACCGATCTGGGTCGAATGCTTGCCCTGGCCAAGTACCGCGCGTTCGAATCCAACGAGCTCGTGAGTATTGGCAACGCCGCGCAGCAGCTTGGTGTTACCCGCCCAACGATCTATCGCTGGATGGACGATCGCACGCTCAACTATGTCCGCGACGACATGAGCGGTCGCACGTTTGTTATCCGTAAGGATATCGATGTGCTGAAGCAGATCTCACGCGAACTCGAGAACCAGTTCTAGGGAACGTAGGAACGACCCGGAGGCGCGAAATGCCTCCGGGTCGTTTTATTGCACCCAGTGCCACACCGCGAGGAGACGGTAGTGTCGGCCCTTGTGGCCGACCCGAACAGGTACTTCCCCACCCGAGCCCGCTATCCCGACGTGCCAGACCAATCCCGGGCACAGGGCCCGGGACTACGTAGCAACCGGAGTTTAGGAAACAATGCCAGACGACCAGGCTCGGTAGTGTCGGCCCTTGTGGCCGACCCCGGCAGATACCTATCCAACCGGGCCTGTCACCGATAGTGCCAGACCAATCCCGGGCACAGGGCCCGGGACTACGAAGCAACCGGATTCTCGACAACCAGGTAAGACGACCAGCATCGGTAGTGTCGGCCCTTGTGGCCGACCCCGGCAGATACCTATCCAACCGGGCCTGTCACCGATAGTGCCCGACCAATCCCGGGCACAGGGCCCGGGACTACGCGACGAGGATGGTTTGGGAAACGAACCTGACCACGGATGACCACGCCGGCTACATGTCCCGGTACCCGTCCAAATCGGCAAGGCCAACCAGCTTCCCACCCCGCATGTAGAGCTTCGGCACCCGCGGTGCCATGGTAGTCATCAACTCGTGCGGGATCGTGTTCCCGACCTCGCCCAGTTCCTCCAAAGTGGGGGCGTTCGGGGTGGCATCGGTGCCATCCCCAATGATCACCACCTGCTGTCGCGTCTTCGATGGCAGGTTCTCCGGCATATGCAGGATCGTCTGATCCATACACACACGCCCGATGACGTCGGCGCGTTCCCCATCGATCGCCATCCACCCGCGATTGCTCAGCGACCGCAGGTAGCCATCCGCATACCCTATGGATACCAGGGCACCGCGCGTATCCTCCAATGCTTCCCAGGTGCCGCCGTAGCTGACACGGTCACCCTTCTTCAACGGAATGACCCGCGCCACGAAACTGTGCACGGTGACGATCTGGCGCATTTGGCCCGGTTCGCCGGGCAGCGGAATATGCGGCGCCGGCTTCACGCCATAGGTGGCGATGCCGCTGCGGACCATATCCTTGTGCCATTCGGGGAACTGCACGGTGGCAGCGCTATTACACACATGCTTTACCGGAATGTCGATGCCCGCCGCGTCGAGCGCAGCCACCGTCTCATCGAAAACGCGCACCTGCTCGTACGCCGACGTGAGATCGGGTTCATCCGCGCCCGCGAAGTGGGTCATCAGCCCTTCGAGCTTCAGTTCGGGGAACTCCATGATCCGTTTGGCGGCGGCGACTGCATCTTTAGGCAACACGCCCATACGGCGCATGCCCGTATCCAGCTTCAGGTGGACCTTCAGCGGCTCCATACGCCCGTTCTCGCGTACGGTACGGGCGAGGCCGTGGGCGAACGGGATATCGTTCATCACCACGATCATGTCCATGCCAACCGCGAGGTCTTTCTCGGCGGCGCCTACCGGGCCCATCAGCAGGATATCGGTGCTAATGCCGGCACGGCGCAGCTGCGCCCCTTCATCAGCGGTGGCAACGGCAAGCAGATCGGCACCATTCTGCACCGCTGTGCGGGCAAGCGGAATCGCCCCAAGGCCGTACCCGTTCGCCTTCACCACCACGCAGTAACGGGCCTGCGGCTGTATGAACTCCCGCATGGTGCGCACGTTGGTGGCAAACGCATCCAGGTCCACGACGGCAAAGGTGGGACGCCCCTGCCACTGGTCAACGACATCGTGCAGGCTCATGAGAGTCGGGTCTCAAGGTAGGCGATTACGCGAACCAGGTCCCGCCGACTCACAATGCCGAGGTAGCGGTTATTTTCATCGACCACCGGCAGCGGATGCACGTCGAGGTCCATCATCACGGTTGCGATCTGCTCAAGGTTCGCACTGGCGCGGATGCTGGTGACCGGCGAGGTCATAAGCATGCGGGCGTTAATCGCCAGGGCACGGCGGATCTCTTCCTCATATTGCCGGCCGGCGTCGACCATGAAGATCGCGTCAAAGAACGGCACAGCCACAGGAGCATCCACGTCCGCCTGGCGGGCAACGATATCGCTCTCTGTGATAATCCCGACAATCTCGTCGTTCTCCACTACCGCGACGCCCGCCACGTCGTGCTTCACCATCACGCGCAGCACTTCGGCCACCGACGACTCCGGCGCGACGGGCGGCACGCCGGCCGGCATGATTTGCGCGGCTGTGAGCTCACGCGTGTTCTCAAGTTCCTGGGGTACGGTGTTATCCACGGTTACTCTCCATCTGGGATCGCGTTATCCGGCAAGGGCACGAACGGCGCGCGCCATGGCATCTGGCAGGTCGGCGGCGATCACACCGGCCGCCCCCCACATATCCTCAAGGGCGACTGCTGCGCGGCTGCCGACGCCAATCGCCAGCGTCGCGGCATCGAGCGGCGAGCACCCCTGCGAAAGGTAGGCGCCAATAGCCCCGGCAAAGCAATCCCCGGTTCCGGCTGTTGCCAGCGAGGTCGGCGCGAGGTCGGCAACCATCGTCTCGGTCCCGTTGGATGCTGCCGTATACCCGGTTTTGACGACAACGGTCTGCTTCCATCTCGAAGCGAGCTCCGTGGCGGTACCGGCGGGATCAGCGACGATATCGTCCACCTCAATGCCGGAAAGGCGGTTCACTTCAGCCGGGTGAGGCGTTAGCACCAGCCGGTGTTCCGGTACCCGGGTCCACCACTCGTCCTGTTTGCTGAGCCAGTTCAGGCCGTCGGCATCGACCACAATCGGCACATCGGTTTTATCGAAGATGGTCTCAGGTTCGCCAGTTCCGCCCGGCTCCGCGCCGAAACCGAATCCATAGACCGAGCGCCGAAGCGAAACACCGAACCCGAATACTGTCGAGAGCAGGTTGTCTGTCGAGTCGTCATCGCCGAGGCCCGGCCCAATCACGTACGCTGTCACCCGGTGCTGCTTCTCGTCAATGCGCTCGATCGCGTGCCGCACGCTGCTGACAGACGTGGTTTCCGGCAACGGCACGAAGGCTACTTCCGGCATGACATTGGCCATCATCGATACCACGCCACGCGGAGCCGCCAGGTAAACGATCCCTGCTCCCGTGCGCCCTGCGGAACGGCATGTCAGCCACGCCGCACCCGGATAATGGGGGGCGCCCGCGATGATCATCACCCCGCCTACGCCACCCTTGTGGGCACCGGTTTCCCGTTTCGGCAGCAGGCTCCTGAGCAACTGGTCGTCAATCGTTATCATCATGCTCCCCTCCCCGGCTCCCGGGGCCAGTTGCGACGACAAACGCCATCGCGTCGGTGCGACTGTGCGTCAGCGAAACGCTGAAATCCGTAAGCCCAAGCTGGCGGGCACGCTCGGCGGCACGCCCGTGCAGGATAAGAACCGGTTTGCCGCGCCGGTTCGGCAGCACTTCCATTTCCTGCCACCGGATACCGACAATGCCCGTCCCGAGCGCCTTGCTGGTGGCCTCCTTGGCGGCGAAGCGGGCTGCGAGCTCGTTGGGGCGGTCACCGTACCAGGCGCGTTCCCGCTCGGTGTAGCACCGCTTCAGGAACCGCTCGCCGAAATCGTCCAGCGAACGCTTGATCCGCGCGATCTCAATGATGTCGGTGCCAACGGCGAGCCGGCCCTCCCGCTCCGGGTCGAACACCGGCACGTACCAGCCCTCGCCTTCGCGCTCTTCGAGTTCCGGAACGGTGTAGTTCCGCCAACGCTGTCGCTCGCTCATCGCTTGCCTTTCGGGGTTTGGGCGGGGCCGACGGGGGCGGGGTTCGCTACAGGCTGGTATCGGTCAGTAAACGCGGCGTATGCGGCAGCGAAGGTGCCCGCATCCAGCGCCGCGCGCATCTCTTCCATCTGTCGGGCAAGGAAACGCAGGTTATGCACGCTCGCGAGCCGCAGCCCCAGCACTTCGCCAGCCCGGAACAGGTGATGCAGGTATGCCGCGCTAAAGCCGGTGCACGCCTCACAATCACACGATTCATCGACCGGGCCGTGGACATGACGCCAGATAGCGTTCTTGATATTGATGCGACCGTCCGGAGTGTAGAGGGCACCGTTCCGGGCGGCGCGGGTTGGTAACACGCAATCGAACATATCGACCCCGCGGGCCACGCCATTCCAGAGATCTTCAGGGCTACCAACGCCCATCAGGTACCTGGGTTTGTGCTTGGGAAGGAAGGGCGTGCTTGCCTCCAGCATCGCGGCCATCACCGGCTTCGGTTCACCCACGCTTAGGCCGCCAATGGCACACCCGGCGACATCATGGTTACCGAGTTCCGTGGCTGCCTGCTGGCGCAGGTCGGCTTCCATTCCACCCTGCTGGATTCCGAACAAAACGGAGCGCGACTCCGCGCCATCCCTCATGTTGTAGTGCGCAACAGCGCGGTCCAGCCACCGAAAGGAGCGCTCCGTCGCTGCCGATATCGCGCGTCGCTCGGCGGGCAGGCCCACCAGGTGATCCAGCTGCATCATAATGTCGGAGCCGAAGCCCAACTGCAGATCGATAACCGATTCCGGGGTCATCATGTGCCTGCTGCCATCGATATGGCTGGCAAACCGCACGCCCTCCTCGGTCACCTTGGCATTTGTCGCCAGGCTGAACACCTGGAACCCGCCGCTATCCGTCAGGATGGGCCCGTTCCAGCGCATGAACTGGTGCAGCCCCCCGGCTTCCTGGATCAGTTCCACGCCGGGTCGCAGCATGAGGTGATACGTGTTGGCGAGGATGATCTGCGCACCCGTTTCCCGGACCTCACGGGGGTGCAGGGTCTTGACGGTGGCCTGGGTGCCGACCGGCATAAACGCCGGTGTCTGGATGTCGCCCCGGGAGGTGGTGACAGTACCACGGCGCGCGAGGGTGCCGGCATCCTCTCCACGCAGGGTGAAGCGGAACCGGCCATTCAGCGCTGTACTTTGGGCGAGTAATGGCAAATCAATCATCGATGAATGGGATTTCCTGTACCGGGGCCACGCGCCATAAATGCGGCGGAACCCCTGGCTATACGCGAGCGTAGCCGGCAGTACGTCGCCTGGCGCGGGCGCGGGCCACCGGATCGTCGCTTGTGGCGAGATCAGCAACCGGCGTTTTCTCGGCTACTTCGGGCTCGGGCTCGACGTACGTGGCGCGCGGGGTCAGGTCGGTAATCGCGCTCGGTGTCGCGCTGCGGGCACGGCGCCTGGTTTCCTTCTTCTCACCCTCGAACAGCGCGAAGTCTGCCAGTGGATCTTCCTTGGTTGCCACCAGCGGCTTGGGGGCGGCGGCCGTTTTATTGGCGGCGGCAGTGGCCGTAGCGTTCTTCTTTGCCGCGGTGGTCTTGCTTGCGGTCGACGAGGTGCTGCGGGACGACGATGTGCTCGTCGTTTTTTTCGCGGTGGAGCTGGTACCCGTTGACTTGGTTCCCGAAGTGGTCGTGTTCCGGGTGCTGCCTGTAGTGCGGCCCGACTTGTTCATGCCGAGCGATTTCTCCAGGTCGGCGCCCATCGGGCCGAGGTCGCCAAGCGCACCGTCGAGTTCGCGGCGGGCCTCGGCGGTTACCTTGTTGAGCTCACCGGTCATTTCGTCGGCCATGCCCTTGAACTTGCGATAATGCTTGCCTGCTTCGCGCATCACTTCGGGCAACTTGCCAGGCCCGAAGATGATGAGCGCAAACAGCGCAATCACCGCCATTTCCTGTGGTCCAACACCAAACATGGAACTCTCCTGCTCCTGTGCCAGTTGATACAGGAGGATTTGGAATGCCAGTACTGCACACCCTGATCTCGTGGCACGGTTTACCGTTGAGAGTATCCGGCAGAACGAGATACGGATGCAACACGCGCTGCCCTGCGGATACACCTTCCAGTGTATCCGTTATGGCCCACCGGCAAGGTGCGGCCTCCCTCGCGCGGCACGGGTACACTTCATTAGAAAGCAGATCGACGGACCAGGGGAGAACCGAGCCGTTGAGCGACACCGAATCCAACCGCGGGTTGTTAGCCCGTATCACACGCTGGCTGCGCGCCGAAGATGTAGCCGAACGCGAAGAGGAAGACGACCCAATGTACGCACGCGCTGAAACGCGCCTTATCGTCGGGCTGGGCAATCCAGGCCGGCAATACGCCAATACCCGCCATAACGCCGGCTGGATGGTGATCGACGAGATCGCCAAACGCGCCAGCGCCACCGGTACGCGTAACCGACTCCACGCAGAGATCACTGAGGCCCGCTACAAGGGTTACCGGATCGTGCTGGCAAAACCGCAGACATATATGAACGACAGCGGCAAATCGGTGCGCGAATTGCTCAACTGGTACAAGGTTGGTACCGACGACCTGCTGATCGTGATGGACGAGCTGGATTTGCCCTTTGGCCGGTTGCGCCTGCGGCCCGATGGATCGGCTGGTGGCCACAATGGCCTTAAGAGCGTAATTCGCGAAATCGGCACGAACGATTTCCCCCGGCTACGTGTCGGTATTGGCCGGCCTGAACAGGCCGGGAAGCAGGCGATCGGCCACGTGCTGGGCACATTTTCCCCGGAAGAACAGGCGCAACTGAACACCGTCATTACCGCCGCAGCCGACACGGTTGACGGGTGGCTGGAAGACGGATTGCTTGCCACAATGAATGCCATAAACGGGGTATCGTCGGTTGTCTCGCAGCCGTAGAGCAGGGAGCAGGCCAGGGTGACAGAGCAGGTTTCTACCATCGGCGTGGTCGGTGCCGGCACCATGGGCGCAGGCATTGCGCTCACGGCTGCGCGGAGCGGGCACGAGGTGCAACTGATCGACGCTGAAGACCGGTTCGTGCAACGTGGGCTCGACCGCATCACCGCCGATCTGGATAAGGCGGTTGGCCGCGGCAACCTCACCGAGGAGGATCGCGATGCGACGTTGACTCGCATCACTGGCAGCACCGACTACGCGCAACTTGCCGGTTGCGACCTGGTGATCGAGGCGGTGCCCGAAACACTCGCAATCAAGGAGCCAGTGCTCGCTGCTATCTCGGCTGCGGTTGAGGAATCCTGTGTGATTGCCAGCAACACAAGCAGCCTCAGCATCCACGACCTCTCCACATTCATTATTAACCCGGCGCGTATGATCGGCATGCACTTCTTCAACCCGGTGCCCCGGATGGAACTGGTGGAAGTGATTGCCGCCGATACGACCTCGGATGAGGTGGTGACGATCGTAACGGACGTCGCCCGGCGCATGGGCAAGAGCCCTGTCCTTTCCGCCGACAAACCCGGGTTCATCGTGAACCGTGTGCTCATCCCCATGGTCAATGAGGCGATCCTCGCGCTGCAGGAAGACGTAGGCTCGGCGGCAGATATCGATACAGCCATGAAGCTCGGGGCCGCGCATCCGATGGGGCCGCTTAGCCTCGCCGACCTCATTGGCCTCGATGTTGTGCTCGATATCATGCGGGTCATGGAAGCCGCGTATGGCGAAAAGTACGCGCCCGCACAGCTGCTGGTCGACATGGTGGAAGCCGGTCGCCTGGGCCGGAAGTCGGGTCATGGATTCTTCCCATACGAAGGAGGACATTGATGGCGGGTACAAGCGCTCCCCTCCGCGTGTTGGTGGCAAAGCCCGGGCTGGACGGGCATGATCGCGGCGCCAAGGTGATGGCGCGGGCGTTCCGCGATGCCGGCATGGAGGTGATCTACACCGGCCTGTTCCAGACACCGGAAATGATCGCCGCGGCAGCACTCCAGGAGGATGTTGATGCCGTCGGGCTGAGCATCCTCAGTGGCGCCCACATGACCCTCTTTCCAGCGATTATGGACGCGCTCAAAGCCGTGGGCCGCGACGATGTGCTGGTGGTTGCAGGAGGCACTATCCCGGAAGACGACATTGCGGCCATCGAGGCGATGGGGATCAGCAAGGTGTTCGGCCCCGGCACCCCCCTGCAAACAGCGGTGGCCTTTGTGCGTGAGCATGCGCGGCGAGCCGATGACGTCGCCTGACCTTCAACGTGGCCTGGCCGGGGCGGCATTGCAGGGCGACCGCCGGGCCCTGGCCCGGCTGCTGACCCACATCGAAAACGACTCTCCGGTGGGCCAGCAGGCACTGGACAAACTGTTTCCCCATACCGGTAAGGCCCATATCATCGGCGTCACTGGCCCGCCCGGTGGTGGCAAGAGCACCCTGGTGAACGAACTTATCCGCACCTGGCGCTCACAGGGCCGGAAAGTGGCCGTGATCGCGGTCGACCCCAGCTCTCCCCTCACCGGTGGTGCAACCCTCGGCGACCGGATTCGCATGCAGGAGTGGTTCAGCGACGACGGCGTGTTTATCCGCAGCATGGCGTCGAGACGGTTCGGCGGCGGTCTGGCACAGAACACCATCGCGGTGGCCCATGCGTTTGATGCAGCCGGATTCGACACTATCGTGATCGAGACAGTTGGCACGGGCCAGGATGAAGTGGCGATCGCCGCGCTGGCAATGACCACCTTGCTCATTCAGGTGCCGGGCACCGGCGACGGCGTGCAAGCGCTCAAGGCCGGGAGTCTTGAAATCGGTGATGTGCTGGTCGTGACGAAGGGCGATCGTCCCGAGGCCGCGGAACTCGTGCGCGACCTGCGGAGCATCCGCAGCCTGGGCCTGATGGCCGGTGCCGAACAGGACGGGTGGAACGCCCCGGTGGTGCGGACCAGCGCAATTAGCCGGGACGGCATCGAAGAGCTCGCCGCCGAGATTGACCGGCACCGTTCCTGGCTAGATGAGAGTGGCGAAGGCGTAGAGCGCCAGCGCCGCATTATTTCTGCCGAGATCTCGGTGCGCGTTCAGGCCGGCCTGCTCCTGCGGCTCGATATGGAGGGCAACGAGCACCTGCAGTCGCTGGTCCAGCACGTACTGCAACGGCAAATGACATCCCACAGGGCGGCTGAAGCACTACTGCGGGATATGTAGCCTCAACCACCCCGTCGCATGGGTCATCACCCTTTCGGGGAACACGTCTTGCTTATTAACTCCCATACCAGGCAATGGCACAGGCCCATTGCCAATTTGAACGGATAACACCAGGAGGCATGCATGGCCACCGCCGCACCGACATATACACTGCTTTACGATGAAACTTGCGGCTTCTGTACCGCGATTGTGCAATGGGTGAGCCGCCAGGAGCGCGGCAACCGCGTCAAGGTGATGCCCTGCCAGTTCGCGTTGCTGACGAAAAAGTTCAACGTCACCGAACAGCAATGCCTAAGCTCGATCCAACTCAACCAGCCAGACGGCTCCGTCCTCACCAAGGGCCAGGCAGTGGCCAAGGTGCTGAGCCTGCTATGGGATAACGCCTGGCCCACCCGCCTCGCCAAGGTTCCGGGTTTCCGGCAGGTGCTGGATCTCGGCTACACCTTTATCGCCGTAAACCGGCATCGCCTGCCCGGCATCAAACAGATGTGCGCGGCGGGCAACCCGAATGGCTGTGCGCCCGATACCGGCTCCTCATCCTTTACGCCGATGGCAATGGGCGATTCATCCGTCAACCAGCGCTAGCCGGGCGCCCGGGCCATATCCCTGAACAGGATTCCCCGGTGTCGATATCAGTCCGCCCCGGAAACAGATTCAAATATCGACGACATCGCAAAAAGAACTCCGCCGGATTTCCCGGCGGAGTTCTTCTATGTGATCTACGAGAACCAGTGGTTTACCGGCTTCGCTGCTTCACTGCGCCAAGTACGACATGCCCGGCGAGGAGCATCAGCACGGAGCCAGCGGCCACGATCGGCCACATGAATTCGTTCGCGCTCTCGCCAGAACCCGTGCTCGGAAGGCCGGTCACCTGGGCAACAGCCGAACCACCGGTGTTGCCAGCAGTGCCAGCCGTCGAACCAGCGGACCCAGCGGTTGTTCCAGATGTGCCAGCGGTTGAGCCGGCTGTGCCAGCGGTGGAGCCTGCAGAGGTTCCAGACGTCGAACCGGCCGTTGCGCCAGCGGTTGCACCGCCATTGGTTCCACCGTCTGTCGTTCCACCGGCAGTTGAGCCGGCAGTGCCATCGGTGGTTGCGCCGGAAGTCACACCGACCGTACCGGCTGTGGTGTTGCCGTCGGTCACACCGGCCGTACCGCTTGTGGTATTACCGTCGGTCACACCGGCCGTGCCATCAGTCGTGGTTCCGGAGGTCACACCGACCGTTCCGGCTGTGGTGTTGCCATCAGTCACACCAGCCGTGCCGCTTGTGGTGTTGCCATCGGTCACTCCAGCCGTACCATCAGTCGTGGTTCCGGAGGTCACACCGACCGTTCCGGCTGTGGTGTTGCCATCGGTCACACCAGCGGTGCCATCGGTGGTGTTGCCAGAGGTCACTCCAACGGTGCTGGTGGTCCCACTAGTGTCACCTGTCGTTCCGCCTGTAGTGTCAGTGTCTCAGGAACCCCCGAGAAGATTGGCAATGGCCTCGACGTCGAGAAGGGCGAGGACCTCCGGGTTTAGCAGCGCTGCGCTGACCTCTGCCTCGACAATAACGCCGTCCCGATTGAGGTCGACAAGCAGACAGATGTCGGCACCAACAACCTGTGCGGAAGCGGGCGAAGGTGCCATGAACGCCAGCAACAGAGCCATAGCACTAACAAGTGTGACGAAAAGATTGGGTTTCCGTGTTCTCATGCGATCACCTCTCTGAATACAAACCCCGCTGGTTTCCTGGGTGCGTTTATCTCTATCCGCTCCAGTCGATCAGAGTGATCATGTTTCGCCATTGAAACACTCTCCTTTCACGACCCCGTTTCTCCGCTTCACCTCCCTTACTGGTCAATCTGTCCCACGCAGGGCCACTCCCTACTTCAGTGTGAGCGTATGCGGGCGCAAACCCGCTGCATGCGCCTGTCGGCGAGGTGTCTTTCGAGCGCTGATACCTGTGCTAATCGTTGTTCTTTACCGGTCCTTACAATGTAAACGCTTTTCGCAAGAAGCGAACCATCAATGCAGGACGGTGGCCATATCAGCCCATCCTGACCATGGACACGGCTGTTAGCTGCATTGCCAGGTGCCGACCTGCTGGTACGACGGCTCGGCGCGCTGGCTATCCGGGAGCGTGATCGAAGTGGCCACCGTAATGGTGACGTTGTCCAACCGCTGGTCGCCACGATCCTCCGCGTTCCACATCCGGCAGGCGTAGCCCGCCAGGTACAGGGGCTGTTCGGGGGAGGTGCCGAGTCGTTCGAAGTATTTTCGCCAGGGCTCGTTCCGCAGCCATACATCGTTCCGTTGGTCCAGCACCACAGGGTTCTTGATGGTGAAGTCGTCCGAAATGATCGGCTCCAGCAGGTCGATCTTCTCCCCGGAAACCAGCTCGCCCTCGACAATGAACCACACCGTGGATGCACGGGGAACCGGGGCAAACATTCCCCAGCTCTGGAAAACGCTGCCCGCCGCGGCCGCACGGGCCGCGTACACCGGCATGCGGTACGACGAAACGGACGTAAGGTTCCACATCAGGCCCAGCACAATCGCCAGCACGCATCCCGTATTAACCGCCACGCCCACTACAAATCTCCGAGGAGTGGAAAAGGCCGCAACGTCCCGGTCCGGCTGGAAAGCCCCAGGCGCATGCTTCGGCGAACTGCGCCATGCCAGCGCGCGCGTCCGCCGCGATCCGGCGAATGCCCTGGCCAGCCGTGTCCCGCCGAGGAACGTCCAGAAAGCCGTTGGCAGCATTGCGGAGATGCAGGCGATGGATATGGCCGGGAACAGCCCGACCGACATGGTGCTCGCGATGCCTCCATGCAGCGCCACTACCAGGGCCACCGCAGCCAGCCGGAGCAACGGTCCGCGCACCGGTACAAGCAGCATCATCGGCACCGCGAACTCGACCCATAGCGTGCCGACCGTCATGAAAGTGAAGAGTTGCGACGGCGCATGGTGGAAGAGCCAGTCGCCCAGCCAGGTGGTGAGGTCGCGCATGGCCATCGCGTAGTACACAGCGTCATAGGTTTCGCGCCAGGCAGGTCCATCTTTCAGGAGCGCCGTAAAGAGGTACAGGAACACGTTTTGCAGGAGCAGGCCTAACGTGGCCATGGTAAACACGGTGGCGGTCCGCGGTGCCGGAGCGACTCGGCTATCGAACGACCACACCTTGCCGAGCGGCAGGAACATACTCCAGAACAGCACCATCCGGATCAGGTCATCGCCCCCGTACGTCACCAGCGGACTACGCGAGTGCAGCGAGACAACAACCACCCACACCACGATGGACGCCGGGCGGGTATGCCACCCGACAAGCATGAGCCCGGCGGCAACGAGGCCGACCAGGATGACGATAAAGGCGAAGTTTGGGCTGCCGTTGAGGAAGTTGACGGACCAGCGTGCATCCGCAATGTACGGGATGGCATGAATGCGCGGATACACACCTGTATCGCTATACAGCGCCTTCGCGAACCCCAGCCGCTGGGCAAGGTCGGCCATGACCACCAACGATGCCAGGATGCGAAAGATCGCCAGCGACCGGTAATCCAGCGCATAGCATTGCGCCAGGTACCGGGCCAGGCGACGAATACCCGTAGCACTCGCCTGCAGACGTCCCACCCATTACCTCCCCGTGGAATGTCCCGCAAGCCACCGGCCGAACACCGCCGGGACAGTGGCATCGACGTACCGCCAGAACGCGTTTCCGAATGGTTCCCAATTCTATTTGCCGGACTTAATGGCCGGCGTGTATCCAGTTGCGCTGTGTATTACGGTAAATCACGTCGCACGATTTGCACAGTGTTCCCGGCAGGCACGGGCGGCGCACCTGTAGCGGCAGCAGGCGGAGGGCAAACACCACCGTTTCCGAACGTAGCAGACCGCGGATGGTATACTGGAATGCCGAAATTCCGGCGCAAGACCAGTTCATCCTCACGGAGTCGCCAATGTCCGGACATTCCAAATGGTCCACCATTAAACGAGCCAAGGGCGCGGCCGATGCCAAGCGCGCCAACCTGTTCACCAAGCTCGCCCGCGAAATCACCGTCGCCGCCCGCACCGGCCTGCCTGATCCTGAGGCCAACCCGCGCCTGCGCATTGCCATTCAGAAAGCCCGCGGCGAAAACATGCCGAAGGACAACATCCAGCGCGCCATTGATCGCGCCACCGGTGGTGCCGATGGCGCCAACTTCGATGAGATCAGCTACGAGGGCTATGGCCCGGGCGGAATCGCGATCATCATTGATGCGATGACCGATAACCGCAACCGCACCGTTGGTGAAATCCGCGCTGCCATGACGCGCGCAGGCGGCAACCTCGGGGAATCCGGCTCGGTCAGCTGGATGTTCGACCTTGTGGGCCTGATCGTGCTCTCGACAGAAGGCCAGGACGAAGACGAACTCCAGATGATCGCTATTGAGGCCGGGGCTATTGATGTCGCGCTCGATGGCACCTCGCTGGAGGTCTACACCGAGCCTGCCGAACTGCACGCGGTGGCCGCAGCCCTTGCCGAGGCCGGCCATGAGGGCAGCACGGTGGAACTGATCAAGAAGCCGAAAACACCGATGCAGCCCGACGCCGATACAGCGGTGAAGGTGATCCGGCTGATCGAAAAGCTGGAAGACCTCGACGACGTCCAGACCGTGTACAGCAACCTCGAGATCTCCGATGAAGTCATGGCGCAGGTCAGCTAGCACCCCATGAACCACGATGGCATCACCCTCGGCATCGATCCCGGTACGGCGCGGCTGGGCTACGGCCTGATTCGCGGCGGCCTCCACCCGCAACTGATCGACGCCGGGGTGATCGAAACATGGCCCGATGAACCCCTGCCCCAGCGCCTGGTAACGCTGTACGACAGCGTCCGCGAGCTGATCGAGGAGTTCCACCCGGATGCGCTTGCTATCGAGCGGCTGCTCTTTGCCCAGAATGTGACCACAGCTATTCCGGTCGGCCAGGCTCGCGGCGTGGTGCTGCTGGCCGCTGCGCAGGCAGGGATCCCCGTAGCCGAATACGCCCCCAGCGAGGTAAAGCACGCCATTTCCGGCTATGGCAAGGCAGACAAGGTGCAAATGCAGGAAATGGTGCGCATGATCCTCAACCTCTCCCGAGTTCCCCAACCGGACGACGCGGCCGATGCCCTCGCTATCGCCATTTGCCACGCCCAAAGCATGCCCCTCGTTGATCGCGCCAACAGGCAGAAAGCATGAGCAAGAGCATGCGGCTTGATCACGCACTGGTTGAGCGCGGACTGTGCGAAACACGGAGCAAGGCCGAGGCGATGATCATGGCGGGCGATGTGCTGGTGAACAACCAGAAGGAAACCCGCGCCGGTCGCCCGGTTGCCGAAAGCGATGAACTTACACTCCGTGAGAAGCCCCGCTTTGTCAGCCGAGGCGGCGACAAAATGGAAGGTGCACTGCAAGCGTTCGGGATCGACGTGACCGGTATGGTCGCGGCCGATTTCGGCTCCAGTACCGGCGGCTTTACCGACAGCCTGCTCCAGCGCGGTGCCAACCGGGTGTACGCCATCGATGTGGGGTATGGAATTCTGGACGAGCGGATCCGCACCGACGAGCGGGTCGTCAGCATGGAACGCACCAATGCCCGCTACGTGGAAGAACTTCCGGAACCGATCGATATCGTGGTGATTGATGTCTCGTTCATTTCGCTCAACCTGATGTTCCCGGCTGTGCGCAAGGTGCTGGCCCCAAACGGGCTGTGCGTGCCGCTGATTAAGCCGCAATTCGAGGCAGGCCCGGAAAACCTCGGTAAACGTGGTGTGGTGCGGGACCCGGCTGTGCACGAGATGGTGCTGCAGAAGGTGCTCGGCTTCGCAGGCGAACACGGGTTTTGCGCCCTCGGCCTCATCGCTTCCCCACTCCGCGGTCCGAACGGGAACGTGGAGTTCCTGGCTCACCTCACCACCGCCCCAGTGGCCGACGCACCCGAGACAGAAGAACTCGTCGCAGCCGCGATGGCAATGATCGACTCCTGATTCCGAGCCGCATCGGACATCTGTTATGCCGGAGCCTGACGGCTGGCGCCAAATAGGCGTGCCCACCGCCGGAGCGCTGCTCCCTGCCCTCCCCCCGCGCATATTCCCAACCCAACAATATATGCCGACCCGGTGATATCTATTTGTGAAACAGATCACACTATATTCTGTATACCTTCGGCTTGAAATCGCTATTTTCAACAACTAGAATGGTTATCAGTGCATTGGCATATGCGTGTAGGCGGAAGGGGGAAGGTCACACCCGAGATATGCCGCGGCCGGGATTTCCCGCACATCACACCAGGTATCCCGAATCGCGAGCATAACGCCCACCACGGAACGATCCGTGCTCCCCGGGCGCTCATATTCATTCCAAATTGCGCGCAACCCCCCCGATGTCAAAGACGACTCTGAGTGGTGCGCTCGCCCCGAGAGGTGGAAACGCTTCAATGGTTACGAGCAACATGACCAACGGTAGCAATCAGGGATTCGTCCTCAACTCTCAGTCCATCGAACAACTCGAAAAGTCAGAAGATATCGATTCCGCTCCCGAGTACTACTCTGCGCTGCTTGCCGAGGGCATTGATGTCGCCGACCGGCGCCGTACCCGCGCCCGCAAAACTACGCCGTCTGACGATTCCTACAGCAGCGGGGTCAACGATTCCGTGCGGATGTACCTGCAGGAAATCGGCGAGACCAACCTCCTGAGCATGGAAGAGGAAGTCTGGCTGGCCACCCGCATGGAACGCGGCCTGGCAGCGGAAAGCCGACTGGAACGCCAGCGTGGCAAGCTGAGCCCTGCAGACATCCTCGACCTCCAGGCCGACAAGGCCGATGGTGAGGCCGCCCGCGTTCACCTGATCCAGGCGAACCTCCGGTTGGTAGTCAGCGTGGCGAAGAAGTATGTTGGCCGCGGGCTCTCCTTCCTCGACCTGATCCAGGAAGGCAACATCGGCCTGATGAAGGCCACGGACAAGTTCGACTATCATCGCGGCTTCAAGTTCAGCACCTACGCCACCTGGTGGATCCGCCAGGCAATCACTCGCGCCATTTCTGACCAGAGCCGCACCATTCGCCTCCCCGTCCATGTCGGCGAAACCATCAACCGGGTGAAGAAGACCTCGCACCGGTTGCAGCAGATCTTTGAGCGCGAACCGACCCAGGAAGAAATCGCCAAGGCGATGTGCGTTACGCTGGCCAAGGTGCGGCAGATGCAGGATGTCAGCCGCCACCCCATGAGCCTGGAAAGCCCGGTGGGGTCCGATGGCGATGCGTTCCTCGGCGATTTCGTGGAGGACGAGGCGATGCCGGCACCGCTGGAGCTGGCAAGCCAGGAAATGCTGCGCAATCACATTGTGGAAGCGCTTGATCGCCTCAGCGATCGTGAACGCCGCATTGTGGTGCTCCGCTATGGCCTGGAAGACGGCCAGTTCCGCACGCTGGAGGAAGTCGGCCGCGATTTCGGCATCACCCGCGAGCGTATCCGCCAGATCGAGGCCAAGGCGCTGCGCAAGCTCCGCCAGCCGGAAAGCATGGCGCCGCTCCACGGGTACCTCGATTAGGATCCGATAAACAGATGCAAGAGCCCGGCGAATATGTCCCGGCTCTTGCATTTGCGCCACGCATTATTCCGGTCTTGTAGCGGCGGACCTGCGTGTCCGCCCGGGCGCATCTCCCCTTGTAGCGGCGGACCCACGTGTCCGCCCCGGCGATGCGGCACGAGACCACCTTCTCCGCCAAGGGCGGATACCGACTACGGTCGGATCCGCCCCTACGTCGATCCTGTGGGTTCGCCCCCGCCATTCCACGCTTGTAGCGGCGGACCTAAGTGTCCGCCCGGGCCCAACCGTGCGAGGTTACGCCTCGCCGCTCCCAACGCCTCAACGCGACCCGGCCTTCGCGAAAATGAGGCTCACGTTGTGGCCGCCGAATCCCATGCTGTTGCTCATCGCCACCGAGATCGGCACTTCCCGCGCGACGTTCGGCACGTAATCGAGGTCGCACTCCGGATCACTCTCAATCTGGTTGATCGTTGGCGGGAGGATGCCCTGTTGCAGCGCCTGTACCGTAATCGCGGCCTCAAGGGCACCGGCCGCGCCCAGCAGGTGACCCGTCATCGATTTGGTGCTGCTGATCGGCACCTTGTACGCCGCCGCTCCCAGCGCCGCCTTAATCCCTGCCGTTTCCAGCTTCTCGTTCAGCGGGGTGCTGGTGCCGTGGGCATTGATGTAATCGATATCGTCCGGCCCGACACCCGCATCCGCCATCGCCAGGCGCATGGCTCTGGCCCCGCCTTCGCCGCCCGGCGCCGGCTGCACCATATGGTTGGCATCATCGGTGATGCCGTAACCGATCACCTCGGCGAGGATCGTTGCACCGCGCGCGAGGGCGTGCTCCAGCGATTCCAGCACCAGGGACGCCGCACCTTCGGCGAGCACGAATCCATCCCGCCCGGCATCAAACGGTCGGCTGGCGCGCTGCGGGTCATCGTTGCGGGTGCTCAGGGCACCCATGCTGCCGAACCCGGCCACGCCAAGGCGGGTAATTGGGGCCTCCGCACCTCCGGCGACCACCACATCAGCGATGCCGTTGCGGATCATCAGGGTACCTTCGCCAATAGCGTGCGCGCTGGCGGCACAAGCGCTGACCGGGGCGTAATTCGGGCCCTTGGCGCCGAGGTCGATCGCCACGTTGCCGCTGGCCATATTCGCCAGCATCATCGGCACGAAGAACGGCGATACGCGGCGAGGGCCGCCATTGAGCAGGTTCTCGGCACCGGCCTCGAAGGTTTCCATGCCGCCCATCCCGGTGCCGATGAGCACGCCGACACGTTCCGGCTCGGCGCTGATATCCAGCCCCGACTGGGCCACGGCCTGCCGGGATGCGACGATCGCGAACTGGCTGAACCTGTCGAGGCGGCGGGCATCTTTCTTGCCGACCTCGGCAGCCGCATCAAAGCCCTTCACCTCACCGGCAAATGTGGTTTCGTATCCGGTTGCATCAAAGCGCGTGATCGGCGCAATGCCGCTGACGCCGTTGATGGCGGCCTGCCAGATGCCCGGAACGGTGTTACCGATGGCACACAGCGCACCTGCGCCAGTTACGACCACGCGGCGGGAATTTTCGCGTGCAAATGTCATGGGGAACCCTTTCTGAAAAGGCGGGCCGGGGCGGCGAACGGAGGTGCACCGCATGTAAGTCTCTGTGTTGCGGCGGTTGTGCCGCGTGTAGAAATCATACAGGCTCCCGTTGAACCGCCGGGCGTTCGGTGCTAGCATATGGCTCTGGCCGGTTCTGCCAGCGCCTCTGCAATGTGGTCTTGAGCCAATGTTTTGGAGCCGGGAGCCGCTCGCCTGCAGGCCGCGGCCCGCAGGAGTCCGTGGCACCCACCTGATTATTCAGGTTCAAGGTTCCGCACACGCATGCGCCTGGTGAACCGGTCCGTTCCATCGCAGGAGCCCTCCCCATGATCGTGATAATTCTCGGTCCCGATGCCGGTTTGGCACGTCGCACGCTGAAGCGTGTGCTTGCCGATCGCGATCCGGGTGGCCAGAGCACATCCTGGCTGGATGGCAGCTCCGTGAGCATACCGGCCGTGATCGGGGATATCTCCAGCATCGGATTCTTCTCGGCAGGCCGCGTTGTGGTGGTGGAAAACCTCATCGCCCGGCTAGGCAAACAGGGATCCAAGGAGAACGGCAACGCTCCCGACTGGGCCAGCCTCTATGCTGCTGTACCTGATGCCAGCACATTGATCCTTATCGACCCGTCCCTTGCCGAACTTCCTGCCCTGGCAAAGAAGCCGCTGCCTTCGGGCGCTATCGTGGAATACTCAAAGCCACTCCGTGGCCCGGCCCTGGTCGACTGGATGATCCGCACCGCCAAGGGCGCGGGTGGAAGTATGGACAAGGCCACCGCGCAAGACCTTGCGATGACGCTCTTCCCGCAGAACTGGAGCAACGAGCCCGCTAATCCGCTGTATGACCGCCCGCCGGACATGGAAATGCTCGAGAACGAGATCCATAAGCTGGTGCTGGCAGCCCATCCGGGCCCGGTCACGCAGGATACGGTTCGCGCAATGACGCCTCGTGAGGAGCAGGACCAGATTTTCGCATTTCTTGATGCTGCGGGGAACGGCAACCTACCTGTGGCGATGCAGGAACTGCACAAGCTGCTTGCCGTTGGTGAAGATCCCGCCAAGTTGCTGGCTCAGTTGGCCGGCAACATTGAGATCGCCTCGGTGGTGGCCGCGGGCGGACGGCGCCAGGCGAACGCGATTGCCACCGATATGGGCGCAAAGAACCCGCGCCAGGTGCAATCGATGCAGCGCAACCTGGCAGGCATGAGCCCGGGTGTTGCGCAAACACGTTCACGCATTGCCAGCGAGGCCGACCGCAAGTTCAAGACCGGCCAGCTCAAGGATCCGCTGGATGCGCTGTACGACACCATCTTGCGCATTGCCCGCATGCGGCAGGCGGTTGCCCATCGCCGTTAACAGCAACAGCCCCGCCGCCGAAGCGACAGGGCTACCGGGTGATATCGCTAAGATGCGGTTCTAGGCGCTGAAAGCGCTGCTGAACTTCGCGATCAGGCGGCTCTTGCGACGGGCAGCGTTGTTGCGATGAATCACATTCTTGCTGTACGCGCGGTCGAGCATGCGCACGGCATTGCCAACGGCGGTTGTCGCAGCTTCCTGGTCACCGGCAGTGATGGCCAGTTCGGCCTTCTTCACCAGGGTGCGGGCTGCAGAGCGGTATACGCGGTTCTGAAGTCGGTTGCGCTCGGCTGTGCGGATGCGCTTGCGAGCGGATTTGCTATTTGCCAATGTTCGGCCTTCCCAAAAAACAATGTGCGTCGGCCAACTATTGAGAGGATGCGTTGCGCCGCGCGATTTCCAAGCACACAGTAATACCGCCCCAGACACAAGGGCTCCAGAGATTGTAGCGTGAATGCAGGCAGATTGTCGACTCCTGGTGACCGGTCGACAGCGACGGAGGACGTGCTACCCAGCCGTCCGTGCGCAGAGCGGCGACAGGTGGGATAATCCGGCATATGAGTCAGGCCAGCCAGGTCTTCGGACGCCACACCACACAGCAATCTGAACCGGAACAGCAGTCGGGAGCGGTCGCAACTGGCAGCGGTATGCTGCGTAGTGCTGCCATCGTAGCGGTCGCGTATGTGTTGAGCCGGGTACTCGGGTTGCTGCGCGAGATGGTCCTTGCCCGCAAGTTCGGCACGAGTATGGAGATGGACGCGTACGCGGCCGCCTTCCGGATACCCGACTTGCTCTTCCTCGTGGTGATGAGCGGCGCGTTCGGGGCGGCATTTATCCCCGTATTCGCGGGCTTTATCGATCGGGACGATCGCGAAGGGGCCTCACGGCTGGCGTCGTCGATCCTCACCTGGACCGGTATTGGCATCCTCGCCCTGAGCGGGATAGCGTTCGTGTTCGCAGGTCCGCTGACATCGCTCGTGGCTCCCGGCTACGACGAGGCAACACACCAGCTCACCGTCGACCTTATGCGGCCGCTGTTGCTTTCACCGGTATTCCTTGGCCTGGCTATCGCCTGCAAGGGGATCCTGGAGGCGCAGAACCAGTTTGCGTGGCCGGCGTTCGCTCCGGTGCTGTACAACCTCGCCATTATCGTGGCGGCGTATTTCTTCGCCGATCGTTTCGGTATCCAGGCGGTGGTGTGGGGCGTCATCATCGGGGCGCTGGCGCAAATGCTGTTGCAACTGCCGGCGGTCATTCGCACCGGGCTCACCTTCCGGCCCACCCTCGACCGCACCATTGAAGGGCTCGGCGAAGTGTTGCGGCTGCTTGGCCCACGTGTGCTCGGCCTGGCCGCCTTCCAGGTTAACTTCATCTTCGTCACCATGTTTGCCTCGCTGCTCGGGGCGCAGTATGTGTCCGGCCTCAACTACGCCTGGTTGCTGCTGATGCTGCCGCACGGCGTGCTGGCGCTCAGCATGAGCACCGTGGCGTTTCCCAGCCTGGCAGCACTCTTCGGCCGTGGGGACCAGGATGGCTTTGCCCGGCTGCTAGATCGCACCATGCGTCCCCTGCTCTTCCTCAGTATTCCGGCAAGTGTCGGCATGGTGATGGCGGGCCGGGCGATCATCATGATCATTTTCGAAGGCGGTCGCTTTACGAGCCAGTCGACCGACATCGTCGCCGGGGCCTTCCGCTGGTTTGCGCTCGGACTGGTCGGCTATGGCCTGACAGAAATTGTGACCCGCGTGTTCTATGCGATGAAGGACACCCGAACGCCGGTGACGACCGGCATTCTCACGGTGATCCTGAACATCATCCTCTGTCGCCTGCTGATGGATTCACTCGGGGTGGAGGGCCTGGCGATCGCGCTCAGCGTCACCACTGCCGCCGAGGCGGTGATCATGATGCTCTTCCTCAAGGCACGCAGCGGCCGGATCTTCAGCAGCGGGTTCTTCGGCTGGCTCATGCGCGTTGTTGCCGCGTCGGCATTAATGGGCGTAGTGATTGGCATATCGCGCCCGTGGCTCAACGGCGTGCTGGAAAGCGATGCCAGCTTTATCGTGCACCTCGTGTACTTCGGGCTGTGCATCGCGCTGTATATCACCACCTTCGCGTGGGCCGCCTGGGCCCTGCGGGTGCCCGAGCTGGTGATGGTAGTCAACCGCGTGTCGGGCATGGTCCCGGCCAGCATCCGCGCCCGAATCCCCGGCATGTAAGATCAAACTGGCTATACTTGTAGAGCTTTCTGCGCAGGCATGCCTGACGCATGTGCGACCGGCTGCCCTCAGATAATCATGGACGTACCCTCACCATATGACCACACCCGTAGACACGAGCCATATTCGTAACTTCAGCATCATTGCCCATATCGACCACGGCAAATCGACGCTGGCTGACCGGCTGCTGCAAAGCACCGGTACCGTTGCCGACCGCGATATGCACGAGCAGATGCTGGATTCCATGGACCTGGAACGCGAGAAGGGCATCACCATCAAGGCGCGCGCCGTACGCATGGGCTACACCGCCCGCGATGGCCAGGAGTACGAACTCAACCTGATCGATACCCCGGGCCACGTCGACTTCAGCTACGAGGTCAGCCGTAGCCTCGCTGCCTGTGAAGGTGCGCTGCTCGTGGTGGACGCCGCCCAGGGGATCGAGGCCCAGACCATGGCGAACGTCTATCTCGCCCTCGAGCACGAACTGGCCATGATCGCGGTTATCAACAAGATCGACCTGCCGAACGCCGATCCCGAACGTGTTAGCAAAGAGGTCGGCGATTTCATTGGCCTCATCGACGACGAGATCATCCCCGCCAGTGCCAAAACCGGCCAGGGCGTTGAAGACATCCTCGAAGCAATTGTGAAGTACATCCCGGCACCAAACGCGGAAGGCGGCAACAAACCGCTGCGGGCGTTGGTATTTGATAGTCACTACGATGCGTTCAAGGGCGTGATCGCGTATGTGAAGATCGTTGACGGCGAACTTCGCTCCGACGAGCGTGTCCGCGTGATGGGCACAAAGAAGCATGCGGACACGCTGGAAATCGGGTATTTCAACCCGGCCATGACCGCTGTCGATGTGCTGCGCACCGGTGAGGTAGGCTATATCGCCACCGGCCTGAAGGTGGTTAAGGACGTCCAGGTGGGCGATACGATCACCCTCGCCGACAACCCCGCCGAAACGCCCCTGCCGGGCTACCAGCCCGCCAAGGCAATGGTCTTCGCCGGCCTTTACCCGGTCGATTCCGAGGAGTTCCCCGACCTGCGCGACGCGCTGGAGCGCCTGCAACTCAATGACGCCAGCCTGACCTACGAAGCGGAGAGCTCGGCGGCATTGGGATTCGGGTTCCGTTGCGGCTTCCTCGGACTGCTCCACATGGAGATCATCCAGGAGCGGCTGGAGCGCGAGTTCAACCTCGACCTTCTGGCCACCGCGCCGAGCGTGGAATACGAGGTGCAGCTCAACAACGGCGAGGTTCGCAAAATCGACAACCCGTCCGACATGCCGGATTTCGGCCACATCGCCGAGATCCGCGAGCCGTGGATGGCGCTCAATATCATCGCGCCCAGCCGCTATATCGGCACCATCATGGACCTCACCACAAACAAACGGGCCATTCCCGGCGACATGGTGTACCTGGATGAGGACCGCGTACAGCTGAAGTACGAGATTCCGCTCGCTGAACTCATCATCGAGTTCTACGACCAGCTCAAGAGCCGCACTCAGGGATACGCCAGCCTCGACTACTCGTTTGCCGATATGCGTGCCGCCAACCTGGTCAAGCTCGATGTGCTGGTGAACGGCGCCAGTGTCGACGCGCTGAGCATGATCTGCCACCGCGATGACGCCTATTACAAGGGTCGGCAGCTGGTGGAAAGCCTGCGCAAACTGATCCCTCGCCAAATGTTCGATGTGCCCATCCAGGCCAGCATTGGCAGCCGAATTATCAGCCGCGAGACAGTGAAGGCCATGCGCAAGAACGTGCTTGCCAAGTGCTACGGCGGCGATGTGAGCCGCAAGCGAAAACTGCTTGAGAAGCAGAAAGAAGGCAAGGCCCGCATGAAAATGGTGGGCAGCGTCGAGATCCCGCAGGAAGCCTTTATGGCTGTTCTGAGCCTGGGTAGTAGCGCGGACAAGGCAGAGAAGAAGTGACCGCCGCCATCACGATCGTCGGGTTGGGGCCAGGCCCGGCAGCGTTCCGGACCGTGGCAGCCCAGCGGGCGCTGGACTCCGCCAGCCATATCTACCTACGCGTTCATGAGGGAGTCGACCTCCCTGACCTTGTCGGCCGTCCAAACGTCACCGATCTTTCGGAGTTCCGGAATCGGTCCACGGGATGGCAACTCGCCGCGCAGGCAGTCATCGCCGGGGCGCAGCAGGAACCGGTAGTGCTTGCCATTCCGGGGCACCCACGGTTTGGTGAAGGACTGGTCAGGACCGTTCTGGAGATGGCGAGCGATATCGGCCTCCCCACAGATGTGATCGACGGCATCTCAGCAACGGACATGCTCGCCTCAGCGCTCGATCTCGACCCGATTCACGATCGCGTGCAACTGGTGTCTGGCTGGAGGTTGGCAGCAATCGATTCCGAGTCACCGTTCGCCGGTGGCCTGCTCCAGCTTAGCCCTTCCCTTCCAATCCTCGTAACGCACCTGTATGACGCCGATTTCCTTGCGGCCGCGCAGTCGCAACTGCGGCGAATCCTTCCGGACGATCACCCGGTAGAGATGATCATGGCAGCGGGACTGGAATCGGAATCCCGATTATCAACCACTATCGGAAAGCTCCTGGACCATCCAGGTGCCCCGCTGCTTGCGATCTATGTGACGCCGATGGGCGACCTGGATGCAACGCATGATCCGGCCACCCTGCAACACATTGTTGCTCGCCTGCGTCAGGAGGATGGCTGCCCGTGGGATCGAAAACAGACCAATGCCAGCCTCGCCCAATCGCTGGTCGATGAGGTGTACGAGGCTGTTGACGCGATCAATACCGGCGACGACGCAAACCTCGCCGAGGAACTGGGCGACCTGCTCCTCTTGATCATGATGCACGCCCAAATCGCTGAGGAACGCGGCGCGTTTCAGCTGGAGGATGTCTATCACGGCATCGCGACCAAGATCGTCCGCCGACACCCTCACGTCTTCGGGGATGAAGCTGCACAGTCTGCCGAGGATGTCGTTGGCGTCTGGCAGCAGGTAAAACAACAGGAGAAGGCGGACCGCCCCGGCAAACCGGAGAAGGCAGCCGATGGTCAGCCACACAGTATGCCAGCCCTCACTCGGGCCAGCCGCGTGCTGGCGAAACACCCTGTGCCTGCTCAGCCAGGAACTCCCGAATCGCGCCAGCAAGCGCTCTTCGATGCCGTTGCCGCCATTGTTGTTGCAGGCGACGACCCCGATGAAGTTTTGAGAATCGCGTTAGAGAACCATGTGGCCGGATCGCTGTAGAACCGGCGTGTTTGAGGAGAAGAGATGCTTCCTATTGATGTAAAGCCGGATGTTATCGGTCGCATCACCTGCGGCTCCCTCACTGCCGCCGATGCGGAACACCCCGTGACGCTGAAGGGATGGGTGAACCGACGGCGGGATCTCGGCGGGCTGATTTTCATCGACCTCCGGGACCGCTTCGGAATCACCCAGGTGGTGTTCAACCCGGAGATTGACCCGGCCGCCCATGATATCGCCAACAAGCTTCGCAACGAGTACGTGATCCAGGTGGATGGAATTGTCCGCGCCCGCCCGGAAGGCACCGTCAACCCGAAGATGGCGACCGGCGAGATTGAGGTCGAGGCACGCGGCATTACGATCCTCAACGAAAGCAAGACGCCGCCGTTTTACATCAATGAGGACGGCGACTTCGACGAAGCGCTGCGCCTGAAGTACCGCTACCTGGATCTTCGTCGCCCGGCGATGCAGGAAATCGTGCTGCTGCGCCACCGGGTGGTGAAGTACATGCGCGATTTCCTCGACCAGCGTGGGTTCGTTGAGGTGGAAACGCCGCTGCTCATTCGCAGCACGCCCGAGGGAGCACGCGATTTCCTTGTCCCCTCCTCTGCCCAGCCCGGTGAGTTCTACGCGCTACCGCAGAGTCCGCAAATCCTCAAACAGCTGCTGATGGTGAGTGGCCTGGACCGGTATTTCCAGATCGCCCGCTGCTTCCGGGATGAGGCCCAGCGTGCTGACCGCCAGCCGGAGTTTACCCAGCTCGACATCGAGATGAGCTTCATCACGCCCGATGACCTGATGGACCTCATGGAGCAGCTGATGATCGAGATCACGGAGAACTTCACCGAGAAAACGATCCAGCAGAAGCCGTTCCCGCGCATGACCTATGCAGAGGCCATGGACCGGTACGGCAACGACCGCCCCGACCTCCGTTTCGGCATGGAACTGCAGAATGTCAGCGAATCGCTGCGCGGCACCGGCTTCAAGGCATTCGCCGGCGTGCTGGAGAACGGTGGCCAGGTCAAGGCAATCGTCGTTCCAGGTTGCGGCGACTACACCCGCAAGCAAATCGACGAGGTTACTGAGCTGGCCAAATCGGCGGGGGCCAAGGGCCTCGCAACCATCGCACTCACTGCTGATGGCGTGAAGAGCCCTATTGCGAAGTTCCTCAGCGAGGACGAGATCACCGCCCTCACCACGGGTATTGGCGCGTCGACCGGCGACCTTGTGCTGCTGGTGGCAGACACCGCAGATGTGGTCGCGAAGGCGCTGTCGGCCCTGCGCGATGAGTTCGGCAAGCGCCTCAACCTCGCTGACCCCAATGTGATGGCCTACGCGTGGGTCGTGGAGTTCCCGCTGCTTGAATGGGACGAGGAAGGCAACCGCTGGGATGCCACCCACAACCCGTTCTGCGGCTATTTCGAGGAAGACGAGCACCTGCTTGAATCCGACCCAGGCAACATTCGCTCCAAGCAATACGACCTGGTGGCCAACGGTAATGAACTTGGCGGTGGATCGGTGCGTAACCACAAGCGCAGCCAGCAGGAGAAGGTGTTTGGCCTCATGGGCCTGAGCGAGGAGATCCAGGAGGACCGCTTCGGCAGCATCCTCACCGCGCTGGAATATGGCGCTCCGCCGCATGGCGGTATCGCCTTCGGTCTCGATCGCACAGTAATGTTGCTTGCTGGCGAGGAGAGCATCCGCGACGTCATCGCCTTCCCCAAGAACAACCGCGGCGTCGACGTGATGTTCGACGCGCCGGCACCGGTCGAGACCAGCCAGCTGGACGATCTGGGACTGGCGCTGAAGCCAGCCAAAGCCTAGTCAGGTGTGATGTTGGGGTCCGCTTGAAGCGGACCCCAATGAATTACGAAAGGGTACGCTGCGTGAGTCCCAGGGATTTCTGGCAAGAGAGCCTCAATCACCATCCGTTTGCGTACCTGACCACAACCGGGCGGGTCACAGGAGAACCTAGGAGAACCTCATCGCATCGAGATCTGGTACGCCCTTGACGGCGACAAGGTGTACCTGATGTCGGGAGGACGCGATCGCTCCGACTGGGTGAAGAACCTGATGGCCAATCCGGTAGTGTCCATCGAGATTGGCGGCGAGTCGCTCGCCGGAGTGGCCCATGTGCTGCCGGAAGGCTCACTGCATGACACGCGTGCCCGCGAACTGCTTCTGGCCAAATACCAAAGGAAAGACGAGTTGCAGGAATGGGGACGTAATTCCCTCGGCGTGCTCGTCATGCTGGGCACGAGTCGCGCCAGCGGGACGACACACAACGCCCCCTAATGACAAGCTATCGGTTCCAGCTGAGCCGGCTGGTGGAATCGATGTTGTCCTTCTCAATCAGCACCTGGATATCGCCATCGATTGATGGCGTGTCGCCGGTGAAATCGATACGGAACGCCCGCAGGCTGAACCCGCCGCCAACGTAGGCCAGGTACGCCACCGATTCACCAAAATAGTCCCACGTAGCGGCGTTGGCATTCTCGCCCTCGGTGAGGCGGTACGATTCGTCGCTCTCCACGTTTGTAAGCCACAGATCGCTCACGTTGTCGGAATCGCGAATTGTGCCAATCACCCACCGGCCATTCGGTGAGATCGCTCCGTCGAATGCTCCCTGCGCCCCCTCCAGCACCGGCCATGTGACTCCCGTATCCAGGTCGCGCATGCCGATGTAGCTCACCATCCCGTCGCCCAGTACCGTGTAGCAGGCGTACTTGCCGCTGGCATCCACAGTGACCTTCTCGATCCAGCCGGCTTCCATAAAGTCTGTCGGGCCGGGGAACATGGTTTCGGTATCGTATCGAAGGATCCAAAGTCGCGGGTAGCCATCAACGCTGTCAGCAGTAGACCCAAACACAATGATGTTGGATTCGCTCCAGCACGGGTCCGTTATCCACACCGAATCAGCTACATACTCCTCACTGCCGCGCTGGAGCTGGCTTTCACTGTTGGTCAGCCTGCGTGTGCGACCTGTCTCGGTATCCAGCGAGATCAGGTTGCTGAATGACCCGCCGTTGCGCACATATACCATCATGTTGGAGTCCGGCTGCCAGCTTGGCGCCATGGCGTCACCATCGGACTTCAGCTCCGTGACGCCATCCGGAGACCACTGCATGATATTGCCGTCCTTGATGAACGCAATTCTCCCGAAAACGCCGGACTGTGCCCTGGTCACGGCCGGCAGCGCAAGGGCAGCGGCCGCAGTCTGGAGAATAGCCCGACGTGAAATGCTCATGTAGCGGAGAACTCCCGGTCAGCGGACGAACGTGGTGTATCTGCCATGCTACCGCACAGCATAGGGCGCGAGCAGTTCGCGAGCGACCGCCGCTTCATCCCACGGGCGGTGTTCGAACCCCCAGATTATGCTCGTTTCATGACCCTTGCCCGCGAGCAACACGACATCTTCGGGCCCGGCCTTGCTGAAGGCCAGCGCAATGGCCTCGCGCCGATCCTCAATCAGATGCACATCCGCATCGCCACCTGCGGTCCCGACCTCGATATCCCGGAGGATAGCCATCGGGTCCTCGTTGCGAGGATCCTCGCTGGTGATGATTACGACATCAGCCAGCTCGGCCATCACTTTCCCCTGCAGCGGACGCTTCACGGCATCACGTTCACCTGCACTGCCGGATACCACGATCAGCTTGCCGTCGCGCTGAAGGCTGCGCAGCAGGTTCAGCGCCTTCGCCAGGCTGGCAGGCGTATGGGCGTAATCGACCACCACACTAAATGGCTGCCCGGCGTCGATCCGCTGCATCCGCCCGTGCACGCCGGGAGCGCGGGAGAGCGCATCGACAGCCGCTTCTACCGGAACCCCCGCTGCATGGCACACCCCAATTGCACACAGCGCGTTGGCGACATTGAACTCGCCCAGCAACGGCAAGGTAACTGCATGCTTCTCGTCGCCGATTGTGAGGTCGAACGTGCATCCGGTGTTGTCCGCGACAACATTCGTGGCGGTATAGTTGGCATCCGCGCCATACATCGAGTAGGTCTTCAGGCTGTCCGGGCCCGAAAGCGAAGCCAGGCTCATTGCTCCTTCATCATCAGCGTTCAGCAGCACGGTTCCACCCACTGCGTTCACACGCTGGACAAGGATTCCCTTTGCGGCGCGATAGGCTTCAATGGTTTTGTGGTACTCCAGGTGCTCCTGGGTGATGTTAGTTACCCCGGCGACCGTGAACCGGGTGCCATCCAAACGGTGCATCGCGAGGCCATGCGAGGTGGCCTCCATCACGACCGCCTGTGTACCTGCCTCCACCATTTGACGCAGGAATCCCTGAACGAGATGCGACTCCGGCGTGGTCTGGTGGCCAATGGATATCACGGTCCCATCGCCGATCTGCACTCCCAGCGTGCCGATGCTCCCGGTTTGAATCTCGTGCTCCCGCAGGATCCATTGCACCAGGGCTGTCGTGGTGGTCTTGCCGTCGGTGCCGGTAAGTCCAATGCAGGTCAGTTCATGGCTCGGGTAGCCGAAGAACGCAGCCGATATCGGTGCGAGATCGCGGCGGGAGTTGCCAACGAGAATCACAGGGTGTTCCAGGCCCTCGGGCATCTGTTCGGCAAGGATTGCCGCCGCGCCGTTGGCGATCGCCTGCGAGATATACGCGTGGCCATCGAAATCGCTGCCGCGGAGCGCGGCAAACAGGTCGCCAGGCCGGACATCGCGAGAATCGATGGTGATGCCGGTGATCCCGGCATCGCCGAGAAGTTGAGATTCCGGGACGACTGCAGCGATCTCCGACAGCTGGATGAGTCGCGGTTGGACCTGTGGCCGAGGAGACATGGCTACCCCGCAATCACGCCGAGCTTGCGGGCAAGCCACGGCAATCCCGGAATATACTCGCGTTCCAACGTATCGGGCAGCGTCACAATGTCGCCACCGAATCCGGTTTTGAAGCGGTAGATTCCGCGCCAGTCGTCACCTTTTGTGCCCGCGATTGACGTCTTGTCGTCGCCGGTGACCGAGTCTGGGTCTTCTTTTGGAATCCCCCAGAGGTCATAGTGCGTACAGCCCTTCTCACGGGCCCATTTCATTGCTTCGAACTGCAGCAGGAACGCTGCACCGTGACCGCGGTGAACCGTGCTGGAGGCACCGTACATATAGGTGCCGGTGTCGCCGAACGCCGCAGCAATCACCACGGCACAGAGGTTGCCCTCCCAGCGCGCGAACATAAAGAACGCATCATCGCCGTACACATCCAGGAAATCATCGTAATAGGCACGGGAATGGACGGCGAACTCATTACGGCTGGCGGTGTCTTCCAGCAGGCCGTAATAGGCATCGATCGCCTTCTGGTCTCGCGCGTGGGCATGTTCCAGCTCGACGCCCCGGCGCATTGCCAGGCGAACGCTGTACCGCGTTTTCTGGTGCATCTGGCCGAGCATAGTCTCATCAGGGCCGAGCGGGATGATGACCGTTCGCCCCGGCTGGTTATTTTCCGGCCCCGGCTTGAGGCCGGTTCCGGCAAGCGCGCCTGGGGCGATGAACTCATCATTCGGCTCCAGGATGACACTGATCGCCCGTCGCTTTCGCGCGATGCCATCTATTGCCTTGCGCAATGCCGGCCACACCTCGGCAGCATCACCCACAACCAACGGACCCCGCGGGCAATAGCCGATGCTCACCGGGCCGCGGGAACGAAACAGCACCTGGGCAAACCCCTGGCCGTTGGCGGTCTCCACATGCACACGCTCAGGGCGCCAGCCATGGCGCGATTTGAACTCGCCCCATTTCCAGCCCTGTAACAAATGACCGCCATGCTGAAGCAAAGCGGAATCCCAGGCGTCTGCATTGTTGGTGATTGGTGATGCCGGCACCGGCGTGCCTCCTGATTCTGCGGATAAAGCCATCAATCCGGGGCTTACCACCCCGGATTGATTCTAGTACTCGTCGTCTTCGTCGTCGTCATCGGGTTCGAATTCGAACATGTCCATGTCGCCGAGGTTCTCCAGTTCCTGGAGTTCCGTGGCGTAGCGGATGCTCGCGTCGATCACCTCGATGTCATCATCGCTGGCGTTCTCACGCAGCTGCAGCAGCGCGTTGAGCGCTGCCTTGGAGCCGAGGTTGCCAAGCGCGGTGTAGGCGGCCTCTCGTACCGAGGGCTCCTGGTCTTCCCGGGCAGCCATGGTGAGCATCGGCACAACCTCTTCGTCCGAACTCTGGCCCATGGCCAGGGCCGCTGCCTCGCGGGCATCGACATCGTTACGGCGAAGTTCGCGTTCGAGGAAGCGGGTGAAATGTCCGGCACCGAACTCAACCATGGCGCGCATGGCGCCTAACTGCAACACATCGTCGCCGCTGGCTACGAAGGATTCGATGATCTCACCGACCTCGTCGTCACCAATGTTGTAGCTGTACGCATGCAGCGCTGCGGCGCGTAGTTCTGCCGGCCAGGATTCGTCCCTGGCCCACTCCTTGAGCTTCTGCAGCCGGTTTGAATCCTGCTTGTCCAGCACCACGCCGAGGTCAAGGCCAACAACCTGGTTGGCCAATGCCTGCAGGCTCGCCTCCCGAACGTGCACGCTCGGGTCATTTTCTGCGAGCTCCACCAGCGGCTTGATGAGTGTCGAGATCTCGCTCAGCGCTGCGCCGTGGGCAGCGTGGAGCCGGACAGCCTCGTTGGGATCGTCCAGGAGCACCTGGAAGAACCGCCCAAAGTCCCCGTACGGAAACTCCTGCGCCATGGTGAGAACCACCTCTGCCACGGTTGCACGCTGGGTGTCCTGAAGGCCGGTCCACACCGAGCGTAGCTCATGCACCTGCTTGCGCGAGATGTCGTTGAAGCCCAGCAGGTCCTGCGGGGCCAACGAATCGGCCTGGATGGCCTCCAGGGATTCCTCGAACGGGACTTCGGGCATCGAGAGCTCGTAGCCCTCGATGTCCACATCGTCGTCCAGCGGTTCTTCCTCCACGAGGTTGAACCAGTTCACGTTCGATTCGTCGTTGTTACTTTCCGGCGACATACGTGTATCCATTGGCGTCATCGCCGCTGATGTCGCTGTGCAGTTCAAGCTCGCTTCGCAGCAGTTCGGCGCTTACCGGTCGCTCGATGTTGATCGCGGCGAGCAGGTCCTCGAAGGACGCCAGCAGGCCACCATTGCCATCATCGAGGCCAACGCGCTCGAAGGTCACTTCCACAACCGTGGCGATTTTGCGGCGCTCGCGGTCGTTGAGCGGCTTCTGGCCCGCCAGTGCCGGGAAGCGGTCCTCATTGATCAGCCAGGCATCATCCACACCGCACGCGTAGGTGGTGGGGCGGAAGTGGTAGCGCGGGCGCTTCTCATCGATTTCCAGCAGGCGATCGTTCTGCTCGTCGGTGGCAATGAACTCCACCTTGTAGTGGCCATCGCTTTCGGTAGCGCTGATCGAGATCATCGCGCCCGGTACAAGCGAATCGAAATAGAAGTCGTCAAGGCCGAGGAAGAATCCGCCACGGGTTGGCGTGGGATAGCGCAACTCCACCAGGTAGGTGGTGTAGCTCTGCGGAATCTCGAAGGTGAACACCGCGCTCCGCTGGTCCGGCAGCATCGGTGCCGGGAACAGCTTTTGCATCTCGGCATCGTATGGCAGCAGGCCAAGGTTCCACTCGTAGAAGGTCACCACGTGATCGACCGCGGAGACGGAACGATGCTCGACCTCATCCGGGTTCACGCCATCCGTAAGGAAGCGGTAATCGGAGCCGATATCGTTGGGCTTGCGCAATGTGGTGCCAAGCGCCGGCAGGTCGGTAACGCTCCAGAACCGCTGGTCGCGGGTACCAACAAACTCGAAATCGCGCTCGCGGTTCAGCCAGAAGTTGAGGCCGAACACCGTATTTGCGTATTCCGGGTTGCTGGGGCGCACACGCAACACGTCCTCAACGATCATCTCGTCGGTGAGCGGCTGCTCCTGCTCTTCGATGTACTGGCGAATATCGCGGATGTTGCCACGGCTGAGGCGGTGGGCGCGATCGGTGGTCATCCAGCGACCGCCAAACACGGCTACGTGCGGGTGATGGGCAAATTGGCGCTCGAGCGCCGCGGCAATGGCACTCTCGGGAACATCGGTGAAGTCCGTCGGGTCGCCAAGCGATCGGGCCGGGGTGGGCGTGCGCACGATTTCCTCGAAGACAGGGATCTCTGGACGCACATCTTCCACTGGCTCGACCGGGTCAGCCGACACCGGCTCGGCCTCAACCTGACGGGCAGGCATTTCCTCTTCGTCGTCGACCCGAGCGGGCTCGGCAATGGCTTCGGCGAACTCGATTTCGGCCTCAGCCGGAATCTCGGCAGTCTCTTCCTCAACCGGCGCGGCAGCTACTGCATCCTCAACAACGGCTGCGGTTTCTGCCTCGATGGCGGCGATCTCTTCGTCGGCCGGCTCGGCAAAGCCGAACTCGTCATCTTCAAGGTCTTCAGGAATGATGGTGTCGCCGATGTAGGTGGCCCATCCCTGATTGGTGCGCACAACCTCGCGCACCGGTCGCGGTCGCGGAGCCGGCTTCGGCTCGGGGGTCATCAGGCGCTGGCTGAGCGTGTGACCGTTTTGCTCAACAGTCTCTACGGGCACACGGCCCAGGCGGGTGGTGACAACGTAGCTGGTGCCTTCACCGTTCGTTTCGATAGCGAATACATCCGGGTTCTCGGCAACAGCATCGGCCAGGGCTTTTTCCGTAACCGAGAGGAACGAAGCCAGGTCAGCGACGGCCACGCGGATGGGCGCGTTATCGCTCATAAAGGCGCCGCGCGCACGCAGCACATTGAATGCGCTAGCGGCGGTTTCCTTTACCTTCTTCGTTCCGTTAAATGCGAGAACGACCTCGCCGGAATCAGTCATCATGGGTAAACCTCACTCCTGCCGGGTTATGCGTTTCGGTTCTTGAGCGCTTCCACCAGTTCTGCGGTGGTAAGCGGCCCCTGTGCGTCGCGCAGCAGGGTGATCAAATAGGCGATATCCGCCTCGTTCAATTGCACGGTGTCGTTATCGGTAGCCATGCGTCGCGAACTCCTTTGGCATGGGAAAATCGGGTGCGGCCACGGGGCACAACAACAGGACGTGTCCCTTGCGGCACGTGGCAACACGTCAGTATAGCGCGTTTTGGCCGGATTTTCCGCTGTTTCGGGGATACGGCTCGCCTACAGACCCTCAAAAAGCCGGCCAATGGTACGATAGCCGCGGCCCATCCCGGATGGCCCCTTCCCGGACACAGCGCAGGAACCCGCATGAACAGCGTTTTTCGCAACAAACCCCTCATGACATTGGCTCTCGGGCATTTCACTGTCGATATGTTCGGTGGCCTGCTGCCGGTGCTGTACCCGCTCCTTACCGACAAGTTTGACCTGGACCTGAAGACGGTCGGATTCGTTGCCCTTGCTTACTCCGGGGCGAGCAGCCTCAGCCAACCGGCGTTCGGCATGCTGGCCGACCGGATCGGCACCCGCTTCACCGGCCTGGCCCTGGTGTGGAGCGCAGTGTTTTTCACCACAATCGGGTTCGCACCGAGTTTTGAACTACTGGTACTCCTCGCCGCGATCGCCGGCCTCGGCAGCGGCGCGTTCCACCCGTTCGGCGCCATCAGCGCCAATGCCGTTATCGATAAGGCCAACCGAAACGAGGCCATGAGCATCTACTCCGGCGGCGGCATCCTCGGCAGCAGCCTTGGCCCGCTGATCGGGGTTGGCCTGTTCGCTGCCTTCGGCACCCGGGGCACGGCGGCGATGCTGATTCCGGGAATTCTCGTGGCCATCTTCCTGGTCGTGAACATGCGTGCGCATAACGTGCCGGGCCGCAATGCGCTGGTGAACGCCGTGGCCCCGGCGGTTCCGTGGGCCGTAATCGGCGTGATCGTGGCTACGCAAATGCTTCGGCTCTTTCCCACCCTCGGTATCCAGAACTTCATTCCGCTCTGGTACCGCGATATGGGGTACGGCCCGGGCTTTTACGGTGCGCTTGCCAGCACGCTGCTGTTCGCCATGGCGTTCGGCAATATGGGAACCGGCCGGCTGGCCGACAGGTATGGACGGCGAACAGTGATCCTCGCCACCACTGTGCTTAGCATCCCGGCAGTCCTGGGGCTGGCCCAGTGGCCGGGCGTACCCGGTTTCTTCTTTGCCGCAGCAATCGGGTTACTGGCCGCTGCCACCGTTCCCCTCCTCCTCGTCATGGCCCAGCAGCTTATGAGCGGCCAGGCGGGGCTGGCCAGCGGCGCTATCCTGGGGCTAGGTTTTGTGGCCGGCGCTATCGGGGCCCCGGTATTCGGTGCGATCGCCGATAGCATTGGCACGCAGAACGCAGTGCGCACCCAGGCAGTTGCCTTGCTGGCAGCTGCAGTGGCAGCCTGGTTCCTGCCAACCGAGGCGCGAATCCGCGAACTGACGGGAGCTGATAACGAGTAAATGCAGGGATATGTTGCCCGGAATGGTGTAAAATCCCCCTTAACTCCGTGGTTTCACAACCATGCGCGCGTTCACGTAAAGGGACTGCTTCATGGCCAAACGCGACAAGCCCAACCCGTTCTCCGCGAAGGGACAACAGCAGGTCGACCTTCGCGCCTACGACGATGAGGACCTCTACGAGGACGAGTTTGCCGACCATGACGCTCGCACCGATGAGCACAAGGTATTCGGCCTGGACATCGCCAGTGCGGAGGAGCGCCAGCCAACGTACGGCCAGGGAATCGTATTCGCGTTGATCATTGCCGCGGCGCTGCTGCTCTGCGCGATCATCGCTATCGGCGACGGCGATGGAAGCATTCCGCCGATGCTTCAGCGGGCCACACCGCTGCTGTGGGCGGTCAGCCTCATCGCGCTCGTGCTCTCCGCTGCCGGTGCGCAATACAGCGAGTACGTCACCTCGCGCGCGGCCGCGGCCAACGGCGATGTTCCGGTGGCCAACCGCATTACCACTGCCTGGGTGATCCCGTTTGTCTCCGTGTTTGCGGCGGCGCTGCTGGTAGCGACGTACCACAACCGGTGGATGCTGCTGTTTGGCCCCGCGCTTGCCTTTATCGGCATGGCAGCAAGCCTGCTCAGCCGGGACCTGCTGGACGAGGCCGAGGAACCCAGCGTGCGTACCGCCAGCGTCATCAGCTCGGTGGTTGGCATCGTGGTGGCGTTCTTTGCCTTCGGGGCCGTGTACATCAACAAGTTCGAGAGCATCCTCGCCGTCCCGTTGATCGCCATCCTCAGCTTTATCCTGCTCCTGGAAGCGCTGGAACGCGCAGGACTGGATGGCCCGACCCGCACCCTCCACGCCGGTCTCGGCGCCTGGATCATGGCCGCGACCATGCTGGCACTCAACTGGTGGCCAACCTGGGGATGGGGTGGTGCCGCCGTCCTGACCGGCATGTTCTATATCGTGTACGGCTTGCTGGTCACCAACGCCGAGGGTCGGCCATTCACCCGTAACAAGATGCTGGAGATTGTCGGCGTGGGCAGCGCCTTGCTGCTCATTGTCGCGCTGCGGGATGTGATCCTCTAGTCGCCACTGCACCCCTGGGGGACACAACACCATGCCAGAAAACATCATTAACCTCGATGCCCATCGCAACAAGGACCAGGGTCCCACCGATCCGGCTGAACTGCTTGAACGCATGAGCATGATCGAAGACATGATCGAGCAAATGGACGAACTCGGCGTAGCCACGCGCGAGGAATTGGTTGAACTTCTTGACACCCTCGAAGCCTCGGCGCCAGAAACACCGGATTAGCCCCTTTTATGGATTTGTTTGAGGCCAACAAGGCCGAACAACTGAGTAGTCGTGCACCGCTGGCCACCAGGATGCGTCCGCAAACGCTGGACGAACTTGTTGGCCAGCAGCACGTCATCGGTCCTGGCACGCTCCTGCGCAAGGCCATCGAAGCCGACCGGCTGAGTTCGCTTATCCTGTGGGGACCGCCCGGCACGGGAAAGACCACCACTGCCCGCGTCATCGCGAACTCCACCAGGGCACATTTCGTGGCGGTGAGCGCGGTGACGAGCGGCGTAGCCGACCTGCGCAAGGCGATTAAGGATGCCAGCGACCGGCTTGGCATGAACGCCATCCGTACGGTGCTGTTCATTGATGAGATCCACCGTTTCAACAAGGCCCAGCAGGATGCGATTCTTCCCCATGTCGAAGACGGCACGGTAATCCTTATAGGAGCAACCACCGAAAACCCCAGCTTCGAGGTCAACGCGCCCCTGCTCAGCCGCAGCCGCGTTATTACCCTGCACTCGCTGACAGACGACGATATCAAAACCATCGTAAAAAGAGCGCTCGTCGATAACGATCGCGGCCTCGGCAAACAGAACCTCACCATTTCGGATGATGCGCTCGACCTGTTGGCGAACCTGGCCAATGGCGATGCCCGCTTCGCGCTCAACACACTGGAGTTCGCTGCCACCGGCGCTGGTGAAGACCGGTCGATCACATCAGACCTGGTTCAGGAAGCTGCCCAGCGCCGGGCCGCCACATACGACAAGGGTGGCGACGACCATTTCGATGCCATAAGCGCACTGCACAAAACGCTGCGCGGCTCGGATGCCGATGCCGCGCTCTACTGGCTGGCCCGCATGCTGGAGCGTGGTGACGATCCTCTTTACGTTGCCCGGCGGCTGGTGCGGTTCGCCAGTGAAGACATCGGGCTCGCTGATCCTGCCGCGCTGGAGCTTGCAATTGCCGCCCAGCAGGCGGTGCATTTCATCGGCCTGCCAGAGGGGGCGCTCGCGCTGGCGGAGCTCACGGTGTACCTCGCGCTGGCGCCGAAATCGAACGCCATTTACAAGGCCTACAACCAGGTGCGCGAGGATGTCGCCAACACTCGCAACGACCCCGTACCGATGCACCTCCGCAACGCCCCGACTGCGTTCATGCAACGCGAGGGATTCGGGAAGGGCTACAAGTACGCACACGATTACGAGGGTGGCGTGATCGGCCAGGTCAACCTGCCCGAGAACCTCAAGGACCGGCGCTACTACCAGCCGACGGAGCGGGGGTTTGAAAAGGAACTCGCCCGTCGGAAGCAGCGCATCGCCGAGATCTACAACGAGACCATGGAGAACCAAAAATGACAATTGTGGTGCCGATGAAGCGCAGCGAGGATCGCGCGCTGGACCAGTTGCGCGCGGTAACGATTGAGCGCGATGTGAACGCGTTCGCCGAGGGATCGGCGCTGATCAAAGTCGGCATGACCCACGTGCTGTGCACCGCCACCGTGGATAACTATGTGCCGAAGTGGATGTACGGGAAAGGTAGCGGCTGGGTTACCGCCGAGTACAGTATGCTCCCCCGCTCCACCAGCGAACGGACCGACCGCGAGGCGGTACGGGGCAAGCAGGGCGGACGCACGGTTGAAATCCAGCGACTCATTGGCCGTTCACTGCGCGCAGTAGTGGACATGCAGACGCTTGGTGAGCGGCAGATCATTGTCGATTGCGATGTCCTCCAGGCCGATGGCGGTACCCGCTGTGCCAGCATCACCGGTGCATTTGTGGCGATGGCCATTGCCATCGACGGCCTGGTGCAACAGAAGAAGATCCGCAAGAACCCGCTCCGTTCAGCGGTGGCAGCCGTCAGCGTTGGCGTGGTGAAGGGTGTGCCGGTGCTGGACCTGGATTATCAGGAGGATTCCGGCGCCGATGTCGACGCCAACGTGATCATGACCAGCACTGGCAAGTTCGTCGAACTGCAGTCGACTGCCGAACACGAGCCGTTCTCGCCCGAGACGTTGCAGGAGTTGATTGCGCTCGGCCAAAAGGGCATCACCGGGCTCACGGAGATTCAGCGCTCGGTGCTGGGTTCGGCATACCCGAACTAGACATGCGCCTCGAGTCGTGATGACGCGATTTCACGACGCGGGTTAGCCGCGCGGTGGGTAGGCCGGCCCATCTGCCAGATCAGGCCTGGTCGGGCACAAGGGCCGACACTACCGGGCCTGCCGCACCGCCAGTCAGTGTCCGTGCTACCATCGAAGAGTTGTCGCCGGCTTGCGCCGGCTGCTATTCCCTCTTCGTTCAGGAGTTCTAGTCCATGTCCCAGTCTCCGTCAGCGTCGACGCAGTTCACCGCTTTTTGGCTCTTTGCCCGCAGGGACGGCTGGCAGGAAGTGTTACACCCCGAGTGGGAGAAAGCCGTCGAACAGTTCGCCGGTGCGCTGGACAACAGCGTGGAAGGCGTCACCGTGCGTGGCGTATACAGCACCATGGGGCTTCGCGCCGATGTCGACCTCATTATCTGGGTCCACGCGCCGCAGTTGAATCAACTCCAGCAACTGGCCGTCCATCTGGATCAGACCATGATCGGCCGGGCGTTGAAGCGCGTCGATGGCTACATCGGCACGGCTGGCATGAGCCAGTACGACCCCACTCACGGCCCGGCATTCATCAAGGGCCTGCCGGCACGACGCTACCTCAGCGTCTACCCGTTCATCAAGACACCCGAGTGGTACCTGATCGATTACCAGGAACGCCGCAAGATGATGGTCGAGCATGGCGGCCTGGCTGCCCCGTGGCCGAACCTGCTCACCAACACGGTCGAGAGCTTCGGTATCCAGGACCAGGAATTCATCGTTGCCCTGGAGGATGACAATCCGAAGGACATCGTCGATATGGTGAAGAAACTGCGCGATGCTGAGGTACGGGTCTACACCTCCCTCGATACGCCGATTTACCTTGGCGAGCGCATGAGCACCGAGGACGCGTTGGCGACAATCCGGGGATAACATACAAGACGTTGGTGGAGGGGCGGTCTGGCCGCTCCTCCACCTGCGCTTGTCAGCCAGGTCCGGTGCGGGTTCTTGCTACAGGAATGGAGCCGAGCGAGGAGGAGCCGCAGGCTTTCGGATCGTTCTGCGGCGCATAACGATAGACATCCCAACCGAGCATTTCCGCCGCAGCATCTTCGATCTTCACCAAGTCATAGCATGTAAGCACCATCTCGCGAAACGCAATAAATTCCTCCGGCAAGGTCTCGCCGTAGGTAGCCTCCCACTCCTGGCCCGATCCCTCTCGGAATCCCGGCATCATATAGGTATTCTGGGTCTTGGTATCTACAATGATTTTCGGAGGCGAGGCTGAAATATCCGCCCAGAACTCAGCAATATGTGCATCCCGATTTGGCCCAAAGAAGAGCGGATACTGATACAGGTACCGGTTCTGCTGCGAAAACTTGGAGAAGACGTGAAACATCGGCTCGTTGCCCCACACCAGCAGGCTTTCGCCGGGCTCCAGTTCTTGCTCCAGTACACGCATCATGCCTTCGCGGCGCTGATAGTTAGCCCGGCTACTACTGCCCGGCATCGATGGATGCTGATACGAGTATACCGGCACAGCTAGCAGCAGAAACACGCTCGCAACCAGACCAGCCAGCTGTAATCGTTCTCCACCAGCCACCTTGCCAAGCGATGCTTTCGCAGCATCGCTCACAACACGTAGCAACGCTGCTATCGACATTGATGCTGCCGGCAACCAGGCGGTGTAGTAGTAGACGTAGTCCCGTCCAGAGAGCATCAGCGCCACCAACACCACAAGCGGCGCCGATACCGCCAGAGTCCACCCGAACCAAGTCAGATGGTATCGATTTCGACGGAACGCGATCAGCCAGGTAGCGAGCCAGCCGATCGGCGCAACGATCGGCACAAGGCTCAGTCTCACCGTGTGGATCGGGCGCTCAAGGGATGCCCATCGCGACCCCCAGCTCACATGTTCGGCGTCGGTGCTCTGTTGAACATAGTTGGAGTTGTAATCGATGATGCCATCCCAGGCATGGCTCCAGGCACCATTCAAAATGAAGTAAAACGCGAACGGCGCGATCACCAATACCAGGCCCGTAGTAATGAGCAAACCAGACACAATTGCCCGTGAAAATCCCGCCTTTCGCCAAATATCCAGCACCAGCAATGTACATAGGAGCAGCCCCATCGCCGCGGTGTTCACCTTGAATACCAACGGCATCACGGAGAGCCAACCAATAAACACTATCCGCCAAGGTCCGGGAACTCGATCGCTGTTCAGATACGGGATCGCCGCCAGCCAGGCAGCTGCGATAAAGAAGACGGCGTAGATCTCAGTAAGGTTTCCGCCCCAGAAGGTATGCACATACATCGCGACAACGAAGCACATGGCACCAAACGCTGGCCACGCGCCGAACATTTGCCGTAAGGCCAGGAAACACATGAGCAACGTACAGGCAACGACCAAGTATTCGAGGATCACCAGGCCATACAGACTGCCGAATCCCAACGCCACGCCGACCGCATCGACAAAGAAGATACCGGGGCTCTTGTGATCCCAGAAGTCGCGATATGGCACGTCGCCTTCCAGGATTCGAAGACCACCATAGAGAAAAACGTTCGAATCGCGACCGATCAGCCAGCGGGGCGGAAACAGATCGCCTCGCATACGAATACCGGGGATGACGACAAGCAGCGCGCCGATCAGGGTCGCCAGAATGATGAACCCAGTCGCCAGCCTCCCTTTCACTTCCCCTCCGCCATCAACTCAGCACTATCCTGAACCAGCCTGACCACCAGGCATATCCATGAGGTAATGATGCGCACCATCGTGCCAGAGTGCCGAGAACTCAGTCCAGTTCGATGGGCGCGGTTTCCCAGGAATCACCGAAGCCGCACACCCAGTTGAGGGCACGAAGGCGTTGTTCGGCAATCCAGCCGATGTCATCGCGCTCTTCGTCGCCCAGCGATCCAAACGCAAACCCGTCATCAGTTGCGAAATCGCCGTCGACCGCTGTGATCAGCCCAGCCTCTACAGCTTCGGCAACTACCTCGGCCAGGTCTTCGCTTGCGATCTCGCCGTTGGCGCGCCAGTGCCACAACTCCATGCGCTCGCGCTCGGCCGCAAGCTCTTCATCGCTGCGTAAACGCACGCGCTTCTGCAGGTTGCGGACCTTGTCCCACGGACCCGGCGCCCAGGACATGACGGCAGCGTTGAAGGCTTCGCTATCCAGGATCGGAAGACGCTCGATGTCCACCGTCCGCAGGGCCCAGCACACCGCTCCCGCGGCATACAATGCCTCGTCGGCCAGTAACATCTGATCCTCATCAAGGTCACCAAGGGGCGTATTGAGCACGGCCAGCTCGGCATCCGTGATCCAGTTGCTCAGTTCCGTACGCGCCCATGTGGAAAGCTCAAAGCGATCGGTCTCGGCGGAGAAGACATCGTTTTCGTCGTCCACCTCCAGCATGCCGCGTTTTGCCACCGAGGTGAGCGCCACTGCCCGACCGATGAGCTCCAGTACGGGCCACGGTTGGATATCGAGTTCGTCATCCATGCAATCGTTCCCTCAATCCCGTTTCAGTGAGGCCGAGATCACGGCCCGCAACCAGTCGGCCTCGTCAGCAGGCATTTCCTGCTGCAGGTTGCGAGATCGTTTTGGGAGCGACTGTGCCACCTGGTAGATACCGCCTTCGCGCACGAGGTAGCCGTAATCCACGAGTTCCCGCCGCAAGGTGGCGTAATCCTCATTGTACGCACCCAGCAATTCGTTCACCTCGCGCTCGGGATAGTCCCGGCCGGGCTGGAATTGCTCCAGCAGGTATTGCAGCACAATCACACGTTGTTTGCGACTGGCCGGCATGGTGACCAGCTTGCCGTTCTTGATGAAGTTGCGCAACGTCTTCTCGCGGTCGTCTGCGGGCGCAGGGGCTGGCGTTGATCCGCTCGAACGCATGGCGGTGAGCAGATGGTTGTTGAGCTGGTAGACATGCCTCTGCGCATCGCGATGTTCGCTGACAATGCCAGCACCGGTGAGCTTGCGCATGTGATGGCTGATTGTCGGCGCTGTCAGGCCCAGTTCATCGGCCAGCTGCTTGCCAGATCGCGGCTCCTCGGCGATCAGGCCAAGAATACGCAGCCGCGTCTCGTCCGCGATGGTTTTCAGAAGCGCGACCTGTTCTTCGATGGTGGTCATCCGTTTCTCCTTTCAACGACATCGATTGCTGGGGAGTGCTCCACAGTGAGATGAGCCACCCCTCAGTTCGATGTCTGTCGAAGTTAGATTACCATCAAAGTTCGGCTTTGCGCTACAGTCGGGGTACGTTATGTGGCCTCATAGAAGGAGCAGCAGATGGAAGCGTTCTCTCCCCCACCCGTTGGCTCGATCGTGTCAGCGGATATCACGTCCTCCCATGCAGACGATCTCCGGGATTTCTACGCAGCAGTTATGGGTTGGAGGGTCGATCCCATGCCGATGGGCGAGTACGACGACTACGTGATGATGGGGCCCAACGGCGGCTGGGGTGGCGGGGTTTGCCACCTGCGCGGCGTTAACGCGAATCAGCCGGCAGATACATGGGTCGTGTGCTTCCGGGTCGCCAATGTGGCGGAATCGATTGCACAGGTGGAGAAGAACGGCGGCCGGCTGATCGGCGACGTGCGCGATGCGGGCCCCGGATCGAAATACGCGGTGATTCAGGACCCGCAGGGTGGGTATGTCGCCATCATCGATTTCCCGGCAGAGGAATCAGCCGACGAATAATTTCCGGATGCGCCAAGGCCCCTGGCGACCTCGCTCGCCAGGGGCCCTACTGAACGCGCTACGCGGGAGCACAGCTTACTCGTTCGTGCCCTCGAGTTGGGGAATCGCGCTGCCCTGGAATGCGATCAGGCCGGATTGCGCGTAGCTTTGCAGCTTGGCGCGACTATCAGTGATGTCATTGTTGCGCATGGTGAGCTGGCCAATACGATCCTGCGGCGTGAAGCTGCCCTCCACCTTCTCCATGCTCAGGCGCTCAGGCGCGTAGGTGAGGTTGGGAGAATCGGTGTTCAGAATCGAATAGTCATTGCCGCGCCGCAGCCCGATGGTCACCTCGCCGGTCACCAGTTTGGCGACCCAACGCTGCAGCGGTTCGCGCAGCATGATCGCCTGTGTATCGAACCAGCGACCCTGGTACAGCAACCGGCCCAGGCGGCGCCCGGAATCGTGGTACTGGTCGAGGGTATCTTCGTTGTGGATGCCGCTCAGCAGGCGCTCGTAGGCAATGAACAGCAACGCCATGCCTGGCGCCTCGTAGATACCCCGGCTCTTCGCTTCAATGATGCGGTTCTCGATCTGGTCGCTCATGCCCAGGCCGTGGCGACCGCCAATCGCGTTCGCCTCCAACATCAGTTCCACATGATCGGCAAAGGAGCGGCCGTTAATCGCAACCGGCCAACCTTCCTCGAAGCGAATGGTCACTTCCTCGTACGGAATTTCGACCTCGTCCTTCCAGAACGCTACACCCATGATCGGGTTTACGATCGTGATGTTCTTGTCGAGGTATTCCAGATCCTTGGCCTCGTGCGTGGCGCCAAGGATGTTGGAATCGGTGCTGTAGGCCTTCTCGGCGCTCATCTTGTAATCGAGGCCGTGTTGGGTGATATAGGCGCTCATTTCTGCGCGCCCGCCCAACTCATCGATAAAGCGCTGGTCCAGCCAGGGTTTGTAGATGCGCAGGTCCGGGTTCACCAGCAGGCCGTAGCGATAGAAGCGCTCGATATCGTTACCTTTGTAGGTACTGCCGTCGCCCCAAACATGAACGCCGTCTTCCTTCATCGCGCCCACCAGCATGGTGCCCGTCACAGCACGGCCAAGGGGCGTGGTGTTGAAATAGGTGGCTCCAGCAGTGGTGATATGGAAAGCGCCACACTGCAACGCGCTCAGGCCCTCAGCCACAAGCTGTGCCCGGCAATCGACCAGTCGTGCGTTTTCCGCGCCAAACTGCATCGCCTTCTTCGGGATATCGTCGTAGTTCTCTTCGTCGGGCTGGGCGAGGTTTGCGGTATAGGCGTGCGGCACCGCGCCGTTATGACGCATCCACAGGATGGCGGCGCTGGTGTCCAGCCCTCCACTGAACGCGATACCGACGTTCTCCCCAACAGGGAGCTGCTCCAGGATATTGGCCATAACCCTTTTATTCCCCTGAACTATTCCCGGCTGCGAACAACGCGAGCCGGCACCCCAACCGCCGTCACATTATCCGGCAGATCCTGCACCACGCAAGCCCCGGCACCGAGGATGACATTGCGGCCAATGCACGTGCCGGGAATCGCACTGGCGCTTGTGCCAAGGTCACTCCCCTCACCGACCTCCACATTGCCCGCCAACCGGACTCCCGGTCCAAGCGAGCAATAACCCCCCACAACACCATCGTGGCTGATACTCACCTGCGGGTTGAGCAGCACGAAATCACCTACACGGACGTTTGTCGTGATCACTACGCCTGGCAGGACGATTGACCCCTGGCCAAATGTGGAGCCGTCACCCGTGATCGTGCCCGCCGCCAGTACGGCGGGGAATGTGGCGCCAGTGTGCCGTAGCCGATCCACAATGCTCCGGCGCGCGCTTGTGTTGCCAACCGCCACCACCACTGCGTGGCCTGGATGGTCTGACAGCCAACGAGAACCACTAAGGACGGTCCGACCGTTCACCTGCGTACCGTGCAGTTCCTCTCGATCATCGAGGTGGCCCACCACCAAAATGGCGGACGCTACCGAGCCATCTGCCCAATGCAAGCGGGTGCCAGGGGATCCGAGCAGCCAGGCCACTTCCCGGGCGAGGCCACCTGCCCCGAAAACCACCACCGGTGTTGGTCTACTCATTGTCACGCTTCAGGAATCCCACATCATCAAAATCCTCCACGCTCTGGCCTGTCACCACTCCTGAACCGCGTACGACATTGATGACGGTTTTCCACAGGATGCGGGCATCGAGCATGAGGCTCCAGTTATCCACGTACCACACATCCAGCCGGAAACGCTCGCTAAAACGGGTATAGTTGCGGCCATTTACCTGCGCCCATCCTGTGATACCTGGTCGCATATCGTGCCGGCGGGCCTGCTCGGGAGTGTATTTTGGAAGATACTCCATCAGGAGCGGCCGGGGCCCGACGAGGGACATATCGCCCCGAAGCACGCTCACGAGTTGCGGCAGTTCATCGAGACTGGTCTTCCGCAGCGTCTGACCGAGGGGCGGCGTACGCTCTGCATCACCCAAGGGGCGACCATTCGCGTCCGTGGTCGCCGTCGTCATGGTGCGGAACTTCCGAACCAGGAACGGTTTGCCATGCAATCCGGGCCGCTCCTGCGTGAAGATAACCGGGCGTCCCATTCTGGCCCACACCAGGAGGTAGACAGCCAGGTATACAGGCGAAAGTCCAACAAGCAGGACCCCGGCTATCACGATGTCAATCAATCGTTTGATACCCAGGCGAAAACGTTTCCACCCACCATTCTTCATGTATGCCCCGTTGCTCCCCCGTGACCACCCATCGTCCTGCGGGAAGCATACCGGAATTGCCGTGCCCGGGGCATCGCAACTCCCGGCAGGATAAGGATTTGGGTCTGCCAGACCGCTGCAGGCACAAGCTCGGGCCTGGACAGATCGATGTTCCTCTCTGCAGCATCAATGGAACGGGCAACGGGAACGAGCCGGGAGCAATGCTCCCGGCTCGTTCCTTGAGCCACCACGTTCCAGGGACGGCTGGATGTGGTTACAGGTTCTTGCGGCGAATGCCCAGGGCACTCGCACCGAACGCGACCATCGCAACCATTGCCGCCCAGAGGAGGCTTGAGCTGGAGGCCATGTCGCCAGAACCGGTGTTCGGCAGGCTGGTCACGGTCTTAACCGGAACCGGCTTGACCGGCTTCTCAGGTTTCTCTGGCTTGACCGGCTTCTGATCGTGCATGTCGTTCCAGAACATGACGTTCAGGATATCGCCATCAGCGAGGCCTTCGCCGCTGAAGGTGATGCAGCCGTTCTCATCGGCTTCGACGTCTTCGATGCCACCGACCGCGAACAGGACACTCTCGACGCCTGCCGGCACCAGTTCGCAGATGGTGTAGTGATCGAGGGTTCGGCAGGGTCAGCATGGCTGAGCCTTCCGAACCCTCGATCACTACTGAAGTCTCAACGGTTGTCTCTTCATCACCGATCATGTAGGTCACGGTGAACCCGATTTCAACGCCGTCCAGCTCGCCACTCTCGACACAGCCGTCTTCCTGCTTCTCGGAGAAGCCACTGCAGACGAACTTGTAAAGATTGAGCGTGATTTCCTGCTTTTCGACCGGGTTGAAGACCATGTACGACACCGTGCTGCCATCTGTCACGGTGACGGTCGCAAGCTCGTGCACAACGCCGTCGACAACCTCGACCAGTGTATGTGTACCCACTGGCAGTTCGACGCCCGTCGACAGCAATGCGGTGTCATCGATGTCTATGGCATCGGCCTCTACGCCGAACGGATAGACCACGAAGTTGACGCCTTCAAGGAGCTCGACTGTTGCGGGTACGCAATCGTCGTAGTCACTGTCATCGTCGCCGACTACAGGAACGGTAATGTCCGCATCCTCGCAGAAGTACTTGACGACGTTGATCCTGCCGAACCCGGGTTGTTCTGCCGGGTTGAAGACGTAGATGACGGTTGTGCCATCAGACGTAATCACCAGGTCACCCAGTACGTAGGTGACGCCGTCGACAACCTCGACCAGCGTGTGCGTGCCAACCGGGAGTTCAACGCCCGTTGTCAGCAACAGCGCATCGTCCACGTCGATGGCATCAGCCTCTACACCGAACGGGTAGACCAGGAAGTTGACGCCTTCGAGCTTCTCGGCTGTAGCCGGTTCGCAGTCGTCGTAGTCGGTTTCACCGCCGACCACGGGCACCGTGATGTCATCATCGGCACAGAACTGCTTCACCACCACGCCAACGCCCGGAAGTTCCGGGATCGGGTTGTAGACAGTGATGGTCGTCGTCTCACCAGCAACGATGACTAGGTCACCCAGCTCATACACGACGCCGTCGGCCACTTCCACCAGAGTATGGGTGCCTGCCGGGAGTTCAACGCCTGTCGTCAGCAACAGTGCGTCATCCACGTCAATCGCAGCCGCCGCATCACCAAACGGGTAGACCAGGAAGTTGATACCCGCAAGTTGTTCGGCCGTGGCCAGCGAGCAGTCCTCATATTCACCATCGACCACCGGTACGGTAATGTCCGTGTCGGCGCAGAAGTACTTGACGACCAAACCTGCGCCTGACTCTTCCGGGATCGGGTTGTTTACAACGATCGTTGTCGTCTGACCGGCGACGATCACCAGGTCGCCAAGTTCGTACGTTACGCCATTGAGGACTTCAACGAGGGTATGCGTGCCAACCGGGAGCTCTACTCCTGCTCCCAGCAGCAATGAATCGTCCACGTCAATCGCGGCTGTCGCGTGACCGAATGGGTAGACCAGGAAGTTGACACCTGCGAGCTGCCCGGCTGTGGCGGGCTCGCAGTCTTCATATTCACCACCGACCACCGGTACTGTGATGTCCGTGTCGGCACAGAAGTACTTCACTACCAGTCCCAGGCCCGGATCCGGCCCATCAGGTGGTGGGCAGTCGTCCACACTGGGCTCGCCCGTTTGTCCGCCCCCGGTTGTTGTGTCCACGGCAAGGACGTATGATCGTCCCTGGGCGTCAGCGAAGTAGCTGCCAACCCCCTGGTAGTTCGGAATGGCATTTACCGACACTGAAATGGGGTTGTTGCCTGTTTGCAACCGCTCGTCGACGTTTGGAGTGCCGACATACTTGCATACGAAGACTTTCAGTCCGCCATTGTTGCCTCCGCCAAGGTCTATGGACGGCTGATCCTCGCAGAAGCTCGCAACTGCGGAAATTTGCGCTTCGCTGTAGTTGTAAGGTTCGCCAGCGAGCACGCTTAGCTCCGCGTCGCTAAGTACAAGGAAAGGCGCATCAGTGTCGAGGGTCCAACACAACTCCACGCTCAGTCCTGGAGCTTGTGCGGCGCTAGCACTTTGCCCCATCGGGCCAAAAACGCCAAAGATCATGAAGAGCAGCATGAACATCCGCAGCAGGCGGAATGTCGGTTTGGTTATGGGTCTCTTGTTCATTCTCGACTCCCGTAGATTGTCCAGATACAAGGGTCTTGAGGTTGTTCGGCATGACGTCCCTCTGAAGTGCTAGATGCGTGAATGATCTGGATCAGCCGGTTCTCTCCGCGTACCCCTCCTTTCTCTCCCGCTATGCGACTCCCGGATGAAAGCCGCTCCACTGGCGCAGGCCGAAGCCGGGATGGTGGAGCTCGTGGTGTGAAGATGGCCCTGAATTCGATCAGCGACCCCGGTGCACGCACGGTCATTGGCGGCGCGGAACAACCGTGGCGAAGGATCCTGCGGCGGGGACACCGTGGACATTCGCCTGGTCTCTATCGGCGCGCGCGCATATGCGATTGCGGTCTCGGGTGCGAATGGGCCAGTGAATGACGTAGACATAAGGTATAGCCCGATCAGGTACGAAGTAATAGAGCTACTGACATTTCCGTCAACGTGCGATGTCGGACACAATCTGCGACCTGGTTCTCTGGCGACTCGCACCGGCCGGTGCGGGCCTTTCGGGGCTTGGAACGCGGGCCTCGGCGGCCTCGCCTGTTTCACTACGGCAGCAATTGCTGCCCAGTGATCACATGACAGTTGGCACAGGACCCGATCGGGTCGGCACAGCCTGTATCTGTTCGGTACAGGTTTGCATACATAATACGGGGTTAACCACGGATTATCAACCGTAATAATATTAATTCAACACCCTGATTCCCCAAGAAGTTGACGCTTAAATTATGATTCCCTAGTCGATTTCAAAGAACGGTAATACAGGCGCTCACCCGAGGGACTTTACAGATATCAAGATCGGGGGGGCGCGATCCGGCCCTGGAAGGTGGGATGCTGAGTGCCGGAACTAAAGAATTGCAGACGAAAGGTGCGGTGATTGTGAAGCGGAGACTCACAGATCGCCGCCACATTCATCCCGGAAGCGAATCGTGGGGAGTCCGGATCCCCCTGCCCCTCTTTGACAGGTCGTCAAAAGCCTTTCCCTGTTAACGATTGAATCTGACCGACGGTCTACGCACGGCGCTGCCGAATTCCATCTTGCGCAGAATCGCGAGATCGGTGCATCAGTAAGGCGAATCATAGGTCGCAAATCCTCGCCGGTATGCCGGTGCAGCCAAACCAAAGGGCCGGCATAACGTGATGACGTCATGCCGGCCCGGGGTTTGCTCATCGATTGTAGACGGTGTCAGGTATCACTACCCTCCTTCTCCAGGGGGGACACTCGTGGGTTCGCTCACCGGATCGGCTGGTACCACCTCGGTCGCTTCCTCCGTCGGTACCAGGACGGGCTCGTCCGTCGGCTCAGAAGTTGGCTCCGGAAGTGGCTGCTCTGTCGGCGTTGGCGTTGGAGTCACCACTGGTTGCTCGGTTGGCACCGCAGTCGGCTCCTCCACCGGTGCTTCGGTTGGTTGCTCCGCGGGAGTGGAGACCGGCTCGTCAGTCGGCACCGCCGTCGGTTCCTCCATCGGTTCCTCGGGGGGTATTCCTGGCTCCACAGGTTCGGGCGATGACGGTACGCCGGTCGGCGTCGGCTCTGCTGTGGCGATAGGTGTCCCTTCCGCCGCATCCATCACGGTAAACGTGCCCTTCCCGAGGCGGAGGCCATCGGCTCCAACCACAATAAGGTCTACGGTTTCCACCTTCTCGGCCGCATCAATCGTGACCTCGGCTGCGACCGTGCCATCGCTATCGGCGCTCACCGTGGCAAGCACAGGACCATCGGACGCATTGCCACGAATGGTCACCGCTTCGCCGGGTGCATAGCCGGTTGCGACAACCGTTGTGACCGTACCCGCTGGCCCCTGTTCCGGCGAGAGTGTCACTTCAGCCCGATCCCAGTTCGTGACAGTGAACGGTGCTACGGCCTGCTTCGTGGATTCCGCACCGGTTGCGCGTAGCGTCTGTGGCCGATCGGCGTATGGCACTGGATCCGGCATGGTGACCGTGGTGTTGAACCGGCCGTTGCTGTCAGCTGTGATCGCCGCAACCTCGGTCGCTTCGCCGATTGTGATCTTCACCGTTTCGCCCGGTTGGTATCCCTGCCCGGTCAGCGCGACGGATTGTCCCATCGCCAGGTCAGATTGGCCCAGCGAAATGCGCGTCTGCTCCATGGCTATGGAGGCCTGTGGGACCGTGACCGATATACCGCGCCGCACCGTGATGGTGCTGGTCTGTCCACGTGCATACAGGTAATGTGTGCCCGCTGCTGCCGTTGATGGCACCGTAACCTTGCGGGAGATCGTTCCATCCGCCCGTGCGCGCACATAGCCGAGCAGCCGTCCCGTATGCGTGTCCCACGTGATATTCACCTGTTCACCCGGGTTGAACCCCTGGCCGCTGAACGACACCACGGTGCCCGCTGGCGCAGTTGAAGGCGAAACAGTGATGAGCGGCGTCACACCCGTAACCGTCAGGTTCGCGCCGACAGCCTTGGAGCTGGAGGTGCCCCGGGCAACCACCTTATAGGTGCCCGACGACGTCGCGCGAGCAGTGACACGGCCGCTAATCGACCCGTCGCTTCGGGCGGTAACATACCCGATGATGTCGCCGTAGGCGCTTCCCCACCGGATATCGACCCGCTCCCCGGGCAGGAAATTGGTGCCGCTAAACGCTACAATCCCGCCCGGAGCCACACTTGTGGGTGAAAGTGAAAGCGTCGCCAGCGGCGAGGTGACACGGAAGACCTGATCCTGCACCGTCGGTCCATTGACCATTCGGGCGCGAAGGACATACGAACCACCGGCCACTTGAGGGACAGTGACCTTCCCCGTGAAGCTGCCGTTCCCGTCGGTGATGACCGAGCCCAGCTGCTGCTGGGAAGGGCCGAACAGGATATTGACCCGGAACCCTGCGGGGTATCCCTGACCTCGCACGGTGACCACTGTCCCCGGTGCCCCGGACGTCGGCGAGATGCTGATCGACGACGTGGCTGGTGGCGCCTGAGTGCCCGTGAACCCGGCAAAGTTCTGCGTTCCGTACGTGCTGGAACCATATTGGGAGTCAGTGCCAGAGTAAAAGCCGTAGCCAACGTGCGTGAACTCCGGCCGCAGGATGTTCTCACGATGGCCCTGCGACCGCATCCAGAGTTCCACCGCGCGGCGGGCATCCTCTTCAACATCGCAGGGGTACCCGCGCCACATTACGATGTTCTCGCCCACGATCGTCGGTGTTCCCGGTGTTGGCGTGCGGATATCCGCCCGGTGCTGGAACTGGCCGGTCCGGTACATGGTGACCGACCAATCCTGCGCCATGAGGTCGATGCCCTGAATCCGCCCAAGCGGGGCCAGTCCCCGAGACGTGCGCTGCTCATTGATGAGCACATGCACGCGGTTCTCGATGGCACGAGACTCGGCCGGTGTACACACCGTGGCTGCAAATACTGGAGACGATGTCCCAATCAATCCCGATATGACAACGGCCAGTGCGATGAGCATCTGGCCGACATTCCGTATCCGTCCCATTGCTTCCCCCTGACTGGTCGGTTCCCTCAGGGCATGGTAGCAATCTCCCGCTGACCCGGCCAGAGGAAGTTTCTGGCCACGATCACCATCCGGACGTGTCGCTGTTCATCAGACCAGCCCACAGGCATCAACTGTCCGCGAAACGCGCCCCCGGAACGTGGGGCGTACAATAGGGTTTCAGCACCTCACGCACTCTGGACGGTTGTCGCGTTCAATGGATTCGCCGGGTTTGCAGGCGCCGTGGTCAATACCGGGAGCAGAAGTCATGGGTTCACGTCGTGGCGGCATCGTCAGTGTCCTGATGGCATTCATCCTCATCGCGAGTTCGGCACTTCCGGTCCTCGCCACACCGGTTGCCCAGCCCGAAGATGAGGCGCCATGGTGGCGCACCACGATCTGTTACGAGGTCTTCGTGCGCTCGTTCCAGGACAGCGATGGCGACGGTATCGGTGACATCAACGGGCTCATCTCCCGCCTCGATTACCTCAACGATGGCGTGCCCGGTAGCGGCAATGACCTGGGCGTAGGCTGCATCTGGCTGATGCCGGTCATGCAATCGCCCTCCTACCATGGCTATGACGTAACCGATTACCGCACCATCGAAGCGGATTACGGCACCAACCAGGATTTCCTGCGGCTGATGGACGAGGCACACGCGCGCGGCATCCGCGTGATTGTGGACTATCCCCTCAACCACGTCTCGGTGGAGCACGAGTGGTTCGTGGATGCCGCTTCCGACCCCGAATCGCCGTATCGCGACTGGTTCATTTTCGAGGATGAGGATCCCGGCTACACCGGCCCGTGGGGCCAACAGGTATGGCACCAGAACCCGCATGGCGATGGCTACTATTACGGCATCTTCGATTCATCCATGCCCGACCTGAACTTTCGCAACGACGGGGTCAATGCCGAGTTCAACGACATTACCCGCTTCTGGCTGACGGAAATGAGGGTGGACGGCTTCCGGATGGACGCAATAAAGCACGTGATCGAGGAAGGCCAGATCCAGGAGAACACTCCCGCAAACATCGCGTGGCTACGGAAGTTCGGCGCCTTCGTGAAAGAGGTGAAACCGGAAGCGTTCACCATCGGCGAAGTGATGGGCACCGGCACAGACAGCCTGCAGGTCTATTACCCGGACACACTGGACGCGTTCTTCCACTTCGAACTGGCCGGAACCCTGAGCAACGCCGCCAGTACCGGCAGTCCACGCCGAATTGGCCCCATTGTCGGCGGTGCAGACAGCCGCCTTCCCGACCAGCGATGGGGAACGTTCCTCACCAATCACGATGAGCCGCGTGTCGCCACGGTCCTGAGGCAGGATCCGGACAAGCTCCGCGTGGCGGCGATCCTGTTGCTGACGCTGCCCGGGACGCCCTTCATCTACTACGGTGAGGAGATTGGGATGCCGGGCGAAAAGCCGGATCCGAACATCCGCACGCCGATGCAATGGTCTGGCGAAAGTGGCGGCGGGTTTACCACCGGCACGCCGTACACCGCCATGCAGCCGGGTTGGCAGGACCTGAATGTGGCCGCGCAAGACCATGATGATGGCTCGTTGCTCAATACCTACCGCACATGGGGCCAGGTACGGGAATCATCGGTTGCCTTGCAGCAGGGAAGCTTCGTGCCCCTGGAAACGGAGAACCGGCAAGTACTGGTCTTCCTGCGTGTGCATGAGGACCAGACGATGCTGGTGGTAATCAACCTGGGATCGGAACCGACCGCGCCGATGACATTGACCTTGCCCTCGACCACGGCGGACATTCCCGCTATTCCGGCGCGAGATGGCATCGCGTTGGAGATCGACGCGCCGTAGCAAGCCCCGTCACGCGATTACCGGCCGCCCGGCAGCGGTTCGGAGCAGCCCGGCAAACATCCTGTGATTAACGCGCAAGGCCCGGGCTTCATGCCCGGGCCTTGCGTTGCGCATCCAATCCATGTCTTATGAGGCGCCCGGGGATGAACCCCGGGCGTACGACTCGCTCGCGTTCTGTCAGGCGACGCTGATTTCGACGCGCAGCGTTTCGCCGCTGATGTTCACATCAGTGCCGTCGGCCAGGTCGTCGGACGGCTGCAGCGTGTTGGCAAGGACCTCGGCAGCGATCCAGTCGCGATGGGCCGCGATAGCCTCACCCATCTCGCCAGCCACCTGGTAACGCACCGAAATGCGGTCATCGATGTTCAGTTCCAACTGCTTGCGCAAGTCTTGGATCGCCCGGACCACATCGCGTGCCTTGCCCTCGGCGATAAGCTCGGGCGTGAGTTCGGTATCCAGTACCACGGTCGCGCTCTCGCTCTGGGCGGCGGCGTAGCCCTCGTTCTTGCGCATCGTCACCAGCAGCTCGGTCGGCTCGAGGCTCACCTCGCTCCCATCGTCGAGCGTCAGGTCAATTTTCCAGCCGCCATTGACCGCTTCGGCGGTTCGCACCGGATCGAGCGCCGCGATTGCCTGGCGGATCGCGCCAAGTTGCTTGCCGTACTTCGGCCCCAGCACCGGCAGGTTTGGTTTCACCTCGTAACTCAGGACGCTGCCAAGCTCGGTGATGGCACGCACATCCTTCACGTTCAACTCGTCAAGGATCTGGTCCTTCAGGCGTACCACCGCCTCGGCATCGGCAGGATCGGGCGTATGCACGAGGATCGCGGGCAGCGGCTGCCGCACCTTGATATTCGCCTCGCTGCGGGCAGCGCGCCCCAGCTTCACTACATCCAGCACCGCTCCCATGGCACGGCTGAGTCCGGGATCGACAAGGCTGTCATCCGGTGTCGGGAAATCGGCCAGGTGGACCGAGCGCGGGGCATCGGCATGGACACTGGAGACCAGGTTGCGGTACATCGCCTCGGCCAGGAACGGCATGAACGGGGCAACCAGCTTGCTCACTGTCACCAGCGCCTCATAGAGCGTTTCGTAGGCAGCGCTCTTGTCGGCATCGCTCTCCGGCTTCCAGAAGCGTCGGCGGTTGCGGCGGATGTACCAGTTGCTCAGTTCCTCGACCACGAAGTGCTCGATGGCACGGGCAGCGGACGTGGGGTCGTAGCCGTCCATTTTCTCCCGCACATACTTAACCAGGCTGTGAACCTGTCCAAGGATCCAGCGATCCAGCAGCGTGCGCTCGCCCATTGGCGTCGGAGTAGCGGGCGGCGTCCACCCATCGAGGTTGCTGTAGGTCACAAAGAAGCTGTAACTGTTCCACAGCGGCAGCACGAACCGACGGCGTACTTCATCCGTGACGTGCGGGCCAAAGTTCATGTTCTGGCTTGGGTTGACGGTGGAGAAGAGCCAGCGCATCACATCCACGCCAAACTCTTCAGCTGCGTCATCGAACCAGATGGCGTTGCCCTTGCTCTTGTGCATCTCCTCGCCGTTCTCATCGCGCATGAGGGCGTATGTGAAGATGTTCTTGAACGGGTTGCGGCCGGTGATCGCCACACTCTCGGCAATCAGCGCATAGAACCAGTTGCGGAACTGGCCCGGGAAGCTCTCGCTGATCATGTCGGCCGGGTACCACTTCTCCCAGTATTCCCTGTCGTGGCGGTAATCGAGCGTGCTCAGCGCAACGATCCCGGCATCCAGCCAGGGGTTGCCGACATCCTTCACGCGGTGCACGCGGCCGCCGCAACCCTTGCATTCGATCTGGATGCTATCGAGGTACGGGCGGTGCGGAGTATGCCCCTCGAACTCGTCCCAGCCGGCGACAGCCCGTTCCTTGAGCTCGTGCTCGCTGCCGATCACCTCGAAGGTGCCGCACTCTGTGCAATCAAAGATTGGCAGGGCCAGGCCCCAGTAGCGCTTCTTGGAGATCATCCAGTCATGCATGTTCTCCAGCCAATCGATCTCGCGCTCCTCGCCGAAGGCCGGGTACCAGTTGGCGGTACGGACCTGCTCCTTCAGCTGTTCGCGCATGCCATCCATGCTGATGAACCATTCATCCACCAGGCGGAAAAGCAAATCGGTACCGCAGCGCCAGCAAACCGGATACCGGTGTGTGTACTGCTCGCTCCGGTAGAGGATGCCCTTCTCTTTCAGGTAGGCCTCGATATCCTTCGCAGCCTCAGCCGCACCACGACCTTCCAGCCAGCCGAAGCCAGGCAGGAAGTTGCCAAATTCGTCGATCGGGGCGATCGCCGGGAAGCCGTGCTCGTTGCCGAGCGCGAAGTCTTCCTTACCGGCACCGGGGGCACTGTGAACGATGCCGGTACCCTCTTCCGAGCCGACATCCTTCCAGCCGATAACCTGGCGATCGAGTTCCGCCACGGCCGGGAGATCATCGAACGGTCCGTGGTAGCGCTTCCCAATCAGGTCGGCACCCTTGCAGGTAGTGATGACCTCGTGCTCGCCGCGGATGGCGTTCTTGATCGCATCCGTACCGACCCAGTATTTCTTGCCGTTCTGCGCGACCAGGCTGTATTCCAGCTCCGGGTTCACGCTGGCCATAGTGTTGGCGGAAAGGGTCCACGGGGTGGTGGTCCACACCATCAGGCTCTCGTCGCTGTCCTTCAGCGGGAATTCAACGAACACGGCCAGGTGGGTGCGCTGCTGATAGCCTTCGGTGACAATCTCATGCTCGCTCAGGCCGGTGCCACAACGCGGGCACCAGGGCATCACGTCCTTGCCCTTGTAGATCCAGCCGCGCTCGTGGCAGGTCTTGAGGAAATGCCAGATGGTGTAGTTGTTCTCATCGGACATGGTGTAGTAACTATTATCCCAGTCCATGAAATACCCGAGGCGCTTGCTCTGTTCAGAAATTCGATCGGAGTACTTGAGCACGCGCGCCTTGCAGCGCTCGACGAAGTTGGCGATGCCGAATTCCTCGATCTCGCGTTTGTTCTTCAGGCCAAGTTCCTTCTCTACCTCCACTTCCACCCACAGGCCCTGGCAATCGAAGCCGTTCTGGAACCGCTGTTCCTTGCCGAGCATGTTGTGGTAGCGCTGGAAGAGGTCCTTGTAAGTGCGGCCCCATGCGTGGTGCACTCCCATGGGGTTGTTCGCGGTGATCGGCCCGTCGATAAAGCTCCATCGCTCGGGCGCGCCATCGTTGCGATGCAGGTATTCCTGCACAAGGGCGGTCTCATTCCACCATTGCAGCTGCTCTCGCTCCAGGGCCGGGAAATCGACACGTGCGGAGACCGGGGCAAACGTGGTGGTTTTGGTCGGGGTATGCGTGGCAGGAGAGGTTTTGGTATCGGTCATGTGGGATGTCGCTCCGTCTGATTTCGTCGGTCCGGGCACTGTGCCCGGGTTACAAGATGGTCTGCCCTAACCGGCCACAGGGGCCGCCAATACAGGTGCCATGTCACGTTTGGGGAGGGCGCTGCGCTTGTTGGTCGGTTTCCCGAAAAACAGCAACGCCCGCCCCCAGGAAAGAAGAGGACGAGCGAACCCGCGGTACCACCTCAATTGACTGCCGACGCTACGGCAGCCCACTCTGTGGCCGAATATCGGATCGGTATCCCGGCGGCCCTACTGGGAATCGATGCGGTCGCCTATCAGGGGCGACATTACCGATCGTGATCGTTCAGGCAGCGGCTCCGGAAGGATCTCCCGCGGGTGGTGTACGGCCCGGCTCACAACATCCCGGACTTGCTGGTCGATTTCCACTTGCGGGCGCTGTTTCCATCAACGCCTTATATTCTCGTATGCACACGGAATTTCCGGGAACAATCCCAGATACCGTATAGAGGTAGTGTAGCAAACTCAGGCACCACAGCAGTAGTAGCCCGGACCTGTGTGTCCGCTCCAGCCCCCCTACGCTCCTGCCAGAATCGACGACAGCTGGCCCAGTTCCTCCTCCTCGTCGTGAACCACCACATGGGAAACGAGCAGCTCATCAATACCGCGTTCGTGCAGGTGCTCCAGCCGCTGGCGAATCTCCTCGGGGCTGCCGGACACCGCCAGTTCATCGACCAGTTCATCAGTCATTTCGCCTGCGGCCGTCACCGGATACCCGGCATCGCTGAACATCGCCGCGTAGAACGGCAACTTGCTGTACACCGGGAACTGCTTCCGGAACGCCTCGCGTGACGCATCCCGATCGGTCGAGACCGCGACCGGAACATGCGCGATCACCGGCGGCCGCTCCGACCGGCCCGACTTCTCTGCCCCACGCTCCAGCGCTGGAATGCCAGTATTCAGGATGTAGTGAATGGGCGTCACCCAGGTGATCGCGCCATCGCTGAGTTCGCCGGCAAGCTCAAAGGCATTCACCCGCAACGCCGAGATGGGCACAGGGGTACGGGTCGGAGCAATCCCGTTCGGCAACTGGGCTTTCACGGTGAAGAACTCGCCGGAGAACTGGCTGCTGCCCTCCCACAACAGCCCGCGCAGCACGGTGAGGTACTCGCGCAGGAACGACAACGGTCGCACCATCGGGATGCCGAGACCGCCTTCAATGGTCGGACGGTGACTGGTGCCAATCCCGAGCCTGATCCGACCGGGAGCCAGTCCCTCCAGCGCAAGTGCCTGGGACGCGAGCGTGACGGGATGGATCGGGTATGCGGGCACAATGGATGTGCCGAGCCGAATGCGCCCGGTTGTAGCGGCAGCAGCGGCGAAACCCGTGACCGGATCCGGCGACGCGCCCCCGACCGTGGACCAGACCTGCGGGACTCCCCGTGCTTCCGCCTGCTGCACACGGTCCAGCAGACCGGCGGAACCGCGACTGTCGCGAGGAAGTACGAGACCTGCCTTAAGAGATTTCATGGGTGTGGTCGCCTTTCGCTGACGCTTTCCACAAGGAAGTTACTTCCGTTTCGTCTCAGGTCTACTATATCCTCGGTTTGTGCCGATGGCAAACTGCACAAATTCGTCTCTGCCAATGCACCGCGTTGCAGATTTATATGAACAAGCACCCCGCTTATCTTGCATGGTCGGTAATGATTGACGTCGTGGTACCGATCTCCTATTGTCACTGAAACAACCCACTCCTACTCATACCGAGGAGTTAATGATGGCCCAGCTCCCCATGCGTTTCGGAGCGGCGCTCCCCCAAAACGCCACGGCTGGTGATCCAGTGGCCGCCAGGGACTTTGCCCAGGGCATTGAAGCACTGGGCTACGCATTCCTGGCAACCTTTGATCATGTATTGGGTGCAAATCCAGCCACCTATCCCGCTGTGCCACTTGGGGGCAAGCCGTTTTGGGAACCCTTTGTGCTTTTCGGGTACCTGGCTGGGCAAACGCGTGCGCTCGGGTTGGTACCGGATGTGATGGTGCTTGCCCAGCGACAGACGGCGTTGGTGGCCAAGCAGGCGGCGACTCTCGACCTCCTCAGCGGGGGACGGCTTCGATTGGGCGTAGGTACCGGATGGAACCCCGTCGAGTTTGAGGCCCTGGGCGAGAACTTCCACAATCGTGGGCGGCGGTCAGAAGAGCAAATTGCGCTTCTACGCGAACTTTGGACCCAGGACTTCGTAACGTTTCGCGGTGAATGGCATACGGTGGTCGATGCCGGCATTAGCCCCCTACCACCGCAACGATCAATCCCGATCTGGATCGGCGGGAGCCCGGAGGCGGTAACTAACCGGGTCGGTCGGATTGGGGACGGCTGGAGCCTGGTCCCTCAGGGGCCCGCTGAGGAATATCGGGTCCACGTTGAACGCATCCAGACTGTGGCGAGGGCTGCGGGACGTGACCCTGCGACTGTCGGGATCGAGGCATGGGTTTCGCTGGGTGCCCGGACCGAGGGTAAGTGGGTGGCGGACGCCGAAGGGTGGCGTGCGCTGGGAGCAACCTACCTGACCGTTAACACCGAGTTTTCCGTCGGAATGCACCTGCCATCGGGAGCAACCACAGTGGATGAACACCTCCGGCTGCTGGAGCGTTACCGCGACGTAGTAGGCGGATTTGCATGAAGACTTATCATACGAGTGCGGTAATCATCTTGAAATGACCGCGTACGCGATGGTCAACAGGGTTGAACTGACACACGGTCCGCAGTCGGGCCAGGTGCCGTACCTCTACCTCTTCGTCTCCCCGGGCCGGGGGTATGTATCCTGCATAAGGAGTCGCCGGACACGCGCGCCGGTAGCCACTCAACAGACTCCGCCATACCCCGGCAAGGACCTCCCTCATGCCCCGATTTGTCTCGTTCCGTATCCCGACTGCGCGCCGATCAGGCCGCGCTGCGATGATGATTGCCCTTCTGCCCATGTTGCTACCCTCTCCTGCGGCGGCGCATGTTCGCTGGTTCACGCCCGACGGGCCTTATTGGGATCCGGATTGGGAAAACGTCTTCTCCCTGCCAACATTGATGGCAGTGGTCGCAATCGTCGTCGTGGTGACAGCCCTCGCCTTCGGGCAACGGCTCCTCGGCGATCCGCTCTGGCCCCGACCACCTTTTTTCCAGCGTATGGAACCCTCGGCTCCGGCCATCCTTGGGGTGCAGGCGGCCATTACGCTCATCTATGCGGCAACCCAGCTCGACCTCTTCGTGCCGAACATCGAACTCCCGCACAATCTCGCTGGTTTGGCCATTGCAGCTATCGCCATTGCCTCCGGCTTCACCCTTATCACGGGCGTATTCACGCGTGTTGGGGCTCTGCTGATCGTGGGATTGTTCCTGGCAGGATTCATGTTCGGCACCTGGTACGAGACCATGGAGCAAGTCATCTTTGTCGGCATCGCCCTTTACCTGGTCGCGGTTGGACGAGGCGTGGTGCGCTACGACAGCGGCGAGGAAGAGGACCGAACATCGTTTTCGGACCGGCTCCTGCCGCATGCCCTTGCCATTCTGCGCTGGTGCGCCGGTATCTCGGTGCTCTTCCTGGGGCTGACTGAAAAACTGCTCGCGCCGGAACTGGGTGTCGCGTTCCTGCACGAATACCCGCACTTCAATGTGGCCCGCCAACTCGGCATCGAGTGGTTCACTGACGAGCGCTTTGTCTATGCCGCGGGGATTGTGGAAGTGACCGCCGGGGCGGCGTTGCTGTGCGGCTTCCTGCCACGAGTGGTTATCCTGGCGCTATGGATTCCGTTCAACCTGGGAATCCCATTCCTTCCGCCTACCGAGCTGATCGGCCACCTGCCGATCCTGGCCACCATGTATGTACTGCTTGTGCGGGGAACGGAGGGAATCCCGCCGCCAACGAGCGTTGTCCGGGCGGAATCGGCCGAGGAAACCGCAGGGCTTGGTCCACAGCGAGTCGCCGCCGAAACCACCGTAACGTAGCGCATCTCGATTAGAGGGCCGTAGGTTTCAGCATCTCACCAACCACGAAGCGATGTGTTACCGGAACTGCCGTCCGGGCACTGGTGCCTTGCACCCTCCCTCCTCACCTCGTAAGGTGATGGACGGTACGTTACGGCTTGAGGTTTTGGGGCTCAAAGGGAGAAAAGGGTGGCGATCAATCCAACGCTTGATGGCGTCTTCATCCACGTGTCAGATATGCAACGGGCGATCACGTGGTACTCGAGCCTGCTGAGCATGCCTTCCGCCATAACGTCGCACGACGGGCTGATTTATGCCCTGCCGCTGACCGGCTCGACGCAGGTCATTCTCGACGGATATCCCAAACCTGTCCCGCCGCACGGGACAGGTCCACGGGTGATGTTCACGACCAGCGATATCAGGGCGGCTGTTGAGCACGTGCGCTCCCTTGGGATTGAACCTGGAGAGGTCCAGGACATCGGCAGTTCCCTGGTCCTTTATATCGAGGATCCCGACGGCAACCTGATCTGCATCCGCCAGCCGAAACACAGTTGATCCGCCAGTCGGCTGCAACCGACCCGGTACACCTTGAGCGTTGGCTCGTTGAGGAGCGTCAGGCCCCGGTCGAAAACCGGTACTAGTCATCCTGGCCACAATGCGTGGCCATATCGAACGTCTGGCTAAAGGTGCCGCCGGAAGAATCCTCTACCGTGACAGTTCCGGTGGTTTCACCGTAACCGTCGTATTCAGTGCACCAGTAGATGATCCGCTCAGTGGTGAACGTGCCATCTTCGTTGATCTCGGTCCCGACCGGGTTGGTGAGGTTGAGGGTTTCGCGATCACTCGTGAAGGTTACTTTCGTCAGCGTTTCGCCTGGCGAGAAGCCGGAGCCTTCCAGGTAGCCGTTCCACGGTTCTCTGCCATCGACGATCTCCAGCACAGGTGCCGCAGGTTCCCTGGTTGCCACACTGACAGCGGTCACGGTCGGAGCAAGAATCTTGTCGCCGGTACCTGCTTCCTGAAGCACAAATTCATCGTCCTCGCCTGGCTCGATTGCTTTCACCTCACCGCCCTGTTTGGCGTAGCGTACGCATTGCCCCTGGTTCTTGAAGGGGTTGCCATCAGCGTCCTCCAGGTCCCGCCAGCCGTTCTTCTTACAGGCCTCGGCGGTTACCTTGGTCTCCTCTTTCGTTTCCTTGTCATTCTTGTGGTCCTTGGCTGACGCCGTGGCAATACCGCTCCCGACGACCAACAGGATGGTGAGGAAAAGGAAGATCGCTCGTTTCATACGTGGTTCTCCATAACTGGTTCTCCATAAGATGAGCGTGCGCCCGGCAATCAGGCGATTTGGCGCATGAAGCTGTTTCCATGCCAGCACAGTTTCGATGGGCATTCTGCAAGGTCTATGCCAGTCGAGGATGGACCGGTGCGGGATGAAACCGCGGCCATACCCCGACAGTCTGGAGAAAACACCTGGGTTATATCATGGGAATAGAACGCCGTGAGTGGGCCTAAGCACATCCGGAACGCCAAGGAAGTTCACCGCACTGGGAGGAACATCACAATATCCTGGTGAACCACCCACGTGGTGGTAGGCGGTCAAGCGTTGGCGGAGTCTTCCCCGTATATCCCTCGGTAATCCGGCGGAAGCATTTCGGCGACCTTGCGCATCATGTAATCAGCGGCAGCTGTCGCGTTCACCTTCTTGCCGTTGATCTCTTCCGGCAGGCGGAATGGTTCGCCGAACTGCACCAGAACTCCCTTGTGGCCAGGATCGCGCTCTGGCAGCTCGCCCTTGCCCTTGGCTCCATTGAACGGCACGCGCTCGCTGCCGGTGATGGCGCACGGGACAATGGGATAATCGCCGCCTGTGGCGAACAACCCCGCGCCTGGGAGCGCCCGTTCGATTTGTCGACTCAGGCTGCGGGTACCCTCAGGGTAGATACCCAGGCCAATACCGGCCTTCAACACATCCTGACCTTGCCGGATGGCCGACCGGTCCATCTTGCCCCGATTAACGGGGAACGCCCCTACCCAGGTAATGATCTGCTTGATTACCGGGAATCCGAAGAGTTCCTGCTTGGCCATGAAATACACCGGCCGGGTGCTGGCAGTGAGCATGAATACCGGATCCAGGTTATGCAGGTGGTTCCCGACCAGGATAAAGCCACCTTCTGCCGGGATGTTGTCCTGGCCCTTAATACGCAACCCAAACAGGATGCGACAGAGGAATGCCACGGTTTTGCTGACGACCCGGAAGGTGGCCGGACGAATTTTGCCCTTCAGCATCGTGTCGCGGTCGCTCATGCGCTTGCCGCCCATCGCTCGCGCACCAGGCGCTCGATCTGCCCGACAACCTCATCCACCGCCAGTCCGTCTGTCTTGATGCGAATCGCATCGTCGGCTGCCTTCAGGGGTGCCGTGATACGGGTGGAATCCTTGAAATCGCGCTCGCGCAATTCATCCAGCACGGTGAGGTAATCCATTTCCTCACCCTGCCGTCGCATATCCTGGTAGCGACGACGCGCCCGTTCTTCCACGGTGGCGTAGAGGTAAATCTTGGTGCCGGCATCCGGCGTCACCACCGTGCCGATATCGCGGCCCACCATCACCACGGCGTGGCCGTCGGCGTTCTCACGCTGCACAGCCAGCAGGGCCTCGCGCACGCTCGGGTACGCGGCTACCTTGCTGACATTGGCATCGACCTCGGGCTGGCGAATGGTCCAGGTGACATCCTCGCCGTCCAGCAGCACATCAGCGGCGCGGCCATCGTCCACACTGGCGCGCTTGAGGCGGATTTTCGCCTTGCGGGCGATCTTGGCCAGCGCTTTCTCGTCGTCCAGGTCGATATCCTTGCGGATGGCCTTCAGCGTTACGCAGCGGTAGAGCGCACCGGTATCGAACAGCAGGATGCCAAGCGAATCGGCCAACTCATGGGCAACGGTAGTTTTACCGGCTGCCGCCGGGCCGTCGATTGCGATGACTTTGCTGTGATCGTGTTTTACCACTCGTGCCTCTCCTGCTGGATATCGCGGCGCGCTTGCCGGCGGATGATGATGAGCCGAAGCCAGACCCTTCGCGCGGGTCGCTGTCACGGTTGCGTGAAGGCCTCGCGGCGATGCGCCGCTTCGGCCGGGATTCGCTCCGCTCCAGGTTCTCGCGATGCCGCGCTACTTCTGCATACCGTTTGGGCTGACGGATCTTCGGCGGCGGCGAGTATCCACCCACCGGGTCCAATTGCATCGGGCGGCGCGCATTGGCAGTGTTGGCATCCTCAGCACTGAGGCCGATGGCCTGGAACAGCTGCTCCAGTTCACCCGGTGTGAGGTCGCGCCAGGCACCCAGCGGGATACCGGTGACCGAGATCGGACCGATGCGGTGCCGTCGCAGCTTCACGACCTCGATCCGTACCTTGTCCATCATTCGCCGGACAACGTGGAACATCCCCTCGTGCAGCACCAGTCGAATGATGATGCCTTCGGCGGTCTCGCGCATCAGGCGCACGTCATCGGGCACTACCAGTGTCTCGTCAATCAGGATACCGTCGCGCAACTCCTGCAACTGGCCATCGCTGGGCCGCCTGTCGGTCACAACGTGGTATTCCTTCGAAAGCCGGTAGCGCGGGTGCATGACCCGGTTGGCCACCTCGCCATCGTTGGTAAATAGCAACAGTCCCTGGGTTTCCCGGTCGAGCCGGCCAATGGGATAGACGCGCTCCTGCACGGAGATAAGGTCCATCACCGTCCATCGGCTTCGCTCATCGTTGGTGGTGGTAATAAAACCGGGCGGCTTGTTCAGCACCAGGTACCGCGGTTTCTGGCGGCCTATCGCCTTGCCGTCGACCGTGATGCGGTCCTTTGTCGGATGCACGCGCGTACCCAACTCGGTCACGACCACGCCGTTCACCTGCACCCGGCCCTCGGTGATGAGTTGCTCGCTCGCTCGCCTGCTGGCTACCCCTCGCTGGCTCAGCACGCGTTGCAACCGTTCACCCTGCTGGTCGTTTTGGTTTGCACCGGTCATCGGGCCACCTGCCCTTCTCTCCAGCCGATTTCCGCCTGGTACAACGGCAGCTCCCCGACCGGGGTATCACCGTAGAACAGATGCAATGTGCCCGCGGGTTCGCCAGCGTCCACAACCGGGCCGACCTGCATCTGGAACGCGATATTCACTCCGGTTCCGGTTGGCACGGGGATGGCGGGCGGGTCCTGCAGGCGGACATCCCACACCATCATCTGCTCGCTCAGGCCGGGAATCACTCCTGCCTGCGACGGATCGGTCCAGGTGAACTGGCTGTCCATGGCGGAGATAATCGCGTTCACATCGTCCCAGCGGGTATCGACCGTTTCCCCAGTAGCTTCGTCGGTCCGTAGTGTTGCACCCATCACGACAATCACAACCCGATTGCTTCCACCGTTCACTTCCCGGATTGCAGAGACGTTTCCACCCGCAAGAATCTCGCTACCCGTCTTGCCGCCGATGATGCCGTTGGTAAGGTATTGCGACAGGGTGGAATCCTTTGCGTAGAGCCGATTCTCCGGGCCAACTGAATGGAACTGATAGGCATTGTTCTGGATGATGTCCATCAGTTTGTCGTTTTGCATCATCGCTTCGGTCATCAGATACACATCCTGGGCGGATGAGTAGGCGTTTGCGGCGTCGGCTCCATCGGCATTGGTGAAGCGACTGTTGTCCAGCCCCAGTTCGGCGGCGTAGGCGTTCATCTGGTTCACGAACGATTCACAGGCGATACCGGGCTGGCCCTCGATGCCGCTAATGATGGCCCCCACATGACGGCAGAGCGCGTTGGCGGCATCGCCACCGCTGGGCAGCATCAGGCCGTAGAGCAACTGCGTCACCGTGAGGGTGTCGCCTGCGTTCAAATTCATATTGGACCAGATGGCGGTATCAACCAAATCGTCTTCGATGATCTTCACACGCTCCTGGTCCGGGTTCTCGACGTACTTCAGCGTCACCAGCGCGGTCATGATCTTCACCACCGAGCCGATCGGCCGACGTTCATCGGGGTTCTTGCTGTACAGCGGGATGCCGCTGGTAGCGTCCATCACATAGATTGCCTCGGCGGATACCGCCGGCGCAGCAATGGGGCTGACAAGGGTTTCGGCACCGTGAACCCGCAGCGGCTGGATCAGGAAAACCATCACCATCAACCAGGTGACAGCTGTTCGGAGCCGCAATGGACAGGTGCGCAGGGTGGTCATAAGGGCTTGCATCTCGATCTCGTGGGCCGGGCACGCGCCAGCCTCGCAGGGCGCGTTCGTCGTTCAGTATAGGCGTCTGCCGGCTCCATGGGCTACCGCTGGCCAGAACTCGCGGGCTGTGAGAATATCCTCGTCTGCTAGGATTAACCGCTGACAATCGCCCGTAGCTCGCAAGGTTTTGTTCCCGTGTCTGCATCGCCGGTCCGGATCGCCGCCATCGCCGATCTGCACATCCGCACCAACCAGGATCTCTCGCCATTGCGGCGGGCGCTTCACGGTATCCAGCAGGATGCCGATGTATTGCTGATCGCGGGGGACCTCACCGAAATGGGCCGGCTGGTGGAGATGGAACAACTGGCCGAGGTACTGGCGACGGTGCCGATCCCGGTGTTCGCGATCCTGGGCAATCACGATCGCCGCAACGTCCGGCGCTCGGCGCAAATCCGGGTCCTGCGCGATATCGGCGTCCGTGTTCTGGATGCCAGTGGCGCGCTGGTGGAGCTGCCGGGGCATTGCACCCTCGCCATCGCCGGGGTCACCGGTACCGGCGGCGGGTTCCGGCCCGGAACCGAGGAGTTCGGTGGCGGTGTGCGCTTCACCCGCGCGGTGATGATGAAAAGCCGGCGCGAATCTGCCCGCCTGCGCAAGGTGCTCACGCACCTGAGTCATCAGGAACCGGATATGCTGGTCGTGATGACACATTTCACCCCTACCCCATCCACGCTCGGCAGCGAGCCACCATTGAAGTACTGGATGCTGGGCAACGCCCTGCTCGGCACCACCATCGACGAGTTCGCGCCCACGCTGGTGGTCCATGGCCACGCGCACCTCGGTAACGAGGTCGGCACTACCGAGGCCGGTGTGCCGGTGCGGAACGTGGCGCTGCAGGTAACGCAGGGAATCCGGCTGCTGACGCTCCGCGCCGATGGCACGGTGGAATCGACCGGCCTGCGCCCGATCGCCGGCATGGAGCCCGCGACGTCTGTCCGCGAAAGCGACGTGCGATGAGCATTCGCTACGATCTCTCGCAACTGCTGTTGCCGTTGCCTGCCCAGTTCGCCGATCTTCCCGAGCCGGTGAACGATATGGTGGATGTTGGCCGGACCATCACGGTTCGCCAGCTCAGCGGCCACCCGGGCGGACAACTCCCGCCCGAAATGGCGTCCCGCTTTGCGCGGAACATGTGGAGCCCTGCCAACGGCGTGCAGGCCGCCCACCGGGCAATCATCCGCTGGCGCAACCGGGACGGATTTATCCGCCTGGTGCCCGATGACGACGCGCTCTCGCCCTACAACGGGCTTGCTACCGATGTGAACCTGCTGAACGGTTTCCGGATCCCGGTCGAGGAACTGCTCCAGCACGACCGGCGGACAACGCTGGTGCTGAGCAGTCCGAACGGCATCTCCGGGCGTATCGGCACAGTACAGGAGATCGTGCGGCTGGCGCGGCATTTCGCGCTGGTGGTGATCGATGAGCGCCTCACCGGCTTCAGTTCCCGCCGCCTGACGCCGCTGGCTTCGGAATGGGAGAACGTGGTCACCGTCCAGCGGTTCCCGTTCATCATGCCCGGCCAAACGCAGGAGTTCGCGTGGATGATCCATCCTCCGGAGCACCGGGCGGAAATCTCCCGCTACCTGGCGCCGTTGCCACCGGAAACCGTGCAGGAGGTGCTGGCCTACGGCACCATGAATACTCACGTCGCCGAACGCCAGACGGCACGGCTCAAGGGCCAGCTCTGGCGCGAGATGCGCAAAATGAGCATCCTGAGCGTGCCCTATCCCAGCTGGAGCAACGCGCTGCTGGCGCGTATTGAACGCGGCACCCGGGAACAGGTGGTGCAGGGCCTGGCGGATCGCGGCATCGCCGTCCATGTGCCACCAGACGCCAACCTGCGCCGGCACATCCGCATCACCGCCGTCAGCAACGACGCCACCATGGCGTTACGCGAGGCGTTGGTGGATATCAACCGGGAGATCTAGACCAGAGCAAGAATGTAGGGGTAGATCCGGTCCGCGCCGCAGGCGGCCGCGGCGTAGCCGCGCAGCGAAGCGTGCCCCGACCGGTATCCGCCCGTTGAGGTGCCGACCCTGTAATTAGGTCCGCGGTGATGGAATCCCGCCCCTTACACCTGCACCAACGGGATCGTTGGGCGGTAGGCGCCGGTGCCTTCATCCTCTGGCTCATCGAAGATGCCGTTCTTGCGATCCTCGATCACCGCGTGGATTTCCTTCGTCAGCTCGTCCAGCATGTCCGCCTCGAGCACGTTCTTCACAATCTTGCCCTTGCGGAAAATGATGCCTTTGCCGGCACCGGCGGCGATACCAACATCGGCATCCTTCGCCTCACCCGGGCCGTTCACGATACAGCCCATCACCGCGACGCGGATCGGCTCATCGATGTTCTCGAGCACCTTGTCGACGTCGTTAGCCAGCTTGAACAGGTCAACCTGCACCCGGCCACAGGTCGGGCAGGCGATCATGGTCGCGCCCTTCTGCCGCAGTTCAAGGCTCTTGAGGATCTCGTAGCCGACGAAGACTTCTTCCTTCGGATCGGTGGTGAGCGATACGCGGATGGTATCGCCAATACCCATTGCCAGGATGGTGCCAATGCCAACCGCCGAGCGCACGGATCCGGCGCGCGGGGTACCGGCTTCAGTAACGCCGACGTGCAGCGGGTAGTCGTTGTCCAACAGCGCGAAGCGGCGATACGCCTCGACCAACACCGGCACCTCAAACGCCTTCAGGCTCACCTTGGTGTCGTAGAAATCGAGGTCTTCCAGGATGCGGATGTGGCCAAGCGCGGACCGCACCAGCCATTCAGCGCGCAGTTCCAACTGGCTGGCACCGACCTGGGCCATTTCATCGACGAATTCGGCAGTCATGGGGGCAACGGAGCCGAAGTTCACCCCGATGCGGATCGGGATGCGCTTCTCCTTCGCCATCGCCACCACTTCCCGCACGTCTTCTTCCTTGCGGATGTTGCCGGGGTTCAGGCGCAAGCCGTGGATTCCAGCCTCCATGGCCTTCAGTGCCAGGGTGTGCTCAAAATGGATATCGGCGATCAACGGCACGGGGCTGTGCGGAACGATATCGGGCAACGCCGCGGCGGCCTTGCGATCCAGCACGGCAACGCGCACGATCTCGCAGCCGACATCGGCCAAGCCCTGGATTTGCTCCAGCGTTGCCTTGGGATCGCGCGTATCGGCAGTGGCCATGCTCTGCACGCGGATGGGATTGTGTCCGCCGACACCGACATTACCAACCATAAGTTCGCGGGTTTTTCGACGTGGGGCGAGGAGTGACATGAGTGTAGGTAGACCTCCGGGTCAGTTCTGCGCAGGCGTGTCCGCCCGCACCTCTTATTATAGGTTAGTTCGTGAGGGACTTCACGAAGGTCCTGTTAACGGAACATCGAATCGCCATCGATCAGCCGGTTGATATCACCAAACGCGATCACGAAAATCAGACCGAGCAGCAGCAGCATACCCACCATGTGGACAGCGCCCTCTTTCTCCGGTGGCACGCGCTTGCCACCACGCAGGATTTCCAGCACCACAAACACCAGCCGGCCACCATCCAACGCCGGGATGGGGAGCAGGTTAAACAGGCCGAGTGAAATCGAAATGAGCATGGTCAGGTTGAGCAGGATCGGCAGCGCGTTGCCGTTGGCGGCGTCCAGCAGCTCTCCGGTCATCTGGCCCATACCAATCGGGCCGACAAAGCTGTCCAGCGCTGCGCCACCAGTGAACACCGTGCGGAGCGCATCAACGGTGCCGGTGATCAGGAACGTGAATTGGTTCCACCCTTCCGGGATAACCCGGCTGGCAGGAACGGATTCGTACACGATATGGCCGATCGGCTCTATGCCGATCTCGTGGAAACCGGATGGTTGCAGTAATGAAAGCCCAACGTGTGGCAACACCTGCGAGCGTTCCAACTGATCCACTGGCGGAATGGTCATTGAGGTGGTGAGCTCAACCGGGCCGTTGTCGGTTGTGCGGACGTAGCCGATCTCCACGGTCTCACCGGCCGACTCCATCAGGCTGGAAATGAACGCCTGGCCAGTCGTAACCGGTTCGCCATTGATGCTGGTGATCTCGTCCGTGGCGTACAACTCAGCCTTGTGCGCAGGTGATCCCGGCTCGACCGCCGTTACCGGTAACGACGCATCCGGCACCTGCACTGTAACCGTGTTCTGCTCGCCATCGCGTTCGTAGGTCAGCGAAACCTCGCCACCGATGGAGGCATCCAGGATCCCGATCGCCTGCGCCATCGCCTCGATCTCAATACCGTTAATGGCAACGATCTCGTCCCCCGGCTGCATCCCGGCCTCGGCCGCCGGCGTATGCGGGCGCACCGAATCCACCTGGACGTTGCTGAACCGGCCATCGCCAAAGGTGATTCCGGTGCTCCCCTGCCCTTGCGGCGGGTTCTCGCGCGGGGTAACGCTGGTTTCGATGGTCTCGCTGCCACGCTGGATAACAACGGTTGTCTCATCGCCGACATTTGCGCGGACGACCTCAATCGCTTCCTGGGTGGTGCCAATATCCTCGCCATCGATGGAGACAATCCGGTCGCCGGGCTGCCAGCCTGCCTGTTGCGCGGGCGAGTTCGGCTCGACGGTGCTGATAAACGGCCGCTCCACCTGCACGCCGGTGGTAGCCACAAGGAGGATGGAGATCACGACCGCCGCTGCGAGGTTGGCCAGCGGGCCGGCGATCAGGAACCAGCCGCGCGCCCAGGCTGAAACAACCTGCATGGAGCCCGGCTCACGATCGTTGGCATCCTCGCCCTTGACGCGTACAAACCCGCCAATGGGCAGCGCGTTCAGGCTCCAGAGCACGCCGTTCCTGCGCCAGCCTTTCACGCGGGGCGGCAGGCCGATGCCGAATTCTTCGACTTTCACCCCCACACTACGGGCGGCAAAGAAGTGGCCGAGTTCGTGGATAACGATAAGGAAGGCGAGAATCGGCACGATTGCGAGGTATTGCATGGATAGCGTGATGCCCTGGTGTAGCGAAGGACCATACGGTTCGGGAGCCCGCAAAGGTACGCAAATATACGCACGCATGCCGGAAAGTCTACCAAATTGTGCCCATTGCCTTGCAGAAGGTATTCCCAAATGAGCAAGCCGGGATAGAATGCAAACATTGATCCCAAACTCCAACCGCCAGGGAGAGCCCCGTCACCATGGGCTCTAACCTGAACGACGCCCGACCTCATAAAAGGATGGAAGCACCATGATCGTTGGCGTACCGGCAGAGGTCAAAGATAACGAGAATCGCGTTGGTGCAACCCCCGGTGCTGCCGGCGATTACATCGCCCGGGGCAACACGGTGCTGGTACAAATGGGTGCCGGTACCGGCAGTGGCTTTACCGATAGCGAGTACGTGGCCCAGGGCTGCCAACTGGTCGATTCAGCCGAAGAGGTTTGGGCCCGTGCCGAGATGATTGTGAAGGTAAAGGAGCCGGTTGCGAGTGAGTACCCGCTCATGCGGGAGGGACAGATCCTGTTCACCTACCTGCATCTCGCCGCCGATGAACCGCTTACCAACGCGCTTGTGAATCGCGGGGTGCAGGCCATTGCCTACGAAACCGTGCAACTTCCGAACGGCCACCTGCCGTTGCTGACGCCCATGAGCGAGGTGGCCGGCCGCATGAGCATTCAGGTTGGGGCAATGTACCTGGAGAAGACGCACGGGGGTCGCGGAGTGCTGCTTGGCGGCATTCCCGGCGTGCAACCGGCCAGCGTGGTGGTGATTGGAGGCGGCGTGGTGGGCACCAATGCCGCCAAGGTGGCGCTCGGTATGGGTGCCGACGTTACCATCATCGACCTGAATGTGGAACGCCTGCGCTATCTCGATGATGTGCTGGGCGGCCGGGTGCACACGCTTGCATCCAGCCGCATGAACATCGCCCGCGCAGTGGAGAAGGCAGACCTCGTCATCGGAGCGGTCCTTGTTCCGGGTGCCAGGGCACCGCGGCTGGTTACACGGGAGATGGTCGAAACCATGCAGCCGGGAAGCGTGATGGTGGATGTCGCTATCGACCAAGGCGGGTGTTTTGAGACATCACGTCCGACAAAACACAGCGATCCGGTCTTTCTTGTCAACCACGTTATCCATTATTGTGTTACCAATATGCCTGGATCCCTGTCGCGCACCGGGACGATCGGGCTCACGAACGTGACGACACCATACGGATTGGCGATAGCCAGCAAGGGCTGGGAGAAAGCACTCGCCGACGATGCTACGTTGGCTTTGGGGGCCAACGTCATCAACGGAGCGATTGTCCAGCCAGGTGTTGCAGCGGCGTTCGGGAAAGAGGCCGTTTCATTGGACCGCGCTATGCGTGGCAAGCTTCCTGCTTAATTACTTTAAACATCAGCGATAATTCGCCGTGTGGACGGCACGGAACGCGTTATCGCGGACGACGCGGCGTGTGAGCCATCGCCGCGGAGAGGGTAAGGGACGTGTACAAACAGCTTGATGACTTTCTCTTGTACCTGCGGGAGGAACGGAAGGCATCCGATAACACGGTACTCGCATACAAGAGCGACCTGCTCCAGTTCATCGAGTTCCTGGAAACGCCGCCGGAAAGCCGCTATGACCACCTGAAGATCGACAACTGGTCCGATCTGACCGGTGAGCACCTCGAGACCTATGTCGAGGATCTCGACGCCTACGAATATGTGCGGTCGACCATTGCCCGCAAGGTGGCGGCGCTGCGCATTTTTGTGCAGTGGCTGCAGGAACAGGGCCTGCTCGATTTCGATGGCGTTGTGCACCTGCGTCCGCCGGCTGTGCCGCGCAGCAACCCGCGCGTGCTCACGCACGAGCAAATCCGGCAGCTGATCGATGCCACCACGGCAGACGATTACCGGCCCGAATCCGTGCGAGATCGCGCCATGATGGAACTGCTGTACGCCACGGGTGTTCGCGCCAGCGAACTGCTCTCACTCAATCTGGAAGATGTCGAGCAGGATTACTCCGCGATCACGGCCATTACCAATGGCGACCAGGTCCGCACCTTGAGCCTCCCCAACTGGGCGGCGAAATCGCTGCGGCGCTATGTTGAATCGGCCCGACCCGCCTTGCTGGGCGAAGACCGCAACGAAACGGCCATGTTCCTGAACCATCGCGGATCCCGGCTCACCCGCCAGGGCCTGTGGCTGCTGTTCAAGGGATACGCCAGCCAGCTCGGTATCGAGACGTTCTCGCCGCATATCCTGCGTCACAGCTTTGCGGTGCACGCCCTCGAGAACGGGGTGCCGTTGAGCGAGGTGCAAACCGCGCTCGGCCACGTCAGCCGCAGCACCACCGCCTCGTACAAGCGGAGCGGCTCTACGGTTACCACTGAATCCTGAGGGTCTATCCCGTAGAATGGAAGCGTAAGAAGACGTCCCGGCGGTCTGGTTACAGGCCGCCGGTTTTCGTATGGAGAGAGCCAGGTATGACACAGGAACCGAATCGGGCTGCCACTATGGACAAAATCGTAGCGCTGAGCAAGCGCCGGGGCTTCGTCTTCTCCGGCTCCGATATTTATGGCGGCCTGGCCAATACATGGGATTTTGGCCCGCTAGGCGTGGAACTCCGCAACAACATCAAGCAACTGTGGTGGCGCACATTCGTGCAGAATCGGCGCGATATGGTGGGCCTTGATGCTGGCATCCTCATGCACCCCCGGGTGTGGGAAGCCAGCGGCCATGTGGTGAACTTCAACGATCCCCTGGTGGATTGCAAAACTTGCAAGAGCCGTTTCCGGGCCGACCACCTGCTGGAAGAGAAGCTCAACATGCAGGACGCAGCCATCAAAACGCCCGAGGAAATGACGGCCATCATCCGCGAGGCGAACATGGCCTGCCCGGTGTGTGGCAACCGCACCCTCACCGATGCGCGCCAGTTCAACATGATGTTTAGCACCACCATCGGCCCGGTCAGCGAAAGCGGCACCAAGGTGTACTTGCGGCCGGAAACGGCGCAAGGCATTTTCGTGCAGTACAAGAACCTGCTGAACACCCAGCGCGTGAAACTCCCGTTTGGTGTCGGTCAGATCGGCAAGGCGTTCCGGAACGAGATCACCCCCGGCAACTTCATCTTCCGGGTGCTCGAGTTCGAGCAGATGGAGATCGAGTATTTCTGCAAACCGGACGAGAGCCCCGAAATGTTCGAGAATTGGCTCGCCGCCATGCACGAGTGGGTGCGCCTTATCGGCCTGAACCCGGAGCATGTGCGCGTGCGCGAACACGAGAAGGAAGAACTCTCCCACTACTCTTCCCGCACGCTTGATTTCGAGTATCTCTTCCCCGGCACGCTCGGCTGGAAGGAACTTTACGGCTTGGCCAATCGCACCGATTTCGACCTCACCCGGCACCAGGAAGTCAGCGGCGAAGACCTCACCTACTTCGACCAGGCAACCAACACCCGCTACCTGCCGCATGTGGTGGAACCGACCTTCGGTGTGGATCGCACCATGCTCACCGTGATGGTGGACGCCTATGATGAAGAACAAACGGTAGATGTGAACGGCAAGAGCGACATTCGCACGGTGATGCGCTTCGCCCCGATCCTCGCTCCCTACAAGGCCGCGGTCTTGCCGCTCGCGAAGAAACCCGAACTCACATCGGTGGCGATGGACCTCTTCACGACCTTGCTGGACGAAACCGGCTTCATGGTCGATTACGATGAAACTGCCAATATCGGCAAGCGCTACCGCCGGCAGGATGAAATCGGGACGCCGTTCTGTGTCACCGTGGATTTCGACACGCTGGAAGACAACGCCGTAACCGTGCGCGACCGCGATACCATGGAGCAGCAGCGTATTCCGCTGGCCGAAGTGGCCGACTATATTCGGACACAAGTCCGCCAGAGCACGATGGTATGATTGTGACAGCAATCACAATGTCGATTGCTCGTAATCTTGGCGAGGCTTCCACGGCCCTATCGTAAGGACGTTATACAACCCTATGACCAAGACAATCTCCCGACGAACCTTCGCCGCTGGCCTGGCGGCCGTCCCACTTGCCGGCACACTGGCGGCTTCCGCCCAAGGCACTCCCGAAGCGTCTCCCCAGGCATCTCCAGCGATTGAACTGGTCGAGATTCCCCCGGTATCCGTGCCCGAGGGGGCGTTGGAAGTGAACATCGGCTTCCTGCCTGTTCTCATTTACGCCCCAATCTACGTCGCACTCGAGAAAGGCTATTACGCCGAGCGCGGCCTGGATGTGAAGCCGACGCCGATGAACAGCGGCACCGACCTCGCCGTGATGGTGAGCACCAACGACTTGCAGGTCGCACTGAGTGGTGTCGGGCCAGCCTTCTGGAACGGCCTGGCCACCGACCTGCCACTCTGCATAATTGCGCCCGGCCACGAGGAGGGCAATCCTGTTGCCACACCACTAATGGTGGCTGTAGATAGCGACATTACCAGTATCGACCAGCTGGCCGGCAAGAAGGTCTCGGTGAATGCCCCCGGTGCTACCGAGTATTGGCTGGATGCCGCGCTGAAAACCGGTGGTCTCAGCATTGGTGATATCGAACTGCAATACCTGACCTTCCCCGACGCTGTCACTGCCCTTTCCGAGGGTGTGCTCGATGGTGCGATGGTCGGTGAGCCGCTGGCGACCAAGGCTGTGCAGGATGGGGTTGCCCGCATCCTGACCAATGACTTCGACGTCGCGGGCATGCAGGTGACCGCTGTGTTCTCGAACAACAACTGGGTGGACGAGAACCCGGATGCCGCTGCCAACTTTGTGGCCGGCTACTTGCAGGCATGCCGCGACCTGGTGGATGAACCCAACGATCCGCTCAACCTGACCATAATCAACAAGTACACCGGCGTGCCAGTGGAACTCATCGCTGCCTCCGTGCGCCCCGTCTACCAGCCCAACGGCGACATCAACCTCGAGAATCTCGTCACGCTCCAGCAGTTCTTCGCTGACCGTGACCTGATGACGGTTGAGGAGCCTATCGATCCCACCACGGTGATCCGCCAGGATGTCATCGATGCAGCGGTCGAAATGATCGGCGCACGCTAGGACATATGCAAAGGTCAATCACCGGTCACACCACAACGGCGCCGCAAGAAAATGATCGCGGCGCCAATGTTGTTGCACGCAACGTCACCAAAATCTACCAGGGAGCCGATGGCCCGGTTACGGCCTGCCAGGATGTCGACCTCGAAGCGTCACCCGGCGAGTTTGTGGTGATTGTCGGCCCCTCTGGCTGCGGCAAGTCCACCTTGCTGCGCATGGTCGCGGGCCTCGACGCCCCGACTTCCGGAACCCTTACCTCCACAACTGCATCGGGCAAGCGGCCCACAAACAGCATGGTGTTCCATGGCCGAACGCTGTTCCCGTGGCTGGATCTCCGCCGCAATGTCGCCTACGGGCTGCAAATGCACGGGGTAGACAGGACTGCCTCGCTTCGTCGCGCCGATGAATTGCTGGATACCGTCGGATTGGGCCAGTTCCGCAAGGCGTGGCCTCACCAGGTGAGTGAGGGCATGCGGCAGCGGACTTCACTGGCGCGGGCTCTTGCGATCGATCCGCAACTCCTGCTCATGGACGAGCCATTCGGCGCGCTGGATGAGCAGACACGATACATCCTGCAGGAAGAACTGCTCCGGATCTGGGAGCACACCGGCAAGACCGTGCTGTTCGTCACCCACTCTATTGAAGAAGCATTGCTGCTGGGCGATCGTGTGCTGGTCATGACCGCGCGCCCCGGAACCATTGCAGACGATATTGTGGTGCCCTTCCCTCGCCCGCGCACACTTACCACGATTCGCTCCCACGCGGAGTTCGGTTCGCTTTTCGACCGCATTTGGTCGCGGTTGCGCGATGAGGTTGACCGAGGGGGCGCCTTCAAATGAGCCGCCGCACGCAGGAACTCACCCTCACCATCGCCGGACCGGTGCTGCTGCTGCTCCTCTGGGAACTGCTCAGCCGTACGGAAATCATCAATCCCATTTTCTGGCCTGCACCGAGCACGCTTTGGCCCACGGCAGTTGACATGTTCCAGAACCGCGACCTGTTTGGCGATATCCGCATCAGTATGTGGCGTATTGTCGCCGGGTTCGTGATCGGTACGGTGCCGGGTGTAGCGATCGGCCTTGCCATGGGACTCTTCTGGCCGGTGCGCGTGTTCCTGATGCCGCTGGCCACGGCGATCTATGCCGTGCCGAAAATCGCTATCCTGCCACTGGCCATCATCGCGTTTGGCATTGGTGAGCTGAGCAAGATCATGATCGTGGCGATCAGCATCTTTTTCCTGATAGCCCTCAGTACCATGAGCGGTGTGCTGGCGATCGATAGCCAGTTCCGCGATGTCGCCCGCAACCTCGGGGCCAGCCGCTGGCAGATGTTCTATACCGTGGCGTTACCGGGAAGCCTGCCGGCCATCTTCACCGGCATGCGACTCGCGCTCGGGTTCGCGCTGATCGTTATCGTCGGTACCGAGTTCCTGGCTGCCGGCAAGGGTATCGGCTACGTCATCTGGCAGAACTACCAGATCTTCCGCATCCGCGAGATGTACGTCGGCCTCATAATCACCGGCCTGCTCGGGTGGGGAATGAACCTGGTGCTCGACCTGGCAGAACGGATGGTGGTGCCGTGGCGAAGCCAGTGATTCGGATAAAGGCATAATTATGGCAACGCTGTCCCAACCCCCGGTCCACATGCCACGCTGGCGCGTCTGGTTTGTGGCTGTCCGTCCCTGGAGCCTCACCATTTCCTTTGTGCCAATCCTCATGGCCACCGCACTTGCCTGGGAATTCGGGCGGGTATCGGTACCGTTCGGCATCCTTATGCTCCTGACATCGATCCTCACGCACATCGGCTGCAACCTCACGAACGACTACTTCGATAACGCGTCGGGCGTTGATGTTGTCCAGCCCGAAGGGCACGGTCGCATGCTGCAGGAAGGGCATCTCTCCCAACGCGACCTCCTCACAGGTATGGTTGTGGCATTCGCCATGGCGCTCGTGTGCGGTATCCCGATCATCGCCCGGTTAGGCTGGCCGGGGCTAGTTTTTGCGCTCATCGGCGCGGGCGTGGCGTTTCTCTACACCGGTGGCCCGTGGCCGCTTGCCTACAACCGCATGGGCGAAGTCGGCGTTTTCATCGCCATGGGCCTGGTCATGGTGGGCGGGGCGTTCTTTGTGCATACAGGTACATCAACCTGGCAATCGCTTATCCTGGCCACCAACATCGGGCTGTACGCTGCTGCGATCCTCCACGCGAACAACATGCGGGATATGGCGGTAGACGCGATGCATGGCAAGCACACGCTGGCCAACACCTTTGGCTGGGAAGCGGGTGTGCGCGAATACACGGTAGTTGTCGTAGCTCCACTGCTTCTTACCGTGGCACTCGTCGTTCAGAGCCCGCACTACTGGCCGTTGCTGGCAACCCTCGTGCTCGTTCCCGGCACGTTGGCGGCGATCCGGCATCTCCGTTCCTCGGGAGAAGGTCAACTGACGTCCGCCATTGTCGGCATGAGTGCAAAACTCCACATGCGCTACGGGCTTGTCGCCACGTTCGCGATTATCGTGACCCGGCTGGTGCACTTGTGAGCCGGCAAACCTCCCGCACCATCGGCACAATCCTGGGCATCGGAGCACTCTTTGGCGCTCTGGTAGGACTGTACGCCCGGTTTGTAGAGCCGAAGCGACTTGAAACGACCCAACTGGATCTCGCCACTGGCGACAATCCGCTCACAATCGTATTCGTGACCGATACACACATCGGCCCCCACTTCTCGGCAAACGACCTGGAACCGACTATCCGCGAGCTCCAGCGCATCCAGCCGGATGTGATCCTCTTCGGCGGGGATTTCATCTGCGAATCGCCACGCTTCCTTGCGGATCTCGAAGCTCCCCTGAAACGCATCACCGCCACAGCATCGCTGGGATGCTGGGGAATCTGGGGTAATCACGACCTCGCCAATATCCGCGGGCGTATCCAGCCCGTGCTGGAACGCTGTGGCATCACCATGTTGCAGAACGAGGCGGCGCAGGTTCGGGGTGACCTCTGGGTGGTTGGCGTGGATGATGTGTTGCTGGGCAAGGCCGACCTGCACCGGTCATTCCAGCATGTCCCACGAGGTGCCCGCGTGATCGCCATGTGGCACGAGCCAGATACCGCCGAGCAAATGGTGCCCTTCCAGCCGCTGCTCATGCTCAGTGGGCACACCCACGGCGGACAGGTTCGGTTGCCGATGGTCGGCGCATTGGCAACGCCCTCGCTCGGCAAGCGGTATGTCGCGGGGCAGTTCAATGTTCGGGGGATGACGCTATACGTTTCCCGCGGCATTGGCATGTACCGCCCGCCCGTACGTTTCAACTGCCGGCCGGAACTGCTGGTGATCCGCGTCGATTAATCCGGGGAAACTCCCCTTGCGCCATCCAAAGCACGGTGCCATAGTCATCCTGGGTTACATCCCGGGTCCATGTCCTGCGTGGATCATATGCATGCAACCGCTTTCGGTTGCCTGACGAAAAGGGAAGCATTTTCATGTCGCAAAACGAGAAGGTTCGCGTGGGCGTTATCGGTTGTGGCGCCGGGATATTCCACCTTGAGGGCTATGCCGAGGAGCCACGAGCCGAGGTCGTAGCGCTGGCCGGTCTGGATACCGATCGCTGCGAGATGCTGGCCGGCAAATTCAACATCCCCAACGTATTCCGGGAATACCAGGAACTGCTGGCGCGGGATGATATCGATGCAGTCAGCATCGCCGTGCCGAACATCCTGCACTTGCCGGTAGCGAAGGCCGCGTTCGAGGCGGGCAAGCACGTGCTCATCGAAAAGCCCCTGGCCCGCAACGCCACCGAGGGCGTTGCGATGGTGGAGGCCGCCCGCGAGCACAACAAGGTGCTGGGCGTCAGCTTCCAGCGCCGGACGCGCCACGACGTCCAGCTGGTAAAGGAAGCTTACGAAAAGGGCCAGTTCGGCAACGTGTACTACTCCAAGGCATGGTGGATGCGCCGCTCGGGGATCCCTGGCATGGGAAGCTGGTTCACCAGTAAGGAAGCGGCCGGCGGTGGCCCGCTCATCGACCTCGGCGTGCACGTGCTCGATATGCTGATGTATGTGCTTGGCAACCCGGAGGTTCACTCCGTTACCGGTACTACGTACTCCGAAATTGGCCCGAGCGGCCGCGGCGGCTGGCCGGGCCAGAAGCGCCAGAAGATGACCGACGACCAGAAGTACGAGGTGGAAGACCTCGCCAGCGCATTTATCCGCCTGAAGAATGGCGGCACGATTCTGCTGGAAGCATCCTGGGCCAGTTTCACGGAGATGGTGGACGATTTCGGCATTCAGCTCTACGGCTCGGAGGGCGGTGCCCGAATCTTCGCCAAGCAGTACGCCCTCACCGACACGCTGGAGGTCTACGGCCAGATCGGCGATTCCACCATGGATTCGAAACCGCGCCTGGTCGCCCGCGAGGGCCACGCCGAGGTGATCCATCGCTTTATCGACAGCATTCTCTACGGCACACCGATGGATCCCGACGGCATGGAAGGCCTGGCCAACATCCAGCTGATCGATGCCATCTACAAATCGGCCGAACTCGGCCGCGAAGTGATTTTGGAAGAAGAGGTCGCGCAGATCTCGGAGTAAGGAGCGTCACATGAGCATTCGCGTTACTGTCTGGAACGAGTTTCGCCACGAGCAGGATCCCAACCACGAGGCCCGCAACGTCTACCCGGATGGCATTCATAGTGTTATCGCCGGGTTCCTCAACGAGGCTGGCTATGATGCCAGCACCGCCACCCTGGATCAGCCGGAACATGGATTGACGCAGGATGTCATCGATAACACCGACGTCTTCGTCTGGTGGGGGCATATGGCCCACCAGGAAGTGGACGACGCCATTGTCGAGAAGGTGAAAGAACGTGTACTGGCCGGGGCCGGCCTGATCGTGCTCCACAGTGGCCACTTCAGCAAGATCTTCAAGAGCCTTATGGGCACCACCTGCAACCTGAAGTGGCGCGAGGCCAACGAGAAGGAGCGCTTATGGGTCGTGAACCCGGCGCACCCGATTGTGGAAGGGATTGGCGAGTATTTCGAACTCGAGCATGAAGAGATGTACGGCGAGCACTTCGACATCCCTCAGCCGGACGAGCTGATCCTGGTGAGCTGGTTCTCAGGCGGCGAAGTGTTCCGCAGTGGTGCCACATTCAGCCGCGGCGCGGGCAAGATCTTCTACTTCCGCCCGGGCCACGAGACGCACCCCACCTACTTCGATGACAATGTGCAGAAGGTAATTAACAACGCCGTCAAGTGGGCCGCCCCGAACAACGGCCCGGCGGTGAAGTTCGGCAACCGCAACCCCATCGAACCGATCGAAGGGTACGTGCCGAAGGAATACGGCGAGAACTACTAGCACCCGCGCCAGCCAGACTGGATTTTAAGACACAAACCCGGGCTACAGGCCCGGGTTTGCCTTTTGTGCTGTAGCGTGTGCCGGGTGACTTTCGGATTGGCTCAGGCAAGGGACGGGCCCGGGCACCGTTGCGTGACACGTGCACAATTCGGATGGAACCTTATTCGTTGATCATTCCCGATCGCGGATGCGTTATCTCGATCTCGCCAGGTTCCGCACCATGGACGACAACTTTCTTTTTCTCCGCCGCCATGTCCACCCAGTAGTCCTCGACTTCCGTCGTCGTCATCACGTCCGGCCCTGCGCCATCGGGTTCCTTCACCACCAGCTCCAGGTAGACGCAGCTCGGGTCCGGGTTTATTCCTCCGTTCCCCGGCCGGAGGCTTAGCGTGTACCCGGGAGTGGGCGCCTCGCAGGTTCCCCCTACACGAAGCGATTTGTTCCTGTCGTGACCGGGCATGTGGTTGTGAATCGCGTATAGCTTGCATTCCATGATGGTCGCTCCCGCCGCTCTTCAAACATGTTCACGCCAAATGTGTTGTGCAGTGAGGCCATCTTATCAGAAAACCGTTATCTGTCTACCTTTTGGATTTGTTACCTGCACGATAACGAACCACGGCTACGACAAGCACCGGCCTGCGCTTGCACCAACATAGCTAAGCCTGAACCCATGCCCTCAGGTATTCTCCGGTGATCGTCTCCCCCTGCTGCACCATTTCATGCGGGGTACCCTCGTACACCACCTTCCCACCGTCATGACCGGCACCCGGGCCAAGGTCGATGATCCAGTCGGCCTGGGCCATCACGGCGAGGTTGTGCTCAATCACAATCACGGTCTTGCCGCCATCGACCAGCTTGTGCAGCATAGTGATCAGGTTCTCCGTATCGGCAAGGTGCAGGCCTGATGTTGGTTCATCCAGCACGTACACCGGGGCATCGTCAGCACGCATGGAAGCCGCGAGCTTCAGGCGCTGGCGCTCCCCTCCAGAGAGCGTGTTCAGCGGCTGGCCGATGGTGATATAGCCAAGCCCGACATCGTTGAGCAGCGTGAGGATCTTGCCAGCGTTCCCGGTCGTGAACACTTCACCCGCCTCCCGCACCGAGAGGTCCAGCACATCGGCGATGGAGAGCCCGTGAAGCTTGTACTCCAGCACCTCCGGCTTGAAGCGTTTCCCCTCACACTCAATACAAGTGGATGCGACGCTGTTCATGAACCCGAGGTCGGTATAGACCACGCCGAGGCCGTTGCAGTTCTCGCAGGCGCCCTCGGAGTTCGCGCTAAAGAGCGCCGCCTTCACACCGTTCTCCTTCGCGAACGCGGTGCGGATCGGATCGAGCAAGCCAGAATAGGTGGCGGGATTCGAGCGCCGCGAGCCCCGGATCGGTGCCTGGTCGATGATCATCACATCGTCGTTCTTACCCAGCCCCGCCTCGATCAGTGATGACTTGCCAGAGCCAGCCACGCCGGTAACCGCCACCAGCACACCGGTAGGGATATCGACGCTGACACCCTCGAGGTTATTGACGGTGATATCTCGCAGCGCCATTACCCCTTTGGGCTTGCGCGTTTCAGGCCGCAGTCCGATACGCTGGTCGAGGTACGTTCCGGTTACGGAACCCGACGCCCGCAACCCGGCCATATCCCCCTGGTACACGATCTCGCCGCCATCCGGGCCGGCCCCCGGCCCCATGTCGACCAAATGGTCGGCAATCTCCATCACCTCGGGCTTGTGTTCCACCACCAGCACCGTGTTGCCCTTGTCGCGAAGTTGCAGCAACAGTTCGGTAAGGCGCCGGATATCGTGGGGATGCAATCCGGCAGTCGGTTCATCGAACACGTAGGTCACATCGGTGAGCGGCGAGCCGAGATGGCGAATCATCTTTACTCGCTGGGCTTCGCCGCCACTGAGGGTGCCCGACGGACGGTTGAGCGAGAGGTACCCAAGCCCGATATCGTCGAACGAATCCAGCATCTCACCGAGTTTCTCGATAACCGGTGCCACGGAGGGATCGTCGATTGCTTTCACCCACGCAGCCAGGTCGGTGATCTGCATATCGCAGGCTTCACCGATGTGAATTCCCTTGATCTTCGAGGAACGCGCGCTTTCGCTCAGGCGGGTGCCGCCACATTCCGGGCAGGTGCCGAACGTGATGGTGCTCTCCACGAACCGCCGAATGTGCGGCTGCATGGAGTCCAGGTCCTTGGAGAGCATCGATTTCTCGATGCGCGGTACCAGCCCCTCGTAGGTGACGTTGATGCCATCAACCTTGATCTTGGTCGGCTCCTTGTAGAGCAGCGCGTGTAACTGGTTCTTGTTGAACGACTTGATCGGCTTGTCGGCGGGGAAGAAATCGCCATTGGTGAAGATACGGCCATACCAGCCGTCCAGGCTGTAGCCGGGAATCGTGAGCGCCCCCTCCGCCAGCGACTTGTTCTCGTCGTACATCTGGGTGAAATCGAACCCCGATACCGTTCCCCTGCCTTCACAGTTGGGGCACATGCCGCCAAGGCGGTTGAAGGACACAGCTTCGGTCTTCGTCTTACCCTTCCCCTTATCGACGGTGAAGCCGCCGCTGGCAGACACGCTGGCCACATTGAACGAATACGCGTTCGGTGACCCGATATGGGGATCGCCCAGCCGGCTGTACAGGATCCGTAACAGCGCGTTGGCATCCGTTACGGTGCCGACCGTGGAGCGCGGGTCGGAGCCGATGCGGTTCTGGTCGACAATGATTGCGGTCGTCAACCCTTCCAGCAGGTCAACTTCCGGCCGGGAGAGCGTCGGCATGAATCCCTGCACAAAGGCAGAGTAGGTTTCGTTGATAAGCCGTTGCGATTCGGCGGCGACGATGCCGAACACAAGGCTGGTCTTGCCGGAACCGGAGAGTCCCGTGAACACTGTCAACCGCCGTTTGGGGATATCGATATCGACATCCTTCAGGTTGTTGACGCGTGCTCCGCGGACCCTGATTTGCATGTGAGTATCGGCAACCGTCATACATCGCCCTTTCATCCGCCTGAAAACGACCGAACTCCAGTCTATAACCTCGCGGTGAAACGGTGTTATTCCATCTTGCGGTTGAGCATGTAGCCCTTCGGCCTGTGTAGGGCGATAATGCCTGCAATAACTGGCACTAGCGCAATCAACGGGGGTGGATACATGGCCACGGGCAATCACGCGGATGTATTGGTGATCGGTGCGGGAACCATGGGTGTTGCTGCTGCCTGGGCGCTGGCGCGCCGGGGCGTGGATGTGCTGGCGATCGAACAATTCCAGTATTACCACACCATGGGCAGCCACGGCGGACATACCCGCATCTTCCGCCATTGCTACTTCGAGGGCGAGAAGTACGTGCCCTGGACGTTGGAAGCCGACCGGCTCTTCACTGAAATGCAGGACCGCACCGGGCTGGAATTGCAGCTCCGTGTGGGCTGCCTCGATATCGGCACGGTGGAGAACCGCCACGCCCGGCTGGCGGAAGCCACCGCCATGGAGCATAACCTGCCCTACGAGATGCTTACCGGTGCCGAGGTAAACGAGCGCTTCCCCGGCTGGAATTTGCCCGCCGGGTACGAGGCGTGCCTGGACCCGGATGGCGGCGTGCTCAAGGTAGAGAACGTGTTCCGCGCCTTCCGTCAGGAACTGGAAGCTGCCGGTGGACGCATCGTTGAAAACACCCCGGTAATCAGCTGGAGCGCCGATGATAACGGCGTGACGGTCGAAACCGCGAATGGCACGTTCACCGGCAAGAAGCTAATCGTCACGGCCGGTGCATGGGCTGGCAAGGTGCTGGCAGATCTCAACATGCCCCTCGAGGTTACCCGCAAACCGGTGATGTGGTTTGAGGTCGATGACCCGTCGGTGTTCGCGCCCGAACGGTTCCCGGCGTTCATCATCGATTCGGACATCGCCCATTTCTACGGCCTGCCGGCGGTGCATCCGGACAGCCTGAAGATGGGCACCCACAGCGACCGCGAGGTGGTGGACGCCGACACCATTGACCGCACCGTCCACCCGGAAGACATGAAGCGCGAGTTCGTCGAGTTCCTTACCACTATGCTGAAGGGTGCCTACCCGCGCACGGTGCGCACCAGTATGTGCATGTACACCATGACCCCCGACGAGGATTTCATCATCGATCGCCACCCGCAGCATGCCAATGTCAGCCTTGCAGCCGGCTTTAGCGGCCATGGCTTCAAATTCGCAACGGTGATCGGAGAGCACCTCGCCGACCTGGCGACCGATGATGCCGCGAGAACGATCCCGGCCTTCGCGCTGGCGCGATTCGACAAAACCGGTTCCGTGATCAACAACATCCGCTAGCTCGCAGGCATGGCGATTGCGTCTATGCCAGTGGTGACGCTGGATACCGTTCCTGAAAGGGAACGCTATTGAAGACTGCACAACAGGTTCGGACAAGGGGATCACACCCCCTCGAACCGGCACGTTTTTGAGGGAGAGAATATCTTGACTGACACAATGAAACCCCGATACACCGCAGAGGTGCGCGTGACTGGTGGCCGTGAAGGCCACGCTGTATCCAGCGATGGGGTGCTGGATGTGACACTTCGTCGCCCAAAGACCAACGGCACCAATGAGGGCACCAACCCGGAGCAGTTGTTCGCGGCCGCCTGGGGCGGGTGCTTCCTCGGCGCGCTTGGTGCTGTCACCCGTGAAACCGGTGTGGACGTAAGCAACGCGGTGCTCAACGTGGCAGTCGGCATAGGCGAGGACACGGTCAATGGCGGAAGCGGCCTGATGGCAACGATCTCGCTGGCCATACCCGGCATGGAACTCGCCGAGGTCCAATCCCTGGCCGACCAGGCCCACGCGACCTGCCCGTACAGCAAGGCAACCCGGGGCAACATTCCCGTGGATGTCGTGGCGGTCGAGGGCGTCGATTAACGAACAGGTCTAATGAGAAACGGGGCGGTGGACATCTCGATCCACCGTCCCGTTCGTGTTTCATCCTGTTAGCCGAGTTGAGGTACGTCCACCGGCTTTCCGGTGCGGGCCGACTCGTAGAACGCCAGGCACACGGCCAGGTTCTCCCAGGCGTCCTCTACCCCGCCGTACGACGTTTCCGCAGCGCCGGTAAGGTGATCCACGAGCGCGTCGGTCAACTCCAGGTCATCCGGCAACAGCGGCAGGGTGCCCCAGCCCGGCTTATCGCCCAGGCCGAAGGTAGCAATGTGTGGGCTCATCGTATCCAGCGTAACTGCGCCGTCTGTACCGATTACGGCCGAGGTGATGCGCCACGAACCGGCCGGCCCGCTCCACGTATCCTCAATCGAGAACATCGCACCGCTTTCGGTCTCGACAATCGCGTGGCCGTAATCCTCAACGTCCAGGTGCGGGTGTACCAGGTTTGCCGTACGACCGGTGACCCGTACGATGCGCTCACCCGTGAACCATCGCACCCGGTCGACCTGGTAAATCGCGTGGTCGATCCACCCACCACCAGGCACCTTTGCGGGATCGGTCCACCATCCACCATCGCTTGGCGCACCGGGCCAGTTCTGCGGCAGGGAGGAGATCAGCGTGAAGTTGCCGGAGACGATCTTGCCCAACTCGCCAGCGTCGATGAGGCCCTTGATGTGCTGGTTCAGTTCGGACTGCCGCATGCGGCTTTCGGCGGGAATGAATACCACGCCGGCCTTACGCACCGCCTCGACAATGCTTGTGCCCTCTCCCAATGTATTGGCAAACGGCTTGACGGACACAATACCCTTGCCAGCCTCTGCGGCGGCAATAACGATTTCCGGATTGCGATCGATCGTCACGAAGCTCGCGATAGCGTCCACCGACGGATCGGTGATGTACGTGGAGAAATTGGTCGTATATTCCGTAATTCCGGCGCGTTCGGCTACCTCGCGCGCCCGATCCTCGCTGGCATCGGCAATGCCAACAAGCTCCACGCGTGGATGATCCTTTACCGCATCAACCAGGCTGAATGCGGCATACCAGTGGTCCAGTCCAATAATGGCTATACGTAACTTTTCAGCGGTCATCTGGAAGCCTTTCTCATTTGCTCGGTGAGGCCAACTGCCTCCATCATCAGGGAAGCTGCTGCATCAACCGATACATCCGGTCCGAGAATCGTCTCGTTGAGTGCGGGAACCAGGTCGCGCTCGCGATACCAGTCACGCATCAGCTCGGCACCATACTCGGCCGCCTGGGGCTTAGCCGAATGGCGGCGTAACGTTTCATCGAACGGCACGTCGTAATAGAAGCATGCCGAGCGCCCGGCATGGTCGCGTACTAACGCGGCGAGCATCTCACCATAGCTTTGGCTGCCCATAATTCCTTCGACGATCACGTGGTAGCCCTGGTCCAGCGCATAACGGGCAGTGAGGTCGATCAGGCCGATTGCAGGATTTCCCGGCTCGTCCTTCACGCGCAGGATATCGCGGCGCAGCACATCCTGGCTGACAATGGCCATCCCTCGCCCGCACATCTGCCTGACCTGCCTCGCGACGGAAGTCTTGCCGCTGGCACTATTGCCCCGGATGACGATCAGGCAGGTGGATTCGCTCCCCGTGGGAGACAACCCTAAACAGGTTCTACCGGGGCCACGCTGGCCACACCAAGCGGATTCCGGGGGTCCTGGCCCACCGGCCAGCCACCATCCGCTGCCGCCCACTCCTGCACGATCTGGCGCAGGCGCTTGTCGCTGGTGATGTAGCCGGTGCTGCTGGTGCCACGCTTGGAGCCACTCTCGGTCAGGTCGCTCAGGCCAATACGCAGGTCGCGCACGAAGGCGGCGCGCTGCTCATCCGAAAAGTTCGCCGAGAACGGGAAGTACGTCGGGTCAAGCGTTTGCAGGTACTCGGTAACGTGCTCGATGAGGGGATAACAAATCAGCGGATTGGATTCCAGCGGCATATGGGTGCTCCCTTGCGATGGGCGTCGGGCAAATGTGCCCCTTGAATACCGCCAATTGTAGCGGCTCCCCTGCATCATGGCGAGAACCGGGGTTGACGTGACTTCCTATACTTTCGGGAATGAAGTTTCGACCCACCAGCTACCGGATCGGAGTCCGCATGCCGCCTGTTCCTCCCCGCAAAACCATCACGCTCGATAACGGCCTGACCCTTTTCCTCCAGGAAGAACATGATGCCCCGGTCGCCAGTTTCTGGACCTGGTACCGCGTGGGATCCCGCAACGAGATCCCCGGCATCACCGGTGCCAGCCACTGGGTTGAGCACATGCAGTTCAAGGGCACACCGAGCCTCGCCAAAGGCGCGATTTTCGGCGAAGTCAGCCGTATCGGTGGCCAACTGAACGCCATGACCAGCACCGACTGGACCACCTATTACGAGACCATTCCGGCCAGCGAACTGGACCTCAGCCTGCGCATCGAGAGCGACCGCATGGTGAACTCGCTGTTCGATGCCGAGGAAGTCGCCAGCGAACGGACCGTGATCCTCAGCGAGCGCCAGGGAGCGGAGAACCGCCCCACCTACCACCTCTATGAAGAAGTGCTTGGTACGGCGTTCCAGAGCGGGCCCTATGGCCATAGCGTGATCGGCTACGAAAGCGACCTGCGCAGCATGACGCGCGACGACCTGTATGGTCACTACCAGCGCTACTATCGCCCGGATAACGCGTTCATCACCGCCGTGGGCGATTTTGATGCCGACGAACTGGCCACCCGCATTGAGGCCAGCTTCGGCCAGATCAGGAACCCGCAAGGCGAGATTCCGGCAGTGGTGCAGGGCCCGCCCCAGCACGCCGAACGCCGCGTGACCTTGCGCCGGCCCTCGCCCGCTGCCTACCTGCTGATGGGCTACAAGATGCCACCGGCAAAGCACGCCGACATCCCCGCGATCATGATGGCCGACGCCCTGCTCAGCGGTGCCAAGGCGATGGGGATTGGTGGTGGTGCCGGCAACGGGCGCTCAAGCCGCCTGCACAAGGCTTTGGTGGTTTCCGGTTTGGCGCGCAATATCAGCTCTAGCGCCGATCCCGAAGTGGATGAGAGCATGTGGACGTTTAGCGCCACCGCCTTGCCGGGAGTCGATCCTGCCCGCATCGAACACGCCATCGAGGCTGAGCTGGAGAAGTTGCGGACCGAACTGCCCACTGAAGAAGAGTTCGCCAAGGCCCGCAAGCAGATGCGCGCGAACTACGTGTACTCGCTGGAAACCGTCACCGGCCAGGCATTCTGGCTTGGCAACATGGAAATCCTGGACCATGCCGGGCGTGTGGACACCTTTGCCGATGAGTTCGACGCGGTCACGCCCGAAGACGTGCAGCGCGTCGCCCGGACCTACCTGGTGCCGAACCGGCGCACTGTCGGTTGGCAACTACCGACAGATTCGACGGCAGTCTTCGATCTGTGGGCCGGTGAAGAATCCCCGATGGCCGATGTAGCGATGCTTTCGGACAGCACAGGAGAGGCCAATGCGCAGGGATTTGTGCGCACGGTGCTGCCAAACGGCATTGTGGTGCTGGCACAGCCGCGTCCGGATGAAGCCGCCATCGATGGCACGATCCGCATGCGCGCGGGGCACGTCGCTACCGGGGAGACCACGCCCGGCCTGCCCAGCATGATGGCAACGATGCTCACGCGCGGCACAGGAAATCGCAGCTTCGAGCAGTTCAATGAGGAGATAGACACCCTCGCGGCCAGTTTCGGTGCCAGTGCGGGTCGAAGCTCGGTAGACATCGGCTGGCACGCGCTGGCCGAGGACCTGGACGCCGTGCTCGATATCGCAGCCGACGTTATCTTCAACCCCACGTTCCCGGAAGAGGAACTGGAACGGATCCGCCCCCAGGTGCTCACCGGCATTGAGGAGCAGGAGCAGGATACCGGCACCATGGCGGGCCGGGCGATGACCGAACTGCTCTACCCGGATGGTCACCCCTACCGCATCCTCACCGGTGGCACCCGCGAGAGCGTGACGGCGATGACGCGCGACGACCTTTCTGCCTATCACCGGCAATGGCTTGGCCCGGGCGTCGCCACGATCGCCATCACAGGCGGCGTCCGCGACCTCGACGACGTGGTGCAGCGCCTCGAGCGCGTGTTTGGGAGCTGGAAAAGGAACGTGCCGGAGCCGCGAACAGCGCCTGCAATCGAACCGATTCCCGTCACGGACCGAAAGAGCGTAAGCATCGAGGGCAAGAACCAGGCGGATATCAGCATCGCCTACCCGACCTTGCCGCGCTCGCACGATGATTACTACGCGCTGCAGGTAGCCAACCTCATCCTCGGACAGTTGGGATTGATGGGCCGTCTCGGCAGTGAGGTTCGGGACAGGCAAGGCATGGCCTACTACGTGTACAGCCAATTAAGCGGCGGTCGCGAGAACAGCCTGTGGGCAAGCCGCGCCGGTGTGGACCCGGGCAATGTCGATAAGGCGATTGAGGGTATCGTCGCCGAACTACGAAGACTGCGCACCGAGCCGGTGAGCGAACAGGAACTGGCAGATGCGAAGAGCTACATGATCGGTTCGCTGCCGCTGGGCCTGGAATCGCTGGGCGGGGTAACCGACCTGCTGCTGACCATCGAGAAATTCGGACTCGGGCTGGATTACCTGGAACGATACCCGGGCATCATCTCTGCCATCACCGCCGACGATGTGCTCCGAGCCGCACAAACCCATCTGGACGAGAACCGCCTCGCCATCGGCATCGCTGGCCCGGCGTAAGGCGCCTCGGACCGCAGGCGACTGGCGGGCCCTTCGATCCGTGGTGGCGGACCTGTGTGTCCGCCTCGTTCCGGACAAGGGCGCACACACAGGTGCGCCGCTACGCCGCTGACCTGGAATCGACCGTAGGGGCGGAACCCGGTCCGCAGACCGGTGTCCGCCCGTGATATCCGGATCCGCGCCACGCCGCGAGACACGTTCATATCGCCCGCATACCAATGCCCTGGGATGAACCCGGGGCCCACGAAGGCGGTATCGTACATGGGCCGGGATGAACACCCCTACCCCACCCTCGCCTCCGGCGGTGCTTCATCCACCGGTTCGATGTGCCAGATCACCTCGGCGCCGCCGTTCCACAGCAGTTCCCCCAGGAAATCGGCCAGGTTGGCCGCCGGGATGTAGTACGTGTTCTCGTGGGGTGTGGGAATCTGCTCGCTCTCGCTGCGGGTGCGCACCAGGTAAAACTTCGGGCGCATTGCTTCCGCCTCCGCCAGCAGTTCCCCATGTCGGTAGTGATACCGGCTGCCCTGCACCGCGCTGACCCAATCGATATCGGCCCAGCCGCTACCGTCGGGATTGTCCGGTATCCACAGCCGGTTCAGGGTATCGGCATCGCTGACCGATCGTTCGTTGCTCATTCATCGATCCCGTTGTCCAGGTCGGCGAGGACGCTCCTGGCATACTCCACAATCAGGTCAAAAGCGTACTCGTGGGTGCCACGTTCGGTTGTGCCGCGATCGCGGACCTGGATCGAAAAATCCGGGTGCAAGGGGTAATGCCGCCACAACGCTACTTCGGGCTGGTCCGGTGCGTTGATCATCAGCGCCAGGTCTTCCGTCGCCAACTGCTGCAGCTTTTCCCTGATTTCCTTCAGGGGCAGGCGCTCTTCCTTCATGCGGTTGATCGCCTGCAGGCGCAGGTAATGGTCCTGGTCGTAGGTGGCAGTGCTCCCCCGGCCATACGCTGGCTGGAGCAGGCCTTCGGTAATGTAGTATCGAATGGTGCGGCCATTGATGCCGGTAAGCGCTTCCAATTCGGCGCGCGTGTACCGGTCTGGCCGGCCCGTAGTAGACGACATTGCATGCTCCGTACGCAGGCCAAAGTGCCAGCCAACGACAGTGATTATACGGGAGAAGGGTGTCAAGCGGCGATGATTGTGTCGATATCCCTGTGGTTTGCTGTCGCTATCTGTGGATTGGTATTTACCGGATCCGGATTGTGGCAAACATTCAACCGGCATGCCATTAAGCCCGCCCTCGCCAGCGGATCCCCCCTCCGTTTCGGTATTGCCATGCTGGTATTCGCTATCGTGTGCGCCGTGCGTGGTATCGCACTTGCAATCTGGTAGCGCGTGGCCCCGATACTCCCCGTGCTGGCACAAAAATTCAGGCTACGTGGGATAATCAGGGCAGCAACGCCTGCGGTTAGCCACACCCCAGGCCACAACCGAAGCATCAAAGGAGGCTCATGTGGCCAACGCCACCAATACATCTCTTGCCAACGAAGCGATCAACGCTATTCGCACCCTCTCGATTGACGCGGTGCAAAAAGCAAACTCTGGCCATCCCGGCCTGCCGATGGGTGCCGCCCCGATGGCCTATGCCCTGTGGCAGAACCACCTGGTGCACAACCCGAAAAACCCGCACTGGCCTAATCGCGACCGGTTTGTGCTGAGTGCCGGCCACGGCTCTATGCTCCTGTACTCACTGCTTCACCTTACCGGGTACGACCTCAGCCTTGAGGACCTGAAGAACTTCCGCCAGCTGCACAGTAAGACCCCTGGCCACCCGGAGCGGCTTGATACCCCCGGCGTGGAAGTGACCACCGGCCCGCTTGGGCAGGGATTCGCCAACGGCGTGGGTATGGCCATCGCGGAGGCGTTCCTCGCTGCCACCTTCAATACTGATGAGCACAAGGTGGTTGACCACCACACTTACGCCATTGTGTCCGATGGTGACGTGGTAGAGGGCGTGGCCATGGAGGCCGCTGCCATTGCCGGCAACCTCAAGCTCGGCAAGCTGATCTACCTCTACGACCAGAACCACATCACCCTCGCCGCCAGTGCCAACGTGAGCATGAGCGAGGACGTGGCTGCCCGCTTTGAGGCCCTCAACTGGCACGTGCAGACCATCGACGGCATGGATGTCGATGCCGTGAACGCCGCCATCGAGGCTGCCAAGGCTGAAACCGGCCGACCAAGCATCATCTGCGCCCGCACCATCATCGGGTACGGTTCGCCGAACAAGGCCGATACCTTTGGTGCCCACGGTTCCCCACTCGGCCCGGATGAGGTAATTGCCACCAAGGAAAACCTTGGTGTGCCAACCGAACCGGCCTTCTACGTGCCCGAAAGCGCCGCTAAACACTTCCTCGAAGCGGTGCAGAAAGGGGCCGATGCTGAGAACGCGTGGAACGAACTCTACGCCGCCTACAAGCAGGCGAACCCCGAACTTGCAGCGAAGTTCGAGCAGGCCCTGGCCGGTGAACTTGCCGAGGGTTGGGATGCCGATATCCCGAGCTGGAACGCTGGCGACAAGGCCATCTCCACCCGCAAGGCGAGTGGCGAAGTCATCAACGCATTCTTCAAGCACATCCCGACCTTCCTCGGCGGTTCGGCCGACCTCAATCCCAGCACCCTGACCGCCATGAAGGGCGGCGGCGATTTCGGCGACCCATCCTTCAACGATCTGGAAGCGCAGGGCGGAGTCGGGAGCGAGTGGAGTTACGCCGGTCGCAACATCCATTTCGGTATCCGCGAGCATGGCATGGGCGCAATCGTGAACGGTATGGCCGCACACGGCGGCGTGATCCCGTTCGCCAGCACCTTCCACGTCTTCACGGATTACCTGCGACCCGCCATCCGGCTTGCCGCGCTGAGCCACCTGAAGTCGATCTTCGTGATGACGCACGATAGCATCGCCGTGGGTGAGGATGGCCCGACCCACGAGCCGATCGAGCAGACGATGAGCCTGCGCCTGATTCCTGGCCTGACCGTGTTGCGTCCCGCCGATGCAAACGAAACCGCCGCTGCCTGGAAGCATGCCCTCCAGAGCAAGACAGCCACCATGCTCGTGCTCAGCCGCCAGGATCTCGGCGTGCTTGATACGAGTGGTGCCAAGGGCAACCTGGACCAGGGCGCGTACATCCTCGCCGATAGTGATGGCGAACCTGATGTTGTCCTGCTGGCCACCGGTTCCGAGGTGGAACTTGCCATGATGGCCCGCGAGGAACTCGCCAGCCGTGGCGTGAGCGCGCGGGTAGTGAGCATGCCCAGCTGGGAGCTTTTCCGCAAGCAGGGCAGCGACTACCGCGCCAGTGTGCTGGGCAAACCGGGAACGCCGCGCGTTTCAGTCGAAGCCGGCATTACCACTGGCTGGGCCGAATGGACCGGCGATAACGGTGCCCATGTTGGTATGACAACCTTCGGCCTCTCCGCACCGGGCCAGGAAGTGCTGAAGCACTTCGGCTTCACCCGCGAGCATGTCGCCGCCACGGCGCTGCGCCTGCTGGGTCGTATGGATGAGGCGGCGGAACTGGACAAGGAATACGACGAGGGCCACGCCGCCGGCAAGGAAATGGAAGGCGACGAGGGCCATTCGTAGTCACGGCAACGGCCAGCCGTAGTCCCGGGCCCTGTGCCCGGGACAGGATTGGCGCCAAGGGCTTTGTTCCGGGAACTGGAACTAGAATCCGTAAGGAACACACATCATGACAAACAACATCCACAAACTGCACGAACTCGGCCAGAGCATCTGGCAGGACGATATCAGTCGCCAGATCATCCACGATGGCACCATGAAGACTGCCATTGAAGAGACCGGCATTCGCGGCGTGACCTCGAACCCAACGATCTTCCAGAAAGCGATCGCTGGCAGCGATGCCTACGATGAGGACATCAAGAGACTCCTCGCCGAGGGACACAACGCCGCCGAGGTTTTCCAGACCGTGGCAGTGAAGGACATCCAGGACGCCTGCGATCTCTTCCGCCCCATCTACGACGAGTCTAACGGCCACGACGGATTCGTCAGCCTGGAAGTGCTCCCGGCGCTTGCCCGCGACACAGAAGGCACGATGGAGAACGCCCGCACACTGTGGCAGGCGGTGAACCGCCCGAACCTGATGATCAAGGTGCCCGGCACAGTAGAAGGTGAAGCGGCCATCCGCCAATTGCTCACCGAGGGCATCAACGTCAACATCACCCTGCTCTTCAGCCTGCAGAACTACGAGGCCGTTGCCCGCGCATACATCGATGCGCTCCAGGCCCGCGCCGATGCCGGCCAGCCGATCGACAAGCTCGCATCGGTCGCCAGCTTCTTCGTCAGCCGTGTCGATACGGCTGCCGACAAGCAACTCGACGAGATCGGCACCGACGAGGCGAAGGCCCTGAAGGGCAAGGCGGCAGTGGCCAACGCGCAGCTGGCTTACGAGAAATTCCAGGAGCTTTTCGGCAGCGAAGAGTTCAAGAAGCTGGAAGAAAAGGGAGCCATGGTGCAGCGTCCGCTGTGGGCGAGCACCGGCGTGAAGAACCCGGATTACCCGGCCACCCTCTACGTGGATACGCTGATCGGCCCGGATACGGTCAATACAGCCCCCACCGCCACAATTGAGGCATTCCTCGATCACGGCACAGTTGAGCGCACGGTCGACGCCGATTATGCCGCCGCCCACAAGGTGATGGACGACCTTGCGGCTGTTGGAGTGGATATCGACGCCATCACGGCCAAGCTGGAAGAAGACGGTATCGCCAGCTTCATGACAAGTTACGACGACCTGCTGGCGAGCGTGGAAAGCAAGAAGGCCTAGCGTGGTTTGGCGCACTATGCCGGGGCGGCCCGTACAATGGGGCTGCTCCGGCATATCGCATGATCTGGAGGAACCACATCGATGAGTGAAACGAAGTCCCATATCGGCGTGATCGGCCTGGCGGTGATGGGTGAGAACCTTGCCCTCAACATTGCCCGGAATGGCTTTGCCCCGGTTGTGTTCAACCGCACGGCAGCCGTGACCGAGGAGTTCATGGCTGGCCGAGGTGCCGGCACGGGCATCACTGCCGCCTACACCATCCAGGAGTTTGTGGATCAGCTGGAGCAGCCCCGCCGCATCATCATGATGGTGAAGGCCGGTGCCCCGGTCGATGCCGTCAAGGACGAGTTGGCCCCGCTGCTGGATGCCGGCGATATCGTGATCGATGGCGGCAACAGCCTCTTCACCGATACCGAGCGCCGCTCCACCGAGTACGCCGAAAAGGGACTCAACTTCGTCGGTATGGGTGTTTCCGGCGGCGAGGAAGGTGCCCTATGGGGCCCGAGCCTCATGCCGGGCGGCTCTCCGGAAGCCTGGGAAGCGTTGCAACCGGTGCTGGAGGCGATCGCCGCCAAGAGCGATTCCGGCCCATGCGTCACCCACATCGGCCCGGGTGGTTCCGGCCACTACGTGAAGATGGTCCACAACGGCATCGAGTACGGCGATATGCAGCTCATTGCCGAGACCTACGACATCATGCGCAACTCGCTGAAGATGACCGCGCCGGAGATCGGCAAGGTTTTCGAGGGGTGGAACAAGGGCAAGCTGGAGAGCTTCCTGGTGGAGATCACCGGCATTGTCCTGCAGTACATGGATGAGCACACCGGCGAACCACTGGTCGATTACATCAAGGATCAGGCCGCCCAGAAGGGCACTGGCCGCTGGACCAGCATCAACAGCTACGAGCTTGGCACCCCGATCCCGGTGATCGATGCCGCGGTGGTGGCCCGCAGCCTCAGCTCGCTGCTGGAAGAGCGCGCCAAGGCCAGCGTCGTGCTCCAGGATCCCACCGATGTGCCGGATCTGAGTGACAAGCGCGACGAGGTGATCGCCGCCCTGGAGGATGCGCTTTACGTCGCCAAGGTGATCTCCTACACGCAAGGCATGGCGCTTCTCCGCACCGCATCGGAAACCTATAATTGGAACCTGACGCTAAGCGAACTCGCACGCATCTGGAAGGCCGGCTGCATCATCCGCGCCCGCCTGCTGGACCCGATCATGAAGGCGTTCCAGGACGATCCGGACCTGCGCAACCTGATGCTCAGCCCGCATTTCGCCGGCGATGTCAACGCCGGCATGGCCAGCCTGCGCCAGGTGGTGATCCACGCCATCGCTAGTGGTGTGCCCACCCCGGCCTTTAGTGCGGCTATCGCCTACTTCGATACGGTTCGCCAAACCAAACTTCCCGCCAACCTGATCCAGGAACTGCGGGATTACTTCGGTGCGCACACCTTTGAGCGCATCGATATGGACGGCACCTTCCACATCGAGTGGATGGAAGTCGACAAGAGTTAGCATCCGTGCCACATGGCGCGCGTTTATCACGGGAAAGACGTATGACAGACGATTTCGGCAACAACCCGGGCAGCGAATACAGCTTTGCCGTGGATAGCACCGGGTCCGCCACGACCCACGCGGACCATGTGGGCCACCAGTTCGATGATCTCGAGCGCGGCGTTGGCGTGAGCACCAACCCGCTCCGGGCCGGCCTGCAAATGGACCGCATGCCCGATCCCTGCGTGATGGTGATCTTCGGCGTCACCGGCGACCTCACCGCCCGCAAGCTCATGCCGGCGCTGTACGACCTCGCCATCGGCCATCCGTTGCCCGAAGGCTTCAGTATCATCGGCGTGTCGCACCGCGATTGGGACGACGAGACCTTCCGCAACGAGATGCGCGCCGCCGTTGAGCGCAGCGCCCGCACACCCGTCACCAACGAGGGCTGGGAGCTGTTCAGCCAGGGGCTCTTCTATGTGAAGGGCGATTTCGACAGTGCAGATACCTACACGACCCTGAAGGAGCGCCTGGAGCAGGTTGATTCCGAGCGCCGCGCGCACGGTAACCGCCTCTTCTACCTCGCCACCGCGCCACGGTTCTACGCGCCCATCATCTCCCACCTTGGGGACAGCGGTATCGGGCAGCGGCAGGATATCTACTACGAGGGCGATGCCGGCTGGAACCGTGTGGTGATCGAAAAGCCCTTCGGCCGCGATGTCGCCACTGCCCGGCAACTCAATGCGGAAATCGGCTCGGTGTTCAGCGAGCGCCAGATCTATCGTATCGACCACTACCTCGGCAAGGAAACGGTGCAGAACGTGCTGGCCTTCCGCTTCGCCAACACGCTGTTCGAGCCGGTCTGGAACCGCCAGTACGTCGATCATGTGCAGATCACCGTGGCCGAGAGCCTGGGTGTGGAAGAACGCGCCGGGTTCTATGAGGAAGCTGGCGCCCTGCGCGACATGGTGCAGAGCCACATCCTGCAGTTGCTCGCCGTGATCGCCATGGAGCCGCCCGCACTGTTCAATGGCAACGCCCTGCGCGACGAGAAGGTGAAACTTCTTCGCGCGGTGGTGCCCCCTGTACGCGATGAACTGATGCAGAAAACCGTACGTGGGCAGTACGACGAAGGGTTCATGAGCGGGCGCAAAATGCCTGCCTACCGCGACGAAAAAGGTGTGAAACCCGGCTCCAAGACCGAAACCTACGTCGCCATGGAGCTTGCCATCGATAACTGGCGCTGGGCCGGCGTGCCGTTCTACCTGCGCACCGGCAAGCGATTGCCGCGCCGCGTGACGGAAATCGCCATCCAGTTCAAGCAGGTGCCGCACCTCATGTTCCAGAGCGTGGGCGATGTGGACCTCAGCCCGAACGTCATCACCATCCGCATCCAGCCGGACGAGGGAATCGCGCTCAAGTTCGCGGCCAAAGTGCCGGGTCCAACCACCCAGCTTCGACCGGTGCGCATGGACTTCCTGTACGGATCCTCCTTCGGCGATTCCGGCCCGGATGCCTATGAGCGACTGCTGCTCGACGCCATGCTCGGCGATCCCACCCTCTTCGCCCGCCGCGACGAAGTGGAAACCGCCTGGAGCCTGATGCAACCCGTGCTGGATGGCTGGCAGGACATGGCGTTGCCCGTCTATCCGTATGAATCCGGTTCCTGGGGACCAACCCGCGCCGATACCATGCTCCGCCGCGAAGGGCGCGAATGGCGACGTCCCTAGTGCCACAGGTGAACGAATGACCGATACCAGTACAAAGAAACTCATCGCGAACCAGAAGTGGGACACGGATGTCGTTGATACGGCGTTCATCCACGACGAGCTCAACAAGATGTGGAGCGAGGGTCACCCGCCGAAGCTGGTAAGCGGCCCGTATGGCGCGCAGGTGGAATCCGGCCATGTGCCGGGTGTCGACGTGATGCGCGCCAACACGCTCAACCTGGTTTCCGTGGCCCCCAGCCTGGAAATCGCCGAAATGATTATGTCGACGGTGGCCCAACTGACGGACTTCCTGCCGTCGCGCACCATCATCGTTATCACCGACCCCACACTCAAACGCCCGAACACCTGGCACGTCGACCTCAAGATCAACGAAACGTCCACCAAAGACGATGCCGCCGGAATCCTGTTCGAAACCATCACGTTCTGGACCGATCAGTCCAGCGCGGGCGTGCTGAGCAGCGTGGTCGCGCCCCTGCTCATTTCGGAACTCCCAACCTTCCTGTGGTGGCCCAGCGGCGAGTTCGCCGGGAACGCCATCTTCGAGGACCTGGCGCAGATCGCGGACCGCCTTGTGTTCGATAGCGCTCGCCTGGGCAACGATGCCCACGCCGTAGCCGATTACCGCACCCTTATCGACGAACCAACCGACCCGATTGTGGGCGATTTCACCTGGCTGCGCCTCGCGCCGTGGCGCCAACTCGCCGCGCAGTTCTTCGATCCGCCGAGCGTGCAACCGAGCCTGGAACATATCACCAGCGTCTCGATCGCCTACGCGCAGGACCGGAGAGAGAGCGGGTCAGGCTTCGCCGCCGCCCTGATGATCTGCGGTTGGCTGGGCAGCCGGCTGGGTTGGGAGGTCATCGAACCGCTGGAACCACGCCGGGCCGGTGGCTGGACCGCCTTCATGGCCGCGCGCGATAGCACCGGCCGGGCACATGAGGTGCAGGTGCGCCTCACACCCGATGCCACACCCGGTGCGAAATTCAGCCTTCGCAGCGTCGAGATCATTACCAACGACCATTCAGACGGCAAGTTCGTAATTCAGCGGACCGACCAGGACGACCTGGTGACCAGCTCCCAAACGGCCAAAACTCCGCTCGTGAGCCGAATGGTGTATTCCCGTCGCCATTCCACCGTCGAAATGCTGGGCGAAGAACTCCAGCGGTTCGGCCCCGATCGCGTGTTCGAGGATTCAATCCGCCTCGCAACGCGCCTGCTCCCGTAGAATCAACCAGGAGATACCGTATGACCAGCACCGTGAAAACGCTTGATTTTGGGGAACGCGGCTCGGTGACGGTTGTACCCGATGCCGATGCCCTCGCCCGCATGGCCGCTGAACAGATTGTTGAAGTGTCGCAGGCGGCAAAAGCGGAATCGCGGGCCGCGTTGGTAGCGCTTTCAGGGGGTTCCACGCCGAAGAAGATGGGGCAGCTGCTCGCTACACCCGAGTACAGCGACCGTGTGGCCTGGGATCACCTCAAGCTTTTCTGGGGTGATGAGCGGTTCGTGCCGCTCGCCGATGAGCAGAGCAACGCCGGTGAAGCCCTGCGCGCCTTTATCGAGGCTGCGCCCATCCACCCGGACGATGTGTACACCTGGGATACCTGCGACACGACGCCAGAGGAATCGGCACGGGAATACGAGGCTGACATCCGCGCCGCCAGTGAAACCGAAACTGGCGTGCCGGTGTTCGACCTGATTCAGCTCGGCATGGGCGACGATGGCCATACCCTTAGCCTCTTTCCCGGTACAGCCGCCATCCACAACACCACCGATATCGTGCTGGCCCACCATGTGGACAAGCTGAACGCCGACCGCGTTACCTTCACCCCCCTGCTGGCAAACGCTGCCCGCAAGGTCGCTTTCCTGGTGGGCGGTGCTGGAAAGGCCGACATGCTGCGGAACGTGTTGCAGGGCGAGATTGATGTCGACACCTGGCCGTCCCAGGTGATTCGCCCGACCAACGGCGAACTGACCTGGATCGTTGACGAGGCGGCAGCCGCCAAACTGGGGTAACCATGGCACTCTCGACGGCGCAACGACTGGAGCGGATCGGAACAGCAGCCGCCAGGCTGGTGGAAGACGGCATGCTGGTGGGCCTGGGAACAGGCTCCACTGCCGCTGCGATGGTGGATGCGCTCGGTACACGGGTGCAGGAAGGCCTCGCGATAACGGCCGTCGCCACCAGCCTTGCGACGCGTGACCAGGCATTGGCACTCGGCATTCCGGTGGTCTCGCTGGATGAGATCGACCGCCTGGATATCTGCATCGATGGCGCCGACGAGATCGATCCCGACCTCAACCTCACCAAGGGCGGAGGCGGCGCGCTCCTGTTCGAAAAACTGGTGGCGCTCCGGGCCAACACCTACGTCATCATCAGCTCGGACGAAAAGCTGGTGGGCCACCTCGGTGACCGGTTCAAATTGCCAGTCGAGGTCGTCCCGGTCGGCTGGGTCCACACGAATGCCGCCGTCAAAGGTCTCGGCCTGTACCCGGAGTTGCGCATGGCCAATGGCGAGCCGTACCGCACGGATGGTGGCCATTACATCCTCGATTGCACCTGGCCCCAGGACAAACCCGATCCGGCAGAGCTGGCCACACAGCTGAAGGCGATCACCGGCGTTGTGGAGCACGGCCTCTTCATCGGCATGGCCGATACCGTGATGACCATCAACGCGGACGGAGAAATCGAAACCCGCCGCAAATAGACGCCCACCATCGCGTTGCACGATTCGCCGGAGCGACCAATAGACCCGCACCTAGGGCGCTTCATACGCGCCTGCGGCTCGGCCGCCTTCGGCCGCTGCGCGAGGTGCGGGTCTACGGAAATCTCCCGGTAGATGGTCGTCTACAAACGGTACGCCAACTCGCCATGCTGCGAGGTATCCAGCCCCAGCACCTCATCCTCTTCAACCACACGCAGGCCAACCGCCGCGTCGATCACCTTCAGGATGAGGAACGTGACCACCGCGCTAAACGCGATTGCGGCCAGCACGGCCACCAGCTGGATCCCCACCTGTTCCAGGTTCCCACGCAGCAGCCCGTCCCGGCCGGCCGGGTTGACCGCGGTGGTCGCGAAGATACCGGTCGCAAGCGCACCCCAGATACCGCCCACACCGTGCACCGCAAACACATCCAGCGCATCGTCGAGCTTAATCACGTGCTTGAGCAGATCGACTGCAAAGAAGCACAGCAGCCCCGCACCGAACCCGATTGCGATGGACGCGGAGGGCGATACGTACCCTGCCGCCGGTGTAATGCCCACCAGGCCGGCCACGGCACCACAGGCAGCACCGAGCACGCTCGGGCGGCCATTCCGCCACCAGCTGGCAAACAGCCAGGTGATGCCGCCCACCGCGGCAGCGACATTCGTGACAACCAGTGCGTGCGCAGCCAGGCTACCCGCCGACAGCGCCGAGCCGGCATTGAAGCCAAACCATCCGAACCAGAGCAGGCTGGCCCCCAGCACCGTCATGGTAAGGTCGTGCGGATCAGTCTCCGGCGTGCCGAAATCGCGGCGTTGCCCCAGCATTCGGGCAGCGACAACCGCCGCTACACCAGACGAGATATGGATCACGGTGCCGCCGGCGAAATCCAGGGCGCCCATCTGCCCGATCCAGCCGCCGCCCCATACCCAGTGGCACAGTGGCGCATACACAAACGTGACCCACGCCGCGGTGAACAGCACGTACGCCTTAAAGCTCTTGCGCTCGGCGAACGCCCCGGTGATCAGCGCCGGGGTAATACAGGCGAACATCATCTGGAAGGCGACAAATGCCATTGCAGGGATGTTGCCTGCATAGGGCCCTGCTTCTGGCCCGATCCCCCGCAATCCGATGTGCTCGAGGCTCCCGATGATGCCCCCCGCATCAGATCCGAACGCAAGGGTGTAGCCCCAAAGCACCCAGATCACGCTTACCAGGCAGAATGTGAAAAAGGAGTGCATCAGGGTGCTGAGCACGTTCTTTCGACGCACCAGCCCCCCATAAAAGAACCCGAGCGCCGGTGTCATGATCATCACCAGCGCGGCGCTCATCAGTACCCAGGCTGTATCGCCGGCATTGATCCCGTCCATCCCGTTCCTCCAGCTCCTGCCCGCCATGCGGCGGCAATCGACGAATGCGACGCCACGCCGTTGTGCATATCGCTGACGTACAGTGTGCGGAAAGGAACAGGCACAGATAACGGCAGGTTGGGACAAATTTTGGAGTCGCGTTTGTTCGACCTGCACAATAGCGTCGTTTGGGTCGATCCTTCCCCACCCCCTCCCATGGCAGGACGGACTGAGGCTCCCGGTTCACATTGGCCCGCCTATACTTGCCCATGACGATACACAGGAGGACAGGCGTACTATGGACAACTACCGAGACGTTCCGGGAATCCCGGTTGAACCCCACGTGCTGGTCGATCACCCCAGCAATACTGGCGAAGGGCCATTGTGGGACGACACCACCAACACGCTTACCTGGAACGATATTCCGGCTGGCACGCTGTTCCGCTACGATCCTGCCCGCCGTTCCAACACAGTGGTGTACCAGCACACCGGAGCGATTGGCGGCCACACGCTCCAGACCGATGGATCGCTGGTGCTCTTCTCTGAACACGGACAGATCCTCATTTGGAAAGACGGCAAGGTAGAAACTGTTGTCGAGTCGATCCCGGAGGTTGCAGGCAGCCGCTTCAACGATGTGATTGCCGATCCGGCCGGCAACGTATTCTGTGGCACCATGCCGCTGGAAGGCGGGCCTGCCGTTCTGTACCGGCTGGATACCGCCGGCACGCTCACTACTGTATGGGACGACCTCACACTCAGCAACGGCATGGGATTCAGCCCCGACCAGCGCACCTTCTACCTCTCCGATTCGAATTCCCGCACCGTTTATCGGGCCGACTACGAGAATGGTGAACTCCGGAACCGCGAAGTGCTGGTCCGGCTGGACGATGACCAGGCCGTGCCAGATGGCATGACGGTCGATGCGAATGGCGACCTCTGGGTGGCCGTATGGGATGGCAGTTGCCTGCTGCACTACTCCGCTACCGGCGACCTGATTGAGAAAGTGGCATTCCCGGTGCGCAAGGTGAGCTCGATCAGCTTCGGTGGCCCGAACTACGGAACGGCGTTCGTCACCACGGCAGGCGGCACAAACCGCGAGGGTGATGACGGCCCGCTGGCCGGGTCGCTGTTCTCCGTCGAGATCCCCGGCGTGAGCGGCAAGTCCGAGTTCCGGTCCCGCATCCTGCTCTAGACGCACGAAAAGGGGGAGGCGATAAATCGCCTCCCCCTTTTGGTGCCTGTGCTAATCGCGGTCCTTGCGACGATCATCCGTCTCGAACCCGAAATCGTCGTCCCATTCTTCCACCGGGCTGCCATCCTGACGACGAATGGTGGGCGGCTGCGGCATTCGCGGCGGCGGTGGCATCGATCCACTCGCATCACCCTCGGTCACAACCGGTCGACGTCGACGCGGGTCCTCACCCTGCGGGCGCGGCTGGCGCGGCGGTTGGCGTCGATCATCGCGTTGCGACGGCGCCTGACGGCGTGGATCTGCACTCGGGCGCGGGCGCCTTCGTTCCGGTTCGTCGACAAACCCGCCGAAATCCCCACGCGAAGCGAGGGCATCACCCTCGATTTGCTCAATGGGCGGTAGCGGCCGGCGCTGCTGGGAACGGCGCGGGGCACCCTCTTGTGCCGCGCGCACAGCAGGGTCGGGACGGCCGCTGCGCGTGCGGGGAGTGTTGGGCTCGCCGGCTGAGGCCGGAGTCGCTCCGGGATCGTCATCGTACGCGCCGGGCAGGCGACCAAACACCTGGTAGAGGATGATCGAGCCGAACGTGCCGAGCGCAATACCGTTGAGGGCGAAGTCGCCGATATTCATTGTCAGGTCTGCGGTACCTACCAGCAGCGTAATCGCCGCCAGGAACAGGTTGACGCCCTTGGAAAAATCGACCTGGTTATCGACCCAGATACGGATGCCTGCCACCGCGATGAGGCCAAACAGCACCACGGCCACACCACCGAGCACACCGGCCGGGATGCTGAGCACCAGCGCCCCAAACATGGGAGAGAACCCCAGCAGGATCGCCACACCAGCCGCAATAACGAACAGTGCGGTGGAAAATACCCGGGTCACTGCCATGACACCGATATTCTCGGCGTAGGTGGTGACACCGGTGCCGCCGCCTGCGCCGGCCACCATCGTGGCGACACCATCGCCAATGAACCCACGGCCGAGGTACGGCATGAGGTTTCGACCGGTCATCTCCGACACAGCCTTGATGTGGCCGGTATTTTCCGCAATCAGGATGATTGCCACCGGCACAACCAGGCCGATCGCGCCACCGTCAAACTTCGGCGCGGTGAAGTTCGGCAGGCCGAGGATGGCTGCATCACCAACCGGCCCAAGGTCAACACCCTGGAAGTGGATGCCCAGCACATCACGCCCCTCGCTGCTGGTGCCACCCAGCAGCAGCGCCGCAAGGTACCCAACCAGGGTTCCAAGCAGGATCGGCAATCGACCCAGCAGTCCCTTGCCAAGGATGGCGATAGCGAAGATCGAAAGAATGGTAATGATCGCCAGCGGCATGTTGCTTTCGGCCAGCGGTTTGGCACCGGCGTGGGCAAGGTTCAAGCCGATGATCGCAACCACACCGCCGGTGACAATCGGCGGCATAAGTGCATCGATCCATGTCGAACCGTACATCGCCACGGCAACACCCGCCAACGTGTACACAAGGCCGCAGAGAATGATGCCGCCCAGCGCGTACGGGATTTGCCCGGGGTCGAACGCGCCGACCGACATGCCCGTCACCGCACCTACCGGCCCGATAAACGCAAAGCTCGAGCCAAGGTAACTCGGGATTTTGCCACCCGTAATGATGAAGAAGATCAACGTACCGATACCGCTGAAGAAGATAGCGGTGTTCGGGTCGAATCCCATCAGGATGGGGCCAAGCACGGTGGCGCCAAACATGGCGAGCACGTGCTGGATTCCCATCGCCGCAGTTTCTCCCCATGGCAGGCGCTCCTCGGGCATGATCACACCCGAGCGACGCTCGCGCCACGAGAAGAGATTGCGGAAATACTCCTGTACTCCCGCAACATCCAGTTGTTGCATTGAAGGCCCTCCCCAGAGTCGACGTGGGCGAGGCGAACACCTGCCCCTGCTATTGTGAACGTACACTCACCAACACGCAATTGTTTTCAGGCACGAAAATGAGGAGACCGGCCAAAACCGGTCTCCCCGTAACTTGAGCAGAGTGTGACCAGGGCTAGGTCAGGAACGCCATCACCTGCTCGATACCATCAGCAATACCCTCCTTCGGGTGGGCGTTGCCCTCGAACTCGATGGATACGTAGCCACGATAGTTGATGCCATCCAGCATTTGACGGATGCGCGCATAATCCAGGCCAGGCACACCCACGCGGCTGCCGCCCAGGTACATCTTGGTATGGAGAATCGCCAGGTCTTCCATGAATACCTGCATTTCGGCGTACTGGTCTTCCAGGTGGAAGAAGTTGCCGGTATCCAGCACGTACTTCAGGTAGGGGGAGTTCACAGCATCATGGATACGCTTGGTGCCAGCGGCCGTACCGGTTGGACCCCAGTGGTTTTCCAGAACCAGCGTGATTCCCTTGCGACCGGCATATTGGGCCGCGAAGCGCAGGCTGGTGGTGGTCCAGGCAAGCCCGTCTTCTTCCGTGAAGCCTTCCAGTGGCGGTTCGCCCCCCCGGTGGGCGAGCAGTTCCTGCCAGTCGGTGATGGTGTGCCATCGGCCGCCAAGCACACGCACGAACGGCGCTCCAAGGATGGATGCCCAATCGATATGGCGGATAAGTTTGGCCAGGTCATCAGCGCGGGCAGCGGGGTCCGGCAGCAGCGGATTGTTGCTGGCAGCCAGCGTAACAACGCGCACGCCTCGAATGGCAGCATACTGGGCCAATTCGGCGAGCTTCTCGTCGGTATCCACACCGCTGGCCGAGAGGTGCTCGTTCAGGAACTCGATGCCATCCAGCCCGAAGTCGGCAACATGGTCGATCATCTCGAACACGTTCGGCGTATCGACAAAATCATGGGTCGAACCGTCGCCGTTCCAGCCAGCAAACGAATACGATGAAAGCGCTACCTTAATCGACATGGCAACCCGCCCCTGCAAGAATCACGAACCGCAGGCGCCGTCGCCTGCAGTCATCACCTTAAGCGTGGATTCGGGATACGGTCAATCGGGGAAAGACTGGAAATCGGCATATTCAGGGTGCAGCTGACGAAACTCTTCCACCGTCATGCCGAAGAGCAACAAATCGTGGAATTCGCCATGGCTATAGCCGTGTTGTCGCCGTCGCCCTTCCAGCACGAAACCGAGCTTTTCGTGCAAGCGGCGGCTGGCATCGTTGAACGCGAACACGCCGGGCTCAGCCTTACGAAAGCGAAGTTCCAGGAAGTAGTACCGCAATACCAGCAGGATCGCCTCGGAGGCGAACCCCTTGCTGCGGAACTGCTCCCGCACGCTGAGGCCGTACTCGAACGTGCCCTGGCGCATATTGCAGTGGTGGGTGTCGATAGAGCCCACCAGTTGGCCCGAGGTAAGTTCCTCAATCTGGAACTTGAACTCGAAGTTTGGGCCGAACCCCTCTGTAGCCGCCCTCTCCACCCAGGCACGCTGGCTGGCCAAACTGGTTGGCGGGTAGACCATTTCCAGGCTGCGGTCGACGTCACGTTCAAGGTTTAGGTGGTAGAAATGGCCTGCGTCCTCGGGTTCGAGCGCGCGCAGGCGCACCAGGCTCCCCTGCCAGTAGGGCTTCACGCGGTGGTCCCTCCGGCCTCGTCGGGCTGGCATGCTTCCGGATGCTGCTGGCACCACGGCATATCACCGGGGAACCGGCGACGGTTGCGGGCAACCCAACTGTAGGTGCGACGCATCAGCTTGCGCACGCCCGGCAGCTTGCCAAACCGCACCGGCAGGTTTGTGCCAAGCGCGGCGGCAAACATGAGCATCATGGCATCGCCGCCCAGCGCTACCGTGCCATCCTCGGCCCTGGTAACCAGCACCTTGTTGCACTGCCACTGGTTAATGCCGTGCCAGCCGTCCTTCGGGAGGCTTTGGCACGGGATAAACGTGACCCGGTTCTTCCTGTCGAGCTTTTTGGCATAGCGAACTGTGCGCGTACACATACCGCAGTAGCCATCGAAAATCACCGTGACGTTCATTCTTCTACCCGCCTTGCCACATACTCGCCGCTCACAATTCGGCCAATAATGAGGTCGGAAGCGTCCACGCCCAGCTCGCTGTCGTACTCGCCTTCCACGGCCACGAACAGTGCCACGCCTACACCGGTAAGCTGGCAACTGGTGACACCGCCCGGCAGGGTCACAATTGGCACAATGCCGGTGACGCGATCGGATACGGTGCAGCCGTTTGGGGGCGCGACGCTTCGCCAGGCGGCGGAGGCTATACGGTCGACCGTCCACGTGGTCGTCATCGCATCCTGCACCTCGCGTACGGCCTCGCCCACCTGGTTGACGGGGATCGCCGAGGTGCGCAACGGCAGCACTACAATCGTCACCCGTGCGCCGTTTGGCCCGACATAGACCGCACCTATTCCGGAATACGGGAACACCTCGGGGTGCATTTCGCGGCTGCCAAGGATCGCTTCCGAGGTGCCGCTACGCAGTTTCCCCCAACCTTCGCCCAGGTCTTCAGCTTCCGGCAGGAACGACCGCATATCGATGGCGGTCTCTGGCTTGCCAGCGGTGGATTGCACCCGTGTACCGAGGTCGCCTGCGACACCGGTAATTCGCAAGATGCCTACCATGCCCTGCTGCTGGTGCCCCGGGATAGAGCAGTAGAAATCGACGGAACTGCCCACGCGGGCATCATCTGGCACGCGCACCAGCACCATACTGCCGGGCGCGATGGTCTGGTTCACGCCCCATGCATCCACCACAAAGTGATGCGTAATCACGCCCGTGTTCACCACTTCCACCAGTGTGCCGGGGCCGACGGTAGCGATCGCCGGCTGGAAGGTGAAATCGTCGCGCGCCTCAATCCGCACCCGCGGTTCGGGTTGCACCGGACCAAGGCTGGGATTGAGCGATTGCCCGGCGATCATCTCTTCTTCGGTCACGACCGTGATCCGGCCATCGAGGCCGCCTTCCCGGTCGCCGGGGATCGAGCTGTAGAACGCAACCTGCTGGCCCGGCTGGGCATTCTCCGGTACGGTCACCTCTACCGGGATAAGCGAGGGCAGGCTGACGTCGATGTTCCATTCATCGACTGTGAAGGTATGGCGGGCGACATCACGGTTGGTAATGATGATCATCTGCCCCGGTGCCAGGAAGATCTCCGAACTGCTCCAGAGGTACCCTTCCAGCACATCGAGAGTAAACGGAGGAAGGGATTGCGCCGACGCAGGCGTGGCGAAGCGTGCCGGAGCCATCATGCATCCGAGCATGGCGATACAGATGAATATGGATGCCAGGAACCGGTTGGGCCGGGAATACCGTCGCCACATAGGCCGTTACTCGCGCGGTTTCATACGTTGCAACCGCAGGAATGCAGATGCCATTTTCAGCACGCTCCGCACCTCGGCACGAGCCTGACGGTCGATACCATCATCATTAAGAAGAAGCACCAGGTCTACCATCGCGGGATCATCCCATAGTTCCGAGCGGAAGCCGGCCGATGCCAGGAGCCGGTCGCGATCAATGCCGGGCAGTACCATCGCGTCGGCAATCTGCATGATTGTGGCGCGTTCCGGGGCACGCTGGCCCTGTTCGAACCGGGTGATAGAACTGGGGTCCAGCTCGGCCCGCTTGGCCAGCTCCGCCTTGGAAAGTCCCCGTTCTTCCCGCAACTTCAGCAACAGGTCCGGAAAGCTCCGCGCAGTGTGCACCCGCCCGGCAGGCACCCCGGCCTCGGTGCGAACCAGCGATTCTTCAGGCAACACGTTCTGCTGGCTCACAATCCGGTCATCCACACAGGTTTCCTATCCCATAACACGCTACGGTCCTCTCAATATCATACTCTTTCAGCACAATCACCCCCATTGATGAACCCGTTCCCCATCCACGCAATCGTTGTTTGTTATACTTATTCCTAGATAGGAATTGTTCTCATATCCGAGCATGCCGCTCGGACTTTCGGGGAGCAGCATGGCACAGGCGGCAACAATCACCAACGTACGGAGTACCGGCAACGGGCGGGTGCAAACGTGGCTCCGGGAACATGCGCTTTCGGCGTTGGCCATTGGTGCCTGGGTGTTCACGATCCTCGGATTCGTGCTGGACCGCTTCCTTGGCGCACCGGATGCGATGGTGGTTGGCGTATTCGTGCTCGCCTACCTCAGTGGGGGCACCCTCGCCACGCGAGACGCCATCGCCGACCTGCTGGACCGCCATGTTAATGTCGATTTACTCATGGTGCTGGCCGCGCTCGGCGCAGCGGCCCTGGGCCAGTGGCTGGAAGGCGCTATCCTGCTCAGCCTCTTCTCGACATCGAACGCGCTGGAACACTACTCCATGAACCGCACCCGCGATGCCGTGCGCGCCCTCATGGACCTCACCCCGCCCACGGCCCGCGTGGAGCGAGACGGCGAGCACATGGTGCTGGATGTTGCCGACGTACGGATCGGCGATATCGTCGTCATCCAGCCCGGTGAACGGATCCCTGTCGATGCCCGGGTGGTGGAGGGCCAGTCCGCGGTCGACCAGGCGGCGATTACCGGCGAGTCGATACCGGTTGAGCGAAGCGTTGGTGACGAACTGTTCGCTGGCACCATTAACGGCAACGGCGCCCTCCGTGCCGAGGTAACCAAACTCGCCACCGATTCCACCATCGCCCGCATCGTCAAACTGGTCTCTGACGCCCGGGAGGATCAATCGGACCTGCAGGAGTTCGCCGAAGGGTTCGAGGGTAAGTACGCGGTCTTCGTGATCATCTTCTCGGCCCTGGTGACGGTGGTGCCGATGTTCCTCGGCGCGGACCGTAGCGATGCCTTTTATCGGGGCATGACATTGCTGGTGGTAATGAGCCCCTGCGCGCTGGTGATCAGCACCCCCGCCGCCACCCTGAGCGCCCTGGCCAATGCCGCCCGCAAGGGCATCCTGGTGAAGGGCGGTCGCGCCATGGACAAGCTGGGCTCGGTTGATACCGTGGCCTTCGACAAAACCGGCACGCTCACCATCGGCAAGCCTCACCTCACCGATATCGTCACGCTGAACGGCACCGACGCCACTCACCTGCTCGCCACCGCAGCCGCTGCCGAGCGCCTGAGCGAACACCCGATTGGCGATGCGATTGTTAATGCCGCCCTCCGCGACGGTATGGACCTGCCACCCGCGCGCGATCTCGAAGCGGTGCCGGGCCATGGCATCATCGCGCGTGTAGATGATGAACGGGTGGTGATCGGCAACGCCCGCCTGATGGAACGCGAGGGATACACCATCCCCGACGCTGCGGTGGAGCACCAGCACCGGCTTGGCGACGAGGGCAAAAGCACCATGTTCGTGGCCACACCGTCCGGCGTTATCGGCGTGCTCGCCGTAGCGGATATCCTCCGGCCCAATGTGCGCCGCATTATCAGCGAGTTGCACGAAGCGGGCGTGAAGCGCACCGTCATGCTCACGGGGGACAACCCGCGTGTGGCCGCCACCATCGCGGCCCAGATCGGCATCGACGACGTGCGCGCCAACCTGCTGCCCGAGGACAAGCTGACCGCCATCAACGGCCTCCGCGCCAAGGGTAAAGTGGCAATGATTGGCGATGGCGTGAACGACGCGCCCGCACTGGCCACAGCCGATGTCGGCATCGCCATGGGCGGGGCGGGTACCGACGCCGCGCTGGAAACAGCGGATGTAGTGCTCATGAGCGACGACCTCGCCCGCGTGAGTTACGCCATCGGCCTCAGCCGCAAGATGCGCCGCATTATCAAGGTGAACCTCACCTTCGCGATCGGTGTTATCGCGGTGCTGGCGACCGCGAACCTGCTGGTCGGCATTCCACTGCCGCTGGGTGTGGTCGGCCACGAAGGCAGCACTGTGATTGTGATCCTAAACGGGCTACGCCTGCTGGGATACGGCGGAGGCTGGAGCGATCTGCTTCATCGCCGGGAAGCCGAGGCTCCGGTGGAGCGTCCATCGTACCGGGTGCTGGCCGCGTAAGGCAGGCGCACAAAAGCCGGGCCTCTTGCGGGAGCCCGGCTTTTGTATTGAGGAGCTAATCGGCGCTTTCCGGCGCCAGCTTGCCTTCCACATGCAGGTTCGGCACCCAGCCGAGCCACGACGGCCACCACCAGGCACGCGTGCCAAGCAGCTTCAGGCCGGCCGGTAGCAGGATGGAGCGGATGAGCGTGACATCCACCGCGATGGCCAGCGCGAGGCCGAAGCCCATCTGCTGCATCTCCACGCTCCGGCTCATCGTAAAGCTACCGAACACGGCTACCATGATCACCGCTGCGCCGGTGATGATCTTGCCGGTGTGATCGACGCCGCGAATGATGGCGGTGTTCGCATCGCCCGTGCGGTCCCATTCCTCGCGGATACGGCTGAGGATGAAGACGTGGTAATCCATGCTGAGCCCGAACAACATGCAGAAGAGCATGATCGGGAGCCAGTTCACAATGGTGTCCACCTGCTTCAGGCCCAGCGCATCGGCCAGGAAGCCGTGCTGGAACACCAGCACAATTGCGCCATACGCCGCGCCGACCGAGAGCAGGTTGAGCACCACCGACAGCACCGGGACGGTGAGTGACCGGAACGCCAGCATCATCACCACGAAGCAGAGGGTCAGCACGAAGCCGATCACGAGGGGCATGCTGCTGGTGAGCAGGTGGTTGAAGTCGTAGGTGAACGCGGGGTCGCCACCAACCAGGGCATTGTTCAGCCCCATGTCCACCAGGGTGCTGTCACGCAGTTCCGTGATTTTGTGCTGGGCATCCGGGCTGAAGCTATCTACCATGAACGGCGCGCTTACAATCATCACCGATTCGTCCTCGCTCACCGCCACCGACGCCGGGCCAAAGAGCGGATCGGCCTCCAGCATCTCGACCACACGTTGCGCGTGATCCTCGGTCGCGAGGTCGTTGCTGAGCACAATCTTCAGCGGGCTTTCCTGCCCGGCGGAAAAATCCTCCGCGATGATGCGGTACGAGGAGAGTACCCGGCTTTCCGGGAGATCCGAGGTCGCCGGTTGCCCGAGTTCCATTGTCAGGAGCGGCGCGCTGGCCAGGAGCAGCACCGCAGTGACACCAATACCAAAGGCGGCGGGTCGTTCAGTGACGATGTGCGCGAGCTTGCCCCAGAGTCCCAGCTTCGTAGTGGTAAACGACGTCGCCTGGCCGGTGGCATCCTGCGCGCGGAGGTTTCGCATAACGCCCATGCGCGGGAAGTTCACCCAGTCGCCGATCAGCGATACAAGCGCCGGCAGCAGCGTCAGGGCGCCGGCCACAGCAACCGCCACCGCGATCGACATCGCTAGGCCCATGCCCTGGAACTCCGCCATCGGCACGAAGAACACGCCGAACAGGGCCAGGACTGTGGTGAGTCCGCTGAACAGCACCGCCTTGCCGGCACTGGCAGAGGCCCACTCAATCGCATCCAGTTTCATGTGGCCGCGCTTGCGTTCTTCGCGGTAGCGCTCAAGCAGCACAAGCGAGTAATCGATGCCAACCGCGAGGCCGATCATGGTGACCAGTGAGAAGGCGATATCTCCGATATACATCACGCCGCCAAGGATGGAGACGAGCGACGAGGCGGACACGATGGTGACCACGCCAAGGATCAGCGGCAGGCCGGCGGCCACCAGCGCGCCGAAAACCACGATCATCACCACCAGGGCTACCGGCAGGCCGATGGTGACTTCCTTCTGCATGTCCTCGTTGACAATCTCGCTGATTTCACCGAAACTGACGACGCCAACCGAGCCGACAAAGAATCCTTCGGACTGCGAGCTGGTGATGATATCGTCCCACTCGTGCCATCGATCCTGGTAATCGGACCATCGGCCCTGCAACTGCACCGGGATAATGAGCGAGTTGCGGTCGGCACTTACCAGCGCCTGCATGGCCGGGTTATCCGGCGCGGCGTAATAGTAGGTGGTGCCGCTGACGCTGCCGCCGAAATCGCCCAGCTGCTGCATCAGCAGGTCGGCGGCCGCCCGGAATTCCGGATCATCGACCGTGTAGCGGTCGCTGTGAATCACCAGCAGTTCGCTGGCCTCGGCGCTGCCAAACGCGGATTCCTCGATCTTCATCGCTTCCTGCGATTCGACCGTCCCGCGAAAATCGTTCTCGTTGTCCACCGGGGTCACCCATCCGGAAGCGGTGATGATCCCGGCCGCGAGGACTACCCAGGCGAGGACCACCCACCATGGCCGCGCTGCGCTCATTCGTCCTATCGTTCCTGTCACACTTCGTGGTGGTTTCATGTCTCATACTCCCTGCCGACAAACCCGCGCACTTGTGCGGTACGAGGCCATTTTGCGCAGGGGTCGCAGGATTCCAGAGCAGGGATACGGGAAACCTGGAGGTGGGGTTAACCGGCAAGCACCGGTAAGAAAAACGAGTACAGGCGGCCATTAGGGCCGCCTGTACTCGGTAGTTCCGTGGGCGAAGCAGGTGCGCCTTAGGCTATGGGAGGCCCTATGGCACCACGATTTCGATATCGAGCTCTTCGTCCAAGAGCAATGCTTGGCTGCCAGCGTTCGGGTCAACGGAATACACCTCGAGACGGAACGTATAAGTACCTGACTCCCACCCCGTTTGCGGAATGTAACGACTCGTGTATGTGTTAGTTCCGCTGAGCAGCACCTGGTTGGTGGCAAGCGGGAATGAATCTACCTCTTCACCATCAAGAAGAACGACCAAATTGACATTACTGGCAGGAAGTTGCGAACCCCCATTTGCCAATGATATTTCGACGTTTGCGAAAACTATCTCTTCATTGTTCGGAGTGACCGTCGCCATTTCCAGGGTAAGTGAGGACGGATCCTGTTGTTCAGGAAGGACTAATGGTTCATTCTCTAGACTGGAAGTAGCTCCAGAAGTTGGATCTACGAGCTCGAGGTTTACTCTCAACTCGGTGCTCTGCAACTGTTCAGGCAATATTACGCTGATGATCGTAGTGACACCTCCGTAGACTGATCCCATCTGAACCTTGGACCGACCTACTTCCCTTCCGTTGGTGTCCAGGATCACAAGATCTCCTTCAGGTTTAAGCAGGTAGTTGCCAGTGTTGGTCACTGGTATGGCCATAGAATGACTCTCCGCGCGAAACTCCGGGTCTCCAAGTTCAAAGGAGTATTCAAGCTCACCGGGAACCAAGAACCCAATCGATATCGCATAGCTTAGTTTCTGCGTCAGAATTTCGGTTCCAGGAATCGACAGCGACTCCTGCATATCCATCGCCATAGCAGCAATGTACTGTCCAGGCGCAGTGTCCTTTGGCACCGTCACCTTGAAGCTGACCCGTTCCGCCGAATTAGGCCCCAACACTACTGCCCGGCTCGTGAAGTCGATCCAGGAAGCCGGCCCGACAAGATCTTCGTCTGCCTTTCCTGCTAGGAACCCGCCATTTACCCCATTCGTCGCATTCGTGACGTACACATTAAACGGTATTTCGAACGGACTAGCGTTCACCAAATCAACCTCAAAAGTCATTGAGTCGCCAGGTTCAATGTCGATATCATCAAAATACCCGCTCGGATGGTCTCCAACCGGTACTATTGCAAATCGTATTTCATTTGCCGGAACTTGCTCTTGGGAACCCTGCGCAACTGCGTTTTCAGAAGGGATATAAACACTCAGCATCGTAATCAGGAGTGCAAGCATCCAAATTTTGCTTCTCAAACGGAACATCTGCAGTACCTCGTAACCACTACGCCAGAGCCGCAGTGTTAATACCGGCAATGACAACGGAATGGCGCACAAGTACAGCCACTCCGTTGTCGTACGTTTACCTGGATGCAAGTAGAGTCAATCTCTACGAGCCGGCACCGACCTGCAAGGTGATGTCACCTGTGTAGGTCCCTGGCTGGAAGGTGTTGGGCACGCTCGACAGGACCAGAGAGCCCGAATAGTTGCCACCAGGGATAGCGTAGGTTCCACTTGGGAGAACACCCGAGTAGTAGCCTGTTACGTTGAGCACGAAGTTGCTCGCCGGAATGGTAGCGGTGCCATTCGTGAGTCCATTGAACTGCACAGATACGGGGCATTTACCGTTAGGTTTATGCTCATATACTTCCACATTGAACGCTGCGGAATTAGAACCGGTGGAAACGTAGGTGTTAGTTGCTCCGTCAAATGTCCAGTTGCCGAAGTTGGCAGTCCCCTGGGAAATTACCGCCTGACACGTTCCCGGGCTCAACGTCACAGTACCAGTCATAACATCGTCAGCGGCGGCGCCACCAATCATGGAGAGTGAGAGTGCTGCAGCAGCAACGAAGCCGAAGACTTTGTTCTTGAGATTCATGGTGTTCTGCTCCCGAACCACTTCATGTGGTTCAATTGGTTCGTAATGCCCTGTACTTGATCGGTGTGAGGCATTACACCCTGTTGGTGAGGCGGTTCCTCATTGGAGCCGCCTTGCCACTTTCCCGAGTGGCACTTCCTGGACCTGACCTTACTCGTGGCGGGTTACCTCCCTCCCACATTGTCGGCGGCTGATCCCCTCAATCCGCCGGTTCCCCATCCATGGCGGCTCTCGGCCACCCTTGGCGTTCCTCATGTCATACCCCCTATCCAAACAAAACCACTCATCTCTACGGTGCAACAGCCGTTGCGACATTGAACGTGAACGAATAGCCACCCGCATCCATATCCGCTGGCGGACTAAGCGCAAACTGGACAAGGATCGTCCCGGTGCCCTGGTACCCCGCGGGAACATAGGCAACATTGGTTCCCAGCTCTCCACCATCACCAACTCCTGCAACGAGGTTTCCATCGGCGACGCTCGCTGTGGACACAACGGGCACCATGGCAGGATTACTGGATGACACACTTACCACCACGCTGTGGGCTACCGACGTCGGGCATCCATCATTGGCGATCGTGATAGCACTCGACCCATGCGACGTTCCCCAGGAGGTTCCGTCCCATGCAAGCGGATCGAACACCACCGGCTGCATGGTCACTTCAGGTGCATTAAGGTTCGGTGCGGCGGATGCATGGAGTTCGGTTCCCGCCGGGCTGGCGGCTGTATTCGTAAAAAGGGCGGTGGTATCCGCTGTCTTCAGCGCGACATCGGCCTTCAGGTTCAGTCGGGCATCACCCACCACACACGATGTGCGGGTGACTGTGACATCCACCACCAGCGACAAGCCATCGGCCCAGGTGCTGCGGTAGGTTACCTGCTCGGCAGTGCCGCCAGGAACGGGATCTGGTTGATGGATGGTAGCGCGGGAACCGTCCGGCAGCGCGAAGCGCACATCGTCACCGGCATAGGTTGCGTTGATGGTCCAGAGAAGTGCAAGATCGGCTGGCAATTCGCCGGTGACCTCTGCCTGGATAGCGGCAGTGCAGCGCCAGGTGGCGGTATCGCCGAGGGCAAGTGACTGCGCGTTCCCGGCCAGCACCACACACGAAATCGGGTTTGGCTGGCTCCAGGTAATGCTGGTTGGCGTGGGGGTGGGAGACGGAACAACGGCTGGAGAAGGAGCAACTGTTGGCGACGGGTTCGGTGTTGAGGGCAGCTCGCCGCCAGGATCGTTGCCAGACGTCTCGGCCGGGTCTTCCTCGGCCTCGCCGGAGTTCACATCGGTTTCGGGTGCAGAAGGTTCCGCCGGCACACCGGGATCAACCGGCTGCGCGACCACCTCGCCCGTGCCCTGGTCGGCATCATCGTCCACCGGTGCCGGTGCAACAGGCGCAGGCTCCACCGGAGCCGGTTCAGGTGCGGGTTCAACCGGCGCGGCCTCAATCGGAGCTGGCTCGGGGGCGGGTTCCGCAGGTAAAGGGTCGACAGGAGCAGGTTCGACGGGAGCCGGTGCTTCCACCGGCGACGGGGCGGCTGGTTCAACAGGTACTTCCGGTGTTTGCGCGAACGCCAGGTCGCTCAGCGGCAACATCATCGCCAAAAGCACGATCACGAAACACTGCACCTGATGATGGCGACTGCGAACCTGTTGGAAAAAATGCCCCACGAGATCTGTCCCTCTACCGTATCTCGCCTGGCCCACACGCCTGGCGGGCCGAAAGCGGCGTATTGGAGTTGCTATGCATGTATGTTCTGCGGGTTCTGCGTTGAATAATGCATCATACAGTCGGTAGTTACCATAGATTAATCCGCAACTTACTAGCAGGTTTGAAAAATAGCCGGAATAGCGATGCATTTTGCCAGCCATAATGTGACTATCCGGGCACTGTGTTGACTTATGAAATTCTGTCCAAATTTACATTTTGATTATGTAGCAGAGGTTGACGCCACGCGCGGATTAGTGAAACGACATAAGCACACGTGAGTGTAGGGAAACTCCCCGCGCACCGGGGTGGGGATGGATGCAGCAGGTGGGGACCCCGTGCTGGCTACTGCAAGGTCGTAAGGAGGGCGGCTAGTTGTTGTAGCGCGAGACTGTTGGCGCTATCTACCGCCGCGACCGAAGGCGCGCAGGTTCTGGATTGATTTGCCCAATATTCCTGACAGCGGTCCGCCCATTCGGAACGCCGGAGTATCGACCAGCAAGTCTTTGACAGATGGGAGCCCAGTTACCGGTTCTCCCCTGAGCAATGCCTGCGGATTGTGCGTGGTAAGCACGCCAGCCCCATCACTGCCGACCAGGTTTGTTAGTATCCGGTGGGCATCGGCAATGGTTGTCTCAACTTCCGCTGGTGAATGGAGGTCGGTAGCGACGAGCGACACCATCCCCTGCCCCAGTAGCGATACCGCCCGGTCTCGCGCACGGCGGCCATATTGCCCGACGAGCGATCCCAGGTTCACCTGCAGGAGCACACCGGCGTGAACGAGGTCGTGGAGGGTCGATCCCTCGCTCCATAACTCCTGGTGCCGTTCCGGGTGCACCAGCACCGGGCGATACCCTGCGCGCAGCAGCGACCGAAATACATCGGTGGCATAGGCAGGAACCGGCCCCCAGGGGAGCTCGACCATCACCACATTGCCGCCGCCCACGCGCAACTGCGGCATGCGCTGAACATGCGAGAGCAGGTTTGGGTGAATGCGGCATTCTCGTCCCACCGAAAGCGCCAAACCCTTTGATCCGGCTATCACCGCCGCCACCTCAATGGTCTCGGCCGGCACAACCGGCACGCCAACTGCCCAGTGCGGCGTAGCAACGACCCCCGAATATCCCAGCTTTACCAAACTCTCAAACGCTACAGAGGTCTCTTTAAACGATGAGACACCGTCATCGACCATTGGCAAAATGTGGGAATGAAGGTCGATCACCTTTTTAACTCCCTTTGCATAAACTCAAATAACATAAGTCTATACGTTAATCTCCCTCCGGGAGATATGAAACCGCAGCTCTTACGCTATTCTACCTTACGTAGTGCCGGTATCTGTGTATGGCCAAACAGCGGGGAAGCGTAAATGGAACTGGAACTCGGCGCGGTGCTCGCCGCACTCAAGAAATGGTTTTGGGTACCGCTGGTCCTGCTCCTGGTGCTGGGATTCACCGGATATCGAATCGCCGAGCGGCAGACAAAGGTGTACACCGCTACATCGACACTGGTGGTGGAGATGCCGTTTACCGGCACCACATCCACCTCGTCCAACCTTGTGGCGAGGCAGATGCCCGATTCCTACGGCCTTATGCTGGACACGGATTCCTTGCGGGACCAAATTGCAGAACAGGCGCAGGTCGGGGATCTCGATGGCTACCAGGTTTCTATCAGCGTGCCGGCTGGCACCTCGCATCTCAACATCAGTGCCACCCACACGAACCCGGAGTCGGCGCTGGCAGTGGCCAACGCCACCCTCGATGTCGTACTGATGGATTACGAAAGCAACTCCCAGGAGCGGCTGGACGACACCACTGAGGCACTCGGCAGCGAACTGGACGGCCTGCGGGAGGAACGTGACCTTAAGCAGCAGGAACTGGCAGCGCTGGAGTCGTCGGCGGATCCATCCGGTAACCAGCGCCGGGAACTCTCGCGTGAAATTACCCAGTTGGACCAGCGGATCAGCGATCTTGAAGCCCGAATCGACCGGATGCGTACCGATTTCCAGCTCAACCAGCCAAACCTGCTGCCCGTCAAGCCGTCGGTGCCACCAACCACCCCCAATAACCTTCGTCCGGAGGTGGCCGGCATTCTCGGCGCGCTCCTTGGTGGACTCGCGGGGGCCGCATTCATCGTGTTGACGGCGGTCTTCAATAACAAGATCAGCAGCGTCGCCGACTGGCGAAACCGTTCCGACGTGCCCGTGCTCGGCGAGATACCCCATTCCGGGCGGATGGACACTCCCGCCAGGCATATGTTCCTGCTGACCCATCCGACAGACGCTGCAGCGGAAGCCGTCCGCATTCTCGTGACGGGGCTGGATTTCGCGTCGTTCCCAGGAACCGGCAAGAAGGTCCTTCAGGTGACCAGCCCGGGTCCGTCCAGCGGAAAAACCACCCTGTCGGCGAACCTGGCCGCCCACTTCGCCCAGCTCGGCAAGCGGGTGGTACTGGTTGACTGCGACCTGCATCGACCACGGCTGCACAGTATCTTCTCGGTTGAGCGGGACCAGGGGCTCACGACCCTCTTCACGAACCCGGGTACGCGCGTGCAGGATATTGCCGCGCGCGTAGCGCTCCCAGGGCTGTTCCTCATTCCCAGCGGTGCGCTGCTACCCAACTCCGCCGAACTCTTCTCCAGCGACCGCTTCCGGCGGCTGCTCGACGAACTCAAGGCGGATTTCGATGTCGTAATCCTGGATACGCCGCCGATTCTCCTCTTCAGCGATAGCCATCGGATTGCGTCGCGGGCGGATGCGGTCGTCGCCGTTGGCCGCCTGGATCAGACCAAATACCCGGATATGGATCGAACGCTGGAAGCGATCGAAAGCTCAGGCACGCATCTGCTGGGAACCGTTTGGGTTGGCTCCAAGCCGCTCAATGCTCAGTACTACTACCGCAATCGTCGCCCGCGACGATTTGCCTTCTAGAGGCAGGCTACAGCTTCGGGGAGGACCGCTGCTATCGCACGTCTTCCCCGAGGCGGAGGAAGCTGAGCACGGCCAGCACGCGACGGTGCATGGTTTCGGCATCCTCGAGCTCCAGCTTGGAGAAAATGCCGCGGATGTGCTTTTCCACGGTGCCTTCGCTCACGAAAATCTCGTCGGCAATGGCGGCGTTTGTTTTTCCCTGGGCCATCAGGGCCAACACCTCGGCTTCGCGGGGCGTGAGCGCCTCCAGCCGGTTATCGGTGCGGCGCCGGGTAACCAGCTGCGTTACCACCTCGGGATCAAGCACGGTGCCGCCGCCGGCCACCTGCCGAATGGCGCGGATGAAATCGCGCACGTCGGCCACACGATCTTTCAGCAGGTACCCTACCCCGTTCGTGCCGCTCTCAATCAACTCGGCCGCGTACCGCTCTTCCACATATTGGCTGAAAACCACGATCGGCGAATTGGGGATTTCCTTGCGGATCGCCACAGCCGCACGCAGGCCTTCATCACGGAATGTAGGGGGCATGCGGACATCAACGATCGACACGTCCGGCCGATGCTCGCGAACGGCAGTGATGAGGTCGTCGCCATTATCGACGGCAGCTTCAATAGTGAAGCCGTTCTCTTCCAGTAGTCGGATCAAACCCTCTCGAAGGACGACGGAATCTTCGGCGATGACGGCTCGCATGGAATCTCCACAGTGATGCGCGTGCCCTTGCCAGGTAGACTGGTGAAGGCGAACGTCCCTTCGAGCGCCAGGATACGATCCCGCAGGCCCTGCATACCGGTGCCCTGCCCGGGGTTCGCGCCACCGCGCCCGTTATCGGTCACTGTGATTCTAAGCCAATTGCCATCGCGCTGAATGCTTACCCGCGCCCGACTCGCGCCGGAATGCTTGGCAACGTTGGTTAGCGCCTCGACCACCACAAAGTAGGCCGTGCCCTCCACTTCCTCGGGCAGGCGCTCCTTGAGGCGAACCGAGACATCGACCGGAATTGGCGACCGGCTGGCAACTGCCGACACTGCCGCATCCAGGCCGCGGTCCGTGAGCACGGCAGGATGAATGCCCCGCACCAGCTCGCGCATTTCCGTCATCACGCGCTTTGCCCGTTCGTGCGAGGAATCCAGGATTTCCTTTGCAGCGTCAGGGTCGGATTCCATCTTGTCCCGTGCCCGCCCCAAATCCATGGCGAGCGCCACAAGTTGCTGTTGCGCGCCGTCGTGCAAGTCCCGCTCTATGCGGCGACGCTCCATGTGCATGGCCCGCATCACGGCCGACCGGCTCTCGGTCAGTTCCTCCACCCGGTCAGTAAGCACATCCTCATGGGATCGTCCAAGCAGCATCAGGCCGAGGTGGCCGTGCCCCCGGGCGATCAGGGTGATGAGCACGGCTACGGGAACCGCAAAAATGATCCCCATGGCCAGCACCAGGAACGCGATGACCGGGTTGGTTACCTGGATCCCCCAAATGGCTCCCTGCGATGACCCTGTAAGGAAGTAGAACAGCGGCCCCCACAGGAACTGCAGCGGCCATGTGACCAACCCAAGCTCGATGACGCCAATGGGGAACAGCAGCATCATGTAGAGAAAATCGCGCCACACCTGCGGCGACCGCAGAACCTGCCAGGTGCGTGTAGCCAGGTTACCAGTGGTGGCGCTCCAGTGATGGGCCTCGCCGACGTTCACACCGAGGAACGCTCGCAAGCGGCTACGTTCGATATGCGCGCCCCACAGCAGCAGCGCGAATGTCCAGGCCAGGATGGCAACACCGATGCCGACGAACGACAGGGCAAAGCCGGTCACGCCGCCGACGACCGCCGTGATGAAGAACGCCAGGCCAATGGGAAAGCTGGTGAGGCAGAATATCGCATCGCTCAGCACCCGCCAGCTCTTTACACCCGGGAGGGTCTTTATGGAATCCCACAACCAGCCGGTATCCTGCAACCGGCTCTGGATCCGTTCATCCGCCACTTCGAACGGGGTGCTCTTGACCAGCAGGTTGCGGATATGTCCCGGTTCTTCGGGAATCGTGGTTGGTATTTCTGGTTCATCCAGCGTTACGTGCGGCCGCGTCATGCACAAGCCTCCATTTCCTGCCTGTAGTATGACGATGCCGCAGCGCGAACTCCATGCCGACTGTCCTTGATTTGCAAGGTAGGGTTAACCGGAACAGGAGGGCAAATTGCCCTCCTGTTCTCATCTTCCAGGTCTGGTACGTTAGCTCGCGCTCGCCTTGATGGGCGGCAGGTAGTTCTTCGGGTCCACCGTTACGCCATCCTCACGCACCATAAAGTGCACATGGGGTCCGGTGCTCAGTCCGGTGCTGCCTACCTGGCCGATCTGGTCACCCCGGCTCACCGTGTCGCCAACCTTGACCGATGGCTGGGCAGCCATGTGGCCGTAGATGCTGTGCACGCCGTCACCGTGGTCGAGTTCCACGTAGTACCCCAGGCCACAGTTGCACCACCCGGCAGCTACCACGGTGCCATCGCTGGCAGCCAGCAGCGGGGTGCCCTGCGGCGCCGCGAGATCGACACCATCGTGCACGGCGCAGCCCCAGTTGGGATCAAAGGTGTAGAACCCAAGGTTGCTGCAGCCATAGTCCTGCGTGAAGCGGTAGCTGGTCAGGGGCAGCGAGAACCCGGCATCGGAAACGTCACTCGTGTCCGCTGTCGTAGTTGTGGTGCTGCTTGCCGCCACGCGGGTGAGCAGGTCGCCTCGAACCCAGCCCTCTCCGTCGTCGCTGGTCACCTTGTACCAGTCGTTGTCATCATCGTCGGTGGTGGGACCCTCAACGATGGTTACCTGGGCATCATCCTCCAGGTACGTAATACGCTCGGCATCGGATGATGCAGATTCGCGCACGTTCACACCGGCGTCGGACTCCGAGTTCACCACCGCTACATCACCCACGGCCAGCGGCGCTGTGGATACCGGAACAGCCGTGGCCGTCGATACGGCGGCCGGAGTCGGCGTCGGCGCCGGGTTCACGGCATCGCCGGATCGGCGCGGCGCGGTGCCGGCAGTGAGGAGGTCGCCGGGGATAAATCCCTGCAGCGTGTCCCAGCGCACCAGGTACCAGCCATCGGGAGCCCGGGAAATCACTTCCACCAGGGCCATATGCGGGATGGTGCCATTGCTGGCAGCATCTGTGCTGGCATCAGCATAGAGTGTGGCGCGGCCGGAATCGGCAGTGCGAACAACCGCCCAGTCACCCGCGACATAGGTGTAATCACTATCAGAGGTGCCAGGTACGCTGGCCGGCGAGGTCGCGGGCGTGGTGGTGCGTGGCGCCGTGCCGGTTTGCGACGGTGTGCCCGGTGTAATCAGGTAGAAGCCCGAGACCCAACCCACGTTGCCTTCATATTCCACTGGCCACCAGCGGGTACCGGCGCTGTCGTAGACGGTATCGACATCATCGATGCGAAGGTTCACGATGGTGCCATCCTTCAGGGTGGTCACCACCTCGGAACCTGCGTCTGGCTCGGCGCGCATGGTGAGGCCCTCACCATCGGCATCAACCTCGGCAACGCGCTCGGCGGTGTCGCTGGTGAACTCAAACGGCACGCGGGTGCCAGTGCTGGTCGTCCCCTGTGTCGAATCGTCGGCAGCTGCCGAGTACGCCGCGTAATCTTCAGGCGACATCAGGCTCTGGCCATTGATCCAGCCGGAGGTTCCATCCACATTGACCGGCCAGTAACGTGTCTCGCCCTGGTACACGGTGTCCTTCGTATCGATTTCCAGCACCACCGTGGTGCCATCAAGCACCAGCCCCAGAACTTCCGCGTTGGCGGCAGGAGATGCCAGCAGTGGCGCGCCATTGGTATGCGCCACCACCACGGCCTGGATATTCTCCAGCCCTCCGGCCGGGTCAACATCAAAGGCCTGGTCCTCTGCCAGCACCGGCTGGTTGGCATCCGGTGTTGACGGGGTGCTGCCGGCATCGGCGTAAACAAGCCCTGCCGAAGGCAGGACTGTGGCGATGGCCAGCGAACCAGCGAGCATAAGCGTGCGCAGGCGTGTGGCAATCGATTGATCGTAGCTAGCGGTTATCACTCCGCCGTCCCTCCTGTAAGGTTCGGCCAACCCCTGTGACCAGCCGAATAAGAGCATTTGTTTCGCGATACCGGCCTGGCGTGCTGCCCGCGGCCCGCGCATAGAGTTCAGCATGGTCCCGTGGGGTAGCCATCCCCATGGTTCCCCTGTGTCTCGACTGCCAGCCGGTGTACGGTCAGTGCTATCAATCCACTGTGTGGAAGGTACCAGACCGCGCAAGCGATGTTCAATATGTACGTACGCTTTGTTCGTCCAGAACTTACATTTCCGACCGTACCTGCCAAGTGCTGGCCACGATAGCGGTGTAGGGGAACAGACGACAGGAGTGAACGTTCACCCGAATCGTATCATGGATCGCCACATTGCCTGTAGTGGATGTGGTTCAGCAGTTCGATATAGAACCGTGACCATTTCGTGCACCCTCCTCCCAATACTGGAGGTACAAAGGCCGGCACAAAAGCATCGATGTGTCGGCGGCCCGTCCATCGGCAACGTTTGGGGAACGTGCTGATCGACTTATTGAGGGGAGAAGCAAGAATGTCTCAACGTTCGAAACCAGGCAGGCACTGCCAACCTTGGGAATGACAAGCTCCTGTTCGGCATGATCCTTGGGGTGCTCGCGTTCTGGCTCTTTGCGCAAACAACGCTGAACATCGGCCCCCTCATGGCCGACGACCTGGGCATCGAGATGTCGACGATGAATATCGCGATCTCGATCACGGCCCTCTTCTCCGGCATTTTCATGGTGGTGGTTGGCGGCCTGGCCGACAGGATCGGCCGCGTCAAAATCGTCCAGATCGGCTTCATCTTCAGCATCATCGGTTCGCTCATCATCGCGCTCACACCTGAGGGCGGTTCAGCATCAGCGTTCATGATGACCGGACGCATCTTTCAGGGACTTTCTGGGGCGTTCATCATGCCGGCCAGCCTGGCACTGGTAAAGGCCTACTGGGACGGAGCCGAACGCCAGCGAGCGATCAGCATGTGGTCCATCGGCTCGTGGGGTGGATCCGGCTTTGCTGCGCTTTTCGGCGGCCTGATGGCCGAGAATGTCGGCTGGCGATGGATCTTCATCAGTGCTGCAGCGATTTCGGTGCTCAGTATGCTGATGGTGGCCGGCACCCCGGAGAGCAAGGCCGCCTCGCAGGGTGATTACAAGTTCGACCTGGTCGGCGTTCTTACCTTTATGGTGATGATAGTGGCGCTGCAGGTGGTGCTTACCCAGGGCGGACAGTTTGGTTGGCTCAGCGTGACCACCATCGGTTTGTTCATCCTCTCCATCGTGTTCGCCGTGGTGTTTGTGAAGCAGGAAACCTCCACGAGCCATGCATTCGTGGACTTCGGCCTGTTCAAGAACATGACCTATACCGGCGCCACGCTCTCCAACTTCCTGCTTAATGCAACCGCCGGCATCATCGTGGTGGCGATGTCGTTGATGCAGATCGGCGCGGGAATGTCCGCCTAGGAAGCCGGCCTCCTGACCATCGGCTATGCGGTGGTGATCGTATCGTTCATCCGCACCGGCGAGAAACTGCTGCAGAAGTTCGGCCCGCGAAAGCCGATGCTGTGGGGCTCGCTTATCGTTGGCGTCTCCATCATCCTGCTGATGCAAACCTACGTGCTGGCGGATACCTACAAGACCCTGGCGTTCATTGCCTTCTCGCTGTTCGGCCTTGGCCTTGCCTTCTATGCCACCCCTTCAACGGACGCGGCGCTCTCGGCGCTGCCTCCCGACAAGGCTGGTTCGGGCGCAGGCATCTACAAGATGGCGTCGTCGCTAGGCGCATCGTTTGGCGTCGCGATCTCGGCAACCGTCTTCACGCTGATCAACAGTGATGCCAGCTCCATGCAATGGACAGAGGGCCTCATCTCCTGGGCTGGCCGGCAAGACAACCTCGCCTCCCGTGAAGCGGCGTTTGCCGCGATGGGGGTGAACCTGTTGATGCTCGTCGCGGCCATTGCCTCGATCCTGCTCACCATTCCCGATGGCAAACCCAGTGAAATTGAAGACAGCTAGCCGCGCAAGAACCAGACAGGAGGAACACCATGACGTCCGCAATCGATTACTTCAAGGCACAACAGGATGAGATGTCCCGGTGGTTCGATCATATGCATCGCCATCCCGAACTCTCGATGCAGGAGTCGGCCACGGCCAGCTTTATCGCCGAGACCCTGACAGGAAGATAACAACCTTCCATACAAGAGTGAGACTCCCGGCGTGTCCCACCTCTGCGGGCACGACGGCCACACCACCATGGCGCTCGCCGCCGCGAAATACCTGGCTGAGAACCGCTCCTTCAACGGCACCGTCCGCTTCATCTTCCAACCCGGTGAAGAGACGAAGGAGGGCGGCCCGGCGATGATCGCCGATGGCCTGTTCGAGCGCTTCCCGGTGGACACAGTGTTCGCCATGCACAACATGCCGGGCCTTGAGCAGGTCACCTGCTATTTCACCCCGGGCGAAACGATGGCCGCAGTGGATAACTGGGAGATCGAGCTCACGGGCAAGGGCGCCCACGGCGCCAAGCCGGAACTCAGCATCGACCCGGTTGTGGCCGGGTCGTCGCTGGTGATGGCGTTGCAGAGCATCGTATCCCGCAACGTCTCACCACAGTCACAGGCGGTTGTCACCATCGGCGCATTCCAGGCCGGGGAGGCCGGGAACGTGGTGGCGCAGTCCGCCACCTTGCGTCTATCGATCCGCACCCGTACCGACGAAGATCGGGAGCTCGTGCTCGGGCGGGTCCGTCAGCTTACCCAACACCAGGCCGAGAGCTTTGGCTGCACATTCGAGATTCGGGAAGGCATCCCCGGCACCGTCCTGGTGAACGACGAGGAGGAAACCGAACGTGCCGCGACGATAGCGCGGGAGGTGTTCGGCGACGAGCGGGTTGTGTACCCTGGCCCGACCTTCCTCGCATCGGAGGACTTCGCCTTCATGCTTCGGCAGCGCAAGGGCACCTACTGCTTCCTTGGTAACGGCCAGGGTCCGATGGTGCACTACCCGCAGTACATGTTCAACAAGGAGATCCTGCCCCTCGGCGCGGCCTACTGGGTGGCTGTAGCCGAGAATTACCTCCGCTGATCCACGGCCAGTGCTCGTTGCGCCCGTGCCTGTATTGGTATTCGCGCCTGTTGTGCAGTAGCCGCCGTGAATCCGCTATACTTTGCGGCTGATGACATGGCCGGTCATGCGGTCATTTTGTTGTGCATTCCCGGAAGCACCGGGAACAGCGATGCAGGAAACGGTGCACCCGTTTGGCCCAGGTCATCGGGGCGACCGCAAGCATTCGCATTCTTCCTGGAATCGAATCGCTTCCGTTTACGCATCGCATCACTATAAGGAAGGAACGCGCACGCGTGAAACTCACCACCGAACGCAAGCCGGGCAGCATTATCGAACTCACCATCGAGGCCGAGGATGCCGAGTTCCAGGAAGCTGTTGATAACGCTATCTCCACCCAGGCCAAGAACGTCCAGATCCCGGGCTTTCGCAAGGGCAAGGCCCCGCGCCACATGGTGGAGCGATTCTACGGCGGCCGCGAGGTATTCGCGCAGGATGCTGCCGAGAAGCTGATGGACAAGCTCTACCAGCAGGCGCTGAAGGACGAGGACATCAGCCCGGTTGGCGATCCTGAACTCACCAGCATGGAACTGGATCCCACCCTCTCCTTTGTGGTGAGCGTACCGGTGTATCCGGAAGTCGAGCTGGGTGACTACGCCTCGGTGCGCGTTGACCCGGTTGACGCCGCTGTCACCGACGAGGATGTTGAGGAAGTGCTTGAGCGCCTGCGCAAGCAGCAGGGCACATGGAAGGACGTCGAGGGTCGCAAGCCGACCGAGGGCGACCAGGTCACCATTGACTACACCGTGTTCGACGGCGACACCGAGTTCCAGGAACCGGTTGAAGGCGCCGAGTGGGTGTTGGGTGAAACCAACCTGCTGGAGCAGCTGCGCGAGCGCATCGAGGATCTCGAGCCCGGCGAGTCGTCCGAGTTCGAGGTGTACTTCGAGGAAGACGACGAAACCGCCGATCCCAAGATTCGCGGCAAGCAGCTGAAGTACAACGTCACCCTTAAGGGCGTGAAGGAACGCGAGCTGCCTGAGCTGAACGATGAGTTCGCCAAGGAAATCACCGGCGCCGAGAGCGTCGATGAGCTTCGCAAGCAGATTCGTGAGGACATCCACCAGGGCAAGACCGGTGACGCCCGCAACGAAGTGCTGAACAAGGTGATCGAGGCAATTGCCGAGAACGCCACCATCGATATCCCGACGGTCATGGTCGACGAGGAAATCGAGCACCAGCTGGGCCACCGCAAGGAAGAGCTGCAGCGCCAGGGCATGAACTGGGACCAGATGCTGATGATCAGCGGTCGCAGCGAAGACGAGATGAAGGAAGAGCTTCGTCCTGAAGCCGAGCGTCGCCTGCGCAACACCATGATCCTGCAGGAGATCGCCCGCCTGGAGAACGTGGAAGTCACCGACGAGGACGTGCAGAACGAAATCGACACCATTGCCGGCCCGGACCTGAATCCGGACGAGAATGATGCCGAGGCCGTGGAACGCGCCCGCCGCATGCGCGAGGTGTACAACGGCGATTACTTCCGCAATGTGCTGAAGAACGACCTGTTTGAGCGCAAGCTCACCAACCGCGTGATCGAGATCGCCACCGAAGGCAAGGGTGCCGTGCTCAACGGCTGGGAGCCGACCGAGGAAACCCAGGCTGCCGATGAGGCAACCGCTGCCGAGGCATCCAGCGACGATACCGCCGCTGAGGGCACTGAGGACCCGTCCCTGGTTGAAGCCGAAACCGTTACTGCCCCGTCCGGCGACGACGTCGCTGACGCCGCCGAGCAGGCAACCGACAAGGAATAGCTTCCTGACAGTGAATGCGGGCGGAGCATGCTCCGCCCGCATTGCTGCTTAACACGATGACCGACCTCCTCCACCACTATCACTGGCTGGCCAGCGACGAAGGCACGCGCTCCCTTGATCGTGCCGCTGCCATGCGCGCCGATGGCGTGACTGACCTCAAGATTGGCGAGCGGCTGCGCGCGGAACTCGACCCCGAACGGGCAGCATTGGTGCTAACCCAGCTCGATCTTCGGGAACGGGCAGCGTCCAGGTTCGCGCATCCGGAGCGCATGCTGTTTACACGTGCCGGACTGGAGCAGGCGACCAGCGAGCATATCGCCCGCTACCGCGCCAACCGACTTGCCGGCAGCGAACGGATTGTGGATTTATGCTGCGGTATCGGTGGGGACCTCATGGCCATGGCCGGCCTGGGCGTACCGCTGGTGGCCGTTGACCTCGATCCAGTGCATCTCTTCCTGGCGGAACACAATGCCCGGGCACGTCACCCCCACGCCGATATAACAACCATCCTCGCTGACGTGCGGGAGGTCGAAATCGCTCCCGGCGACACCGTTTTCATTGACCCGGCCCGGCGGCTGGAGTCCGGCAAACGGATCGGCTACCAGAGCGAACCGCCGGTGGAATGGTCGTTGGCGCTGGCCGACCACGCGGCGAAGGTGGCGATCAAGACGGCACCCGGGATCCCGAACGAACTCCTGCCCGAAGGCTGGGAGATGGAGCATATCGCACTCGGAAACGACCTGAAGGAAGCCGTGCTATGGAGCCCTGCGCTGGCGGGCGAGTTCGCGCAGTACCGAGAAGCCTGGCCGCACCGGGCGACGGTAATCGTCAACGGCGAACCGCATTCCATTTACGGCAGCCATATCGATATCCTGCACATCGTTCGACCACAACCCGGCCAATGGCTGCACGATGTGAATCCGGCCGTGACCAATGCCGGCCTCGTCCGGGAACTTGCCGAAATGATTGATGCGAACCTGATCGATCCGGAGATCGGCTTCATGGTGAGCAACAACAACGTCCACTCCCCGTTCTGCACCAGCTGGCACATCCTCGATGTGCTGCCATGGCATGAAAAGCAGGTCAAACAGGCGCTCAAGGCGCTCGATGCAGGCCCGGTTGATATCCGCCGGCGTGGGCTTGCAGGCGATGTCCCGGCCATCACGAAACGCCTGCGTGGCAGCGGCAACAGGCGAATCATGGTCGCGATGACACGGGTGAATGGGGAACCAACTGCCATTATCTGCACGTTCTGAATTCGTGGTACAACTTGCCGGGCGGAGTATTATAGAAGTGTATGGACACATGCCCGCGTTCACGCCTCCGGTTTCACACGGGCGCGATAGCACTCATAAAGGACCCTGAATGGAAAACCCCACCGCGCACGCCCTTATCCCGATGGTGATCGAAAGCACCAATCGTGGTGAGCGATCGTTCGATATCTATTCCCGGCTGCTGAAGGATCGCATTATCTTCCTCGGCACCCCGGTCGAAAGCCAAATGGCCAACCTGCTCATCGCCCAGCTCCTCTTCCTGGAGCACGATGATCCGGAAGCCGACATCCACCTGTACATCAACTCGCCGGGTGGTGAGGTTTACAGCGGCCTGGCGATTTACGACACCATGCGCATGATCCGCCCCGATATCCGCACCTACTGCGTTGGTATGGCGGCCTCCATGGCCGCGGTGCTGCTGGCTGCTGGCACCACGGGCAAGCGTTTTGCCCTGCCGAACAGCCGCATCATGATTCACCAGGGCTCCAGCGGCTTCCGCGGCAACATCCCGGATATCGAGGTACAGGCCAAGGAAACGTTTAGCGTTATCAACAAGCTGACCGAGATCATGGCCGAGCACAGCGGCCAGTCGTTCGAGAAGGTCAAGGCCGATACCCAGCGCGATTACTACATGACCGGAGACGAAGCCAAAGAGTATGGCCTTGTCGACAAGGTCCTTACGCCCCAGGCACTGGACCTGAGCAAAATCGGCAAGAATTCGGACAGCGAGTAACGCCGCCGTCTCTCCATCCGTGAGGTAGTCATGCGATATCGTTGCTCGTTCTGCAACAAGGGCCAGGAAGAGGTTCGCCGCCTCATCGCCGGCCCCAACGAGGTTTACATCTGCGACGAATGCGTCCAGCTCTGCAAGGAAATTATTAACGAAGAGGAGCCACGAGAGACGAACTTCGACCTGGGTGAGCACACCATCCCCACGCCGAAGTCGCTCTACGAGCACCTGAACAACTACATCATCGGGCAGGATCGGGCCAAGAAGATCCTCTCGGTGGCGGTGTACAACCACTACAAGCGCATCAATGCCAACCTGGACGACGACATCGAGTTGGCCAAGAGCAATGTGCTGCTGGTAGGACCCACCGGCTCCGGCAAGACCTACCTGGCGCAGACGCTGGCCAAGGTGCTGAACGTGCCGTTCAGCATCGCCGATGCCACCGCCCTCACCGAGGCCGGATACGTGGGTGAGGATGTCGAGAATATCCTGCTCCGCCTGATCCAGAACGCCGGCGATGTTGAACGCGCCCAGCGCGGCATTATCTACATCGACGAGATCGACAAGATCGCCCGCAAGAGCGACAACCCAAGCATCACCCGTGATGTTTCCGGTGAAGGCGTGCAGCAGGCCCTGCTGAAGATCATCGAGGGTACGGTGGCCAATGTGCCGCCGCAGGCCGGTCGAAAGCACCCGCATCAGGAATACATCCAGATCGATACCAGGAACATCCTGTTCATCTGCGGCGGGGCCTTCGAGGGGCTGGAAGAAGTCGTCGAGAAGCGCCTGAACAAGCAGGCGAATATCGGCTTCGGCAGCGTGCAGACCAAGGCGGAGAAGATTGCCAACCCGCTCTCGCAGCTGAGCCACGATGACCTGATGAAGTACGGACTTATTCCGGAGTTCGTTGGTCGCCTGCCGGTCTCTGTGGCGCTGGACCACCTTACCGAGGAAGAGCTGATGCGTATCCTAACCGAGCCCAAGAACGCGGTGGTGAAGCAGTACCAGAAGTTCTTCGAGCTGGACGACGTCGAGCTTGAGTTCACCGAAGATGCCCTGAGTGCCGTAGCGAAGCAGGCGCAGGACCGAAAGACCGGTGCCCGCGGCCTCCGCACAGCAATCGAGGACGTGCTGCTGGATGTGATGTACGAGATCCCGAGCATGGAGAACGTGCGCAAGTGCGTGGTGAATGCCGATGTCATCACCCATCGCGCCCGCCCATTGCTGATGGCCGTCAACGACCAGCCGATCGAGTACGAGCCGCAATCCGCCTAACCTGGCCAACGTAAAAAGGAGCCCGGCAAATGCCGGGCTCCTTTTGCGTTCCACGGATGCTTGCGCTACGGGACAAGGTACCCTGCCGCGCGGAACAGCCCATACCACTGCGCCCGGGTGAGCGGAATCTCCGATCCCGCCGCTGCCTCGGCAACCCGTCCCGGGTTGGTTGTACCCAGCACCACCTGCATATTGGCCGGGTGGCGGGTGATCCATGCCGTGGCGATCGCAATCGGGGTGGTGTCGTACGCGACGGCGAGCCGGTCGAGTTCCATATTGAGGGCAGCGTAATCCGGGTTACCCAGGAACGTGCCGGTAAAGAACCCGGCCTGGAATGGCGACCACGCCTGCACGGTGATGTCGTTTAGCCGGCAGTAATCCAGCATGCCGCCGCCTTCGAGCGAAATGGATTGCTCCAGGCCATGCATGTTCGAAGCAACCCCGCTGGCGATGATCGGCGCATGGGTAATGGAAAGCTGCACCTGGTTCGCGATTAGCGGCTGCTGCACAAACTTCTTCAGCAAATCAATCTGGCGCGGCGTGTGGTTGGATACACCAAACGCGCGCACCTTGCCATTGGCCGAAAGCTCGTCGAATGCGCGGGCAACCTCCTCGGGTTCGACGAGGGCGTCCGGGCGATGGAGCAGCAGGATATCGATGTACTCGGTTTGCAGCGCCTTGAGTGACGCATCGACCGACTCGATGATGTGGTCGTAGGAGAAGTCGAAGTACGGGCCGTCCTTGACGATTCCCGCCTTGGTTTGCAGCGTGATCCCGGCACGCTCCTCCGGCGTGAGCTTGAGGGCGTTCGCGAACCGGGATTCGCAGCCGTGAAGTTCGGCGCCATACACAGCAGCATGGTCGAAGAAATCGATGCCCACCTCGCGGGCAGTTGCGTAGAGTGCCTGGATTTCCGCATCGGTCTTGTCGCCAATGCGCATAAGGCCGAGCACGATGTTAGGCGCCACGATATCGCTACCCGGCATGGTGAATGTTTTCATGATGAGTTCCCGTATAGACCCGTGTGGTGGCGTTGCACCTGCCCAAGGATACCGCCGATCTGGCAGGCTCACATCCGGGCGGTGAGGCAATTAGCGAACATCGTGCGCACCGCTGACCGAAAACCATCCGATTTCAGGGCGTCGGTAGAATCCGTGATCATGTCAATACCGCCGACAAAGGGAGGCAAGTGGACCAGCCGAGAACCGGCAAGCGAGCCGTGCAGCGCGTTGGCGATTTCCTCCGCCGGTAGCACGTGGAAAGGACGCGCATGAATTGGCTGTGGGTGTGGATGCACCTTCAGGATGATTCCCAGCCCATTCAGTTGCTGTATAACGATGCGGCCAGCGCGGTTGATCCCGGCCTCTCGTCCCTGCCAGCCACCGGACGCAAGTGCCACTTCAAGATGCGGCCGCATGTCGCTGCCGGCATTGGAACGGGCAAACGCCGTGCCCAGCCACTTGGCATAGGGCGCATACTTGCCTGATTGCAGTAAAGCGATTCGCATCAGGTCCCGCGCGATGCTTGCCGTGATTGTGGCCGAGCCGGCATCATCCCCTACTTCGCCGGTACGGCCGATGAATGGCTGCACCTGGCCAACGCGCATCCACAGCGCCGAGAGCTGGTATCGCCATACATCATAAGGATAGAAGCCGAGGGTATTGCGTATCGCCGTCAGGTGTCTGGCATCGTCTACAAACACCTCCCCGGCTGTCACTTCGAGCAGGGATTGCATCGGCGTCGACAGCCAAACAGCGGGCGTGAGCGCATCGAGGGCACCGATCCCCAGTGCCCGCAGCAGGATTCGATGCGTGCTCGTCACCTCCAGCCGATGGACCTTGCCATGAGGATCGGGAAACAACGAGTTGTCGTCGTGTCGGGAGTATCGCGTCGGGAACCCGGCCACCGATGACGGCATCAGGTCGTCGAGCTTCGCGTCGATGAGCCTGGTAGCATCCTCCAGGGTCGGTTCGGGCACGACGATTGTCAGGCGCGGGCCCCAGTCGTGGTCCATGCTGCGTGCGGTGTCGTAGCCCAACACATCGGACCCCGCACCAATGAACGCCAGCGCCAGCGGCGTGTTTGGAAGCAGCTCGCGCAACGCCGGCTCGATGGCCAGCGCAAGCAGCCTGGCGAGTTCCTTGCCGTGTATGAATTGTCCATCCATTCGTCCGCCTTCCTCCTGTGCCGAATGATAGACGGCCCGTCACAGCGAAAGAGGGATGGCATGGGCCTTGCCCTGACGGCCCACAACAGTACCCGCACCTCACGAACGAATCCCTGCCGGAGGCACACCATGCCAGAAACGCTCCTGACACCCACCACATTCCTCGGCCGGACTGTTCCCCGCATCGCGGTGGGCTGCGCCCCGCTAGGGAACATGCCGGATACATTTGGCTACCGCGTGGCCGAAGAGAACGCGATTGCGACCGTGGAAGCAGCCCTCGATTCCCCGCTGAATTGGTTGGACACAGCATGGAAGTATGGCGAGGGTGAGAGCCAACGAAGAATCGGCACGGTGATCAACCAGCGTGGCGGCCTGCCCGCTGGCGCAATGCTGGACACCAAAATCGGCCGGGATGCCGATGGCAACTGGGGCGCAGATGTGGCCGAACGGCTCCTGCAGGAATCGTTTCGGGCACTCCATGTGGATCACATTCCGCTGGTGTTCGTGCACGATCCGGAAGAGGCCGAATGGAACGATGTGATGGGACCCCATGGAGCCATCCAACCCCTGCTGGCCGCGAAGGCTGACGGGCGGATCGGCGCGCTCGGCGTCGCCGGCGGCACGCTGGATATCATGCGCAGGTATGTCGATTCGGGAGTCTTTGAAGCCGTCATCACCCATAACCGCTACACCCTGCTCAACCGGTCCGCCGATGGGTTGATCCGGCATTGTCACGCGACCGGCATCCCCATCCTCAATGCCGCGCCCTACGCGAGCGGGCTTCTCGCCAACCCGGATCGGGAGAATCCGCGCTATGCATACGGCATGCCGCCCGCCCATGTCCTGGAGCGGCTGGACCAGATCGAGGGCATTTGTGCCCGGTGGGGTGTGCCCGTAGCAGCAGCGGCGTTGCAGTTCAGCCTGCGGGATGAACGCATAACCGCCACCATCGTGGGCATGAGTAGCCCACAGCGCATCGCCCAAACCCTGGACTTGGCCCAGACGCCGATCCCGCAAGAGTGCTGGGACGAGTTGATGGCTGTGCCCTTCGATACCGGGGACATCAGCGAGCAGAGCATCGAGGGATACGCGTGAACAACCAGCATGTGCGCGTCCAGGTGTGGGGCAAGGTGCAGGGCGTCGGTTTTCGCGCGTCGGCTCGCGCCGAAGCACGCGAACTCGGCATGCGTGTGGTGGCCGAAAACCAGTCCGACGGCACCGTGCTTCTTGAGGCGTCCGGTACACCCCGGCAGATGGAGTCGTTCCTTCACTGGGTCCATCACGGCCCACGCCATGCCCGGGTTGACCGTGTAGAGGTGACTCCCATCTCCGCAGATAGCGAGACCTGATACCGGGGCGCGTGTACGCCGGCGTCGGGCGCATCCCGGAATGCCGATCCCGATGCCGGGGCGTGAAAATTGCGGTACCGGAAATCGAGAGTAGTTTTCCGGAACTACATCGTACGTCGGAATCATTGGCGGGTTGTATCGCGGCTCCCCAGGGTGGGAGCTGCTCAACTGGTAGGTAAGGAAGGCCTGTTGGAGACCCGCCGCAGATGATCTCGCGTTGCGATGAAGCTCCGGAATGCTATGTACCAGGACACTGGTGAATGTGGTGATGGGAGAGGAGCAACTATGAACCCAGGATCGTCGGGAAACTCATTGTCGCGGTTGGGAGCGCCGCTTACACGACGTCGGTTCCTGCACATGACCGGGGCAACGCTCGGCTCGGCCGGTGTCCTTAACCTGCTGAACGCGTGGGGCCAGAACGCGATGGATGGCCTTACCTCGCCACCGCAGCTGGATGGCAATGGTGAGGGCACCAGCGTGATCGTGATCGGTGCCGGCCCGGGTGGATGCCCTGCCGCCTACGAACTGATGAAGCTCGGCTACGATGTCACGATCATCGAGGCGCGGGACCGCGTCGGTGGCCACGTCTGGACTATCCGCGGCGGTACCGAGGGGGAGGAATACGGCAAGGGTGTGCAGAAGTGCGACTGGCCGGAAGGTTTCTGGTGGGATGCCGGCCCGAGCCGCGTACCGTTCTACCACAACGGCTTCTTCCATTATTGCCGCGAATTCAATGTCCCGCTGATCGACCACAAGAACCTGAACCTCAATGGCTGGGTGTATGCCGAGGGCATCGATGGCGCCCTGAACGGCAAGAAGATGCGCCTGCACGAGTTCCAGGCCGATATGGCCGGGTACACCAGCCAGTACCTCGCCAACGCCCTGGACCAGGATGCGCTGGATACCGAGCTCACGGAAAAAGATTTGGAGCACTGGAAGAGTTACCTGATTAACTGGGGCATCCTCGATCCACGTGATCTCACCTACAAGGCAACCGACCATCGCGGATATAACGTGCTTCCCGATGTGTATTCGGCCGGCACGCACAACGAGCCCTATCCGCTGTCTGACCTGCTGCCATTTGCCGATTCGATCATGCAGGCCGCTGGCGGCTACCTGGCTGCCACCGCCGTGTTCGACTGGCAAACCACGCTGGTGAAACCGAAGGACGGTATGGACCGGCTGTACGAGGTAGGTTTCCGGGAAGCATTCGGTGACCGCCTGAAACTGAACTGCCCGGTCACGCGCATCAACCAGAGTCCGGATGGGGTTGAGGTGACCTACACCAATAACGCCACGGGCGCGGAAGAGACCGCCACTGCCGATTACGTGATGTGCAACATCCCGCTTTCGGCCCTCCTGAAGGTGCAGGTTAACTTCGACGATCCCATGCGGTCAGCGATCCGCTCGGTACCGTACGATATGGCGCTCCGTATGGGCATTGCGTTCAAGCGACGCTTCTGGGAAGAAGACGACTGGATCTACGGTGGCCAAAGCTTCACCAACATTAGCCAGCTCGGTATCCTGGGCTATCCGGACGACAACTACCTCAACCCCGATGGCGGCGTCATGTTGGGCATGTACAACTTCGATACAAACGCGGCCTTCGTCAGCTCATTGCCATACGAGGATCGGGCTGCGCTCGCGCTCGAACTCGGCAGCAGGGTTCACCCGCAGATGAAGGACGAGTACATCAGCGCGTTCTCGGTCGCCTGGCACCTGGAGCCGTACAGCCTCGGCGCGTGGCCAAGCTATACCCGGGAAAGCCGCGAGCAGGTCATGCCAATCCTGCAAGAGCCGGATGGCCGCATTTACCTGGTTGGCGAGCACCTGAGCCACGTTAACGCATGGATGGAGGGTGCGGTGCAGGCCGCCTGGATGCAGGTCGAGAAACTGCATACCCGCGTGATGCAGGGATAAAGGAGATTGCAATGACGAATCGAATTCGAACGCGCATCGTCGCACTCTTGTCCATTATCGGCCTGACGTTGGTGGTGTCTGTGCCCTTGCTCTCGAACGCACAGGATGCAACGCCCGAGATGTCTGAGGAGGAGATGATCCAGCGCGGTGCCTCTATCTACTACTCGGTCTGCCTTGCCTGTCATCAGGTGGATGGTAATGGCGTCCCGGGTATCTACCTGCCGCTGAACCAGGGCGGAATCATCAATCTCGACGATCCGACCCTGTTTATCTATACCGTGTTGTACGGCCGTGGCGGCATGCCCCGGTTCGGGCATATCTATTCCGATCAGGACATCGCAGCGGTCGTCAGCTTCGTGCGCCAGGAATGGGAAAATGATTCCGCTCCGGTCACAGCAGCCGATGTTGCGGCCGTGCGCGAAGCGTACAGCTCTACGCCGATCGTCTCGCCGACGCCCGTTGGCCAGAATCCGGAAGGCCAGACGCATCCGGAGGAACGACAGGATCCGAGCAACGCTACGCCGGCCTCAACACCTGCCGGCTAAGTACAACGTTGATAAGGTCAGAATGGTGGGAAAGAGGTTCACTTCGGTGGGCCTCTTTTCGGTTCTCTGCCACGTTGAACCCCTATAGCTAGTATTGACATAACAAATACGGGTGCTACTATGCAGGAAACCCGAGCACCATATTCGAACCCGGATTCTTGTCGGCAGCCTCACCATTGAAGGTGAAGAAGATGAAGCTTCGCTTCCTGCTCATCGTGATAACGGCTGTCCTACTGGCGTCCGTTGGTTCCGCGTGGGCGATGCAGACGCCCGAACCAACTTCCACACCGACACCCGATTCAGCGTGTGTCTTTCCGGACACATTGGCAACAGAGGAGCTTTATGAACGGTCTATCACAGAGTACGACCGCCTGTTAGAAGCCACTCCAGGCCTGCCTTGCGCGCAGCATGGAGTGATTACTACTATCCCGAAGCTAACTCCCAGTCCGGAACTGACTTCCACCCCTACGGCAGTCCCAACGGCAACACCGGATCAACTTGCGGTCGCAAAACGGCTTCAGAAAGAGGGATACGGCAACGAAGCAAAGGATATCGTGCGGGAGGAGATCAAAAAGAACCCAGAGATTTCGCTCGACGATGACTACACCAGCCTTGACGGCAATCCTTGGAACGACGGCCCTTCAAAATGGCCCGATGCTACCTGGTCCTGGGTGTCTTCCAAGACTGCCCCGTTTGTTGGTATGCTGCCGACGATCGTCACAATATTGGCGATTAGCGCCATCCTTTGGCAACTCTTCCGCTTACGTCGTACCGAAACCTCGCTTGATATCGCCGTGTTCAATACCGAACTGGATGGCTCTAGTTTGGGGCAAGCGCTGACCGAATCGGTTCAGGCGGCATACCGGATTACTCAGGATGCCCGTGAGGCAGGAAGCACAAAGCTGGTCTCCGAGGCGCCAGCCGCTGCACCGACGACCATTTCCGCCAACCTTCTCACTGCTCCTTCGGGATACCTTGCACCAATCCTGGACTGGGTTTCCCACCTCGGGAACACCACCTATGTGCTCAACGGAACCACTGTTACTGATCCAGTCCGTGGGGCGGGGCTGGTACTCTCCCTGAAACACGGCAACAGCATACATGCTTCGCAAACCATCTGGTTTAGTAAGTACTTCTGGGGCAGCACCCGCGGTTCAAAGGACGACACACCCACCGGTAACGCCTTTCTCGCGTTGGCAGAAACCGCAGGCATTTGGGTGTTCAGTGAAATGGCGCAACTGCCATCGTCGACAGAGCGGCGACTCTTGCCCAGTTTGATAAGAGGTTGGTTGAAACGTACTTCCCTCGCGGATGATGAGGACACTGCTGGTGTCTCTGAGACGAGCAGCCCAGGCGCTCCTCATGTCCGGTGGCAGGATTGGGAAAGCTATGCCCTCTTCCGGAACTCCCGGACAGCGCTTGCCTGGAGCGACCGGCAGACGGCTATCGGCCTGTTGCACATGTCGCTCCAGCGCGAACCGGGATTCATCCCGGCACTCCTGAACCTTTACACGCTCGAAATGGAACAAGAGATATCACGAACGCAGAGTGACCAGGCCAAACCGGACCCTGATCCCGCTGAAATCAAAGCCGTACCCAAGCTTTATGGTGACTATACCGAGGCCGCCGACGCCTACGCTGCCCTATTGGAAACCGTATGGAATGCGGTAAACGACGATGACCTTTCCTGGGAGAAACCAGGCGATGACGACCTTCGCGACATGACGCGAGCAAGAGTGCTGTTCAACTTTGCGGCCGCTACGGACTACGCTGTTCCTTGGGACGCTACGAATCCGGCAAGTAATCACAGGCTCGAACAATCCTTGGCTCGCGCACTTCAGAAGGCACGCAACTCCTCTATCCTGGATCATACGCAGATGTTGGTTCCACTGGAACAACTCGTATATATCTATCGATACCGCCGTGACGTCGGATTCCGGGATGGTGCCCGCGACGCTTATGAACTGGCCCGTTTAACCTCGCCCTGGGTATCGCAAGCGTTTGGACCGCAAAGCCAGTATGGGCTCGCCTGCTTTTGCTCGGCAGTGCTCTATTTTGAGAACGCCCAAGGCGAACGAACCCGCTGGGCCGGCCGGGCGCTTAGCCACCTGCGGAAGGCAGTTGATCTCAGCGCCGGCGTCCGTGAGTGGGCTCAATACGATCCTCATCTTCTTCCACTTCGCTTAGCATGCAAAGATGAGTTTAAGAAAACCGTGGAAACGTCAGCGACAGATGAACCAAAGGAGACAGAAAAGAAAGAAGAGGACTCAAGCAATCGGGCCACGTTCGCCAATGCCAACATCTTTCAAATCGATGTCCTTTAACTGGCACGTACTGTTCGTGGTGGCATATGCGGGCAGGCTCATGCCACCACATCGTTGAACTGCGGCGCTTTCTTGCATTTGCGCTGTGATAACCCTATAGTGAACTCGTGATGAAGAGCACCTTTGCGAACACCACCGGTATGGATATGCGCCTGCAGCCCTCGATGATGATTACCATTATTGAGACTATTACCTGCTGGCCTGCCGAGCCGGATGTTCGCTGATGTCTCACTGAGTCAGTAACAACCACGGAACGGCAGGCGAGAGCAGAGAAGCTCTCGTTTTTTTGTGCCTTGTCTCACAGCAACGATGCTGCCCGAGCCACCGTTTAGACCAAACTGGCGTCGAGAGATGCCTGACGGTAAAGGGAGCTATCTATGCTGGTCATGAAGTTCGGCGGTACATCGGTGGGGGATGCGCGCAGGGTGCGCGAAAGCGCGCGCATCGCGCTCTCCAAACCCGGTGCCAACGTGATGGTGGTGTCTGCCTGTGGCGGTGTCACCAATCTGTTGCTGGAAGCCGGGGGGGCCGCCGCCCTGGGCAACAGCGAGGGGCGGGATCGCGCCGTCAACACCATTCACGCCAAACACGCGAACGTGATTTCGGGTCTGGTGGATGAAACCATCCGCATCCAGACCCGCGCCGCAGTCGACCAGCTGCACGCATCGCTGGATTCCACGCTTGCCGACATCGCCAGCACGGGCGAGTTCACTCCCCTGCTCTCCGACCGGCTCGTCTCCCACGGCGAGAAGATCATGGCCACGATGATGGCCGCCACCGTTCATGATATGGGCACACCGGCTGCTCCCGTGTTCACCGATACCGTCCTTGCAACGGATGATCGCCATGGATCGGCACGTCCGAAAAAGGATCTCACCCGAGAACGAGCCGCCGAGCACGTGCACCCCCTGCTGGATACCGGCACCACCGTTGTTTGCACCGGGTTCATCGGCTTTGCGCCGGATGGCAGCACGACAACCCTCGGGCGCGGTGGATCGGATTACAGCGCCACGCTCATCGGTGCCGCCCTGGATGCAGACGAGGTTCAAATCTGGACCGATGTACCCGGCATGCTCAGCGCCGACCCGCGTAAGGTCAGCACCGCACGCGTGATCCCGGAAGTCACCTACGACGAAGCGCAGGAATTGGCCCATTTCGGTGCCAAGGTACTCCACCCCCGCACTATTCGCCCGGCCGTACAGGCTGGGATCCCGGTGCGCATCCTCAGCACGTTCCAGCCAACCAACGCCGGCACAGTGGTCCGCCCCGGCGGCCAGAGCCAGCGCATCAAGGCCACAACCACGCTGAAGGGCCTCACGCTGCTGACGATTGATGTACCCGAACTGGAAGACCTCGCGGCCGCATCGTCGGCGGTGTTCTATCGCCTGCACGAGGAGCGGGTGGAGATCATCTCCGTCCAGCAGGCGAGTTCGCGCCGCAGTATGACCTTTATCCTCGATACACTGGCCAGCGGTTGCGAACAGTTTGTAGGCCGCCTCAACACGGCGCTGGGCGACCTGGAAGTGGAAGTCACCTGCCAGGATCATGTTGCCGTAGTTGCGGCGGTTGGCGAAGGGGCGGCGAATACGCCCGCCTCCCTGGCGCAACTCCTGGCAGTGCTCAGCCGGGCGAGTGTGCAGGTGCTGAACGCCAGCCAGCAAAGCAGTAATGCCGCCATGGTGGTGGTCGTGCCGGAAGACTCCGCCGACCGCGCAGTACAGGTGGTCCACGATGGCCTTATCGGCAGCGCCCGTGCCAACCGCCGGCACCGGAGCAAGCGCGGCGGCATGATCGGCGAGTCCTACCGCGTCGGGTAATGTGAGAGGGAGACAACCATGAACGATAACCGTATTCCAGTCGCGATCCTCGGTGCCACGGGCAATGTCGGCCAGCGATTTATCCAGCTGCTGGAAAACCACCCCTGGTTCCGTGTCGCAGAGTTGGTGGCCAGCGAGCGCAGTGCCGGCAAGAAGTACGAGGACGCCACCGTGTGGCGACTCGGTGCCGACATGCCGGACGGCGTGCGCGGCCTGACCGTGCAGGATTACGATGCCGACCTGCAAAGTCCCCTCGCCTTCTCCGGCCTTCCCAGTGAAGTTGCGGAGGAGATCGAAGGGCGACTGGCGGCAAGCGGCATTGGCGTGGTCTCCAACACAGCCACCCATCGTATGGAGCCCGATGTGCCGCTGATTATCCCGGAGGTGAATGGTGATCACCTGGAGGCGATCAAACAGCAGCAGGCGAATCGCGGCTGGAAGGGCTTCATCACCACCAACTCCAACTGCTCTACCATGCACCTCGCCCTCACGCTCAAACCGCTGCAGGATGCATTCGGCCTGAAATCGGTCCTGGTCACCACCCTGCAGGCGGTTTCCGGCGCAGGCTACCCCGGCGTACCGAGCCTGGACATGATCGATAACATCGTGCCCTATATCGGCAGCGAAGAAGAGAAGATGGAAACCGAAGCCATGAAGATGCTTGGGGCATGGAACGGTGGCAGTTTCCAGGATGCCGATTTCGTGCTTTCGGCTCACTGCAATCGTGTGCCGGTGCGAGACGGCCACACGGAGTGCGCTTCCGTGAAGCTGGGCCGCGATGCTTCACCGGAAGAGGTGATCGAGGCCTTCGAGAGTTTCCGCGGGCTGCCTCAGGAACTCGGCCTCCCAAGCGCGCCGAAGCGCCCGATCGTGGTCCGGCGTGAGGAGAATCGCCCGCAACCGGCGCTGGACCGTGATACCGAACGCGGCATGGCCTCGGTGGTTGGTCGCGTGCGGCCGTGCCCGGTGCTTGGCATCAAGTACGTGCTGCTCGGCCACAACACCATCCGTGGTGCTGCAGGCGCAGGCATCCTCAATGCCGAATTGCTGAAGGAAAAGGGCTTCCTCAACGTCTAGGCAGCCTCCGTATCACACCTGCAAAAGGCGCCGGTCCAGGTTTGGACCGGCGCCTTTTGGCGGTATCATTGCACCATTGCGAAAGGGAGAAACGACGTGCCGTATCCACATGCCGAGCCCGGTGATCCGCGGCCCAACGACCTGAAAGAACAGCGAGCCCGCCGCCTGCTCGTTAACGCACTACGCGAGTGCGGCGAACTGGCAGATGGCGTGGAGCACTTCGAGGGCGAGGAGCTGTTCGATGTGCTCACCTACCTCGATAGCCTGCGCCTGATCATGATCGAGAACCAGAACATTCTTATCGGCCTGGTACGTGGCGAGGAGGGTTCTCCTCCTGTACCCAGGGCTGACCGGAAGCGATAGGCGGGAAGACGCGCGGCGTCAGGTCTGGCTGTTCCATGTCGGCATCGAACGGGTACATCGGCCGCTGGATACGCTCGAACGGCAGGTTCACGATATCCTGGTTCACCGCGCCGGGCGTAAGCGCCAGCAGGCGAACCGGCGCGAGTTCCTCCCATTCGTGGTCAAGGTAACCGATCTTGATCACGATAATGTCGAATCCCTTCAGGTCCAGCCCGAATTTGTCAAAGCTTTCCGGCAAGGGGAACTGGATCCGCCGGCTGGGCACGATGATGTGCAACCCGCCGACCCGGATGAGCGCCATGTCTCCGCCAGTGACATCGTTCTCGACGATTGTCACGACCTCACCGGTGACCTCCAGCGGGAAACCATTGATCGGGTCGTTCACGCCACCGAGCGTCACCGTTACCTCGCTGCCAACCCCGGCGGCCTTCGCCGCTTTCACGGCATCGGCGTTCATCAGCGAGGCCAACAAGGCCGTTTTCTCTCCTCTGGCAATCGATTCCCGCTCCAACAACTTCTGCGCCATGATCGGGATATCGCCCGCGCCGCCTGCTGTTGGGTTATCGCCGGAATCGCTGATCACCACCGGGGTTTGCCCGGCAGCAAGGGCCTGGTCGATGGTCCAATCGGCATCACCGGTCGGCACACCGAAATCGAACTCGGTGCGGGCATCCCAGTAGCGTTGCGCAATCTTCCTCGCTTCGGCGGCAATCGCATCAGGATCGGTGCCGGTCACCACAGTGGTGGCGCTGTTGCGAGGCTGGTCGGCCCAGACATACCCAACCCACAGGCTGGCATCCATCACGCCCGGAACAGAATCGCTTTCCGTCAGCTTGCCGTACACGGTCTTGCCCGGCTCCCAGAACGTGGAGGTCTTCTCCCCCGGCAGGCCCACCGGAATTCGTACCCAGGCGCGATACGGGCGAATGCCCTCATCGAGGCATGTCAGCAGGTTACGAACCGCCTGCGACTTTCGCTCCATGGCATCGATGTGGGGTGCTTCGCGGTAGGCGGTGAAGATATCGATGTTCTCCACCAACGTTTCGGTAACGTTGCCATGCAGGTCCATACCGGTGGAGATGATGCACGCCGGCCCCACCTTTTCCCGGATCGCAGAGATCAGGTCGCCTTCGGCATCATCCATGCCCAGCACGCTCATGGCGCCATGGATATCAAAGAAGAAGCCATCCAGCGGCAAGACGGCTTCCAGCCGCTCCAGCAGCTCGCCCTTCATGGCAGCGTAGGATTCGGCGGTGACCGGACCACCGGGAATCGACCGCGCCTTCAGCGTGCCCAGCCACGTTACATCCTGCCGGCCCTCAAAGGTGCCGTTCTCGAAATAGGGGTAGTTGGCGACAATTTCATCGCCACGCAGTTGCACAAAATTGTCTGTGGTGCTGGGCAGTGGGGAGAACGTGCTGCTCTCAATCGCGATTCCACCGATACCGATCCTGTAACCCATGCTTGTGCCTCTTCCTCCGCGAACGCCGGTTAACCGGCGTTACCGTAGCGCGGAAACGGAGGGCTGGCAATGAGCTAGAAGAGCGATTGCTGGGCGGGTACGGGCACTGCCGAAGAGCGCATTGCCTCGATATCGGGCACGCCATTCGTGTGCGGAAGCGGCTTCGCGCCCCGCTGAAGCAGCAACTGGTTGCCCGGCGCCGCGTCTCCCAGGTCGGCCACCCAGAGGTTCCGCTTGCGGCTGAGCGCGTACTGCCCGGTGCTTGCGCTGCCGCCGGTGGTGCCAGCGTGTGGGATAACGATGACATCGGAGAGGTCGACAATAGCGCGGTTGCGCTGCATGGCACTGGGCGTCGCCCATCCGGCCCACGGCAGGTCCTCACTCAGCACCAGCAGGCGATCAGTCGCGGCAACATCGGCAAACTCGCGTGGCAGGCTCCACGTGCCAAGGCCCTGGGGGACCAGCACCACGGTGGGGCCGCCCGCCTCCAGAGCCCCGCAATGAGCGGCCATATCGACCCCGCGAGCACCGCCACTGATCACGACCATCCCCTGCCCTGCCGCCGCTGTCGCGATGCGACGGGTGATCGCCAACGCGGCCTCATCAGCGTCTCGCGACCCGGAGAATCCGATGGAAGGCATGTCGAGGAGCGTCATATTTCCAAGATGGAAAAACCACGGTGTTGACGGCAACCGGTCACACCAGGCGGGCTGCTCTGGATCCAGCCGTGTACTCACCTGCAGCCCACCGGCGGCAAGCCGCTCGTACCGGTCGACCGGGGCATCCAGGCCCGCGCGAAACGCACGCACCTGCGGCCCGCGCCAGCCAAACAGGCGCACCAGATCAGCATCCGACGCTGACGGGAGGTCACCCAGCGACACCCCGGTTTCCCGAGCGATCGCCAACACCAACGCAACAGCAGAAGGCTTGAAGCCGGGTGTTTGCTGAACGGCGCACACCGTCCTGATGGCCTCTGCCGCCCTCATCCGTGCGCATCCTCCCACCACCGGGTGAGGGTGATACGGGAATCGAACACCGAGGCAGCCCGGTTGGGCAGCCAGCGCAGGCGTTGCAGGTGCTCGGCACCTTTGGGCAGCGAATCATGATAGGTGACAATGCGCTTGTCGAGTTCGGCAGCCTGCTCCAGGAACGCCGTTCGCGCCCGTTCCCGCCGGGCCATGATCGAGGTCATGGTTGGAGGTGGGGGTGCATCGTCCGAAAAGTCCGTGCGGAACCAGCGAAGAAGGCGTTGCAGGAGAGAGGCCGATGGCTCCTGCGGGGGCGGTGGCGGCGATTTCAGTGCCCCCACCAGCGCCCGGATCTCCGCCTCAATCGCGTCCAGCCGGGCCCAGAGCGCCTCGGTACGCTCGCCGATTTCCTTGTCCAGCTCCATCCACATCGGCATCACGCCGGCGTTTTTCAATCGGCTGAAAGCGAGGTCGTATTCGGGATTAACGTCGGTACGCCAGATCTTGATCGGCTTGCCCTGGAGTGGAAGGTTATCGAGTTCGCCCCGCGCCTGCATGCCAGCGATCTCTTCCTGGACATAGTCATCCCAGGACTCGATCTCGACCGCGCGGAAATCATCGGTCTTCCGGATAGGACTCACCCTGTTTGCTCCAGTGCCTGCCCCAGGTCGGCCAGCAGGTCATCGATGTTCTCGATGCCAACCGATAGCCGTATCACACCGCCATCGATGGCATATTCCGTGCCGCTCACGGCCAGGTGGGTCATGGAATCGGGATGCTCAATCAGGCTTTCCACGCCGCCAAGGCTCTCGGCCAGCTGGAAGATGCGAGTGCCGTTGCAGGTGGCGATTGCCGCCTCGCGCGAGTGCATGCGAAAACTCACCATGCCGCCGAAGTTTCGCATCTGGCGCGCCGCGATTTCATGACCCGGGCTTCCCGGCAGGCCGGGATAATACACCTCGGCCACGGCGGGATGATCGGCCAGGAATTTCGCCACGGCCATGGCGTTCTCACCGTGGCGATCCATCCGTACCGGCAGTGTTTTGATCCCCCTTAACGTCAGCCAGCAGTCGAACGGACCCGGAACGGCGCCGCAGTCGTTTTGTTGGCTCTTCAGCTGCTCGAATAGCCCAGCATTGTTCCCGACGACTGCGCCGATTACCACATCGGAATGCCCGGCGAGGAACTTGGTGGCGCTGTGCACCACCAAATCCGCACCAACGGCAAGCGGCTGCTGCAGGTAAGGTGTGGCAAAGGTGTTATCCACCGCCAGCAGTACCCCGGCCGCGTGGGCGATCTCGGCGACGGCAGCGATATCCGCAACTGCCATGATCGGGTTGGTGGGGGTTTCCAGCCACAACACTTTCGTGTTGTCCTGCAGCCCTGCCCTAACCTGGTCGAGATCGGTGAGGTCGACCATGGTGACATCAATCCCGTGCCGGCGCGTGTGCGCATCGAAGAGGCGGAACGTGCCCCCGTAGGCATCGCGCGCCATCAGGATGTGGTCGCCCGGGTTCAGCATCATGGCCACCTCGCGCATGGCCGCGGTGCCAGAGGCAAATGCAAGCCCCCATGCAGCCCCTTCCAGCGAGGCTATGCTCTGTTCGAGCGCATCGCGGGTCGGATTGCCGGAACGGGAATATTCGTAGCCGGTGCTACCGGCAACTTCTGGCCAACGGAACGTGCTGGTTTGGTACAGGGGAACGATCATCGAGCCGGTACGCGGATCCGGATCCTGGCCGGCGCGAATGCAGCGGGTTTCGATACCCGTATCGCTCCAGTCCTCACTGCCGGTTCGCTTCAGTACCTCGTTATCGTTCCCCATGTCCTGCATATCCCTTCAAGCACGATTCGTCCTGCGGGCATTGTGCGGAAAACCGGCAGGAATGTCGAATAGCGCTAGGCTACTTCGATCTGCGAGAACGGGTCGCCATCATCCGGCAGGGCGGCCGGGATCACTTCACCGGGCCGAAGCGGCGATCGCAGCGCGATCAGTACCTCGCCAATAGTGGCCGTGCCGGCATCAGTTCCCATACGCTGGTTGAGCAGATGTTCCAGGAGTTTGGTGGCAATCAAGGCCGATTCCGGCTGGTCCGAATCACGGGCGGTGAGAAGCACGGGCAACACATCATCCGGTACGCGCGTCAGTCCGTGGGGGACAGATGGCTTGCCAATGCCACGCAGGATTCGGTCACGCAGCCGCCATCCGAACCGGGCCAGCAGGTACGTCACAAACGATGTGTCGCCATCCCATGCGGTGAGCAGGTCCAGAAAGACCAGCCAGCATTCCTGGTTCACGTCATCGCGGTCCCAGATACCGGTGAGGACCGGGCTGTTCGGCCACGGACGCAACACATAGCCGATCCGGTGCAACCGGGGTTGCAGGGAAAAGTAGAGGTGATCACGAGCCCCGATATCGCCTCCCTGCGCCCGCGCTGCCAGGTGCTGGAGCGCCTCAACGGTCATGGGGTCAATAACGCCAGCGGAAGGAACAGCCAGCGGGTCAGGGTCCTTCAGGCGGGCGTGCCGGGAGATGAGGCGTTGCCGCAGAGTCGCTACGTCGTTGTTCTTCATGCGTCGAGCTCCTTCGTCGGTCTACAGGCTCTCTGGAGCTCGGCAAGAGGTCAGCGTTCGGCAATTGTCCTGGTGTGCCGGGCACCACACTTGGGGCATATGGCGGTGACGGAGCTATAGTCGTTCACCAGCCATATGCGATTGCGAACCTTGATCTGCAGGTGACCCGCACTATCGACCATCGCGAGCAACACCGGGGGATCGTGGTAAGGACACGTCCACCGCACGTATTCCGGTGTTTCGTTCTCGCTGGCCTGAACGGTGTGCATGGTTCCCCCCGCTGATCTAAAATGTAGAACATTTGTTCTGTTTTCAGTCTATCAGAGCGGTTTGGAGAACGTCAAGAACCTCTCGGATTTTCTGAAATCTCGGGTCCTGGTGTACCGATCCACTCTTGACGGCGACCAAAAACGTGCGATAAGGGAAGGGACATCAATGCGGATGTCGACCTCAAGGAAAGGTGTTCCCACGACCTATTCACCCGACACTGGCCGCTACGATGGCCGCATGCGCTATCGACGCACCGGTGCCAGCGGCCTGTTGCTGCCCGAGATTTCCCTGGGCCTGTGGCAGAACTTCGGCAACGATCGCCCGCTCGAAAACCAGCGCGCCATCCTGCGCACGGCGTTTGATGCCGGTGTCACCCATTTCGATTTGGCGAACAACTATGGCCCACCCGCCGGCAGCGCCGAGGAGAATTTCGGTCGCATTCTCAGTGAAGATTTCCTGCCGCTGCGCGATGAACTGATCATCTCCAGCAAGGCCGGATTCGGTATGTGGGACGGCCCGTATGGTGACTGGGGCAGCCGCAAGTACCTGCTCTCTTCGCTGGATCAAAGCCTGAAGCGGATGGGCCTGGAGTACGTCGATATCTTCTATCACCACCGCGAAGATCCCGACACGCCGATCGAGGAAACCGCAAGCGCGCTGGCGAGCGCGGTGCATCAGGGCAAGGCGCTGTATGTGGGCGTGAGCAATTACAGCCCGAAGCGAACCGAGGAAATGGTGGCGGCCCTCGAGCCGTACAACATTCACCTGTTGATTCACCAGCCGCCCTACAACATGTTCCGCCGCGAGCCAGAGGACGGCCTGTTTGATGTGCTGAACTCAAACGGGATCGGCAGCATTGCGTATATCCCGTTGGCTCAGGGGCTCCTCACGGACCGCTACCTGGCCGGTAATGTGCCTGCCGATTCCCGCGCGGCCCGCGACGGTTCGCTGAAATCGGACGAGGTTAACGAGGCCTATCTTGCGAAGGCGCAGGCGCTGAACGAGATGGCCTCCGGACGAGGCATGACCCTGGCGCAGCTGGCGCTTGCCTGGATCTTGCGCCGCAGCGAGATCACCTCGGCGCTCATTGGAGCCAGCAGCGTGGAACAACTGGAACAGAACCTGGCAACGCTCAGCTTCGAGCCGTTGCAACCGGGGGAACTCGACACCATCGAGTCGATTCTCGCCGGTTAACAGCAGGAGGGGCGGCCTCGCGACCGCCCCTCGTTTCGTTTCACTTAATGTGCCTGCTGGAGTGCGTGGGCAATATCGGCCAGCGCCCACTCCTCATCCGGGCGGCCTACCAGTGAAAGCCCAATTGGTAGCCCCTGATCATCCCTGCCGGCCGGTATGGCAAATACGGGTTGCCCGGTGGCGTTCCATGGCGCGGTGAGCCGCGTCATGGCATAGCCGGTTTCCTCTCGGCTGCCGTCGGCATAGGTAATCTCCATCTCATCGACCTGCGGTGCGGTCACCGGTGTGCTTGGCGCGATGATGGCGTCCAGCCGGTGCTGGCGGTAAAGCGCCGCAATGCTCTCCTTCGCACGCTGGCGCGTCTCGGTCACCGCGAACCACGTATCGGCTGGTAGCAGCGCCCCTACTTCGACACGCCGGCGCAATTGCTCGCCCATCAGGTCTGGCGCCGTGAAGAGCAGGTCACGATGCACTTGCGCGCATTCGATGCGGGAGATCAGCCCGGCGGCCACGCGGGCAGCTGTAGCATCGTGCCAATTACACTCAACGATCTCCGCTCCCAGCGTCTCCAGCACTGCCACCGCGCTGAGATGCGCCGCCTGAACCTCCGGTTGCAAATGCTCGTTAAAGAACGAGGTCAGTACGCCAACGCGCCTGCCCGCCAACGAGGCTGGTTCCTCAGGGAAGCGGCCCCACATCGCCGGGATTTCCTGGTGCTTCCCCTGCATCGCCAGGTACAGGGCCATCGTATCGGCGACATCGCGCGCCATCGGACCCGGGGTGTCCAGGCTCGGCGACAGGGGAAAAATCCCCTTTGTGCTCAACCGGCCATAGGTCGGCTTGAGGCCGGTCACGCCACACAGGGAGGCAGGGATGCGGATACTGCCGCCCGTATCCGTGCCGAATGCGCCCAGGGCAGTGCCATTGGCGACGGCCGCAGCACTGCCGCCACTTGATCCGCCGGGAATGCGGGTGGTATCCCACGGGTTACGGCAGGGATCGCTGAAGATGCCCGCAGCAGCTTCCTGGGTCACCGTCTTGCCGAGATACACCACGCCGGACTTTCGCATGGCGTGCACGACCTCGGCATCGCGCCCCGCCGGCTCCACCTGTTCCCGCGCCTCCATGTTGCACACAGTCTGGTACCCGGCTACGTCGATGATGTCCTTCACGCCGATCGGGATGCCGAACAGCGGCAGCGTGGCCTTGGGCAGCGCCTGCCGGCGGTCATTGGCCTCGGCCAGGTTCAACAGGTTTGTCGGGCGGACATCAAGCCAGGCGATAACCTCCTCATCGGTCTCCTGGATACGGGTGAGGATGTGGGTAATCAGTTCATAGTGGCTCAGCTGACGGCTCTGAAGCAGGTGCACGGTCTTCCGGATCGTCAATGGGTTTGGGTTCGGATCGGTGGCGGTCATTTCTTCTCGCTCCAGGCGGCGTCGAACGCGCTGGGTGCAGGCGCCGGCGTGGGTTGGGAGCGCACGTCCTCCGCCTGCTTCAGCGCGGTCTCCCAGGCGTGGGCAATGGATTGCTCGCGTTCCTCGGGCAGCGTCAGGCCGATTGCCCTGGCCGCATCCCGAACCATCCTCAACGAATCGTGCATGGCGTTTCCTTGTAACAACCGTGAATTATGCTTCACGCCGGCGTCGTTCCGATGGCATTGTACGGTAGCCCGGCTGCCCGGCCATACCCGCAGGAAGTTTGGGAACTGTATACCGGATACTGCACAATTTCATGGACACGCTAGGAACCGTTGCGGTACTATTGGGTATCGGATGATATGCGTCAACTTCCATATAGTGCCCCTCCAGCCAGGCGGGGCGGTTGGGTGCGCACCCCATATTGCGGAAGCGTTGCTGCCGCGTTAGCATGTGCCAGGTCCTCCGTATAACAATCGGGAGCAGGGCATGACCTCAACGCTAATTATCAATGGCCGAATCATAGACGGCACCGGGAATCCATGGTTTTTCGGCGATGTGCTCCTGCAGGATCACGTCATTGCTGCCATCGAGCCGGCGGGTACGATCTCGCCTGAACGCGCCGATGTAATCGTCAATGCAACCGGCAAAATCGTCTCCCCTGGCTTCATCGATATTCAGAGCCATTCCATCCTGCCCCTGCTCATCGATGGCCGCTCGCTCTCGAAAATCAACCAGGGTGTCACGACCGAGATCATGGGTGAGTTCTGGACCCCTGCCCCCTTCGGTGGCGAGATCACCGACCCGTGGGCGATTGCGCTGGTGCATCGCCTCACCGATGACGAGCGAGCCGCCTGGGATGAAACAGCTCGTGGTTGGACCCGATTCGGTGACTGGTTACAGCACATGGAGCAGATGGGCACCAGTGTCAACATCGGTTCGTTTGTTGGCGGTGGCACCATTCGCGAATACGGCATGGGCCAGGTCCAGGGCGAACCGGACGCCGCGGCACTGGCGGCCATGCGCCGTGCAACCGCCGAGTCGATGGAGGATGGCGCCTTCGGCGTCGCAACGGCTCTCATTTATCCGCCGGGCTCCTACGCATCCACCGCGGAACTTACTGCCATCATGGAGGTGGTCGCCCGGTATAACGGTGTCCATATCACCCACATGCGAAACGAGGGCGTCAACATCCTTCGGGCCCTGGAGGAAACCATCCAGATCGCCCGTGATTCCGGAGTGATCACGGAGATCTACCATCTCAAGGCTACCGGGAGTCCTTCCTGGCACCTGATGCCGCAAGTGATCGAGAGGATCAACGAGGCCCGGGCCAATGGCATGGATATCGCCGCCGATATGTATCCCTACAACGGCTCGGGGACCAGCCTGGTCTCCAATGCCGATGTACCGGACTGGGCCAGCGAACGCGGCTTGCTGCTGCAGAACCTGGATGATCCTGCCACCCGGCAACGCATTCTTGAAGAGATGCGCAACGCCGCTGCGGATCCCGCGAACGGCATCGCGCCCGACAAGGCCTCCAAGGTTATCCTGGCCGAATTCGCGTCGGAAGATCTCGCGGCCCGATTCCATGGTCGAACGCTGCAGGATGCCGCAGACGAGCTCGACATGGATCCGCACGAGGCAGCCCTTTGGCTGCTGCGGACCGATCGCTCACCCATTTTCTCCATGAGCCTTGGCATGAGCGAGGAGAACCTGCAACTGCAATTCCAGCAGGAGTGGATCAAGTGGGGCACCGATGCCGGAGGCGTTGACCCCGCATGGATGGCTCCCAGGGGGTTGGTGCATCCACGCGCGTACGGCACCTACCCCCGCATTGTGGGACGTTACGCCCGCGACAATGGCTGGATAACGCTGGAAGACGCAATCCGCAAGGGCACCAGCGCGGTCGCCAACCGGCTTGGTATCCGGGATCGCGGCACACTTCGTGCCCACATGAAAGCCGATGTGATCGTGTTTGATCCTGACACGATTATCGACCACGCAACCTATACCGATCCCCACCACCTCAGTACCGGTGTCGAACATGTGTGGGTCAACGGCGAACAGGTTTTGGCGGGTGGCGTTCACACCGGCGCCAAGCCCGGCACACGTGTATATGGCAACGGCGCCCAGTAGTTGTATTGGGCGACTCCCCTACTGGCAGAAAGCAGGTGACATGACGTCCACGCTCATCCGAAACGGCCGCATCGTTGACGGCAGCGGCAACCCCTGGTTCTTTGGCGACGTGCTGATCCGGGAAGACCGTATCGAGCATATTGCGCCGCCAGGGTCCATTAGCCCGGGCGATATCGATGAGGTGGTGGATGCGGAAGGGCATGTCGTAGCACCTGGCTTCATTGATATCCAGAGCCACAGCATCGTCCCGTTCATGACAGATGGTCGCGCGATCTCCAAAATTACCCAGGGGGTAACAACCGAGATCATGGGCGAGGGCTGGACCCCTGCTCCGTTCGGCGGCGAGATCAACGAGCCCCTCACGCCCGGCATGCGGGTGCGGCTGGGTGACGAGGCGTTCGACGAGTGGAACTCCCTCGGTCGTACCTGGAGCCGGTTCGGTGACTGGCTGGATGAATTCGAACGTCGCAGGACATCGGTGAACATCGGCTCGTTTGTTGGTGGTGGCACCGTGCGCCAGTTCGGCATGGGCCTGGAGGACGGCGACGCGACCCCGGAAGCAATTGATGCCATGCGCGCCATGGTGGCCGAATGTATGGAAGATGGTGCGTTTGGCATTGCTACCGCGCTCATCTATCCGCCCGACGTGTATATGGGCATCACCGAACTGATTGAAGTGATGAAGGTGGTGGCACAGTACAACGGCGTGCATATCACCCACATGCGCTCGGAAGGTGACGACCTTGATGCCGGTTTTGCGGAAACGTTGCGCATCGCCGAGGAGGCCGGTGTCTCCACCGAGATTTATCACCTCAAGGCCATCGGCCAGGCCAATTGGCCGAAAATGAAACAACTCATTGCCGACATCACCGCCGCACGCGCCCGGGGCATCGATATCACGGCCGATATGTACCCGTATGAGGGTGCGGGCACCGGCCTTGCGGCCTGCCTTCCACCCTGGTGCCAGGCAGCGGGTCAACGGCAATCCAACCTCGAAGACCCGGAGATTCGCGCACGCATCGTCGAGGATATGCTCGACCCGAACAGCGATTGGGAGAACTTCGGCCTCATGTGCGGCCCGGAGAATATCCTGCTGGCCCAGATCGTTCATCCCGATATCGTGAAGTATCGGGGCTGGCGGCTTTCCGATGCGGCTGCCGATCTCGGCATGCCATGGCCCGAAGCGGTGTGCCACCTTATCGCCACGAACCACAGCGACATTTTCTGCATGTACCTCGCCATGGGAACGGAGAACCTCGCGCTGCAGGCGAAACAGCCGTGGATTACATTCGCGACGGACGCCGGCGGCGTCGACCCCGAAACGGCCGGCGAGTTCGGACTCATGCATCCGCGGGCATACGGCACCTACACCCGGGTGCTGGGCCGGTTCGTGCGCGAGAACCGGTGGATTACCCTGGAGGACGCGGTGCGCAAGTGCAGCAGTGCCGTGGCCAGCAGGCTGGGCTTGCTCGATCGTGGCCTGCTCCGCGAGGGCATGTACGCCGATGTGATCGTCTTCGATCCCGATACGGTGATCGATAACGGCACCTACACTGATCCCCACCAGCTCAGTACCGGCATCCGCGACGTATGGGTGAATGGTGTTCGGGTGCTGCAGGATGGGACACATAACGGGGCCTTGCCAGGCCGCCAGGTGTACGGACCCGGCTACACCGCCCGATAGCAGCGTATACTTCGGGCGATATGGAACACGACTACCGACACCTCAGCCAAAAATTTGATATGGACGCCTGGCTGGACGCCACCGATGAGCTTGCACCCGGCAACCACAGCGCGAACGATACCCCGGCTACCCGGCCGTTTGTGCATATGGTCGGGCCTTCCGGCGATCTGCTGTTACGACAGTGGCCGGAGGGAACATCCCCGGCCCAGGTCGATGCAATGGCGCGGGTGCTGGCGGCCATGCACGCTGGCGCTGGCGATGTGATTCCGGTAATCCGCCCGCATGCCGCGAGCGATGATGTCCTGACGACTACCGTGAAAGGTCGCCTGTACTCGGCGCAGACCTGGCTGGAGGGGCGCCCACTCGGGCGATTCGGTGGCTATGCCGATGCCGAAGGCAACCCGATTACCCTTCCGCTTCCGGAAAGCTCGCACGCAAACGAGGTGATCGTGCAGGTAGCCGCCGCCATCGCCCGCGCCCATGCCGCGTCGGAAGACGTGAGCCGGGATGGCTTGCCGGTGTTTACCATCGCCACCCTGTTGGACCGCGTGCGGAAATACTGGTTTGACCAGCGTAAGGTCTTGGGCGACAAGGCTGCCGACGAGCGAGATATTCGTCGTTGGCTGCGCTGTGGCAACCGCATTATCCCCACCGCCAGCGACCTCATTCGCAACGAACCGGCCCAACTTACCGACAGCAGCGTGGTAATCCACAACGACCTGTGGCCGGAGAACATCCTGATCACGGGCCAGGGCACCGACCGGCAGCTGACGGGGATCGTGGGATGGCGCCACATGGCATGGGGTTCCCCGGTGCTTGATCTCGCCCAGATCACGGTCTACATGCAGGGCTGGAGCGCGGCACTTACCGAATCGATCATCGAATCGTACGCGTCCAACCGTCATCTCCGGCCCGACCAGCGGCGGCTGGTGCCGGCGGTGGCCAGCCTCATGCTGGTGGAAACGGTCGGAAAACTCCTGACGCTGAACTACCTGGACAACCGTATGATTGGTCATGAAGCGACCTCGGTTCTCCGAAGTGGTATGAAGACGCTGCTCGATTCGCTGGAGCGCATCACCCACATCCTCGCCCCCGATATCGAGCAAACCGAGCGCTTCAACCGACAGCGCCAGGGCCCGAATGCCGGCTACACCCCGAAATTCCCTGCGCGCAGAGGCACGGCCGGCAGGGAGTCGCGCGGTGGAAAGCAACGTCGTCCACAGAAGTAACTGGATTCGGTATTCGCAATGGGCACTGGGTTTTAATGCACTCGGGGCGGCGGTTGGAGCCTGGTACCTGCTCGGCAGGCCCGATCCCATGCCACTGACGTACCTCGAGGGTTCTCCATTTAGCGATTACACCGGTCCAGGCCTGATCCTCCTCGTCGCAGTGGGGGGATCATCCTTGCTTGCTGCCGTCGCCCACTGGCGCCGATGGTGGTACGCTTACCTGCTTACCCTGGCGGCCGGATGCATATTGCTTGGCTGGCTCTTTTTCGAGTCCGTCTGGATTCCCGAAGGCTGGCCAGCGCAACTGCTATTTGCCGCAGTTGCAGCGGTGATCGTTGCCGGCGGGTACCAGGGATGGCAGGATCACGCTAGCCAAACAGCGTAAACGCGGAATTAAAGAGCGAGAACACAAGCAGCAACAGCAGGCCAAGCACCAGCAGCATCGCGAACGAGACGATCATGCTGCGGAAGGCGTTGCGGTCGGATATCCGCAGTTCGCGCCGTTCCCGCGCAGTCATCGACCGGCGGGGAGCATCGGCTGGCAGCGGGCCGCTCCCGCCGAGGTTCCAGCCGCCGTAGCCGGCCACATATTTCTCCATAATCTGGCTCTGGATCGCCTCCACACGGATGGAGCGATCATATTCTTCACGCTTGTGGGGGTCGCTGAGCACGCTGTAAGCGTTATTGAGCCGCTTGGCGTAGTCTTCGGCCATTTCCTTGTCTGTGCCGCGAAACTGGTCGGGATGCCACTTGCGCATCGCCCTGCGGTACGCGGTGGTAATCTCCTTGCGACTCGCCGAAAACGGGACATCCAGCAGGCGGTAGTGATTTTCCTGCATGGGTGATCCTCCGTGCGTAAATACAAGACGCGTGTCCCGCAACCAGTGTACGTGGGAGTCCCGTGGGTGGTGAAGCCCCATTGGAACGACACTACTCAACGTGGCAGGCCGTGTCGAACAGGGTGGGTTCTATTCCGGTGGTTGCCACACCCTCGCACGGCGCGATCGCACGAGTAGACAAAGTATCATACGGAGAAGTGAGTCACCGTTCCTGGGCCTGAACATACGGTACCTGGTGCTCGGTTTCTGGAGGAGAGGTCATGGGCATTCATATTGTGACGGTTCCGTATCGCTACGATGAATATATGGACGGCCTGGGCCGTGGACCGGTGGCACTACTGGACGCGGGGCTGCGCAATCGCCTCACCGCCGCGGGCGTGGAAACCACGGAGCCTGTGGAAAGCAGGTTGCCGGACGAGGAGCGTGTGCAAGGGCCTATTGCCGCCAATATTGGCACCCTGGGTGGGCACACCGCTGCCCTGGTGAAGGACGCACTCGCTACCGGCGATCCGGTACTGGTCCTGGCAGGTGATGACACTGCCAGTATCGGCGTACTCAGCGGTGTCCAGCAGGCGTTTGAAGGCAAGCGCATCGGGCTGGTATGGATCGATGCCCATGCCGATTTCAATACCCCGGAAACCAGTTTCAGCGGTATCCTCGCCGGCATGCCGGTGGCAATTGTGGCCGGCCTTGCAGGGCCTATCTGGCGCGAAAGCGCGAATCTCCGGTACACCCTCCCGACCGACCAGATCCTCATTGCCGGGCTCCGAAGCACCGATGAACACGAGAACATCCTGCTGCGCAGCACGAACGTGCGCGTGGTCGATGCCAAGGCACCACAGCGGGCGCCTCTTTACGAGGCAGCAGTAGAACGGCTGTTGGCCCATGTTGATGTCGTGATGGTCAACGTGGATCTCGATGTGCTCGACCCGCAATACGTGCCCAGCGCCTCGACCCCGGAAGCCAACGGCCTTACGCCGAAACAGGCCGCCTGGATGATTAGCCTCGTCGCCAAACAGGGCAAGGCAGCTGCTATCTGCGTGACAAGCCTCAACCCCGGTGCTGGCGCCCGTGGTGAGCGATCGACCAATTCCACCCTGCAACTGCTGGAACAGGGGCTCGTCGGCTGGACGCTTTCCGTCGGAGGTGACGCCGATGCCCGGTAGACCCAGCGAACTGGCAAGCCTCGTCTTTGAGGACCTTATCGCCAGCGGACACGTGGAAATCACCACCGAGAACGGTGAATGCCACATCATGGGCCACGACTGGACCCTGGTGTTGGTCGACGATCCGTTGACCGATGCGATGATTGCGCTCGATGAGGAAGATGGGGATCCTGAAGGGCTCCTGCGCGACGTGATCAGCGAGGAAGAGTTCGCGGCCATGCGTTATATCGATGGCGAACTCTCGGGCCGGCTCTCGCAATTGCTGGCCAGCTCGCTCGATGAATTGGCCAACATCCTGGCAGAGATACTTACCAGCTAGTTTTTCTTGCGCCAGTCCGATGCCAACAACTGGTACACCAGTGTATCGGCGTATTGGCCCAGCCCCAGGGGCACATCGGCCGTGAGCACGCCAACACGCGTATAGCCCGATTTCTCCACCGACCGCTGGCTGCGGATATTACGCGAATCGATGGTGCACTTGACTGCATGGATTCCCATCACATCGAAGGCGAAATCGAGCACCAGCGTTTTGATCTCCTGCCCCAGCCCGATGCCCCGGTCCTGCGGGTAGAGCAACCCCATCCCGGTTTCGGCGGTGCGGTGTGCCAGGTCGATATTACGGAGACTGGCGGTGCCTATGGCCTCCTGCTGGTCGGTACGGCACACCGCCCACACCAGTTGCGTCAGCTCGAGCGAGGTAATCCAGTTGCGGAACGCGGTTTCGCTTACGGGCGGGTTGGGCCTTGGTGCCCAGTCGGCATCGACCTCCAGTGACGTTTCGGAGAGCACCAGGGCATCGCGCGGCTCAATTGGCCGCAACCAGATGCGCTCCCCGAACATCTCCGGTTGATGCAGGTAACTATTGGTCATGCCGGCCCTCCCAGGCGGGGTTAATCGCCTCATACGTGATCAGGTCGTGCGGGATGTCTTCGGCGTCGCGCCACCACTCCCGTAATCGCACGGCCACCCGGTAACCGATGCTCTCATGAATCTGTGCCAGGGGGTCTTGCCCCGAGACCATATCTGTCCGCAAGGCAATAAAATTGAGCCGATCAAAGGCGTATTGCCGGGCCAGCATGAATCCGGCAATCTGGGTCATGGCGGTGGTGGGCCGAAAACCGTAATGCAGAATGGCCACGGCTTCGCTCTGGCGGTCTATGGTAAAACCGGCCAGCGCCCGGCCCGTGGCCTTTTCCTCCATCACGAGCCGCGTCTTGGGGTTGCGGCCCCAGGGAACGTTCTCCACGTCCACCAACCAGCGGCGGCGATCCGCCAGCGCCGGGCCGTAGGCGCCACACTCCGGAAAAATCTGCGGCAAAGCTTCCAGGTCCAGCTCTCGCAGCGCTCGCATGCCATAGGGGGCGGTAAGAATGTTCGTCGGGTAAGAATTCATGGATTCTTCAGGTTCATTTCAGAGTCCGTTCAGGGAGCTTACCTATGATGAGTCTAGTTGGAAATGGTCACTCGGACATGCAACACAACCACGAGCATTTCTAACGTCTCTCCTCCCCACCCCATGCGTAAGCGGCGGTCATCACAGTATGATGGCTCGCCGCTTATGTGTACCCGGGGTAATCCACCGGGAGCGAGCGCCAATGTGGATTATGATACGAGCACTGATTCGGTACATTCGAGGTACCAATAGCACCATGGCTATAGTACAGAACGACACGACAGAGCGTACGCGCACGATCCTGATTGTGGAGGATGAGCCCGCCATTTCCGGTTTCGTGCGTCGCGGCCTCATTTTCGAGGGCTTCGATGTGCAGGTTGCCGACAACGGGAGCGATGCCCTGGCACAGCTGCGCGATTCGCCACCCGACCTGGTAGTGCTGGACCTGATGCTGCCCGGTATCGATGGTATCCAGATCACCCACCGAATTCGTGCCGCCGAGGAGGCAGAAGGTACACCCCGGCTTCCGATCCTCATGCTTACCGCGCGCGATGCCGTTGCCGACCGCGTAGCCGGCCTGGATGCTGGCGCCGATGACTACCTGGTGAAACCCTTCGATTTCGACGAACTCGTGGCTCGCGTGCGGGCACTACTCCGTCGTAGCACCCCTGCGTCGCAGGCGGGCCCGGATGTGCTGACGTTTGAGGACATCACCCTCAATCTCACCAGCCACACCGTTTCGCGCGGTGATGACACCATCGAGCTCACCCCACGTGAATTCGACTTGCTGGAAATCCTCATGCGCCACCCGAACCAGGTACTCACCCGGCAAACACTGATGCAGCGCGTATGGGGTGAGGATTTTTACGGTGAATCCAACGTGTTGGAAGTTGTGATTGGCAACTTGCGCCGCGCCCTGGAAGCTCATGGCCGACCCCGTGTGGTGCAAACAGTTCGTGGTATCGGCTATGTGCTTCGCCTGCAGTGAGTAGCCAGAAGACTGCGCGCGTAACCAGCCGGGAACTGCCGGATGAGCGCAAGCCCAACGTGCTGCGACGCCGCGTACCCTTCCTGTTCAGTGTTCGCTTCGGCATCACTGCCTGGTATGCCGGCGTGCTGATTATCACGCTGGCAATGCTCGGCATTGGCTTGCGGGTCCTGCTCATCCGATCACTGGACCAGGACGCCCGCGAACGCCTGAGCAACGCCGCGTTCGATGTCCGTGCCCAGTTGAGTGTGGAGGCAGTGCCGGGAATGCCCGGGCTCTACCAGCTTTCGCCGCAATCGACACTGGATGTGCAGAACATCCTGCTCTCCGGCGTCACCGTGACGGTGGTTGACCTCACTAACAACGAGGTCGCCTACAGCGACGGGACGCTGAGCAACCTTTGGCCAACATCCGAGGATGTCGCCCGGGTACGCACCGAGCACTCACCCACCCTGCAAACATATCGAGTCAACGGGTATTCGATTCGTGGATACACCTATCCTATTGTCAGTCGCACGCCGGTCGATAACGGCACCGATGTGCCGATGGTGGTGGGCGTCATATTCACGAGCGAATCGCTCTCCGGCACCACCCAAATGCTTAACCAGCTCAGCCAGGCGTTGCTGCTGTTCGGGATTATCGGTGGTGCAACGGCCAGTATTGGTGGCTGGAGCCTCGCCGGCAAGGCGCTCTCGCCGGTGAGCCGGTTCATGGCCAACGCGGATGATATCGCCAAGGACCGCACCATTACCTCACTCGGAAGGCGGCTCGATGTACCCCCAACCGGCGACGAAATTGCCGAACTGGGCAACACCTTTAACGACATGCTGGACCGTATTGAACAGGCGTTTGTCACCCAGCAACGGTTTGTCGCCGATGCCTCGCACGAACTTCGCACGCCACTCACCGCAATCAAGGGCAATGTGGATGTGATCCGCAAGCAACTGCGATCGGGCCGGCCAACCGATATGCAGGATATTGACGAGGCGCTGGCCGATGTCAGCCGCGAGAGCGAACGCATGAGTCGCCTGGTTGCCGACCTGCTCAGCCTCGCCCGGAGTGACACGGAAACATCGCGGCTGGCAAGCGCCTCCGATGTGGTGTCGCTGGACCTGCTGGCGCGCGAGGCCATCCGCACCGCCGAGGTGCTGGTGGATGGCCAGCAACTGGTACTGAACTCGAACGAAGAAGTGCTCATCCACGGCGATGGCGATAGCCTGGTGCAGGTGATGCTGATCCTGCTCGATAACGCCCTGCGGCACACCCCGGCGGGCAATACCGTAGCCCTGAGCATCGGGGAAGATATCGACCCGCAGGACAAGGTGCGGTGTGCCCGTATTGATGTCGACGACACCGGCAGCGGCATTGAGGCCGAGCACCTCCCGCACCTCTTCGAGCGCTTCTACCGGGCAGAGGGACACCGGGCCCGCACCAGTGGCGGCACCGGGCTCGGCCTGTCCATCGCGCTCAGCATCGTGCGGGCGCATGGCGGCTGGATCGATGTCGCCTCAACCCCCGGTGAAGGGACGAACTTCACTGTCTGGCTCCCGCAGCGGGAGCGCGATTAACGCAACGCCCCTGGCCATGTGGCCAGGGGCGTTGCACAGCTATGGATTTATTCGCCCTTGATGCCTGGAACCGCCAATTCGGCCGGATCCAGCAGGTGATCCAGGTCCTCGCGGCTGAGGTCGGTCATCTCCTCGGCCACATCCTTCACGGCCCGCTTCTCGGCGTAGGCCCGCTTGGCGATCTTGGCAGCATTCTCGTAGCCAATGATCGGATTGAGCGCCGTGACCATGATCGGGTTCTTGTCCACCAGGTCAGCAATGTGCTCGGTGTTCACCGTAAACCCGGCGATGGCCTTATCCGCAAGCACGTTGCTCATGGAGGCCATGATCTCGATGCTTTCCAGCAGGTTGTGCGTGAGGATCGGCAGCATCACATTCAGTTCGAAGTTGCCGTGCATGGCGCAGATGCTGATGGTGGTGTCGTTCCCGATCACCTGGGCGGCGACCATCATCGTTGCTTCAGCGATCACGGGGTTGATCTTGCCCGGCATGATGCTGGAGCCCGGTTGCAGGGCCGGCAGCACGATTTCACCGAGGCCACTGATCGGGCCGCTATTCATGTGACGCAGGTCATTCGCAATTTTGATGAAGTCAGTCGCGGTGGCCTTCAGCGCGCCACTCACCTCGGCGGCGATGCCCATAGAGGCCTGGCTCTCGAAATGGTCATCGGTTTCGACGAACGGCAGGCCGGTGGTTTCGGCAAGCTTGGCCGCCACGCGTTTTCCGAACTCCGGGTGGGCGTTGAGGCCGGAACCGACAGCAGTGCCGCCGATAGCGAGGCGGGCCAGGTGTGGCAAGGTGGCCTCGACGCGCTCGCGCCCCAGCCGTACCGAGGTCGCCCAGGCGCGGATGGTATCGCTCATTCGTACCGGCGTCGCATCCATCAGGTGAGTACGACCGGTCTTCACGATGCCCTCAACGTCGGCGGAGCGCTGCAGGATGGTCTCTTCGAGGTGCTTCAGTGCCGGTATCAGCTGCTCGCTGATTTCGATGTAGGCCGCCACGCTGATGGCGGTCGGGATAACATCGTTGGAGCTCTGGCCCATGTTGACGTGATCGTTCGGGTGGATCTTCGGGGCGTCCGGCTGCAACTGCGCGGCACGACTGCTGATCACCTCGTTGGCGTTCATATTGGTCGAGGTGCCAGAGCCGGTCTGGAAGATGTCGATTGGGAACTCATTATCGAACTTGCCGGCGGCAACATCGGCAGCAGCCTCGGAGATGAGATCAGCCATGGCGGGATCGAGCAGGCCGAGGTCCTTGTTCACCTGGGCGGCTGCTCCCTTGACCAAACCAAGGGCATTGAGGAATGCGCGCCCGTAGCGGAGTTTGCTGATCGGGAAGTTCTCGACCGCGCGAGCGGTGGTTGCACCGTACATCGCGTTCTCGGGCACCTGCATCTCGCCCATGGAATCCCTGACAGTGCGCATGGCAGCAGCGTTATCGACCATGATCATTCCTCCCTGAAATCCCGCTCTGGCACGGCAATGTCGCCAGGGCGGCAGTCTGTACACGTTGCCTCTAATGGTACCCGGTTTCCGGCAACAGGGGTGCACGGGAATCTCGTGTACCATGCACGCTTAACACAACCTGTTGTCGGAAGGGAGCACCATCCATGCGAATTTCACTGATGATCGAGGGCGCGTTCGGGCTCACATGGCCCCGTTGGAAACGGCTGGTTCAGGCAGCCGAGGACCTCGGGTTCGATGGCATTTACCGCAGCGACCATTTCATGGATGGTACCGACAGCCACAAGGATGCGCTCGAGGCGTACATCTCGCTGGCCTGGGCGGCCGATAACACCGAGCGTATCGAACTCGGCACGCTGGTATCGCCCGTGTCGTTCCGCGATCCCCGCATCCTCGCCTGGCAGGCGGTGGCCGTGAACGAGTTGGCCGAAGGCCGATTGCGCCTGGGGCTTGGTACCGGCTGGCAGGACAAGGAACACAACGCGTTCGGCTTCGATCTCGGCAGCATGGACGAGCGCTTTGCCCGGCTCGAAGAGGGCCTGGAGGTTGTAACCCGGCTGGTGCGCTCCGACACTCCAGCATCGTACGATGGGGAACTGTACCAGCTCAACGATGCCCAACTTGTGCCGAAGGAGCACCCCCTGGCGATCACCATCGGCGGTAACGGCGAGAAGCGCACGCTGCCCCTGGTAGCGAAATATGCCGATGAATGGAACGGCCTGGCGATGAGCAACGACGACTGGAAGCGACGCAACACCCTCCTCAATGAACTGCTCGAGAAGGAAGGCCGCGACCCCAACAGCGTCCGCCGCACCATCATGGTCGGGACCATCTTCGCCAAAGACCAGGCCACGCTCGACGCCGACCCTGACAGGGACCGGTTCGACGACATGCGCGCCCGTGGCGCGGTGATCGGCACGCCGAACGAGGTGGTGGAAATCCTGGCTGGCAAGGCTGAAGCCGGGATCGAAGGTGTTCAACTCCAGTGGCTCGATTTCGATGATATCGCCGGGCTGGAGTTGTTGGCGTCCGAGGTCTTGCCGCAGCTGCGCGGCTAGATCATCGGCTTCTTGATCTCTACCGGCTCGTTGAAGCCGCCAAGTTCGATGCGCTTCTCCACATCGGGGGATTCTGCCGCGAAGATGGGGCCGTAGAGTTCAACCCGCTCAATGATGCTGTCGCCATTGATCCAGATCGCCACATCGACCGGTCCTTCGGCGAGCACGCCCTCCAGTTCGGAAACGTCGTTTGCCCCGCCCTGGCTAAGCGACTCGGCGAAATCGAGATACCCCTCGACGATCACAGAGTCGTTGCTCTCGTCGGTAATGTGGGCGTCCTGGATCAGGTTGACGGCGGCCAGGATGATCCAGTCCGGGTTCACCATGTTCACCACGTCGCCTGCGCCGCCGAATTGCTGCCATGCACCGCCGCTGAGCGGATCCTGGATGTAGAACTCGCCATCAACCGATACAGCGCTGATCTCCATGGTTTGCACCAGCGCCTTCACCGTCAGTGTGGCCTGGAGATCAAAGGGGCGCCGCACCGCGCCGACAACGGATATGAGTTCGACACCGGGGAAGATCGTGCTGCTGCCATGCGTGGTCTGCATATCGAACGTGAAGGTATCAAGCGCCAGTACGGCCTGGCCGGATTTCTTGAGGACAGCAACGGCGTCGCTATCTCCCTCGGCACGGCTCTCCGGCGTGGATTCCTGCGCAAACAGGCCCGTTGTGGACAGGGCAAACGCTGCGACAACGCCACTCGCAAACGTGCGCCGCGATGTTCGTGCCGGAGTGCGAAGGGGAATACCGGGCTCAAGGTTCATGGTATGGCCTTTCTTCTGCCAGCGGCATTCGATACCGGGTATGCTTGCCGAGAGTGAATGCCGTGTTGTTCACCGTTAATTCTAGCAGGATCACGGTCCCATCCATTGAAGCTGGCAGGAAGATTTTCGTGAGTATGGAGTACACATCGTCGCTCGTTCGCACCGCCTCACCCACCGATATGCCGGTCCTGGCAGCGGGGATCGGCGAATCGCCGGAGACGGTTATCAGCCATCACCTCCTCACCTCACGCACGTGTGATGCCTGGTACGTTGGTGATGTCCGGCAGCCGCGTGCGCTTGTTATCCAGGCGCACCGCTTCCCCGCCGAGCCGATTATCCACGGCCACACTGCCAGCGATATTGCGCGGATTATCCCCTACGTGCCGGGCTGGGAAACCTTCTCCACGCCGTTGCACCTCGTTGCCGACCTTGAGCGGGCAGTAAGCGCGGCCCGCCATACCACCTCGCTGCGCACCCTTACGGACGTGTACCATGTGCTGGACCAGCCGATGCGGGAGATGCCAACGCACGAGCACGTCCGCCTGCTCACCGATGACGACATCGCGCTCACGATGATGATCGAGGAGCTCCAGCAGGATTCCGCTTACAAGCCGATTGTGGCCGCCGCCGTAATCGATGGCGAAATCGTGAGCCTTGCCCATACCTTTGCCTGGAGCCCGCTGTACGTCGATATCGGCGTCACCACGCACGAGGGCTTCCGCCAGCAGGGTATGGCAACCGCAGCGGCAGCCATTGTTGCGGCCGAGGTGCAGAAACGCGGCCGGGTACCGGTGTGGAGCACGGGCGTGGATAACCAGGCGAGCATGCGTGTGGCCCAGAAGCTCGGGTTCCGGGAAACCAGCCGCCGCCTCTACCTGATCCCGGTGGAAGAGCAACTGGTACCGCTATCGCATTAGCCACCCGACCCACTACACTGGGGCAAGGAGATGACGATGCCAGACGGTAGCCCGTACACCACACAGCAAGACTTCGTGTACATCGACCTCGATGACCCATCGCCCTGGTGGGCGTCAACGGTGGTCGCGGTTGCCATCGCCCTGATCGTGGCGGTGCTGATAGCCCCATGGATGATTGACTGGGACGAGGGTGCCACCAGCCCGGTCACAGCGGGAACGCTGGAGAGTACCAGCAGCGTCTGCCGCCCCAACAGCACCGGCCTGCCGTCGTTCCTCGATCCCACCGTAGCCAGCTGGAACCGGTTCTGCGAGTGGTTTGTCGAGCCCGGAACAGATAATCCCTAAAGCGATACCTGAGTTAACAAGCGGACCGGGGCTGGCATGATGCCAGCCCCGGTCCGTTGTACCCCGAACTAGTCCGCCGGGACGCCGGCAGCCTCTACAAAGCCCTCGCCGGGGACGTAATCGGGACTCTGGTGGCGGAAGTACGTGTTGTACACATCGCAGTAGCGGCCACCGGCCGCCAACAGCGACTGGTGCGTCCCCTCCTCCACCACATCGCCATGATCCAGCACGATGATGCGGTCGGCATGCTCAATGGTGCTGAGGCGGTGGGCGATAACGATGCTTGTCCGCCCTTCCAGCACCAGGTCCAGCCCTTCCTGAATCTGCGCTTCGGTGAGCGGGTCCACGCTGGCCGTCGCTTCATCGAGGATCACGATAGCTGGTTCCTGGATCAGCACGCGCGCCAGCGCCACCAGTTGCCGCTGCCCCATCGAAAGCGACCGCCCGTACTCGCCCACATCGGTTTGCAGGCCATCCTGCAGCGAATCGACCCAATCGCCACCGGCCACCATGCGGGCAGCCTGTTCCACCTCCGCATCGGTAGCATCCTGGCGCGGGTAGCGGATGTTATCGGCCACAGTGCCACTAAACAGGAATGGCGATTGCGGCACGATGCCAAGCTGGCTACGATAGGCAGGCAAATCGAACGTGCGCACGTCCTTGCCGTCGATCAGCAACTGGCCTTCCTGGAACTCGTAGAAGCGCGTGATCAGCTTGCCGATGGTGCTCTTGCCGGCCCCGGTGTGGCCGACAATCGCCAAAGTCTGGCCCGCCGGAATGGTGAGGTTGAACCCGTGCAGCACCCTGGTGCCGCCGTCGTAATCGAAGCTAAGGTCGCGGAACTCGATCTCGCCGCGCAACTTGCCGGGATCGTTCTCGGCGACCTGCACCACTTCCGGTTCGGTATCGATCAGCGCAAATACGCGCTCGCTGGCGCTGAGCCCCTGCTGGAACTGGCTCCAGAACGACGCGATGGATGTGAGCGGCCCCCAGAAGATGCCAATACTCTGCATGAACAGGAACCAGTCGCCGGCGGAAATCTCGTTATCCAGCACCTTCGTGCCGCCCATGTACACCAGCAGCACGGTGCCCATGCCGACAAAGAGGAACATCACCGGGAAGATACCGCTAAATACCAGCCCCTGCTTCAGCCCTACGCGATACGCCTGGCTCAGCACCGGCCGGAACTCCTGGTAGAGCGTGCTCTCCTGCCGGAACGCCTTGGCGATGGCGATCCCGTTCATCGCTTCCTGCACGCTGCTGTTCACTTCTGCGGTGCTGCGCTGGCTGTTGCGGGTGGTATCGCGCGCGATTCGTCGGAACCCGAGCGCCAGGATCACCACCACCGGCGCTATCAGCATGGCGATGGTGGCCAGTGTGGCGCTGCGCATATACAGGATGACGATGATGATCACAATCATCAACACCTGGCTAACCAGGCTCAGCGAGAGCGTGACCACATTGGCGAACTCATCGGAATCCGAGGTGACGCGGCTCACAACCTTGCCCGAGGGGTTCTTGTCGAAGAACGACAGATCGCGCTTCATGATGGCCGAGAAGGCATCCTCGCGCAGTTTCAGCACCACGTTGCCAACCACTTTGGCGCTTAGCCATGCCCGAAAGAAGTTGAACCCCCACCCGAGCACGCCCACGCCAAGGAACAGGCCAAACCAGAGCCAACGGGTTGCGTTGTCGAGCGTGCCAGCGGTAATCCGGTCGAGACCCCACGCAGCAATCACCGGCCCCAGCATCGACGCGATGGAGTTGCCGACGATCATCAGCGATGTAATTGCCATCCGCCCGCCTTCGGGGCGGAAATACGACAGGATGCGGTCAATTAGCTCGCGATCACCATATTTACGGTCGTAATCCTCGGCATCGAGGCCATCCATGAACCAGCCCATGCCTAGGCCTCCACTTCATCGTAGTGCGAGAAAATCCGGCGATAGAGCGGCGATTGCTGCAGCAACTCGTCGTGCGTACCGAACGCTTCAACATGGCCGCGGCGCAGCAGCAACACCTTGTCCGACCAGCGGATCTGGCTGAGGCGGTGCGTGATCAGCAACGTTGTCCGTCCTTCCAGCAGCCGCTGCATGGCGCGCTGGATCTCGTCCTCGGTGGCGCTGTCGATCGCGCTGGTGGAATCGTCCAGCATCAGCATGTTCGGCTTGTTCAGCAGGGCGCGGGCGATCGCCAGTCGCTGGCGCTGGCCACCGCTCAGGGTAAGGCCGCGCTCACCAATGACCGTGTCGTACCCGTTCTCGGTTTCCACGATAAACTCGTGCGCCTGGGCGTCCCGCGCAGCCTGCACCACATCCTCCCGGCTCGCCTGCTGGCCGGAACCAAAGGCGATGTTCTCGGCGATGGAGCGACTGAACAGTGTCACATCCTGCTCGATGACCGCGATCTGTGACCGCAGCGAATCGAGGTTCCAGTCGCGCACATCGCGCCCGTCAATCAGGATGCGGCCGGATTCGACATCGAAAATACGGTTCACCAGCTTGCTCAACGTGCTCTTGCCGGAGCCAGTCTCACCGACAATCGCGATGGTCTCACCCGGCATGGCATGGAAGCTCACGTTGCGCAGCACTGGCTCGGCGTCTGCCTCGTAACGGAAGGTGACGTCCTGGAACTCGATCTCGCCACGCAGTTCACCCACGAATCCGCCCGTGTTCTGGTCGAGCTCTGTCTTCTCATTGATCAGTTCCAGCACACGGCGGGCACCGGCCATGCCGATCTGGACCATGCTGAACGAGAACGTGGAGATGTGGACAGGGAACCCGAACTGCTGCCACAGCACCGAATACGCCACCAGCTGGCCAACGGTGATATCGCCCTGTTGCTGCAGGTAGATGCCATGCAGCAGTCCAATCGCCATCGCGACCGCCAGGATCAGCGTGGGCACATACCAGGCTTGTACCAGCCCCTGCTTCACGGCCCAATCGCGATACTTCCGAGCATTGCGGCTGAACTTGCCAAACTCGGGGAGCTCCTGCCCCGTGCTCTTGATGACCTCAACGCCCCGCACGCTCTCGTTCAGGTTCGCGTTTACCTCGCCGAAGCTTGCGCGCATGGCATCCGAAACCGGGCTGAGGCGCTTCATATAATCGGCGAGGGCGAGAAAGAACAGCGCAATGAAAATGAGCGGCACAATCAGCAGGCGCAGGTCGATCTGGCCCATAAACCACAGCGGCACGACCAGCGCGATCATCGAGCTGAGGATAAGGTCCGCACCCGGCGAGATCATGTAGTTCATCTGGCGGATATCGTTGGTGGCTCGCGCCATGATATCGCCCACCTTCTGCCGGTTATGGAAGGTCTGGCTCTTGCCGAGCAGGCTGATGAACATCTCCTCGCGTGCGTTTCGCTGCAGGCTGTTCGCCAGGACCTCGATGCAAACCCGGGCGATGAAATCGACCAGCCCGCGCACCAGCACGATCACCACCAGGATGACTGCGATCTCCTGAAGGCGCGAAAGGCGATTGAGGTTGTCGCCAATCACCACATCAAACGCCCGGCCGGTGTAGCCGGGGATCATCGCATTGAGGAACTCGGTGAGGAATGCCGTCACCAGGAAGAGCAACACCCACCATTTCAGGTGAAGCATGTGTGAAACAATCCACGTGCGTGGCGTGCTGCGATCGAAAACCGGTGCGTCCTCGACGGAGAACTCCGAACTGCTGGCGGGAACGCGGATGCTCTGTACTGCCATGCTGGGCTCCGGTGGTCGCGAGGGGGGGTCACCTGTCTTCAGGCCGAAGGGTATGGTACCGCAATTCGCACATATGATCTACAGGTTGTGATAGGTCGCGGAATGGCGCGCAGGCGTCCCTAAATCTCCAGGATCAGGCCATCCCAGCTGAACGTGACGGGCAATCCTTCGGCCTGGTAGTTCGCCGAAAGCTCCAGCCCATCGTCGTACGTAATGCCATCCGGTTCATCGAGGTGGATTAGCACTGCCTGGCCCGGGGCCATGTCGCGGATACACTCCAGCGTCCGCTCGAATCGCATTTCCGAATTCAGCACGGGCTCGTCAGCAGGAATACGACGCTCGCCATTGAGCGGATGGAACTCGCAGACACCACTCGGCAGGATGGCAAGGTCCAGGTTTTCCACCTCCGGACCCGGCGACCACCCGAACAACTCGTCCATTGCGATCCATGCCCGCTTGCCCTCCTGTTCCACCAGATACGCGAACACATACTCCTCTGCCAGCGGCATCGGTGTGATGGTGATGTCGTCGATCCGCACGGAATCACCGGGGGCGATCACATGGAGCTTCACCAGGCCAACCGATTGCATGTATTGCAGGTGGCTCCAGGTACCCAACTGTTTCTGCATCGTCTGCCGGACCACCTCGGGCAGGTAAATATCGGTGCAACGGTTGGCGCCGCCACGCAAATCCCAATTCACCTGCTCGAAAATGCGGCGCCCCATGACATGGTCCGGATGCCAGTGCGAGTAGAAACAGGCGCGTACCTCGTCGACCCCGGCGCGGTTGAGCGACTCGCCAACATCCTCCGGCGTATCGAAAAGGACGTTCGCACCGTGGATGAACACCGCCGGGCCGCGCCGCTGGTACGGTACGCCCTTGGCGCGAGCCTCGTCGTTGTAACGATCGTGGTAGCCCGGGCGGGGTACGGTTACCGCACCTCCGCTGCCAAGAATCTCTATCCGCATCGTCATCTCTCCTCTCGCCCCCGCCGCCTCACGCCCCTTTGCCGAGGACCGGTCACCGGCGCTTCACGTAATGAACCTATCGGAATGGTGCCGGTCAGGAACCGGCACCAGGCGCATGACTTTCGTCCGGGGTCTAATCTGACGTCTTCGGCCCGCAATTCTCGAAACGTTCAAAACCTGTCAGGAATTGGGATACTGGGTCTGTACACCCGCGTTCGTACAGGTGTATTATGGTGCGTACAAGCACATGAGGCGACGCGATCGGCGTGAAAACAGCATCTCGGACACCCGGTTTCGGCGAATCAGGGCTCTGGTTTATGGTAGTCTATGGCGTGACCCAAACGGGTCTGCGGCGTGCGCTGATGGCAACGTACGCACATGCTTGACAGGTCGTCACACGGCCGGCAACATCGCCGCAGGGCACACGTCCTAATGTGCCCACCGGCGCGGGTATGAGCTGGATACCTGTGCCATTCCAGGAGGGAACCTGGAAGAATCGCGAGTTTCGCAAACACACAATCGCTGGCTGGGCGAGTTTGCAGAAACCATGTATGTGGAGGGGAACCCACAATGACCGAAAACGAACGTCGCGCACAGGACACGCTCGACAAGAACGACCTTATTCGCCGCGCTGCACTGTGCGGGGGTATGATCGCTTCCTTCCTCACAGCTCTCCTGATGTTGACGCCGTAACGCATGCCAGGTGCACCACGGTGCAGCTGGACCGGTCAGGGAAACAGGGAAATCCAACACCCGACGCTATCTCGCGTCGGGTGTTTTTCGTTGCCACGGCATATTTCCTGCACTTTCCCGGTGAGCAAAAGGAGAGCCGATACATGAACCCTGCTGATTACCGTGTCACTCCCGGATCGACCGTTGAGCTAAGCGCCTGGGATCCGGATGATCACGCGGACGTGCCAGACAAGTACATGGCACGGGCAATTCTCAAAGAGAACCGCAAACGCATCATCGATTTACAGGAAAGGCTCTACGCCGAAAGCGGGCAGAGCCTGCTGGTGGTGTTTCAGGCAATGGATACCGGCGGCAAGGATGGCTGCATCGAGAATGTGTTTAAGGGGGTCAACCCCGCCGGTTGCCGCGTAGACAGCTTCAAGGTTCCGACCGAAACCGAATCCAGCCACGATTTCCTCTGGCGTTACCATCAGAAGGCACCTGCCAGGGGATTTATTCAGGTGTTCAATCGTAGCCATTACGAAGACGTACTGGTGGTACGCGTTAAGAACCTGGTGCCGGAGAGCGTCTGGAGCGAGCGATACGACCAGATCACGGCCTTCGAGCGCCTGCTGGAGGCGAACGACACGCGGATCGTCAAGTTCTACCTGTACATTAGCAAGGATGAGCAAAAGGAACGGCTGCAGTCCCGGCTGGATGATCCGGACAAGCACTGGAAATTTTCGCTCGGCGACCTGGACGACCGCGCCCTGTGGGACGAGTACCAGCATGCATTCGAAGTTGCCTTGAGCAAGACCAGTACGGATACCGCGCCCTGGTACGTGGTGCCCGCCAACCGGAAATGGTTCCGCGATGTCGTTGTCAGTACCGTCCTCCGGGAAACGCTTGAGGACATGGACCCACAGTTTCCCGCCCCCGAACAGGACCTGACCGGAGTCACGATCCCGGGCTGATACCTGGTCGGAACCTGCCGCCACCTCCTGACGTTTATGTCCTAATCGTCACCTTATTGACAAGCTTGGGAACGTCGGGAGGTATCGCTATGGATATGCAAAATCGGCTGGGTGCCATGAGTAAACCGTTGCTCGTGCTCGTTGTGCTAACTGCAGGGCTCTCGTTGGGAGCAATTGTCACCAGCATCGGTGCCGCGGCAGACGGAGAAGTGTACGGGTACACCAGAATCGCGCTCGGGGTTGTGGGCGCAGCAGGCGCAGCACTCCTCGTTTTCGATAAGGACTTTGGCAAGACGGGACTTACCGTCGTGATGGCATGGGCGCTTGCACAGAGCCTGTTCTTTGCCGCCGAACCAGACGGCAACTACACGCGCCAGGTTTTCGATGCATTCATGGGGATGAGCAACGAAACAAGGGTGAACGGCGAGGTCACTGACCATAGCGCCATCGGCCTGAATCTCGTTGGAGTGTTCATGTTTGGGCTCGCCTATTCGTGTCGATCCCGCCTGGTTGACTGGAAGAATCGGGCTACCCGTGGATTTGCAGTATAGAGATGGAACTTGAAGGCGGTCCTGGATAACCAGGATCGCCTTTTGCGTTCCCTGAAGTATCCAGCCCATGGAAGCCCGCACTTGACGGCTCCCCGAGCAACCGATATAGTACGTCCTCGTAGTAGTTACTACGCCGACGTACTATCTGCTGTCTACAAGGATCAATTTCATGTCATCCAGAAACAAACCGATGGGGCCGCTCGCTCGCTGGGCGCGGTTCGCGGCCCGCAACCC
>JBHWTK010000012.1:0-34084 GCA_043427975.1 Chloroflexia bacterium | reverse complement strand
TCATCCAGGTCTTCGATTTCCTTTTTGAGGGCCGGGTTCTCATCGGTGGCGTCTTTCCAGATCTGCCATGCATACGAGGTGATATCGACTTCTTCATCTTCTTCGCTGTCGGCATCCAGGGAACCGCCCATTTCGTTGTAGATATTTGTCAGTCCGTTCTCATCCACAACGTCGCCCTCAAAGAAGACCTCGTCGGCTCCCACCACCATCTCGTTCTCACGCAGGCGGGTTTGCACGCGCTTGCGCAACTGGATGAGGTCTTCAATACCCTCTGCCGGAAGGAACGAGTAGGCGATGATTTGTTCGGCCTGCTGGCCGATACGGTCGACACGCCCGATGCGCTGAATGAGTTTGATAATGGCCCACGGCAAATCGTAGTTCACCACTATGTGACTATCCTGCAGGTTTTGGCCCTCGGAGAGTACATCTGTGGAAACGAGCACACGAATTTCATCCCAAGGATTGATCTTGGCATTGTTGCTGACAGGACTGAATCGCTTCGCTATCGCTGCCGGGTTCTCGTTCGATCCGGTTACGGCGACCAACCGCTCGACTTCGTCACAGAGCTGGTCGTTCAGGTAGTTGGCGGTATCGGCATATTGGGTGAAGATAAGCAGCTTTTCGTTTGGATGCCTGTGGGTAAGGAGATCGCGAAGTGCTTCGAGCTTGGGATCATTATCTGGAGAGAAGTCTGCGCCAAGTTCCAGAATCTCGCGGAGAAGTTGGGCATCCTTGCGCAATGAATCCACAAGATATGGGACGAAGTACTCTGCTGGCAACCAGTTGTGACGGTTCTTGCGCTGCGTAATGAGCATTTCGTAATGCTTGACCGCTGATCGCGCGAAGATGTCCATTGCAGAGGATTCAAGCACACGGTCTACCAGGTCCAGCTGCTGAACGTCTTCGTCCTCATCGGAATCGACGACGTCCGGCTGGTAGTCTGCGCCGCCTTTCACACTAGCTGGTACAGGTAGTCCATTTTCCAGTGCGTGGATGAATACTTCGTTGCGTACCAGATGCCGCCTCACCGAGAGCAGGAAGGAGTGGCCGCTGCTCTCGAGGCGTTTAAGCATGTTGGTGCGGGAGAATCCCTTAAGGCGGAACCCGGCCTGCCCAAGGTACTTGATAGTCTCCCGCTCGGCATCGGATGCGTTTGACGACGCTGCGTGATCTATGTACTCCCCGAGACCATAACGGGCAAGCTCAAGGGCATTGATGCGGTCGACCACGTCATCGCTGGACATACGGGTATATGGCAATGGATGGCCCTCGCGTTCCATGGTGAACTTCACCGTTTTGGGAACCCGGGTAGGGAAGTACGATTTCTTGCCATCGTGCCCTTCGAGGTATCTGCGGCCATCCAAACTGGTCTTGGTGTAATGCTCCTGAATGAACGTTCTGGTACGCCGTACGAGGTAGCGGCGCATCAGGTCTTTCCAGTCGTCTGGTTCGTCGCTCTTCTCAAACGCTGGCAGCGTGCGCAGGTTCACCTGGTGTTTCGACGTGAACTCCAGGTCTCCCCCCTCAGCGCGAATGGCTGCTTCTGGCCTGATTCCCAGATCACGATCGGTTGATTCGAAGAGCCGGACCTGAGCTGCAAGATCAGCGTATTGCTTGTTATACGGGGTGGCGGAAAGCAGAATGCAACGGCAATCGTTTTGCTCGATGTAGTTCCGTACCGCGCGATAGGTTCTTGTTTCTGTGTTGCGCAGGATATGACTTTCATCGATCAGGACGATGTTATAGCGCCGCAAGTCAGGCAACACTTTCTGAACCATGCTCAGCGGCACAACCTTGCCGCCAAGTTGGTATTCCTCCCGGTACCACTCCCACATATCGACCAGGTTTGGTGGGCAGATGATGAGCGTGCTGTCGCCATAATTCTCTTCACGAAGCTTGGCGAGCGCCGTGGCCATGAGGGTCTTGCCGAGGCCCACCACATCGCCAATCAGCACGCCGCCGTTCTTCTCCAGGTGGTGCGCGGCTATCTTCACGGCAGCTGACTGGAAATCGTAGAGCTTGTTTCCAAAGATTGCCGGAATGCCAAATGCCGAAAGCCCCTCGCGTGCATCGCGAGAGAGGTGATAGGCCATTTTGAGATAGATGTGGTACGGGGGAATGAGCGCCTCACGAGCCCAACTATGCTCAACCGCATCGAGGATATCTTGGTCAATGGGGATACACAGGTCATCGTCCCATCGCTCCTCAAACCAAGCTTGCAGTTTGTCGGTAGCATCCACATCTGGCACATCGACGTTCAGTTCACCATTGCTGGTTAGGCCGGCGAGCGTGAGATTGGAACTCCCGACATACCCAACTCGTGGATAACTCTTATCGGTCCGGTGTGCGAGGTACAGCTTTGCATGCAGCGGGTACCTGGTGAATAGCCGGATCTCAACCTTCTGTTCCTTGATATGGCGAACGAGTGTCCGCAGCCGCGCCTCATCCTGGTTGGATGGTGCGCCCGCGCGAAGTTGAGCGCGGAAGTTGCTTATTGTTTGCTCTTTGAATTGGATCGCCCGCTTGTTATCAACAAGGTGCTCGTTGGTGCCATCGAGAAACGAAAGCCGAAGGCTTTCCATGAGCTGGTCGTTCGGGCTAACAGACATGCCCACCAGGATTCGTGATGGTTCTCCCTCGGGCAACTGGTCGATGGTGGCGGAAAGTTCGCTCCAGCCTCGCAGGTTAAAGTAGCCAACACACGCGTCAAGGCGAGTAGCATCTGCCATAACCTTATTAAGCTCATCCTTAAGCTTGAGCTCACGGTTGTCCAGAATCTTTGGCACTAAGTTGTCTCCCGCCTTGTTTGGTATCCCAGTTCAACAAGTGTAGGAAACTTCGACGTGGAAGTCATGGTTTTGCCGCCTTGAACCCTGGCAACACGCGCACCCGCCGTCAGCAGGGAAGGGGGAGGTGGCCGACGGCGGGTGGGTTTGCGCGTTGTGTTGTGATGGGTGTGATGCCTGGCGTGGCTGGCGTTCAGGCATCACACCGGAGTACGGCTATGTCTCCATCATCACCGCGCGGACGAGGGTGCGGTGGTCGTACAGGGCGGCCTGGGCGTCCCATTCGCCGCCGCAGGTGATCAGGGTAATGGCGACCTCATCGGTGAACCCGAGTGCCTCGTCGGGCGGGTCCTCATCGATGGGGAAGTTCTGCATCCACTGCACCTCGTACAGGTAGGTCTGCCCGTCGTCGCCATCCATCTCCACCACATCGCCTTCCTGCAGCGATTCGAGGCGGAAGAACACGCCCTCCGGCACATCCCAGAAGTTGAGGTGCCCAGCGTAGAGGCCGTTGCCGACTTCGCCAAGGCGGCTGGTTTCCTTGTACCAGGCCACCTCGGTCGCACCGGATGGCGGCTGCATGTCGCCATCAATGATCTCCAGGTACTCGATCTTTGCATCTACCTCGATCACCGGGATGCGGATGTGCATCGGGATCGCGCCGCGGTTGCACGGGTCGATCATCGGCGTTCCGGATGCAGAGGGTGTGCCGTCCGGCTGGATCACCCCATCCGCAGCAGGTGTTCCTGACTGCGGCGTGCCCGCTGCCGGTGTGGCCTCGCAGCCGAACACGGCCGGGTCGGGCGTGCCTGGTGCCGGGGTGGAATCCAGCGGCACCAGTTCCTGCGCGCGGGCCAGCGGCACGGCGGTGGCGGTGCCAGCCGCAAGCAGGGCGGCACCCTTCAGCAAACGACGGCGGTTCAGGTGCAGTCCGGCGATGGCCAGCAGGCCGGCCAGCTCGATACCGGGTGTACGCTGCTCGTGATCCTTACCGGCCGGGGCCACACCCGTGTTCGGGTACTTGGTGGGTGTCTTGCCGGTTTGCGGTGGCGGCGGCGTCTTGCAGTTGTACACGTACACGGTGGTGCCTTCGCCTTCTGCCACACCGATGTTGCCACCGGCGGTGATGTTGCTGGATTTCATCAGGCAGGCCTTTCCATCCGGCTCAACCAGCTTGTAATCGCCCGCGTCGAGGTCGTTGAAGGTCACCTGGCCGCTGACGTTGGTCTTGCCACTCTGCACCGTTACCCAGTTCGCGCCATCCCACTGTTGCAGGTTGAACTCCTGGCCCGTCTGGTTGGTGTAGCAGTAGACATCGGCAACGTATTTCTCGGTGGTGCAGTTGAACTTCGTCACCACCATCCATCCGTACTGCGGGTACGGCACGTTGAACCAGTGACATTCGATCTTGTCGCCACCGGCGATCGGGAAGGTGAAATCTTGCCCGACGCTGAGCGGCGGGATTTGCACGGCGCTCGTGTTCAGGCCGTAGCACTGCCACACGAACACGTCCTGCATCACACCGGGTTCCAGCATCTCACTCAGCGTGTAGGTGCCGGGTTCGAGGCCGCCGAAGTAGACCGCGCCATTTACGCTGTCACCGGTATCGCTCATCAGGTCCACACCAGGATCCGGCTGGTCCAGTTTGAAGGTGACGCCGTTGGTGGCCTGGGTGCAATCCTTCATGGGATCAGCGCCCCACGCGGTGCGGTCGTAGCCCTCAGGGCAGGTCCACTTGTAGACCGTGATCTCACCGGGGCCCATGTACCAGTTGTACCAGTTGCACACGATCTTCATGCCGCCGTGTTCAACGTTGGTGTTCCAGGTGCCGTTGATGGTCTGCGGCACTGCATCAATCGTCTGGGCATTCTGCAATTGGCAGGTCACGTACGGCTGCTTGGAGTACCCAGGCGGCACCTGCTCCTCGATCTTGACTGCGCCCGTTGAGACATCTGTCCATTCCACCATGCCGCCGGCTGTTGCCAGGCTGCGCGGACCCTTGGAGTCCGTCAGGGTGAAGGTGACGCCGTTCATCGGGGTGGTGCAGTTGGTTTGGAACCAGGTCTGGCTGGTATCCGCTGGCTGGCCTTGCGGGCACTCCCATTTGTAGATGGTGACCGTGCTCGGCTGCTCGGGGATGTTGTAGAACCAGCACTGGTAGTCGTCATCGAAGCTCGGCGGTACTGTTACCGATCCGGCGGTTCCCAGAATCTCCTGACCCGGCTGGCCGTTGAGCAGTTGGCAGACGATGAAGGGCTCGCCCCATCCTGCCGGCACGATTTCCTTGATCGTAATCTGGCCGTAGAGTCCGTCGATCTGGCGCCCGTTCGTGTCCGACGTGGTCTGCTGCGGGCCGCTGTTATCGGTCACTTCGAACGGCACACCTGGCTGTTCGGTGGCGCATTCGGCACTGTAGTAGCCCTGGTTCTGGCCATACAGGGTGCCTGGCGGGCATTCCCACTTGTAGATGGTGACCGACGTGCCATCGTCCGGGATGTTGTAGAACCAGCACTGGTAATCGTCGGTGCTGTTTGCGGGCAGCGTGACGGATGGGCTTGTGGACGAGTAATCGGTCGACTGGGCGTCGTTCAGTAGCTGGCAGAAGATTGCCGGGTTGCCGTACCCGGTCGGCACGATTTCCTTGATCGTGAACTGGCCTTGCAGGTCCTCGATCTGGCGTCCATTGGTGTCCGATGTTGTCTGCTGCGTGCCGGCGGTGTCCGTAATTTCGAACGGTACACCTGGCTGCTCGGTTGCGCATTCGGCGCTGTAGTACGCATCCGTTTGACCGTACAGGGTGCCTGGCGGGCATTCCCACTTGTAGATGGTTACGGTTGTGCCCTGGGTATCCAGCGGCACGTTGTACCAGTTGCAGTAGAAGAGCATATCGGCGGTCACCGTGGCGGTGATGCTGCTGCCGCTCACCGACTGCATGGTGAAGTCGCCCGGACTCGGAATGTCGGACATCCCGATGGTTGCGCAGAATACCGCACCGATCTGGTGGGTGGCGGGCACGGTTTCCGTGAGCGGGTAGGTGCCGGCATCGACGCCACCCATCATCACCGCACCGTTAATGCTGTCGCCGGTGTTCGTCTGGATGTCGAAGCCGGGATCCGGCACGTCCAGCACAAACGTCACACCGTTCATCGAGGTGGTGCAGTTCTGGAAGTACCAGGCGTATGCCGAGTTCGCCGGCGGGGTCGTGGCGCACTCGAACTTGTACACCATCACATCGCCGTCGCCGACGTTTGTGGGTCCCATGCCGCCATCAGGGATGTTGTAGAACCAGCACTGGTAATCATCGTCAGCACTCGGCGGCACTGTTACGGAATCGCCTGTACCTGTGATCTCCTGGCCTGGCTGGCCGTTGAGGAGCTGGCAGAAGATCGCCGGAGTGCCGAACCCTGGGGGGACTGTTTCCTTGATGGTGACTTCCCCATAGAGGCCGTCGATGTCGCGACCGTTGGTATCCGACGTCGTTTGCTGGGTGCCACTCGCGTCGGTGACCTCGAACGGTACGCCGGCCTGTTCCGTAGCGCACTCGGCGCTGTAGTAGGTGCTCGCCTGGCCGGTCAGGGTCCCGTTCGGGCACTGCCACTTGTAGATGGTGACCGACATGCCGTCGCTGGGGATGTTGTAGAAGAAGCATTGGTAATCGTCATTGGCGTTCGGCGGCAAGGTGACGGAGCCGTTGCCACTGGAGTAATCCGTGGCCTGGGCATCGTTCAGCAGCTGGCAGAAGATGGCCGGCGGGCCGAAGCCGGTCGGGATCTTTTCCTTCAGCGTGAACTGGCCCTGCAGGTTGTCGATTTGGCGGCCGTTGGTATCCGAGGTTGTTTGCTGGGTGCCGGTGGTATCGGTCACCTCAAACGGCACGCCTGCCTGCTCGGTCGCGCATTCGCTCTCGTAGTAGGTCTGGGCCTGGCCGAACAGGGTGCCATTCGGGCATTCCCATTTGTAGAAGGTCACCGTGGTGCCGGTTCCCGGCGTGGCAACTTCACCGAACCAGTCGCAGATGATCTTCTCTTCAGCGATGGTATCGAGGGGGTAGGCCTGCTGTTGCGACTGGATAAACGCATACCGCGCGTACGGCTTGGTATTGCCATACGGCGTATTGCCGACGCAGAAGAGCCCCTCCTTCACCGGGTTTGTGGTCACGATATCCAGCATCCAGCTATCCGCCGGGAGGTTGGGGAACTGCGCCGAACCGGGGAATGATGCCACCGGGAAACTGGTGGAAAGGGATGGATCGGAAACCGACGTGAGGTTCACGGTTACCGCGTCGCCCTGGCCCGTACAGCTGGCTTTCAGCGGATCGCCGGAGGGAACGGTATCCGGGTTCGATCCGGGCGGACACCAGTAGAGGTTTACCTGGATCTCTCCGGGGAGCGCCTGGGTGCCCTGTTGCGTGGCTGTTTCCGAAGGAGCCGCAGTTTCAGAAGGAACCGCGGTTTCCGTCGGGGTTTCCGTTTCGGTTACCACTTCGGTTTCGGTGGCGGTTTCGGTGCCCAGCGGCTGCAACGGTTGGGCGGCCTGCTCCTGGTCGATCCGCGCGTCGTTGGCGAGCGTGGCATCGGCAAGGAACGGTACCAGGGGCGATGTCAGGCTCCCCAGCACGATCAGGAGTGTCAAGAATGCGGTGAGGCGTGCACGCGATTTCGGGGCCGCAGGCGCACGTCGAGAGGAACGATAGGGTTTGAACATGGTGTCTCTCCTTATTCCTGCTTGCCGGATGGCTCGTTGAAGGGCAAGCCCTGCTCCACCCACGCCTTGAAGCCGCCTTCGAGGTTCGAAACATCGGCGAAGCCGAGCTGGTGGAGCGTTTCGGTCGCGAGCGCCGAACGGGCGCCACTGGCGCACGCCAGGATCAGCGATTTGTCGGGGGTCACGTTGGCGTTGAACGCCGGGTGCCCGGGATCGACAGCGAATTCCAGCATGCCGCGTGGAATATGCACCGCTCCAGGGAATGTCCCTGTTGCGTCCAGTTCTTCCCGCTCCCGCAGGTCGACCAGGAGGGCGTCGCCACGGTCGATTGCCTTGTGGGCCTCTTCGGGCGGGATGTTGGTGATACGGGATTTTGCTTCGGCAACGAGGACTGCACTTGTGATGTTCATGGCGAGAACCCTTTCCTGATACCGACAATCGAACACTGGCCTGGGTCATGGATGTTCCGGATGCATGCATGGTCCAGGTCGATAGACGCATGATGCAGGAGGGGTATGGGTGGCCACATCGGCAAGAATTACCCAATTCGTGGGTGGTTCTTCTTGCCGCCAGCCATGGCGTGGCTCGGACTATGGGGTTTGGCGGGCGCAGGCGTCACAGGGCTGCCGCCAGGGGATGGAGCCAGAGGGTTTACCGCTGCACTTGTTATCGCTTAGGCGGCCAACAGGAGTGTCCCGGTTTCACGAGGCGCAATTCCGAAATGGCGCCAGGATTCACCGGATACCGGGGTAGCGTCGGGATCCGCCGGTACGTGGTACCACTGGCAATAGAAGAGCATGTCAGCGGTTACAGGCGCAGTGATGGTTGTGCCGTCGACGTCCTGCCGCATCATCTGGGCGGGGCCAGGGATATCGACCTTCCCGATTTCGGCGCAGAACACCGCCCCGATTTGGTAGTTCGGTATTATCCCCGTTTCATCCAGGAAGTAGTTGCCGGGTTCCAGCCCGCGCATCGACGCCGCGCCATCAAGGACATCGCCGGTGGAGACGTCGGTCTCACCACCCGGCGTGTTGAGGGTAAACGTGGCCCCATCCTGGCGCGTGCGGCAGTTCTGGTGGTACCAGGCATACGTGCTGTCCGCCGGCGGTGTGGAAGCGCACACGTACGTGTCCACCCAGACATCGCCGGTGCCAGTGGCCGATACGCCGGCGGGGATGTTGAAGAACGAGCACTGGTAGTTCCTATCCTGGTCCGCTGGCAGGGTAACCGCGTTGCCGGAACCGGTAATTCCCTCGCCGGATTGTCCATCGACCGGAGTGCAGAAGATCGCCGGGTTTTCATATCCATCGGGCAAGGTTTGCTCAATCGCTATCTCACCAACGAGGCCATCGACCTGGCGACCGTTCTCGACAGATGGTGTTTGCTGCGTCCCGGCATCGTCGGTTACGTCGAAAACCACATCGAGCTTCACGCCCTCGCATTGCTCCTCGCCCAGGTAGTAGCTCATCGGTTGGCCGGTTAACGTGGCGGAGACGCATTCCCAGGTGAAGATCGTGACAGAGGTGCCACCGGCGGCGGGTGACGCCATCGGTGTGCTTTCGGCAGTGGCCATTGCCTCTGGTGTTTTCGCCTCGGTAACCGATGGCGCCAGGGGAAAGACCAGGCTCGCCAGCAGGATCATCATTGCTGATGCAAGGGTGAGGATCACCTGAAGCACGGGGCGGCGTGGGGATGGGGCTGTCGCACAACGGGATGGAGTCATCGTTTCTCTCCTCACTCCTGCTGGCCGCCTGGTTGGGTGGGCGATGGTGTGGGCCAACAGAACTGCATCGGTTATCCGGTTCGTGCGCGGTCACCAAGCAGTGCGGCTTCCCGGCGAGTGCGCACATCCAGTTTGGCGAGCACATTGCTCACGTGCCGGTTCACGGTGCGGGCAGAAATGCAGAGTTCGTCGGCGATTTCCTTGTCGCTCAGGCGACGTGCCAGCAGGTGGAAAACCTCTTCCTCCCGTTCGGTAAGGCCGAACTGGCTGGCAAATCCGTCTGGCACCACGGGCGCCCCGGCGACGATCTCGGCAACGCGTGCAGTGGCAGTCTCTCTGGCCTCGGCCGTGAGGCTCTCCAGCGAGGCCCAGCGCCCCCTGGCAATCGCGGCGGTGTAGCGGTCCTCACCGAGTGCCTTCAGGCAGCAATCGATAATTGTTTGGTGGTCAGCCGATTCGTGGCGCTGGAGGGGCAGGTTCATGGTGGTGCGCGCGATCTCGATAGCGCCAATAATGCGCGCGGCCAACTCGGCGCGGCCCGCCTCCACCAGCCAGTGCGCCATTGCCTGCAGCCACACCAGCATGCCGCGGGGATCGCCCACCTGCTCGCGATAGGTGAGCGCCTCGGCATGGGCTTCCCAGGCAGCGGGCAGGTCGCCCTGCGCCCGCGCGATCTTGCCAACATGGTCCAGTGTCACTGCCAGGCCACGGGCATCGCCCACCGAGCGGTCGATCTTCAGGGATGCCAGGGTACTGCGCATGGCATCGGCGTAGCGATGCAGCTCATATTGGGCGATCCCCATGGTATCGAGGCTGTGCGATGCACCGTGGATATTGCCCAGCGCGGTGAAGGCCGCTGTGCTCTCCTCGCACAGGTGGATCACCCGCTCCCACGCGCCTTCATCCAGCGCGAGGATGGCGAGGTTGTTCAGCGCCCCGGCGATTCCATCGGCATCCTCCGCCTTGCGGTACCACTGCAGGCTGGTTTCCATGCGTTCCATGGCGCGGGCGTTCTGGTCCTGCCGGTTATCCACCAGGGCCAGCACCCGCCACGCCTGGCCGAGAATGCGCGGATCGCGGTCCTCGTCGGCCAGGTCCAGTGCCCGGTCAGCGTAGGCACGGGCGTCATCCGGTTTGCCACGCTCCAGCGCGATCCACCCGGCCGTTACCAATGCCAGGGCCGCGTCCGCCGGGCGGAGTGTTGCCTCCCATTCCGCTGTGGTGGTGGGCTGTAGCCAGAACTCGGCCTCCGTCAGCCGGCCGCGAATGCGCCAGTAGCGGAAAAGCGAGCAGGCCAGGCGGGTGTAGATCTCGGGCAGGTCGTTGCGGGCCAGCCAGTCGAGGCTGGCGCGGATATTGGGCAGCAGCGCATCGATAGCTGCGAGTGCTGTGGGCTGGTTTGTGCCGATCAGCTCCGGGGCGAGCCGTTCGGTTTCTGCCAGGCACCAGGTAGCCAGGCGAACATGCAGCTCATGCGATTCCCCGCTCTCGGTCAGTTTCTGCGCGGCAAAGATGCGCATGCTCTGCAACATGGAGCAGGTACCCGCCTCTCCGGGCAACAGCTGCACCAGGCTGCAATCGGCCAGGTCGATCAGATCCTCCAGCGTGGTATCCGGTGCGCCGCATACCTTGAGGGCAACCTCGGGCGACACCGGTCCGGTGAGCACCGAAAGGCGGCGAAAGAGTTGCTGCTGGTCGGGCGGCAGGAGTTGGTAGCTCCAGTCGATGGTGCTCCGTAGCGCCCGCTGGTGCTCCGGCCGGTCCACCGGGCCGCCGACCAGCAGCGAAAGCCGGTCGTTCAGCCGGGCAACCATCGCCTGCGGACCAAACGTGGTCAGGCGGGCACCGGCCAGCTCCAGCGCCAGCGGCAGGCCATCCAATGCCCGCACCAGCGTGGCGATATCGCTGGCGTTGTCCTCATTAATCGTGAAATCCGGGTCCGCCCGCCGGGCCCGCGCGAGCAGCAGTTGCACACTCTCGCATTCCATCAGTTCCGCGGGCGAAAGGTCGGCGTCCTCTGAGGGAACTTCAAGCGGTGGCACCCGCAGCATGTGCTCGTCGCTCAGGTGCAGCACCACCCGGCTGGTGGTAAGCAACTGGACCTGTGGGCAGGCGGCGATCAGGCGTGGCAGGAAGGGGATTGGCAGCAGATGCTCAAGGTTATCCAGCATCAGCAGCATGCGCTTGCCACGCAGGTGGTCAATAACGCAGGCTTCCCAGCTTTCCGCGCCGTGCGGGGCCGCGCCAAGCGATTCGCCGATCCGCACGGCAATGCGGTTGGCATCTGGCAGGGTGGCAAACCCGATCGAGCACGTTGGCGCCGAGCTACCGATGTGGCGCACCACTTCCTCGGCAAGGCGCGTTTTGCCCACTCCGGCCGGCCCGGTCAGGTTGACTAACCGTACAGCAGGGTTTTCCAGGAGATCGAGCAGGAATTGTACCTGGCGGGTGCGACCGATCAGCTGCATGGCTGGCACCTGAAGCAACGAACGGAGGGTTGTAACGTGGCCAGAGTATAGCGTATACACCGCGATTTGGGGCCATTTGCCGGAAAATGCCCTGTACCGGGCCAGAGGCTCGCGTATGATTGTATACAGCGATACTGTCCACCTTGAAAGGACCATGCCCGTGAACCTGGAAGCCAGTGTGATCATTCGCGATACCGATACCGCGCGTGCGGCCCACGCCTGCGTCCCGGTGGCAAACGTACGCCTGCGCAGCGGCCACCTGGCCGATCGCATGGCGACGAACCGGCGCGTGTCCATTCCGGGGCAATATGACTGCCTGCGAACCAGCGGCACACTCGCAAACTTCGCAATCGTGGCGGGGAAGGAGAAGGGGGAGCACCGCGGGCTGGTGTTTGCCGATTCCGATGCCTACAAGTGGATGGAAGCGGCCAGCTGGAGCCTCGCCACTGCGCCGGATGACAAACTGAAGGCGCAACTGGACGAGGTAATCGCCGTTGTTGCCGCTGCGCAGGACGACGATGGGTACCTCAACACCTGGTACCAGGCGCGTAAAGCTGAGCGGTTCACCAACCTGCGCGACGACCACGAGCTGTACTGCGCCGGCCACCTGATCCAGGCCGGCATCGCCCACCACCGTTGCACCGGCGAGCGCTCGCTGCTGGACGTGGCGGTAAAGTTCGCCGATTTGCTCTGCGCATCGTTTGGGCCGGGCAAAATCGAACAGGTGGATGGCCACGCCGAGATCGAGCTGGCCCTGATTGAGCTGTACCGCGAAACCGGCGAGCAGAAATACCTCGATTTGGCGGCGTATTTCCTCGATACGCGCGGCCACGGCACCATTGGCGGCAAGGACTACCACCAGGATGCCACCCCGCTGCGCCAGCAACGCGAGATGGTGGGCCATGCCGTGCGTGCGGTGTACCTGAACGCCGCCGGAACAGACCTGGTGCACGAGCAGGCAGATGCTGATATGCGCCGGGCGCAATTCGCCATGCTGGCCAATATGTTGGAGCGCAAGAGTTACGTTACCGGTGGTATCGGCAGCCGTTACGAGGGCGAGGCGTTTGGGTTGGATTACGAACTGCCCAACAACCGCGCTTACGCTGAAAGCTGCGCTGCTATCGGCGCAATGATGTGGGTGTGGCGCCTGCTGATGCTGGAAGCATCAGACGATTCATTCCTCGCCGATGTGCTGGAGCGCATCCTCTACAACGCGGTGCTGCCAGGCGTCTCACTCTCCGGCGACGAGTACTTCTACCAGAATCCGCTTCGGGATGAGGACGGCTCGCACCGGCGCAGACCCTGGTTCCAGTGCGCCTGCTGTCCGCCCAATATCGCCCGGCTGCTGGCGCAGCTCCCGGGGTACTTCGCCAGCGTCACCTCGCGCAGGTTTGGCGAGAGCGATGCACGCCACGACCAGGTGTGGATCCATCAGTACGCCGATGCCGAGTTCACGATCCCGCTGCTTGGTGGCGGTGTTGTACACGCCAGCATGACCACGCGCTACCCGTGGGATGGTGATATCGCCTTCGAGATCACCGGGCTGGAGCATGCGGGCGATTTCACGCTGCAGATGCGCGTGCCGGATTGGGCATTCGATGCCAGCGCCACCCTGAATGGCGATCCGCTTCCTGCTGCCGAGGCGGCGGTCGGCCAGTACCTCACCATCCGCCGCCAGTGGCAGGTGGGTGATGTAGTAACGCTCTCTATCCCGATGCCGGTACGGCGCATCGTTTCGCATCCTCGTGTAGCCAATAACGCCGGCAAGGTAGCCCTTATGCGCGGGCCGCTGGTGTATTGCATTGAGGAAACGGATAACGAGCTTGGCGATGTGCGCGATGTGGTGCTGAACGACGACGTGCTGGTAACCGCAGCCAACCGCCCGGAGTTGTTGAACAATGTGGTGACGCTCAGCAGTCATGCACTGCTGGAATCGCCTGCGCCGGCCTGGAACCGGGCGCTCTACCGCAACCTGGACCTTTCCGGTGGCGATGCCGCCGGCATGAGCGAGGTGCAAATCCACGCCGTACCGTACATGGTGTGGGCCAACCGCGGTGCCGGCCCGATGACGGTGTGGTTGCGCCGGCGATAGGCCAACATGCCAGGTGAAACCGTAGGGGTGGATCCGATCCGCAGGTCGGTATCCGCCCGCCGCGTAAACCCGTCCCTCGCGTCGCGCCCCGAATCGGGGCCGCGATCCCAGGAATACGTAGCGGCGCACCTGTGTGTGCGCCCCCAACCGGGACTGCGATCCTCGGTGTACGTAGCGGCGCACCTGTGTGTGCGCCCCAAACCGGGGACGGTGGCACCGGGGCAGGTTACGCCACCGACGTGCCCGCCCAATTCCCCTCGGTCATGGGTACTGGCCTACATCTCCCGATTCATCGACGGGTCGACACCCGAAAATCGACCTTACGAATCCGTCCGGGTGCGCCATCGGGTTGAACGCGGCTTGATCATCCGCAGCCAAACCCACCATGCGCCCACGACCAGCACCACCAGAATCACGACGTACTGCAGGATACCTACATACTCTTCCACATGCTCCCAGTTATCGCCCAGGATATACCCGGCGGTAATCAGCACGGTGTTCCACACCAGTGAACCGGCGCTGGTGTACATCACGAACAGAAGCAGGGGCATTTTACGCAGGCCGGCCGGAATGCTGATGAGGCTGCGCACAATCGGCACCACGCGGCACAACGCCACCGCAAGCCCGCCGTGGCGGTCGAACCAGATATCCGCCGAATCGATATCCTCTTCCTTGAAGCCCAGCCACTTGCCCCACTTGCGCACCATCCAGCGCACCCGCGCCTCGCCAAACACATATCCCACGGAGTAGAGGATAAGCGCGCCCAGTACCGACCCGAGCGTAGCAAAAAGAATGGCGAGGAAGATATTCATCTCCCCCTGGCTGGAGTTAAACCCGGCCAGCGGCAGAATAATTTCCGATGGAATTGGCGGGAATACGTTCTCCAGCGCTACCAGGAGCGCCAGGCCCGCATAGCCCAACGCGTTCATCACATCGGTTGCCCATTGGGACATGTTGCCCAGCAAATCGCTCATAGAAGGGAACTGCTCCGGTTCATTGCAATGGAAAAGCCACAGTTTCGGGCTGACCGTTGAATGATACGTTGTAATGCAAACCCGGGTAGCACAGATTTGTAACAAACGTTAACTCGCCCATATCGTAGAGTTACAACGATCGTGCGTTGGCTTCATTGGGTCGATGCTGAAATGAGTCCCCTCACGAAACGCGAAAAGGATACGTATGTTCCTGGCACTCAAGGAGTTTGGTCACGCCAAGGTGCGCTATGCGCTGGTGACGTTTGTGATTGCGATGGTGGCATCGCTGGTATTTATCCTGTCCGGCCTGGCGAACGGCCTGGCAAGCGGTAACTCGGAAGCTATCGATGCGATCGAGGCCGACGGGTTCGTCGTCGGAGCCGGGTCGGAGTTCCTGCTCGACCGGTCCCGCCTGTCCCCCGAGCTGGTGTCTGCTGTACAGGAAGCAGAGGGGGTTGACGAAGCGCAACCCTTCTCCGCATTCGCCGGGAATGTGCGCACCAGCGACTCCGAGGATGTGCTTGGGGTCAGCATTATCGCGGTCCCGGTCGATACCTTCCTCGACCCGGGAGTCACTTCGGGCGATCGGCTGGCAGATTCGCCGGATGGGGTTGTGATCGACCAGTCGCTGGCGAATGAGGGTATTGCCATTGGCGATGTGCTGGTATTTGATCCGTCCGGGGTGGAGCTGGAAGTGGTTGGCATTACCGATGGCCACCAGTATCGCCTCGCACCCACACTGCTGGTTAATATCGACCAACTTGGCGAGATCAACCCGGATTCCGATGGGACGGTTGGGGCTATCGCTGTTCGTGGTGAGGCCGACGCCATTGACGCGCTGCCAGATACCGTCGATGGCATCATCGTTGGTTCGCCCTCCGAGCTAATCGAGGGCTTGCCCGGCTACCAGGAACAACGCGGCACGCTACTGCTCATCCAGGTGTTCCTGGTGGTGATCGCGGCGGGCATTATCGCGGCATTCTTCTTTATCCTCACCTTGCAAAAGATGCCGGAACTCGGGGTGATGAAGGCGCTGGGCGCCACCACCTGGGTGCTGGCGAAGGCGCTTATCATTCAGGCGCTCATCCTTGGCGTGGTCGGTATCCTGGTCGGGATCTCCGCCGGGTGCATCATGCAGATCCTCGCCGAGGGCTATGTGCCCTACCAGGTGCAGTGGCAGCAAATGGCGCTGTACGGCTCGATTCTGCTGATTGTCGCTATTGTCGGTACGATGCTGTCGCTCGTCCGTATTGCCCGTGTCGATCCACTCGATGCGATCAACAAGGCCAACTAGGAGGGCATGGCATGAGTACAACGATCCTCACACTGAACAATGTCAGCCGGCACTTCGGCTCCGGTGATTCGAGGGTGGATGCCCTGAAGGGCGCCAATGTGGCGGTGAACGCCGGCGAACTGGTCGCACTTGTGGGCCCCAGTGGCTCAGGCAAGAGCACGCTCCTGAGCATCGCCGGGGCGTTGCTGAGCCCGTCCGAAGGTGAAGTGCTGCTTGGTGACGAGAACATCGCCAGGCTGAAGGGGACGGGACGGACAGAACTGCGCCTGAAACGCATGGGCTTTATCTTCCAGGGTTCAAACCTGGTCTCGTTCCTCACGGGTTTGGACCAGGTGAAGTTCATCGGCAAGCTGATGGGATTGCCGGATAGCGAAACCACTGAGCGAGCACAACGATTGCTGGACGAACTGGGCATGGGCAAACGCGCCAACCATTACCCGGAACAGATGTCTGGCGGCGAGCGCCAGCGTATCGCCATCGCGCGGGCGCTGATGAACGAGCCGGATTTGATCCTCGCCGACGAGCCGACCGCCAGCCTGGATAGCCAGCGCGGCCGCCAGGTGGTGGAGCTGTTGGCCGACGAAGTGCATCGCCGCAACACCGCCGGCATCCTGGTGACGCACGATGAGCGCCTCATTGATGTCTGCGACCGGGTGCTGCGCATCGCCGATGGCGAGGTCCACGAGGAGTAGAGGCGCCCAGCGTTGCAAGGACAGGGGAGATGTGGCTGTCAGGCTGCATCTCCCCTGATCGCGTTAATGACGGGCGGTCACCGGGTGGATCGCTATGAGGCTGATCGCGGTCGGTGAATCCTGAATCCGAGCCGGGAACTCGACATCGCCGCTTATGTCCGTCGCTGTGCGCCAATATTGCCATGTCAATCGATTCTTAAATAAATCATCAAATCCAGTTAGGTTTATGTGCCATTGAAGCCGGTAAAATCGGCTTTCAGTATGGCAAGCGTGGTCGTGGCTGGACCACTGTGCATGATGGGTTTAACCGGCCTCCAGTGAACGGGAAGGCGTTCGGCAGGCTGTTCCATCTGCGCATGAGGTAGCACGTAGTGCTATAAGAAAGGATCAGTACATGATTCGACGTTTGATGGCGATCATCGCTGTGGCATCGTTGCTCCTGGCATCGGCTGCAGTTGTGGCGAAACCCTCCGACCCCCCGGGTAACAGTGGAAACGCGCCGGGCCAGAGCACCACTGCACCCGGCAATAGCGGCAACGCACCGGGCCACACGGGTGATAACCCGGGACACAGCGAGAATGGCCCTGGCGACAGCAGCGCTGCTCCCGGCCAGACCGGCACAGCCCCTGGCCACGATGAAGCTGGCCCGGGCAATAGCGAGAACGCACCTGCCGAAGCCGAGGATGCTGTGGTTGGCAGTCCCGAAGCCGAAGTAGACGGTGTCGTTGACGGGCCGGGCAACAGCGCCGCAGCTCATGCGTGCCAGAAGGATGGCTACCTGGAGCTTGCGCCCGCTGAATCGCCGGACGAGCCGTTCGAGAACACCGGTGACTGCGTGAGCTATGCAGCGCAGGGCGGCGAGCTTGTGACGGCTGAAGGTGTGGACGAAAGCGGCACGCCGGAAGCTGACGAGGACGAAGACGAAGATGCCGCCGAGGGTGAAACCCCGGGCGCCACGCCGGAGGTTGATGAGGACACCGAAGCGACACCGCAGGCATCGCCAGAGTCCTAGCGTGCTGGCAGGGTCATAACGGCCATTGCCACGCAAAGCGAACTGCCCCCGCCACACGGCCGAGGGCAGTTCTTCATTGTGCAGCGATTGTCATGCCTCGCTGAGGCTACGCCTGCATGCCCCGGGAATCGCCGAACTCGGTTACCTTCGGGCGCCACGGCCGCGTTTCATCCACACGGTCGGCCAGCACTTCCACAATGTGCTTCGATTGCCGGCCCTCGAAGTGCTCGATTTGCTGGTGACAACTCACGCCCGCGGTCGAGATCGTGACATCCATCGGGGTGGCGCGGATGGCCGGGAACAGGCGTTCCTCGCCGATCTTGCGACTCACCTCGTAATGTTCTTCCTCGTACCCGAACGAACCCGCCATACCGCAGCACCCTGCACCGCTTTCGGCAGGGCGGCACCCGCTTGTCCGCAGGATGTCCATGCTTGGCTTCGTGCCGATGAGCGCCTTTTGGTGGCAATGCCCGTGGAAGAACACCTCTGGGCCCGTGCCCTGCTTCCAGTTGATGCCGAGGTCACCATCGCGCTCGAGGTGCGATAGCCACTCATCCAGCATGAACGCGTGCTCGGCCACTACCTTCACGTCATCGTCGTCGGGCAGGAGGTCGATGTACTCATCGCGCAGCGTGAGGATGCAGCTGGGCTCGGTGCCAACAATGGGAATGCCCTTGCGGGCGTACTCTGCCAGCAGTGCCACATTCTTGCGTGCATTGCGTCGGGCCGGTTCAATCAGGCCCTTGCTGAGCATGGGGCGCCCGCAACAGGCCCGGCGTTCTTCCAGCACCGCCTCGAACCCGGCCGCCTCAATCAGTTTCACCGCCGCCAGGCCGATTTCAGGATAATTGTAGGTGGCGAAGGTATCGTGGAAATACACCACCTTGCCGCGCCGAACCTGGGCAACCGGGTGGGCGCGTCGCCAGCTCCGGAAGCGGTTCACAAACGTGCGGGTGACAAATGGTGACATCTTGCGGGTGGGGTGGACACCCATGGCGCCCATCAGCGGGCCGGAAACGCGGGAGCTGATCATGAGGTTGGCCAGGGGTGCAACCGGGCTGGCGATACGCGCCAGGGTATGGATGTGCGCCATCGCCTTGTTGCGTAAGGGCATCCGGTTCTTGTCGTAATACTGGCTCATGAACTCGGTCTTGATCTTGGCCATGTCCACGCTGCTGGGGCACTCGGTCTTGCAGGCCTTGCAGCTGATACACAGGTCCATCACCGCCTTCACCTCCTCCGAGGTGAACTCGTCCGGGTTCAGCAGGTTGCCCGCCAGGGCGTTGCGCAGCGCATTGGCGCGGCCACGCGTGGTATCCATCTCGTCGCGGGTGGCCATATAGCTCGGGCACATGGTGCCGGAATCGGTCTTGCGGCACACCGCAGCGCCGTTGCACATCTCCACCGCGCGCAGGAACCCGCCCTCACGATCGAAGTTGAGGCGGGTCTTGATCTCTACCGGGGCGTATTTCGGCCCGTAGCGGAGGTTCTCGGTCATGGGCAGGGCATCGACGACCTTGCCGGGATTCATCAGCCCGTCGGGATCGAACACCGCCTTGAACTCACGCATGGCCTGATAGAGTTCCGGGCCAAAGATCTTCTCGTTGAGTTCCGAGCGCTGAAGGCCGTCGCCATGCTCGCCGCTCATGTACCCGCCGAAGCGGGCGGCCAGGTCGGCAGCTTCCAGCGCCAGCTCGCGCATGGCTTCCACACCGGCCATGGTCTTGAGGTTAATCAGCGGACGCACATGCAGGCAGCCGCTGGAGGCGTGCGCATAGAATGCGGCCCTGGTGCCATGCCGTTCCACCATCCGCTGCACGGTGGCAACGTACTCCGGCAAATGGGCAACCGGTACGGAGACATCCTCGATCACCGGGATCGGTTTGGCATCGCCGCGTACGCTCATCAGCAGGCCGAGGCCCGCCTTGCGCACGTTCCACACCTGGGCCTGCCGCTCCGGATCGAGCAGCACCTGCGCATCCACCATCAGCCGGATCCCGCGGTGTGCCAGGTGGGACACGCAGTTCTCGCACTTCGCGCGCAGTTCCGCCTCGGAGGTTCCGTAGAACTCGACTGCCAGCAGGCCGGCCGGATCGCCATGGATAAACGAAATCTGGTTGGCGTAGCCGGGCTGGTCGCGTGTCAGGTCGATCAGCATCCGGTCCATCAGCTCGACCGCGCTTGGGTTGACTTCCAGGATGGCGTTGGTGGCTTCCATCGCCTCAACCAGGTCATCGAATTGCAACAGCACCAGCGCCGTGCGTTGTGGTGTGGGCACGAGATCCAGCGTCACGGTCAACAGTGTGCCGAGCGTGCCCTCGGAGGAGGCAACCAGGCGGGCCGGGTTGAAGGCATCGTCATCGACAACAAATTCGTTCAGGCTGTAGCCGGTAGCGCGTCGCCAGTGGGGCGGGAAATCGCGCTTGATCAGGTCCAGGTTGGCTTCGCGGTAGTCCAGCAGCCGCCGCATCAGCCTGCCCGTCGCATCGTTGGCGCGGGATTTGGCGATGTGCTCGTCCATGGTTCCGGGGCCGAGTTCCACTGTTTCGCCGCCGGGCAACTGCATGCGCACCGCGCTGACGTTACTGGCGGTCATGCCATACAGGATCGAGTGCGCACCGGCGGCATTGTTCCCCACCACGCCGCCGATGGTGGCGCGATTGGAACTGCTGGGATCGGGGCCGAACATAAGCCCGTGCGGTTTCAGTTGCCGGTTGAGGTTGTCCAGCACCATGCCGGCTTCAACGGTAACCTGCCGTGCCTCGGCGTTGAGCGATATCACACGGTTAAGGTACTTGCTGGTATCAATCACCAGCGCGGCCCCCACCGTTTGCCCGGCCAGGCCTGATCCGCCACCACGTGGCAGGATCGGCACCCCGTGGCTGGCAGCAAGGCCAACGGCACCGATGACATCATCCTGCGATTTCGGGATCACCACGCCAATGGGATCAATCTGGTAATTGCTGGCATCGGTGGCATAGAGCATCCGGCTGACGCGATCAAACCGCACCTCGCCCTGGATGCGTGCCCGGATTTCGGCCTCCAGGAGGCTTGCCGTCTCGAAATCGGCCTTCTGCGGCCAATCTCGCGGTTCAACAGTGGCGAGGGGTTGGGAAGGCGAGCGCTTCAGCATTGCCATGAACAGGGCTCCCGTACATTGTGCGTGGGCCGGGGTGACCGGCTGGACCTTTGTGGCAGTGTAGCACCGCCCGGTTACACGCGATTCACCACAACAGGAACCGTGTGCCAACCGCTGGAACCATCGGGCAACGGTGATGCTTCCTTGTCCGTTTGCACGGTGCTGTCACTTGCTACCATGCGCACCACCAGCGTGTGCGTCCCCGCCTCGGCACGCCAGTCGTATTGCCACAGGCTCCAGGCGATACCATCCGGATTCGGCTGTTCGGTAATGCGGGCTTCCTGCCAGCTATCGCCGCCATCCGTGCTGATCTCCACGGCTTTCAGGCCGCCATCGCCACCGAACGCAATACCGCGTACCGGAACGATTCCCTCATCCACGTTGCTGGTGCGCTTCGGGTAATCAATCCGGCTCATCGGTTTGACCACGGCGGTGTTGGTCCAGCCGCGCTGCTCCCAAAATCCTTGCCTGTCCTCGGTGGCCACCTCCATTTTGGTGAGCCATTTCACGCTTTTCATGCCGTACAAACCGGGGATCATGGCCCGAACCGGTGCCCCGTGGTTATTCGGCAATGGTTCGCCATTCATGCCCCACACCAGGAAGGCCTGGGGATGGCGGCAGCGATCCATCGGCACGCTTGTTTCGTACCCATCCAGGCCCGTGAACCAGACGTAATCGCCGGAAGCGCCCACCTCATCCAGCACCGTCGCCAGCGGAAGGCCGGTCCACTCGGCGGTGCCGATGAGGTTGCCGCCCACTTCGTTGCTGATGCAGAGCATGGTGGAAATGGAGTGCTTCGTCCCGATTGCCTGGAGTTGCTCCACGCTCCACTTGCCGGGTCGGTCGACCTCGCCGGCGATCTCCATGCGCCAGTTCGGGCCGCTGGTGTGGATAGGATCGACGAAGTTCTTGGAGATCTGGTAGAACTCGTCGTTTGGCGTGATGGCCGGCGTAACCGCCCCTTCGGAGAGGGGTGTGGAGGAGGCCGACTGATGCCGCCACACCGAGCGGATATCGCGGCCAAGCACCAGTGCCCCCACACCCGCCGCGATAACGCCGATAGCAATGCGCCGCTCCGGTGAGTACCGCTCGCCCCGGAGGCTGGCCCCGAATATCGCACTGGCGATGACACCAAACGCGAGGGCGCTGATCGCCAGTGTGCTGATGGTGGCAATGAACTGGTCCTGTAGCTGGGCGCGGTCGATAGCGAAAACGAGCACCAGCGCGATGATGAACAGCAGGGTGGCGGCGTGATACACGCGAATACGCCAGCCTTCCCCGGCGGCAGCAATCCACACGCCGAGTAGCGCCCCGATCACGAGCAGGGCGAGCACGATACCTATGAGCAGCCAGGTCTTCGCCTGGTCGCCGAGGGTGGTCTTCAGCCAGGAGAAGGCATCGACCGGCAGGAGCAGCAGGATGCCATCGGCCAGCGATTCGGCGAGCTGCCGGGAACCGGCCAGGAAGTTCATCAGGCGCATCACCGCCAACGCACCAAGCATGGCGAGCACGCCGGTAAGCAGTCCGTTGCGAGGAGTAGGGTGAGGGGCAGGCATGGTTGGACTCCTCTACCGGCACCGCCGGCAAAGTACGCACTAATTCAGCTGGTTAACTGTATAACGTATTCGTACGGCTGTTGGATCACTCCGGCCCTGACGACGGTGAGTTCCCCCAGCATGGCGTGGAATCCAATGTAGACTCGTCCTTCGGAGCGAAGCGGAGAATTCGGCGGGTTCTTCTGCGCCCTGGATGTCTGGATGACCGTGGTGCCGACGTCTCCGCGGGCGGATGCCGATCTGTGGATCGGATCCCCCCTACGTCGGAGGTTTTTGCCCGAAGGATTTGGCCAAATCGTTCAATCGCGGTTTCCACGCGGCCTTCCAGGCATCAGCGGCATCTTGGGATGTGAACCTGTCGGCCTGTACCTGCACGGCGGTCTTGCTATCGCCCTTTGCGGTGAGGTGGAAGGCGACGATCACGCCATGCTCGAGGTCATCGAATCGGGCTGATTTCGGGGCCGAGGCGGTGCGGATGCTCACCACACCTTTGCCCAGCCAGGCGGCACGCGCGTTGTCATTCACCAGCGCGGTGTGCACGGCGTCCACACTGGCGTTCACGGTCTTGCTCACACTGGCGCTGTAACTGCCGTCGTTACGCTGGCCCACCGCGCGCCGGCCGATCATCCGCTCGTATCCAACGGTGACTCCCTGCGCCCACCAGTCATCAATGCCGAGGTCACCGGAGATATGGGCCGCGATCTCGGTATGGCTCCTGTCGGCGGCGCCCCATGCATCCAGGGCCTCCCGCCATTCGGCCCAGCTCTTGCCGGTGCGCTGCCGGATCACGTCATCGGTCTGCGGCATCTCGATGGTCATGCCTGCTCCTGTGGGTAGAGGTGGAAGGTGCTTGCCTTTTCACCAAACGCATCCAGGTCCGGTTGCCAGGTCGCGATGATCGCTTCGGCCGGTTCCCCGGCATCCAGCTTCTCCCGTAACTCCGTGCTCCCATACAGCCGGCCGTGGTTCATCCCGAGCGCCGGGCCGGAGGTCCATGCGAACTGCGAGCCGGGCAGGTGCTTCAGCGCGTGCAACACATGGATGCCGGTGCTGACCGGCCGGAAGGCATCGCGGTTGGTGACATGCAGTTGCACGCCGCCGCACAGGTCTCCCTGGTGCTTGCTGATCCATGGCGTGAACCCCGTTGCGCGGAACACCACGCCGGGCAGGTTGCGCCCGTTCAGGTCGGCGGCAAGCGCGTTCGCATCCACCCACGGCGCGCCGATCAGTTCGAAGGGGCGGGTGGTGCCCCGGCCCTCGCTGCACGTGGTCGCCTCGATGATGCAGGTCGCGGTGTAGGCGATGAGTGAATCCAGCGTCGGCAGGTTGGGGGAGGGGTAGACGAACGGCAGGCCGGTGTCGTCCCACCACATATCCCGACTCCAGCCCTCGCAGCGAACCACCTCTGGCTGTGGCAGCCCGAGGTCGTGGGCGATCAGGAGCGCCAGCTCACCGATCGTCAGCCCGTGCCGGGTCGGCATGGGGTGGATGCCGACGAACGAGGTGAACCCTGGCTCCAGCACCTTGCCTTCGGTATGCAGGCCGGTGATCGGGTTGGGGCGGTCCAGCACCACCACAGGGAGATCGAGCGGTGCGCACGCCTGCATCACATGAACCAGCGTGCTGATATAGGTGTAATGTCGGGCGCCGGCATCCTGGAGGTCGTACACGATCGCATCGAGGCCGGAAAGCTGAGCCTGCGTAGGAACGCGATTGGTGCCGTACAGGCTCACCACCGGCAGGCCGGTAGCGGCATCCTTCTCATCCGCCACGTGGTCACCTGCCTGCGCCGCGCCGCGCACACCATGCTCAGGGGCAAACAGCCGTACCAATTGAAAGCGACGGTCGCCGTCCAGCGCGTCGACAATGCTGACGATAGCCCGCGTTACCGCCGTATGGTTGGTTACCAGCCCAAGGCGCTTGCCTTCCAGCATGGGGTGACCATCGCGCAGGAGCACATCAAGGCCGGTTAACACCGGTGCGCCGCTATGCCGGGAAATCGTCATCGTCATCGGCCCGCACTGGCTCGATTGTGGTGCCCTGCATCCAGGTCTGCTCGAACTCGCGACGCAATGGCGTAATGCCCTCGACCACCGAGAGGATGCCGGCGCGCATATCGATACGTTGCTGCGCTGTGGCGCTGCCATCCTGCACGATCGGGTAGACAGTGCCGGTGAGCGCTTCGCGGAAATCGGAGATAAACCGCTCTATGCGGTCGGCCAGGGCAGGTTCCAGCAGGAAGCGGTTCTGGCTGAACTGCTCACCAAAGGCGTAGGCGCGGTCGGCCACATCGCCCCAGTTCTCCCATTCCAGTGTGTCTTCGTAGAGCGTTTCGGGCACGGAAATCGGCTCGCCAGGCAACAGCATCGGGTTCACCACGGCGCCCAGCGCAACCTCAAGCTGCGCCAATTTTTGGTAGAGCTTGCTTACCGCATCGTTGCGGCGCACGTTGTAGGGCGAATCGACCTTGCGCGCTTGCTGCATTTCCTGCCGCAGTTTCGCCAGGCGCGCACGGGCGTCGGATTCGGCGCTTTGCACCCGGGCATCAAGCGCCTGTGGCAGGCGTTTGGTTTGGGCCAGTTCGCGTTCCACCAGCAACAGGCGATCCTGGAACTCCTGCGCCAGGGTAGTGGTCCGTTCCAGTTCGCCGCGCAGTTCACTGGCCAGTTCGTGCAGGCGTGAATCGTCCAGCATCACGGCCGACTGCGACGGGTTCATCGCTACGGCCTTGCTGGAGAATGGCGACACCATGCTGCGGAACTGCCGCGTACCGGTAAGCCAGGCGGTGCCGGCGCCAGGGCCAGCCTCCTTGCCGAAAAACCATGCGGTACCACCCAGCAGCACAAACAGGATGATGAGAACGAGTATGACGATGAATGTTTCCATGGCAGGCGGGTACCTCGTAAAACCTTCGGCTTGTAAGGATTGTACAGGTGCCACCGGTGGCGGGCTATCGCGAACCCGCCCGGTGGAGGATGCGGGCGATGGTGGGCTTGTTACAGGCATGCGCCCAATCGAGCGGCGTGGCGCGATATTCGGCATCGCGGGCGTGCAGGTCGGCACCTGCCTCGATCAGTGCCAGCACCAGTGATCCTGCGCCCTTCTCCACCGCGAGGTGGATCGGTTTGGCCCCACGCGAGCCAGTGACCAGTTCCCGCGCACGCGGGTCGGCCGTGGCGGCAATCGCCTCATCGCGCAAACCCGCTTCCCACAGTGCCATGATCTCCGGCACGTGGCCGTTCTGGACCAGGTAACGCAGCGAATCCGGCTGGTGGAATCGTACCGCCGGTTCCTGCGCAGACATGCCGTTGGGCAGTGCTGCGGGAATATGCTCACCGGCGAGGGCAGCGACGTTGCCTGTGCCCAACGCGATAATGAGCCGCTGCAGGCGTGGCCCCGGTACGGTACCGACATCGCGCCCGGTGCGAACCCAGGTCTGGCCGGTGCCAATGCGCCGGAACCCAGCCCTGGCATAGATCGCTTCGCCCATTGGCGTGCTGTTGAGGTTCATGGTGGTAGCGCCGCGTTCGCGTGCGGCGTGCATGGCGGCCAGCGAGAGTGATGTGCCGATGCCACGCCGGCGGAACCGGCCACTTACGCCAACATTGAACAACCCGGCATGCCCGCCAACGATATTAATGATCGCCTGGCCCACCAGCTGGTTGTTGATGCGAGCCACCAGCCACACCACCTCGCGATGGCCGTTGGACACGAGCCTGCGGGTGGATTCCAGCTGGTCACGCATGATGTACGGCACGTCGCTGCCCGGAAGCTGGTCGATATCGCGGTCGGTTGCCAGGCTGACCTCATGCGTTGGCTCGGCGATGGGGGTGGTGAGGTCGCGCGTCATCCACCACGGTTCAAACCCCACCCGGTAACCCTGCGCCAGCATGGCGAGGTCGATGTCGCCATCGGGGACCATGCCCCACACCAACGCATCGTGTACCTGTCGCTGGCGTAACCAGGCAAGGGCACGATGGTGGTCCGCTTCGATACCGGCCCAGGTACCGCCAAACGGCAGCATGATGACCCCGCTGTGGCCAGGATGCATCGCCAGCGTGTCACCACTGCGGAAGATGCGCTCGTGGGCAGGCTCCGGGTGGATGTCGCCGCTGGCCAGCCGTGCGATCCACACACTCTGGTTCTGGTGGAACTGCTGGAGCAGCTCCGTATCGGTGTAGGTGGGCATGGGGGCGATCCTGGCGGTGTGGGCGAATCTGGTGGGTCAATGGTAGCCACGCCTCTACCCGGAATCAACGCTCCGTCCCTTGTGCGGTACCCACTCCGGCCGTACGATCACGCAGATGCCGCGCTTCCCGTATCCCGGATTGATGGAGAACCAACCCTGACATGACCGAATTCACCTGGGGCGTCTACCTGCGCCCGGATCCCGTTACCTGCAAGGCTATTGCCGACCTCACTGACCTGGCCAAACGCCAGTTTGGTATTGTTTCGGCAGCTGCCTTTGCCCCGCATGCCACCCTGGCCGGGGCCGTGCCCAGCAACGCGACCGCGGAGGATTTCATCGCCGCGCTCGATCCCGTGCTTTCGGCCACCCCTGTGTTCCCGGTGCACAACGCTGGTATCGGCAAGATGACCACGACCATTATTTACGATATCGACCGCACGAAAACAGGCGAGAAGAACACCGCGCTGCTCGATCTCGCCACGGCGGTGAACACCGCGATCATGCCGCTAACCGCCTACCAGCCTGGCCACTGGATGAAGCCGTTCAATCCGGCCGGGTTCCACGCCCACTTCTCGTTGGCATCGCACGATTTGCGTTCCCGCCCGGATCTCTCCGATGAGGTCGAGGAGTTCCTGCGCGCGATCCCGATGGACTACACGGCCGATTTCATGGCCGACACCATTACGCTCTTTCGCTTTTACAGCGCAGACTGGAACAGCGAGTGGTGGCACGACCTCAAGTGGGAGCATGTTCGCTCGTGGCGGCTCTCCCAACGCTGATGCGGGCGGCTGTACACTGCGTTACATTTGCCCGGAACGCCGCCCATTTTCATACGTCGGCCCGGAAAAAGGTGTTAGCATAAATCCATGCACTGTCAGGTTGGATGTGCGAATGGCCCGAACCGGACGAGGCCGGCCGCCGCACTTGCCATACCCGGAATACCATTTAAGGAGCCCGAGGCATGTCTGATTTTTCTAACACCGGCATCATGGTGAATGGCCTGGATAGTGTCATTGCCGCCAATACCGAACTGAGCCACGTGTTTGGTTCCGACGGCAAGCTGGTGTACCGGGGGTACGATATTTACGAACTCGCTGGCCACGCGACGTTCGAAGAGGTTGCCTACCTGCTATGGAAGGGCGATCTCCCCAACCAGCAGCAGCTGGACGAAATGAACGCCTTGCTGGGTGCCAACCGCGAGTTGCCCCAGGAGGTGATTGAGGGCCTCCGCCAGGTTAGCAAGGATGCCAACCCCATGGATGCGCTGCGTACCGGCGTATCGCTGCTGGGCGCGCAGAGCGGCACGAAGTTCGAGGGCACACCTACATTCGAGGAAGCGGTTGAACTTGCTGCCCGCTTCCCGGCCATCGCGGCCGCGTTCTATCGCCTGCGGCAGGGCCTTGAACCGGTGCAGGGCAAGGCCGAGTACAACACAGCACAGAACTTCCTCTACATGCGTACCGGCGAGGAGCCGGATGAAGGTGCCTGGAAGGGCCTCGATGGCTACCTCGTGCTGCTGGCCGACCACGGCCTCAATGCAAGTACCTTCACCGCCCGCGTCATCGCCAGCACCAACTCCGATATCTGCAGCTGCCTGGTCGGCGCAATCGGCGCGCTGAAGGGTCCCGCCCATGGTGGTGCCCCGGCCAAGGTGATGGACATGCTGAACGAGATCGGTTCGCTGGACAATGTGGAGCCGTGGCTGACCAAGGCGCTGGACGAAGGTCAGCGCCTGATGGGCTTTGGTCACCGCGTGTACAAGGCGGAGGATCCCCGCGCCGAAGTGCTGCGCGGCATGGCCCAGCAGGCCAGCACCCCCGAGTTCTTCATGCTGAGCAAGGAGACCGAGGACAAGGCCCTGGCGCTGCTGAACGAGCGCAAGCCGGGTCGCAAGCTGTACACCAATGTGGAGTTCTACAGCGCCGCCGTGCTGGGCGCCTGCGGCCTGCCGGGCGATTTCTTCCCGGTGGCGTTCGCCATCAGCCGCAGTGTCGGCTGGAGCGCGCACGTGCTGGAGCAGGTCGGCATCAACCGCCTCATCCGCCCGGCCAGCCACTACGTCGGCCCGGTACCGACCAAGAAATTCACCCCGATCGACGAGCGGTAGGGTTCATAACACGATAGACGACAACGTTGGCCCGGGTTTTATACCCGGGCTTTCGTGTTGACGGACGAGTGTATTCGACTCGGGGCATGTTGACCGTTTGTAGGCCCGCACCTCGCCGCAGCGAGTAGTGCGGGCTCCAGATGCGGAATGCCGGGTGGTCATCTCTCGCCACAGTTGCCCGGACCACTCGCGTTGCGACGCGAGGTACAGGCCTACGTCGGTCGCGCTCAATCTATCCTTCTGGCGTGGCGACCGGTGTCGAAAATGGATGGGAACTTTCGCCTGCTGTGGTCACAGGTGTTGTCATGGCCTCGCACTCGCCGAAGCAAATCGGCAGGGTTTCATCCAGCATCCATTGACCGTCCTGCAACACGAAGATCGACATGTTCGGCGAATAGTATGGCGCTACCACGTGTTCGACAGGTTCGTAGGTCACAACCGAATGAATAATGCCTATGCGACCATCGGCGAATTGCACAGCGTGATCGGGATTGAATAGACCCTGCGTGACGAGCGCTCCGGATCCGTCCAGCGTGAGGTCAGCCGGGTTCTGCTCAACCCACATATCGGCTGGTGTCAAGCCCAGTTCGTCTTCGTACCAAGCTCCGACTGTCGCCTCCGCCGACGCTCGTTGATCACCAATCGCTTCAAGCGAGGTTCGGCCAGCCGTAGTGCGGTTTTCGTATTCGAACCGGGCAGACCACCATGGGAGTTGCTTTGCGTACACTGCGCAACCCTGCACCTGTCGCATACGACTCACAACAGCATTGGCATCTTTCGGATTCGCCCGTCCGATAATCTCGTAATCCCTCTCGCTCGAAACCTTGTCATAGTCCTCCTGCGTGTAGAGGACACCGGATGGGTTGTCTGGATCGTAGCCTGGAATGACCTCATCTTCCGGGCATTCGCGCGGAGAGATCGGCGCGGTCCACAGAAGCGGCTCCTCGGCCATCGGACTGGCTGTTTGGGGCGCCCAGGCGAGGTTGTTGTCATCCCGGCCCGGGCCGCTCCATATCCCGTATCCCACAACCGACAACAACAGCGCAGCCACCAGGGTGGTGCTGATCCATGTATTCCACCGGGAGGGCGTTCGGTGAACCTGTTCGTGCCGGCGGGTGCGGTTGGACACCGGTGCGGGAGGGGAGGTGAGTGTCGCAGTGCTCATGTCCCTTGGTCCTTTCTCGAATCGTGCTGATGCGGCCAGCCGATGAAAATCTGACGCTGCAGCTTGTACGCTGTCTTCCGGTTCTGTCTCCACACCGGAAGCGCGCGTATCCAGGTAATCGTTCAGGGCATCGGCCTCGTGTGGGTTGGGGAAGGGAATGCTTTGCATGGATGTCACCTCACATCTTCGGCGAGCAACTCCCGCAGCCGCTGATAGGCGCGGTACTGGGCGGACTTCACGGCTGAGAGGGTGGTATCAAGCGCACTGGCAATTTCGTCTCCACGCAATCCTGCGAGGCGGAGTTCGACAATGGCGCGTTGTGTTTCCGGCAGCTGGCCCAGCATGTGGCGCACGCGGGTATCGGCTTCGTGGGCGATGAGCACCTCTTCGGGTCCGCGCGCCGGATCAGGCGGGTCATGCACCCGGTTGCCCTCGGCATCACGGCGGTCCAGTGAATGTACCGGACGGAACCGGCGCTGGGCATCGATGAGATCGTTGCGGGCAATACGATAGATCCAGGCCCGGAAGGTGGAACCCGGGTTCTCGGGGTGCGGCTCGAAGCTCTCGAGCGCCTTCATCGCTTTCAGCACGATGCGGCTCCGCGCTTCCTCTGCTGCTTCGACAGTTCCGAGGCGCCGGTAGCAGAAGTAGAAGAGGTCGTCCGCATGGTGGGAGAAGAACTCGTCGAGCAGCCCCGCAAGGTCGGGGTCTTTGGGTGGCGTCGTGGTGTTGGTCACATGCACAGGCGCGCTCCGGCTGGATGGGTCGTTAGATCCTATAGTCACATGGAACGCAGCCGGAGTGAAAAAGTCGCGGTACGGGTAGGCAGGAGGCCGGCACCTCGCCGCAGCGAGTGGTACAGGCTCCAGAGGCGGAAGATCACGTGATAATCTCTCGCCACCCTGCCCGGACGACTCGCGATGCGACGCGAGGTCCGGGCCTACTTTTTTACGGGATACCGATGCCAACGTGTCCGGCGGGAGTCAGGTTATTCTCCCAACATCCCGCGGGTGACGCCGGTGCTGAAGATGTCCTCATCGCGGCCGTAGGGACGTTGCACGTGCGGCATGTAGGTGGGCGGGTTGAGCGGACGTTCGACTGGCTCGCCGACCAGTAGTGTGAGCAATTCCGATTCATGCTGGATGTCCAGCTTGTCCCCGTCCAGCAGTTCGTAGATAACCACCCTCGGCCGGATCGTCACCCGGAGTAGCTGGTTCTGGTAGGACATGCGGAAGCAGAGGCGGTCGATACCGCGCGGCAGGCGCGGGTTGAAGAGCAGGTTCTCGCCGTAATCGCGCATCCCGCCAAACCCGGCTACTGCCACCAGCCATGTCGATGCCATGGCCGCGAGGTGGATGCCATCTTCGGTGTTCCCCGAAAGGTTGAGCAGATCCACCAATGCGGTTTCCCGGAAGTACTCATAGGCGAGGTCGAGGTAGCCAACCTCGGCGGCGACAATGGCCTGCGTGCCGGCCGAGAGGCTGGAATCCCGCACAGTAATAGCCTCATAAAACTCGAAATCGCGCCGCTTCTGCTCCGGCGTGAACGAATCGCCGCAGAGGTAGAGCGCCAGCACGAGGTCGGCCTGCTTGATTACCTGGCTGGAATAGAGGAGGTAGTACGGGAAGTGAAGCAGGAGGGGATACTCCTCTTCCTTGGTGCCCTTGAAATCCCACTTCCGGTACCGGGTAAACCCCTCGCTCTGGGCAGTGACGCCCAGTTCCTCGTCGAACGGTACCTCCATGGTGTTGGCGGCATGTTCCCAGCCGTCGATCTCGATATCGTCGATCCCGAACTCCGCTGCACGGGAAGGATATTTGCGTGCCACCTTTGCGGCGGTGCGCAGGTTCCTGGCAGCCATCAGGTTGGTGAAGACGTTGTTATCCACCAGGGCGGTGTATTCGTCCGGGCCGGTGACACCATCAATGCGGAACCGGCCCTCTGTATCGTGATGGCCTAGCGATTGCCACAGCCGCGCGGTTTCCACCAGGATATCGAAGCCTTCCTTGCGCTCGAACTCCGTATCCTCGGTTGCGTTGACATAGCGCCGTACCGCATCGGCAACATCGGCGCTGATGTGGAATGCCGCTGTCCCGGCAGGCCAGTAGCCGGAACATTCCTCGCCGCGAATGGTCCGCCACGGGAAGCTCGCGCCCTTCAGGCGCAACTCGGCGGCGCGTGCCCGTGCGAGGTCGAGCGTGGAATGGCGCCAGAGCAGGGCATCGCGGGCGGCCCCTGGATCCAGGTAGGTGAGGGTGGGGAGAAGGAACGCGTCCATATCCCAGAACGTGTGGCCATCGTAGCCGCGGCTGGTGAGCCCCTTGGCGGGAATGGCGCGGCGCTCGGCGCGGGTGGATGCCTGGATCGCCTGGAAAAGTGCGAACCGCACGGCCTGCTGGAGTTCCGGGTCGCCATCGATCTCGATATCGGCGTGCTCCCACACCTGGTCGAGGTACTCGCGCTGTTCGTTGACGAGGTCGTCCCACGTGGCCCGCTTGATCGAGCTGATTGCGGCATCCACCTGGTCGCGCAAGGCTGGCATGGAGCGGATGGAGCTCCAGCCATAGCCGACGAATTTGGTGACGGCCATGGTCTCCCCAGGCCCGATCTCGCTGCTGAATGTGATCCGGCAGAGATCGGGTTCCGATATTGCCGAGATGCGCGTTTTCTCCGGGCCTTCGTACCGGTGGTCCATGCCTGCCACCATCAGCAGCCCGCTTGATTCGGTGGAATGGGTCAAGAGGCCGTGCATATCGCGGTGGGAATGATGTTCGGGCTTCAGGCGCAGGTCGTGCGAGCCGCCGGCACGCGGATCGTCACCGTTTCCTGCGGGCAGGGGTTCGTTTGCCACCAGGCTGCTCTGGATAACGATGCGGGCCGGGTTCTCGAGCGCTTCCACCTCGAAACGGACACATGCGATCGCCCGGTGGACGAATGACACAAACCGAGTCGAGCGCACCCGTACCTTCTTGCCCGCCGGGGATGTCCACACAACGGTGCGATAGAGCGCACCGGCGCGCATATCCAGCTGCCGGGTATGCTCCAGCACCTCGCCGTAGCGGACATCGAAGGGCTCATCATCCACCAGCAGGCGCACGATTTTGCCGTTGGTGATATTCAGCAGGGTCTGGCCCTGTTCGGGATACCCGTAGCCATCCTCGGCGTAGGGCAGCGGAATTTCCTCGAAGAACCCGTTGAGGTACGTGCCAGGGGTATCGTAGGGTTCGCCCTCATCGAGGTTTCCCCGAAAGCCGATATGCCCGTTGGAGAGCGAGAAGATGGTCTCCATCCTGCCAAGCTCGCTCATATCCAGTCCCGTCTCGGTAATTGTCCACGGCTCTACCGGGCATATTTGCTTGATGGTCATGGTGACGCTACCAACTCCTCAAGGTTTGAGAGCACGATATCGGCCCCGTTGGCCAATAGCTCATCGTGTTGCCCTACGCGATCGACACCGACCACGTACCCGAAATTTCCTGCCCGGCCCGCCTGGACGCCGGAAATCGCATCTTCCAGCACAACGCAGGTAGCAGGGGTTTCGCCGAGCGCCCCTGCGGCGGCGATAAAGGTGTCGGGCTGCGGCTTGCCGGGAAGCCCCTTTTCGCCCGCGATACCGCCATGCATCACGTAATCGAACTGGTCCCCGATACCGGTGACATCAAGAACCAGCGGCGTGTTCTTGCTCGCGCTCACAACCGCAGTTTTCAGGCCAGCAGCGCGCACCGCGTTGAGCAGCACCAGCGCATCGGGGAAGAGTTCCACTCCCTGGGTGGCAATGATCTCCTGCACCCGGTCGTTCTTGCGGGTACCAAGCCCGTGCACGGTTTCCTTGTCGCCGGAATCATCGGGATCGCCCTCGGGAATCGAGATGCCGCGTGATTCCAGGAAGCCGCGAACGCCATCCTCGCGCAGGCGGCCATCGACGTAATTCACGTAATCGGTCGCGATATCGAACGGCTCGTAGTCACCGCCATTAGCCCTTTTCTGGAGATACTCATCGAACATCTCCTTCCACGCCTCCGCATGGACCTTGGCGGTTTGTGTCAGCACGCCGTCCATATCGAACAGGCATGCCCGCATTCCCTCCGGCAGTTTCAATTTTGGCGTATGCATGGTGCATGCCCCTTTCTCGTGCGGTCCCATCTGCAAATATGATAGACCGACACGATAGACCCAACCTGAA
>JBHWTK010000011.1:0-4245 GCA_043427975.1 Chloroflexia bacterium | reverse complement strand
CCAGTCAAGAGTCCAACCATGTGCCGGCCTTCCCATTCCCGTCCGCGGTACTCAAAACCCGGAGCGGCACTACCAAAATCCTGGATTGGACAACCTTGATCCCAGGATATTTACCTCTGCGATCCTACATGATGAAACGCTGCCCGGAAAGCAGGAATTGTACGTATCCGACCTCATACTCAGGCGATGGCAGTACCAGACGCTCGCCAACCGGATGGATTCATGTGCGGCAGGTCTCGGTATGCAGTATGACGTAGGCGATCGACCCACTGGGTGATGATGTGCTGCATGCTTTCCCCTCGAAAATGCCGATGTCCTTCGTCCCGGTGTATGCACCCATTGTGGTAGTGAACAAGACGCTCCTTCGAGCACATGGCCCTTGCGGTAATCCGGGCGCCTTTCCGGCGGCAAAGGCGACACACGGCAATCATCGCTTATCCCCATGGGCAGCGAAACGGGCGCTGCACACCGTGCATCAATACAGGCACACGACCCTCCAGCAGCAACCGGCTGAGCACCGAAGGACACTGCCACACTGTGCCGGGTATGCCCTCATCGAAACCTGCGATCACCACCTTTGTCTGGCCGCACGGTGTGAGGATGATAACGACCGGTACGCTGTCTTGGTTTTCCCTGGGCCATGCTTAAGAGGAAAAGAGGCCCGGGGAGCAACCGCCTGGGCTGCATGCCCTCCAGGACATTATGTATACAAAGCCCCGGTCGCTATATATACTCTGTGTACTCATCTTCCCTCACTGGCCACGACAGCCTAACCTGTCCTTCATCTACGGAGGCAAATCATGAACCCGTCAGTGTCACTAGCCCATCCGTTCTCCGTCTCCGAGGAAACCCTCCGGTTCACGCCTCTTCGGCGATCTGCGGTGCTGTCGTGCCGCACACGGCACCTCAACCTTTCAGCCCTGTCGTTGCTTCTTGTCGTGCTGACCATGATGGCGGTCCCGGGATTCACTGCGGCTGCGGCACAGGAGTACGGTCCTGATTCCTACGGGTGCTATTACTCTGCAGAGGGTGGACAGTGGACTGAAATGAGATGTCCTCAGACAGATGGGTCTAACTACTATTTCGTGAACAGCGGTGGCGAATGGGAGTTCGCCATGGAATGCGCGGTGACGTCGCTGTTTACGGCATGCCTGTGGGCAACTGGTGAGTATATGGAGACCTATCCCGACGGCTCGACGTACATAGAAGACCAAAACCGGAAATACCTTATTAGCCACACGGACGGATCGCTGGCCGAAGGTGGCTACTATGACTCGTCCGGGGCGCAGCGGGTGTACCGTGGGGCGTCGACGATGAAGAACTCGGCTGCGATGCGCAATCGCTCGTCGATGTACTGGATTTACCACAACATGTCGGTGCAGACGGTCGTCCAGAGCAATCCATCGGCGTTCGCTGGCCTCATTACCATGACCAGCGCATCGAACGACTACGCGAACTGCCTACATCTCAATGACTCGTCCACGGACTTCGATAGCGATAACCGAACGGGGTTCACGGAGTTGGCCGAACACTGCACGCAGCAGGCTTACGGGTAGGAGCACCGCGCATACACCCCTTGATGAGAAGACAATCCGACATTGCGTTCTGCGCCCTCTGGGGCCAATAGCTGGCCGCTGGGCCTTCTATGGCACCGGGTTCGATGCAGCGCCTTGGGTATCCGATTTCCTGCCGGTCGAGCCCGGCGACATGACCATCACCTGCTGGTTACCAGCGCCCGGCGATGAAGATGGCCTCCGCGTCTGCATCTGGACCGACATGCAGGGCATGGCCAGGCGCTCGCATCGACCAGCATCGACACTTCGGCAAATGCGGACGGGATTCGGCTCGGTGGCATGTCACCATTCCTTCTGAGAAGGAGGGTTTCATGCCACCAGGAACGCTGACATTGAGGGAATTAAATCGTACCCACCTGCAGCGACAGCACCTGCTGCAACGGTCGCAGATAAGCGTCGGGGATATGTTGTCTGCCCTGGCCGGGTTGCAGGCGCAAGAGGTGAAGGATCCCTATCTCGCGCTGTGGAGCCGGATCGATGGATTCCGGCACGATCAGTTGGGCCAGATGCTGGAGGATCGTTCGGCGGTGCGGGCATCGCTGATGCGAGGCACCATCCACCTGGTGACCGCGCCGGATTACCTCACGTTTTTCCCGGCAACCTACCAGCTCCACCTGCGGGCGGTTCACTCGGTTTCCAGCGCCCGGCTGGTACCACGAGAGCATCCATGCCGCTATCGCTGCACAGGCGCGGGAACTGCTGGAGCAGCGACCAATGACTGCTGCCCAGATCGGGGATGCATTAAAGGAATCGTGGCCCGGTTACGAGCCCGGTTCGCTGGGCCAAGTGGTGCGATTCCTTTTGCCACTGGTACAGGTGCCACCGCGCGGCGTGTGGGGACCACGCATATCGAGTCGGGCCACCTGGACGATGCCCCATAACTGGTTGGGAACCGATGTGACGGATGCGGTGGCGCCGCCTCACGAGCTGATTCGCCGCTACCTGCGTGGATTCGGCCCGGCGAGCCTGGCGGATATCACGACATGGAGTGGCGTCACCGGACTAAAAACCGCGCTGGCCGACCTCGGCGACGAGCTTGTGACGTATCGCAACGAGGGTGGCGCTACGCTTTACGACCTCGCGGGGCTGGATATCACGCCTGCCGAGGTGCCTTCGCCGGTGCGGTTCCTGCCGGGATTCGATAACGCGCTGCTGGGGCATAAGGATCGCACCCGCAACATTTCGGATGAGCACCGCGCCATTATCGGCACGCCGAACGGCATGTTCGCCAGCACGTTCCTGGTGGATGGATTTGTTGCCGGGGTGTGGCGCGTAATGGACGGTCATATTGAATTGGCGGCGTTTGGAACGGTTTCCAATGGGGACAAGCACGCTGTCGAACACGAAGCGGAACACCTCGCACCATTCTGGACTGGTGAATCGTTGCCGTCTCGTTGGGTGGAGGTTTGGAAGCAATCCGGCAAATGGTGAGCGCCCAGCAAACCAGATTTCCATGGCGGATATGTAGGCCCGCACCTCGCGTCGCATCGCGATGGTGCGGGCATCACGCTGGCATCACGTAGCTTCTGCCGACATGTCAATCAACCCGCACCAGGGGCGCATAGCGCCTGTGTGGGCGGTGTCGGTGGCAAGGGATTCGTGTGAGTGGCTCGACCTTCGGAACCCGTACCATCGCTGCGCGAGGTACGAGTCTACAAATGCGGACAGGCGCGCTAACCACCATACTCGCGGGTCGGCAGCCCCCTCACGCCGGGATGGGCCAGGAACAGCGATCCCGCGGCGGGCTGCTCGTCGTCCTCCAGGTTTTCGCGGCTGGTGGTGATGTAGAGCTCGTCCAGGTTCTCACCGCCGAATGTGCAGGCTGTCGCCTTGGTCACCGGCACTTCCACGATCTCGCTGAGCACGCCAGTGGCATCGTAACGGCGTACCGCGCCGCCGTTGCTCAGCCCAATCCATACCCCGCCTTCGGCATCGATGGTGAGGCCATCGGGGCGCAACTCCTCCGGTCGAAGGTCGACAAACACGCGCCGGTTAGTTAGTCCTTCCTCGGGAGTCCAGTCGAACACGCTCACGGCGTAGGTATCGGTGTCGTTAAAGTACACGCGGCTACCGTCGGCGTTCCAGCAGAGACCGTTGCTGATGGTCAGCCCGGTGAGCATTTCGCGCGCTTCACCATCCGGGGTGAGTCGCCACATGCTGGCGGCACCGGAAGCACGATCGTAGGCCATGCTGCCGCACCAGAAGTTGCCCTCGGGGTCGCAGGCACCCTCGTTCATGCGCAGGGTCCCCTTTGCCCAGAGGGGATCAAGCTGCTCCACATCACCATCCGTGTTGGCGAGCGCGAATCCTCGCTCGATTCCCAGCACCATGCCGCCCTCCGCACGGGGCCGGATGGCGGCCACCACCGCATCGCCGCTGCTCCAGCGGGTCACCTCGCCCGAAGGCAGGAGCGTGAGCACATCGCCGGCAAGCATATCGACCCATTTCAGGCCGCCCCAGCCTGTGCTCCACACCGGGCCCTCGCCGTGATATGCCACCGAATCAGTTATTCGTTCTGCCCGCATCTGCCGCTCCTCCTATCGTCGTTCAGGTTGGGTCTATCGTGTCGGTCTATCATATTTGCAGATGGGACCGCACGAGAAAGGGGCATGCACCATGCATACGCCAAAATTGAAACTGCCGGAGGGAATGCGGGCATGCCTGTTCGATA
>JBHWTK010000010.1:0-30357 GCA_043427975.1 Chloroflexia bacterium | reverse complement strand
GCTCGGGAGTCATGTCAATCCACACTGGCGCGGGGTGGAGCAGAGGCAGCTCGTTGGGCTCATAACCCAAAGGTCGGAGGTTCGAATCCTCCCCCCGCTACCCACACCCAGAGGCCGGACGCCCACCAGCGTCCGGCCTCTCCTGCTTAAGCCGTTTCATCTAGTATGCGCATCAGAAGGCCGGGCTCGTGATGAGCCCGGCCTTTGTGGTTCACAGGATTCCGGGTTACGAGCTTTTGCGAGGCAGTGTCGCTACGAAGGAGACCGCACGCCCGATCCACGTTTGCAGTGCAGCGTCGCCTCCCACTGCATCGGGCGGCAAGTTCATTCACCCCTGGAACTCTCTTCCTCCTATAACGGTTGTCCTTGTTCCTGGTTCTTTCAAACATTCAGCAGCGGAGTTCTTTCTAACCCAAACCATGAGCCCGCTGCCGTCACGGCAGTCGCAGACGGCGAGATGACCGTCAACCAGGAATCCAGGACCGCCGAAGATCTTCTTCTCTGTCAGGTTGGGGGTATCAGCAAGGGCGTTCCGAACCCGTCCCGCCCAGGTTTCAAGAAATGCCACGCAGGAATTACTTGCATAGTGAAAGGGCCATGACTGATACCGGTTAGAACAGGCCCAGCTGTTGCACCGGTTTGATATTCCGTGCAGCGTCCATATCTGTGCGTGGGGTAATAGCAGGGAAGGTCGCATCGAACAACGCGTCGTCATTGAGTGCGTCCCGGAAGCGCTCGATCACGTCTTTCAGCCGGTCGAGCAGCGCGGCGACATTGGCATCGCGATTGTAATCGTCCGAGAAGGCATAGCCGCCTGATTCGTGTTCATACACCCCGATCCGGTCGCCGTATCGCCAGCGGTCGGGATGCTCTTGCAACAGTGCCTCCAGCTTGACGCGTGACTTCAGTGTGCTCTCCCGTGGACGAACCGTCTGGGTAATCGCCTCCACGGGCAGTTGCTGCTCGCGAATCGCCTCGGCCATTTCGAAATACTGCTTCTTTGCCGTATCGAGATCGCCATCCATCAGTGCCCTGGCTGTTGCGCCAATAAAATCGCGGAACGCCGGTTCCAACGCCCGGCTGCGAAGTGCACTGCCGGTGAGCCGGACTGTGCCATCGGCGTCCATAAGGGCATATGTCTTTTGCTTGAGGCTGAGCATGGCGGCAAAGCTGCCGTCATGGGCGAGGGTAATGCCTTCGGGCAGGGTCGCGCCAACCTGCTGGATGAACGCGTGTTCCGCTTCCTCGCCCCTGACGCCTTCCGGCGGAACGAAGTACACGCCATCGGTGTCGACCTCGATTGGGGTTGCACCAGAGGCTTCCAGCTCCTTCACGATCTGCTGGATCAGGCGCTGGCCCTCCAGCGTGATACTGCGGGCAGCATCGAAATCGTTGAAATGTCCCCTATTGAACCCGAGATAGCCGAAGAACGAGTTGATGAGGATCTTGAACCCGCCCTGCAGGCCGTTCCACATGGCGCGGTCCTGCTCGAATGGATCCGCCGCCCGGCGCTTGGCCGTAATGCGGCGATTGCGGAGATCGCGCAGCATGATCGGGAAGGCGCCCAGCACATCGTTCCGCGAGCGGATGCTTTCGCGCAGCATGATCGACGGATACAGGCTCTCCACATCGCATTTGACAACCGGTTTGAACACACCGGTATGGAGCACCTCCACGTACCCGCCCGGGAAGGGTTCGGTACGGAACGGTGCGGGGACGCTGTGCAGGGCACCGAGGTAGCCGCGGATCATCAGGTCGTCGATCTTGCGGCCCGTGCCAGCAACGGCGCATTGCTGGTAGCTCATGGGCACCATTTGGGCCTGGTAGAACTCGTTCGGCATGATCAACCGGCTCAGTGCATCCACGTCCCGTACGTCATCGAGCGCGTAGCGGGCCAGCCGCTGATGATCACCACTCTCCCAGGCAGCGCGAATCGCATCGCCGGCAATGAACTCCCGGCCTGCACGGGTAAGGCCGAGCTGCTCGATCACGTCCTTCAGGCCATAGCGGGTAAGGTTACCGGCGATGTCAAACCGCTGCACCTGTACCAGCGTATCGATCACATGGCGACCATGCACATATGCGGCCTGTTGCCGGCCCTCCGATCGCAATCCCGGATTGCTCTTGTTCCGCCCCCAGGTGAGGTCGACGCCGAGTTGCGCTGCCCGTGCCACCAGATAGGGGATATCGAACGCGTAGATGTTGTGCCCCTCGATGACATCGGGATCAAGCTTCTGGATGACGTCATTGAGTTGTTCGAGTAACCGTTCCTCGCTGCCGGTACGGACCAGCACTTCCTCGAACGTGCCCTGTTTGAGCGCGATCATGATCACGCCGGCATCCGGTTCGGCGGGATCGAGGGTTGTGGTTTCGATGTCCAGTTGCAGCCGCCGCACTTCCGCGAACGTCATGCCCTTGAACATGGTCGTGCCGGTACGGAACTGGTACTGGGCTGAAAAGGTGGCCGGGCAAATCGCGGCTTCGCTACGGCGGGCCTCAGGCATACCAGCGTTTCGGTAGCCGTTCCAGGTCTGGAAGGAAAGGAGCTTGTTATAGGCGTGCGGCCCGCGCAGGTCGGTTATCTCTATATCCGCGGCACCCTGGAAGCGTGAGGCGTCGCGGACGATAGCCCACGGCCTGGTCACATGGCGTTCACTCCAGCGCTTCTTCCAGCCGAGCGCGAAGAACACTTCAACCTCGTATTGCCCGGCGGGCTCGATGGCGACTACGCCCTTGCGGTTATCCGCACCATAGAGCAGGATCGAGGCATCCTCCGGCAAGAAGGCTGCTCGATCAGCAAGGACGAAGTTTGGCTGGTCGGAAAGCGAGCGTTCGATAACGGGTATCCCTTCCTTATACGCGACCGGTTAACGATAGAATACGGCAACCAGTAACCCGGTTCGTAGCGTCCTACCCGGAGCAATCGCAATGTTTCAGCCACGCCATTCCACGCGGGGTATTTGTTCGTAGTGGGCGCGCAATCATGGCGTGACACACTGCCCGGGCTACTTCCACGGGCTGGCGATCTCTTCTTTCCCGGTACGTGCGCTGTGTGCAGGCGGCGCGGCACGTGGCTATGCGACGACTGTGCCGCGGAAACTGTGCCGATGCTGCCAGCGCTGTGCTGCGACCGATGTGGTCACCCCACACTCCATGGCAAGTGCGAGTGCAGGACGATGCACCCGGCTATTGTGAAAGCCCGTGCGGTAGCGGCCTATGGCGGCTGGCCAGCCAGCGCACTGCACAAGTTGAAGTACGACCGGGAGCGGCAACGTGCGCGGGGAATCGCCGAGTGGATGCAGGATCCGCTGATCCGCCTTGGTCCGGTGGATGTGCTGGTGCCCGTACCGCTGCATCGCGACCGCCGGGAATGGCGCGGATTCAATCAATCGGATGTGATTGCGCATCATCTCGGCAAGCTGGCCGGCATACCGGTAGAGCACGCCCTACAGCGGGTGAAGCATACGGAATCGCAGACCCGGCTGAACCGGGATCAGCGCCGCACGAACATGGATGGTGCCATGGCGATCACCAGCGGCTGGACCGCGGATCCGTCGAAACACTACGTGTTGCTGGACGATGTCTACACTACCGGCACTACCCTGGGAGCCTGTGCCGAGGAACTCAGCAGGGCAGGGGCGACGAGAATTTCGGTGCTGGCATTCGTATTCGACCTGCAGCCAGGTGAGCTGCAGGCATATCGCGCCCTCGTTACCGCTGCTTCGCCGTAATCAGCTCCGCCGTGATGCGCCGCGCCCAGGCATCGGCCTCACGCACGACCTGCAGCGATGTCACGGCCATCCCGTCATGGGAGGCAAGCGCCGATTCGATCACCACCGGAATATCGAGGATTCCGATGCGCTCCTGCAGGAACGCTTCCACCGCGAGTTCATCGGCTGCCGAGAGCACAGTGGGGTAGGTGAGCCCCCGTTCTGCCGCTTCCCGGGCGAGTCGCAGGGCGGGGAAAGCATCCTCGCGGGGCGGCTCGAAGGTCATTGATAGCGGCGCTGAGAAATCCATCGGCGCAAACCCGGAGGGCGCATGTTGCGGCCAGGTGAGCGCGTACTGGATCGGCAGTTTCATATCGGGCGGGCTGAGCTGCGCGATGGTACTGTGATCGGCGAACTCAACCATCGAGTGGATGTATTGCTCGGGGTGGACTACCACATCAACCTGCTCCACAGGCGTATCGAACAGCCACACCGCCTCGATCACTTCCAGCCCCTTGTTCATCAGCGTGGCCGAATCGATGGTGATTTTGGCGCCCATATCCCAGTTCGGGTGCTTGAGCGCCTGGGCCGGGGTGACATTGGCAAGCTGATCAGTGGAAAACGTCCGGAACGGACCACCGCTGGCGGTGAGAATGATGCGCTTCAGGTCGCGGGCACCGCCGCTCTGCAGGCTCTGCCAGATCGCACTGTGCTCACTGTCGATCGGGCGCAGGTTTGTGCCCAGTTCGCACAGCGGCATGATCAGGTCGCCGGCACACACGATCGCTTCCTTGTTGGCCAGCGCCACCACCTTGCCGGCTTTCAGTGCCGCTATGGTGGCCTCGATTGCATCGTGCCCGCTGGTGGCGACAACAACGATCTCGGCTTCGGGCAGCGTTGCGATCTCGATCAGTTCATTGGCACCTGGCCGTCGACCGGTAGCGATGTCACCGCGCACAACGTGTTTCGGCCGAAACTCCGCGACCTGGGCGTCAATGAGGTCGGATTGCAGGCCAGCCGCCAGTCCAATCAGGTTGAACCGGTCGGGCATGCTTCGGAGCACATCCAGCGTTTGCGTGCCAATAGAGCCGGTGGACCCGAGCAGGGCAACGGTGGTCATAAGGGGTCCTCCAATCAGGTCAGGAACGGCACGATCGCGAACGTGGCCAGCAGTACCCAGATAAGCGCGTCGATGCGATCCAGGAAACCGCCATGGCCGGGGATAGCAGTGCCACTATCCTTCACGCCGGCACGGCGTTTGAGCTGGGATTCAAACAGGTCTCCCAGCATACCAAGGATGCCGAGCAGCACGCCGAGCAGAAACGCGATAACGGGGTTCACGGGAAGGTCACAGGCTGCCGCCACAAGGCTCGCGGAGATCCCGGCGGCGGCAAGGCCGCCAACCGCACCCTCGACCGTTTTCTTGGGGCTTACCCGCGGCATAAGCGGTTTGCGGCCAATGGAGCGACCGACGAGGTAGGCAAAGGTATCGGACATCCATGTAATCAGGAGCGCCAGCAGGAACCAGCCGAGCCCCTCGGCCCGCAACGGATCGCCGAACATGGCATCGACTGAGTCCGACAGCCAGTCTGGCGCCGTGCCCGCTGTTTGGCGGATGCTGACGGCGGCGTAGGCTGGAAGGGCAAGGTACGCGACGCTGCCCATGCGGATGGCCCAGTCGGAAATCCTCACTGGCCCCTCCGCTGGCAGGATCACATAGGCGAGCGGTACCAGGCACATAAGTACCAGAACCAGGGGCAGTCCCTCGTCTTCGGGCCAGGCTGCTGCTGCGGCACAGGCGAGGGCGACGATAGAGCACCCAAACCACAGGGTGAACTCATCGGTATGCTCAATGAGCAGGAGCAGTTCACGGAACGCGATGATAAAGACGACAGCTATGGTTGCAGCGAACACCCAGCCACCGATGAATGCCGGGATGAGGCTCACCAGCAATACACCAATAGCGGAGACCGTTCGCGTTCTCATGTGCCCTGGACCTGCGCTGATGTGGCACCAAAGCGGCGCTCCCGCCGGGCGAAGTCATCGAGTGCGGCTGTCAGGTCGTCCGGCGTGAAATCGGGCCAGTACTTCGGTGAAAAGTAGAGTTCGCTGTACGCGCCCTGCCACAGCAGGAAGTTGCTGAGGCGGTACTCGCCCGAGGTGCGGATGATCAGGTCGGGATCCGGAAGGTCCGGTAAATAAAGGTAGCGGGCAAACGTTTCCTCGGTCACCGTTTCTGGGTCGAGCCCGTCACGCAGCATGCCTTTGGCGGCATGGACCAGTTCCTGGCGCCCGCCGTAGTTGAAGGCAATGGTGAGGATAATCCGGTCGTTATGCGCCGTCAGCGCAATAGCCTGGCGCACGGCCTCCTGAAGCTGTGGGTCGAGTGCCGAGAGATCGCCGATGTGGCGGAGCTGTGCACCCTGGCGGTGCAGTTCCTCGGTTTCTGAGACAAGCGCGCGGCCGAGGATGCCCATCAGTCCGGCGACTTCCTCCTCGGGACGGCGCCAGTTTTCAGTGGAGAACGCCCAGAACGTCAGGTACCGCACACCCATTTGCGCCGCGGCCCGCAGGATGCGGCGGATGTTCTCGGTGCCGGCCTCGTGGCCTTCCAGGCGGGAGAGGCCGCGCTCGTTTGCCCACCGCCCGTTGCCATCCATAATGATGGCAACGTGGTGGGGAATACATGCAGGGTTCGAATCGGTCGGTTCAGCCATGTGCTAGACCTCGAGCACTTCGGCTTCTTTGTCCTTACCGATGGTTTCGCTCATCTCAACATACTTCTTGGTGAGCGTTTCCAGCTGGTCGTGGGCGCGCTTCTCGTCGTCTTCGGAGATTTCCTTGCTGCTCACCAGCGATTTGAAGCCCTGCATGGCATCGCGGCGGATATTGCGCACGGAAACCTTGGCATCCTCCACGTGGCCGTGGACCTGCTTCACCATCTGCTTGCGGCGTTCCTCGTTCAGCATCGGGATCGCGAGGCGAATCACCACGCCATCGTTGTTCGGGGTGATGCCGAGGTCGCTGCCCATGATGGCCTTTTCGATGGCCTTCATGCTGCCCTTGTCCCATGGCTGGATCACCAGCATGCGGGCCTCGGGAGCCGAGATGCTGGCGAGCTGGTTCAGCGGCATGGTGCTGCCGTAGGCCTCCACCTGGATATCCTCGACCATTGCCGGGTTGGCCCGGCCGGTGCGAATGGAACCGAGGTGGTGATGAAGCGCATCCATGGTTTTGGACATGCGCTCTTCGGCATCCTTGAGTACAGAAGCAACAGTCATAACGCGTTCCTTTCGTTCGTTCTTACTGATGATAGAGTACCGCGATTCAGGGAACCTCAGGAGCCAGCGTACACAAGCGTGCCCAGTTCCTCGCCGCGTAGCGCACGGGCGATGGCATTTTCGGCGGTGATGTCGAACACACGGATCGGCAGGGCGTTATCACGGCAAAGGGCCATGGCGCTGGCATCCATCACCTTCAGGTTCTTTTCCAGCGCTTCCTGGTGCGTGATCTTCTCGAAACGCACGGCGTCCGGGTTTGTGCGAGGATCGGCACTGTACACGCCATCGACGCGATTCTTCGCCATCAGCAATACATCGACGTCCAGCTCAAGCCCGCGCAGCGCGGCGGCGGTATCGGTAGTGAAGTAGGGGGTGCCGTTGCCGGCCACCATTACCACCACGCGGCCCTTTTCCATGTGACGGATAGCGCGGCGGCGGATATACGGCTCGGCTACCTCGTGCATGGCAATGGCGGTAAGCACCCGGCACTGGACACCGGCCTTCTCCAGCGCATCCTGTAACGCGAGCCCGTTCATCACCGTGGCGACCATGCCCATATAATCGGCGGTGGCGCGCTCCATCCCCATTTCGCTGGCAGTGGCACCGCGCCAGATGTTTCCGCCACCAACCACGATGCCAACCTGCACGCCTGTTTCGTGCGCGCTTCGCACCTGTTCGGCCATGGCCTGGGCCACCTTGGGATCGATACCGAAGCCGGCATTCCCCATGAGGGCTTCGCCACTCAGCTTTAACAGGACGCGCTTGGGGGTGCTGGGCTGGGTCATGATCGGCTCCTTCGCGACGATTATGTGCGGGTGTGGCAAGCGCCGCCCCAGGGATATTCTCCCCGATGGACGGCGCTTTGTGATGTAGATGCTGGCCTAGGCTTCGCTGGCGGTTTCACCCAGCTCGAAGCGGGCAAAGCGGCGGATCACGATGTTTTCGCCCATCTTGGAGATGGCATCGGTCACCAGGCTGTTGATGTCCTTCTTGGCATCCTTGATGAACGCCTGCTCCACCAGGACAACAGCCTTGGCAGCGCTTTCGCGGTCACCAAACTCGCGCTCGAGCTCGGCCCATGCCTCTTCGCTAATCTCATCGCGGTTCACGAAGCGCGGCTTCATGGCGGCAACCTGCATGGAAATATCCTTGGCAAGCTGCTTGAAGTCGTCAGTTCGGGCCACGAAGTCGGTTTCGCAGCTGACTTCCACCATGGCGCCAATGCGGCCCTGGGCGTGGATGTAGGTATCGACCAGACCCTCGTTGGCGGTGCGATCGGCCTTCTTGCCGGCCTTGGCGAGGCCCTGCTGGCGCAGGTAATCCTTGGCGCGTTCGATATTGCCGTCGTTCTCCTCCAGCGCGCGCTTGGCATCCATAATGCCGGCGCCGGTGGCTTCGCGCAGTTCCTTGATCAGTGCAGTGGTAATAGCAGCCATTGGTACTCCTTCACATCGTTGTGTCGAATCAGCCGTGGTTCACGAGGGCGGGGTATTCCCCGCCCACACGGTTTACTCTTCGCCTTCGGAATCGGCTTCCTTCTCGGCGGCGCCAGCCAGCGCGTCATCGGCGGCGGCAACTGCGTCGCTGAAGTCCTCGGAGCCGTTCACGCTCTCATGCTCGGTGCGGCCGTTGATGGCGGCATCGGCAATACCTTCGGTGATGATTCGCAGCGAGCGAATGGCATCATCGTTGGCCGGAAGCGGGTAGGTGATCGGGCTGGGATCGCTGTTGGAATCCACCATGGCGATGGTGGGAATACCCAGGCGCTGGGCTTCCATAACAGCGAGGTGCTCACGGCGCGGATCGATAATGAACAGCGCCCCGGGCAGCTGGGTCATATCGCGCATACCGCCCAGGCTTCGCTCCAGCTTCTCGAGCTGGAGTTCCTTCTTGGCGGCTTCCTGCTTGGGCAGGTACTTCCACTCGCCGCGTTCCTGCTCGCCCTGAAGCTGCTTCATAAGGCGGAGGCGGTTCTTGATGGTGACAAAGTTGGTGAGGGTACCACCCAGCCAGCGCTTGTTGATGTAAAACTGACCGCTGCGCTGGGCCTGCTCCGCAATAATCTCCTGCGCCTGCTTCTTGGTGCCCACAAAGAGAATATGGCCACCGCGGCTGGTGATTTCGCTGATGAATTCGTGCGCCTCGTCCAGCATCGGGACGGTTTGCTGCAGGTCGAGGATGTGAATCCCGTTGCGCTCGGTGAAGATGTACGGCTTCATCTTCGGGTTCCAGCGGTTCTTCTGGTGGCCAAAGTGAACACCGGCCTCGAGCAAGGCCTTAAGACTTACCGGCTTGTTCCGGCGCTTGGAGGTGGTAGCCATGCGGCATACCCTTTCTGTGTTTGTACTTCCGCCGTGGTCATCTTGCATACGGACCTGCCGGAACATCCGCACAGGCACACCGTATCCAATCGCATCGGCGTGATTCGTTGAAAAACCTGCACGCGACGCGGCAGGCCGTCGGAAAGTATAGCAGAACGGGAGGAACCCTGGCATGGATCCCTCCCGTGTTTCGCCGCTGTGTATTGAGCCTGGCCTTACGGTACGACCTCGAGGAAATCCTCGGCGACCCAGCCGGCGGATCCGTCTCCTTCGAACACCACGTACCACCAGACCAGACCGTCGGCTTCCTCTGGGCCTTCTACCACGGTGGCTGTTTCGCCAGCCGCTGCGGTGCGGAGCGGGGCCTCGGTGGTGCCGGCACTTGGGCGCACGTTGACCTCGTCGGTCACCTCAACCTGGCTATCCACGGCGATATCGCCGGAAGCTGGCTGTTCTGCCGGATCCGTGGCCGTCGTTTGGGTGTCACCACCTGCAGCAGGTGTCTGCTGGGTTGGGTTGAATGGCGGATTCGTCGCCTCAGCAGCCGGTGTCTGGCCCTGGCCAGGAATCGGAATCTCACCAGCCGTGGTGTTGGCTCCAGGCGTGCTGGCGCTGGTCGGTGCCAAGTTCACGGCATTCGCATCGGGTGTCTGTGTAGCGACGAGGCCAACCGTATCCTCCGGGGTTGGATCACCGACATTGTTATCGTCGCCAAGCAACTGCGATGCCCAGATCCAGAGCAGGCCGAGCATGAGGATGATGCCGATGACCGGCAGTGCGATCCGGAGGTAATCGGTCCAGTAGCGCTCCTCGGGCTGGAAACTGGCGCTCCGGCTGCGGCCACCATTGTCGCTGCCACGTCCCGATCCGCCGCGCCGGGTGCGGTTGCTCTGCGGTCGTTCAACCGGAGCTTCCTCAACCTCGGCCACGGGGTAATCATCGTCGTAGCCGTAATCGTCATCGTCATAGCCACCGCCGCCTCCGGAACCGCCGGACGAGGCGAACATCATGTGGCCGCCGGCTGGGCTGGATGTGCCGAGGGCCGGGCCTGCAAAGGCAGGGGAGAACAGATTCAACGGGTTGGGAAATTGTGGCAATTTCACGTGGTGGTCACCTGCATTCTCTAGGAGAGGGGGCGATTTCGGTTCCCAGAAATCGATTGATCCCCGACTGCAATCGAGTTCTTCGCTCTGCACCATGTGGCTTTGCGAGGGGGCAAACAGTAACGTACTCCGGCACCAACCGCGCCGCCATTCTGATGATGGCTCATAGTGCTTGCAGGACCCGCAACGTCGTTCGCCAGGATTCATCATATCGTTCGTAACTCCCGGCAAGTATAGTTCGCTCCAAGGCGTCTACGTACCGGGCTGGTTCTCTCTTCCGCACGTTGAAGGCCACCAATCAGGGTTCCATATTAACCCATATAGCGGCCCCGGTGCCTGCCCTTACCTGCCAAAACGCGCCAGGCTGACAAACGGTGTCGGTTCTGGCGCGTTGAGGTTAGGAATCGCTGGTGTCCTGTGCCGGTGGTGTGGTGGCGGGTTCCTGGGTGCCAAACCGACGGATAAACGAGCTTGGCCGCGACGCCACATCCGGAGTTGTTTCCGGCGCATCTGCAACCGGTTCAGCTGCTGCGGGTGTTTCCTGCGGGCTGCTGGAGGCTACCGGGGTATCGAGCGGGAGCTCGGCCCGTTCGGCGGTACGGTTGCGGCGTGCCCGGTTGCCGGTGCCGCCCATTTCCATCTCGCCCTCGTACACCGCCCCCTCATGGATCACCAGGCTCTGGGTGGTGATGTGGCCCTTTACCCGGCCCGTGGGCAGCAGTTCCAGCCGGCCGCGGCAGGTGATTTCGCCATCGAGTTCGCCGGCAACCGAGATCGAATCGGCGTCGACAGCAGCTGTGACATTCGCGCCCTGGGCGACATGCACGGCACCCTTGCACACGATGGTGCCCTTCACCTGGCCCTCAACACGCAAATCGCGGGAAGAGTTATAGGTGCCATCAAAGCTGGAATACTGGTCGATCACGCTGGTCGATTCGGGCTGTTGCTGCTGCGGCGGTACGCCGCGGAAGTTACCCTGGTCCATTGGTCGGCTAGCCATTGTTGTCCTTCCCCACATTCCGGCCTACACCGGCGGTTGTGTTATCCGCGATTCCGGCGCGGCATCACGTTGGTGGAACCAGCCCGTTCTTGCCGACCGCTTGTCACTTCCTGTTGCTGCATGCTGAGTGCGCCATTGATTGTGGCACCCTCGTGCACCACAAAGCTGGGGGCGGTAACATCCGCCTCGATAACGCCCTGTGGCAAGGCCTCGAACCGGCTGCTGGCCTTGATATGGCCGTTCACCCGGCCGGCAACGATAATGCGCCGGGCGGTAAGGGTAGCCTCAACATCGGCACCCTCGGCAATCCAGATATCTTCCTTGGCGGTAAGCGTGCCCTCGGCCCGGCCAAACACCTGGATGTTGCCGTCCGACTGGATGTCACCCTTAAAGATGGTGCCCTGCGCTACCACACTCACCTGGGAGTCGACCTCAGCCATTTCCGTAGGTTGCATTCCGCGGGGATCGCCGTAGTCCGGCTGATCCGGCTGTTGGCCGGGATAGCTCCCGAACGAGTAGCCGCTGTTCTCTCCGCGGTCGTATGGTGGCTGGCTCATCGAATCCCCTTGGGTACGATCAAGTCGGTCATCGATGCCTTCGGCATCGTAGTCATCGGTTCCCTCGCCAGCGTCGCCGCCGATTTGGTGGCGGAGGGCGCTCATCTGGCGCTGGAACGCGTCGACCTTGGTATCACGGCGGAAAACCATGTCCCGTTCTCCTCATGGCCTCGTGGCGAGCCGGCACCTGCCGAGCCTGGGGCCCAATAATGCGCATCGCGACGGCATCACCTTTTGCTTGTGTAGCATACGACGATTAGGCGACTGATACTAGTGTATGTACACCCTATGCATTTGTCGAGAGAACCTGGGTTTCGTTCTGCAACAACGGGTAGTATTGCCCAATCGTGCCGAGGTGAAGATGTCGTATGCTACAACATGATGTCTGGTCCACAGCGTGCAGGAACTGGCAGGCTTTCTGGCGCGCATACATCCGCAGGCGCCCCGTTTTCGTTAAACTGTCCAGGGGCATGACGCGACTGTCGCGTTTCACACCGTAAATCGACACCAGGTCCGGAGGTTAACGGGTGCGGCCAGCACAGACAAAACGACTCCTTAGCAGGCGAAAAATGATGGCCGGGGCACTCGCGCTGGTGGCCAGCGTACCCGCTGCCGCATTGCCGGCGCGGTATGCCGGCCAGGTGTACCCGGGAACATCAGTCCAGGGCGTGAAGCTGAACGGGCTTACGCGCGGGGAAGCGCTTGCGCGCCTTCGCACCCATTTCACCCCGTTCGAGCAGCGCGCAGCCACGATCTATTTCGAAACGAACGTCTGGAGCGCCACGCTGGCCGACCTCGGCGGCTCCATTGACTACGACGCAACGCTCGACAAGGCCATGGCCCATGGCCGGGAATCGGTTGCCGACCGCTATACAACGTTTTTCGCAGCCGACGACAGCGTGGTGATCCAGCCCGTTATCACAATCGACGAGGCCAAAACCCGCGACTACCTGGAAACACTTGCCCCGGCCATCGATATCGATGCCCGAAACGCCCGCTTGTTTCGCTCCAGCGGCGAGATCCGGATGATCGATTCTGTGGAGGGCCGGGCGCTCGACCGCGATGCAGCCGTGGAAGCACTTGCGGCGGTGATGACGTCAGGCAGTACCGGCGAAGTAACCCTGCAAACGCGGGTTGTGGCGCCCGAAGTCACCTCGGCGGCGCTGGAGAAGAACAAGTCGAAGGCAATAACCCTTATCGGCGAGGCCGTCGCACTGAACCACGGCGACCTTGTGTACACCATCTCTGCCGAACAGCTGGCCCAGGCACTGGTGATCGATAAGTCCAATTCACCCCAGATCGATCCCGCCCGGCTGGGAGAACGGCTGGATGCGATTGCAGCCGACATTTTCGTAGCGCCCACCAACGTGATGTTGGGTTGGGACAATGGCCCGTACGTTGTGAAAGAGGATATTGACGGCCTGGAGATGGACCGCGAGGCGACCGAGGCGCTCATTATCCAGCTTGCATCGGGCACCGAGCGATCGGCCGCCCTGCCCACCCGGCCAGCAAAGGCAGCTGCCCGCGCCGACAATATCGACGAACTCGGCATCGAAACCCACCTGGCGTACGGCTCGTCCAGCTTCGCGGGATCATCGTGGGAGCGCGCCACCAACGTGGCTGTCGCCGCGCAGAACATCTCCTACAAGCTGGTCGCCCCTGGCGATATCTTCTCCTTTAACCAGCTTATGGGTCCGATCACCACCGATATGGGCTTCGTTACCGGCACCATTATCAGCGGCGACTGGACGACCACCGATATTGGCGGCGGCGTGTGTCAAACCAGTACCACCGTGTTCCGTGCAGCGGCCCGCGCCGGGTTCCTGTTTACCGAGTGGCATGCACACACCTGGCGACTGGGGTTCTACGAGCTCGATGGTTCGCCTCCCGGGTTTGACGCCGCAATCTACCAGCCGAACGGTCCCGGGCAGATGACGCTGGACCTCTCGTGGAAGAACACGCTCGATTCGTGGCTGCTCATCATGATGGTAGTCGAGGGTGAAACCGTGACTGCCCACCTGTACGGCAAGGATCCGGGGTGGACAGTCACCTTCGGCGATGTGTGGGTGAGCGATCCCATTAAGCCGGGCAAGCCGGTAGAACGTGTGAACCCCGACCTGCCGCGAGGGGAGCGCAAATGGGTGAGCGGTGCCGCGCCGGGCTACCAGGTGATATTGCCGCGCACGGTTGTGGCTGCCGACGGCACGGTGATATCCGAAGGAAGTTTTGTGAGCGACTACTTGCCACAACCGGAAGTGTGGGAGGTTGGGCCGAAATAGGCGTTCCCGCATTGACACATGGTAGTGCCGGATTTCATAATCCCGATGTGATGAGTCGGGATTGCCGCCGTCCGTGTTCGATGCCGGGGATAAACAGATGTCTGAGTTGCTCAAGCAGAACCTAACGCGTCGTCTTGTTGTCACGTCGGCTGCGGCCGGAGCCCTGGTGGCAGGCACGCGTGGCCTTGTGGCCGCGCAGGATGCCACGCCAGCGTCCACACCCGTGAGCGGCGAGTGGACATTTACCGATGACAAGGGCGTTACCGTTACCCTCCCGTCCCGCCCTGAACGGCTGGTGATGGATGTCAATGCCGCCGCGCCGTTGTGGGATTTCGGGATCCGTCCGGCTGCCCTGTTTGGCTGGAACGTGATGGCGGATGGCTCGCTGAACGATGCCGGTGGCAATATCGAGGCCGAAGGTATCCCGACGGTTGGCAACGTGAATGAGCCGATTAATGTGGAACAACTGATTGCGGTCGAGCCCGACCTGATTATCACCATTACGACCGCGCTCGATAACAACCCCGAGGATTACTGGAGCATCGATGCTGCCCTGCAGGACCAGGTGTGGTCTGTTGCGCCGCTGATTGCTATCAGCACCACTGGTGCCGCCAACGAGACCATGCCGAGCGATGCCGGCAAGATCACCGAGCGGTTCGCAGAACTGGCCGGAGCACTGGGCGCCGACCTGGAAAGCGATGAACTGAGTGCTGCCAAAGAGGCATACGATGCGGCGATCGAGCGTTTCTCGACCGTGGCGGCCGAGAAGGCCGACCTTACCGCCTTGTTCCTCGCTACCGGTGAAGAGACTCACTGGGTCGCCTGGGCACCTGCATGGAGCGACCTCAGCCTCTATACCGAACTTGGCATGAATATCCAGGAGCCGGAAACGCATGATGGCTGGTGGGAACAGATCAGCCACGAACAGGCGCTCAAGTACCCCACCGACCTGCTCTTTGTCTCGACCCGTGGAGCGTTGTCGATTGACGAGTTGAAGGCGTCGCCCACATTTGGTGCGCATCCGGCAGTAAAGGCCAATCAGGTGTTCGACTGGAATCAGGACACCATCCATAGTTACCAGGGCGTCACCGAGGCGCTCGATGGTATTGCCGCCGCGCTGGAATCGTCCACCAAGGCAAGCTAGCACCATATTCTGTCTCCCGAAGAGAGTGGTTAATGTCGTCTACCGTTACCGTGCCACCAGCCAGAGCAACACATCCGGCCTCGCCCGCGAAGTGGACTCGATCCGCCCTGCTCCTTGCGGGGTTGGTGGTGCTGGCGGGGGTGGTGAGCATCGTGGCGTTGCTGAGCCTGCGGTTCGGCTCGCTGGAGATCGCCGGTAACCACGCGTGGGATGCGGTGTTCCATTACGACGATACGGTGTATGAGCAGGTGATCGTGCGGGAGCTTCGAGTTCCCCGCACAATCATTGCGCTGGCCGTGGGAGGGGCGCTCGGTATCGCCGGCACGGTGATGCAGGGCGTCACCCGTAATCCACTGGCCGGCCCCTCGATTCTCGGTGTCAGTGCCGGCGCCAGTTTCGGCGTCACTACGGCCATTTACGTGCTGGGGGTGAACTCGCCCTCGCAGTTCGTCTGGTTTGCGTTCCCGGGGGCGGCTATCGCATCGGCGGTGGTGTTCGGTGTGGCAGCGTCCGGTCGGGGCGGCGCGACTCCGGTGCGCCTCGCCCTCGCGGGTGTGGTGGTATCGGCGCTGCTCTCCTCCTGGACCAGCACCCTGCTGCTGCTCAGTGAGGAGACGATGGACCTGGTCCGCTTCTGGAGTATCGGCTCAGTGGCCGGCAGGCCGCTGGGCGTGCTGTGGGATGTGTTGCCGCTCATGGCACCGGCCGCGCTCGCCTGCCTCTTCCTCGGGCACCAGCTCAATGTGCTTTCGATGGGCGAGGAGAGTGCCCGCGGCCTCGGCATGAACACCACCCGTGTGCGGCTTGTTTCCTCGGCGCTCGTTGTGATGCTGACCGGTGCTGCCGTATCCGTAGCCGGGCCAATTGGCTTCGTTGGCCTCGCCACGCCGCACATCGCCCGGTCGCTGGTGGGGGCCGATTACCGCTGGGTGTTGCCGTACTCGCTGCTGCTCGGGTCCGTGTTGCTGGTGATTGCCGATACCGTCGGGCGCGTACTCGCCCGTCCCTCGGAAATCCAGGTTGGTGTGGTGATGGCGTTCATCGGGGCGCCGTTCCTGATCGCGCTGGCCCGTCGACGATCGGTGGCCAACTGATGACCGGTCCCACACGCCTTCCCCGGCTCACCGGCACCGCTACCGTTCGCACCGGCTATTTCTCGCAACGGTTCGACCTGCGCGTTATCGGGCTCATCGTGCTCTCAGTCGTGCTGCTGATTGCACTGATGCTGTGGTCGGTGACGCTCGGCGCGGTACCGCTTTCACTCCATGAGGTGTATGAGGGCACGTTTGGCCGTGGCGACGACCGTACCCTGCTGGTGGTGCAAACGCTTCGCTGGCCGCGTACCGCTACTGCGGTAGTCATCGGTGCGGCACTGGCAATCTCTGGCGCGCTCTTCCAGGGCATCGCCCGCAACCCGCTGGTGTCACCCGATATCATCGGCATTAACTCCGGCGCCACCATGGTTGCGGTTGGCTGGATCATGCTCACAAGCAGCACCGCCGGCCTGCCCCTGGCCACATTTGTCGGAGCCATCGGCACTGCAGCCCTCATTTACGCGCTGAGCTGGCGGGACGGTGTATCGCCAAACCGGCTCATCCTGGTGGGTATCGGTATCTCCGCCATGACAGCCGCTGTCTCCTCCTACCTTATGGTGATGTTCCCCATCGAGCGGACGCGGCCGGCAATTGTCTGGACGATGGGATCTATCTACGCCAGCAACTGGACCGAGCTTCGCATCGCGGCATTGTGCCTGGTTCTTGTGCTGCCGATTGCCGTCATCCTGATGCACCCGCTGCGAAGCATGATGCTCGGCGACCTCGTGACCCGCAGCCTCGGCGTACCATTGGAGCGAACGCGCCTGTTGATCATCCTGCTCGGGTGCGCGCTGGCTGCTGTTGCGGTTGCCATTGCCGGCCCAATCGGGTTTATTGCGCTTATGGTGCCGCACATGGCCCGCATGATCGCGGGGCCGGCGTCCGGCAGTGTTCTCGTCTTTACCGGGTTGCTCGGCGGGATAGTGCTCCTGCTTTCAGATGTAGTGTCGCAGCACTTCCTGCCCGTCACCTTGCCGGTGGGTATTGTCACCTCGGCGGTTGGTGCGCCCTATTTCCTGTACCTGCTTTATCGTTCCAACAGACAGGCCTGAGCCCCATGCTGCAAGCAAAGAATGTCACCGTTGCCTATGAAAGCCGCCTGATTGTGGAATCGCTGGACCTTGAGATCCGGGAAGGCGAAATCACCACCATCATCGGCCCGAACGGCTGTGGCAAAACCACGCTGCTGCGGTCGCTGTCGCGCATCCTGTCGCCGGTAAAGGGCACCGTGCTGCTGGAGGGGCAGGATATCCACTCCATGAACACCACAGCGGTGGCAAAGAAGATGGGCCTGCTTTCACAGCAAGCAGAAACGCCGGATCGCATCACGGTGGCCGAGTTGGTTGCCCGCGGGCGCTACCCGCACCAGAAGTTCCTGCAGCCGCCCACCAAACACGACACCGAGGCCGTGGAACGCGCTCTGGAACTCACCGATATGGTGGAACTGCGCGATCGCGGTGTGGACGAGCTTTCCGGCGGGCAGCGACAGCGCGCATGGATCGCGATGGTGCTGGCGCAGGAAACCCCATTGCTGCTGCTGGATGAGCCCACCACCTACCTCGACGTCTCCCATGAAATCGAGGTAATGGAACTGGTGAAAAAGCTCAACCGGGAGGAAGGCCGCACGATTGTGATGGTGCTGCACGATATCAATCACGCTGCCAGCGTGAGCGACCGCATCATCGCCATGCGCGATGGCCGCATCATCGGCGATGGTACGCCGGAAGAAGTTATCACCTCGTCTGTCATCTCCGAACTCTATGGTATTACCTGCGATGTCTACCCGTTGCAGCATGGCAATGGCCGCACACGGCGGTTCTGCGTGCCGCGTAGCCGGTCGGGATGCGGTGCCTGTGTATTCCTCACCTCGAAATCCGGGTTTGCCGTGAACAATGTTGCCACCGGCTACGGCAAGCAGATGATCTCTACCGGCCTCACCATGGATATCCCTGGTGGCATGATTACCGCCATAGTCGGTCCCAACGCCTGTGGCAAGAGCACATTGCTGCGCACCATTGGCCGGTTACAGAAGCGCGGGGCAGGGGAGATTCTGCTGGATAGCACCGATGTGCTGCGCGGCAGCCACAAGGATTTTGCCCGGCGGCTGGCCATGCTTTCGCAAGGATCGCTGATCCCCGAACGCCTGACCGTGGAGGAGCTGGTCGCTGCTGGCCGGCATCCCCACCAGACGCTGCTCAAGCGCTGGTCGGTGAAGGATGAGGAGATGGTGGAGTGGGCGTTGGAGAAGTGCAACCTGCAGGAACTCCGCTCCACGCCCATGGAGCAACTCTCCGGCGGGCAGCGTCAGCGGGCCTGGTTCGCGATGAGCCTGGTGCAGGATACGCCCACCTTGCTACTCGATGAGCCGACCACCTTCCTCGATATCTCGGCCCAGATCGACCTGTTGGATATCGTCTGGCAGCTGAACCGCGACCACAAGAAAACGATCGTGATGGTGCTGCACGACCTGAACATGGCCGCGCGCTACGCCGACCACATCATCGCCATGCGTGCCGGCAAGGTGGTGGTTGAAGGCCCGCCGATGCTGGTGATCGACCATCAGGTGATGAAGAACGTCTATGGCATCCGGAGCAACATCCTGAAGGATGAAGTCACCGGCATGCCGCTGATGATCCCGGGATAAACGCAAATGCAAAAGCCCCGAATCCGGAGAGGATTCGGGGCTTTGTTGTGCTAGGTGTACGCCGGCATGATGTCGCCGTGCGCTTCCAGCAGGTCGTCGACCAGGTTGCGGATTTGGCGCAAGTCGAGTTCGGCGGCGGTATGCGGGTCCAGCATGGCGGCGTGGTAAATGTGCTCGCGTTTGCCGGTAAGGGCTGCCTCCACGGCCAACTGCTGCACGTTGATGTTGGTTTGCATCAACGCCGCCAACTGCGGCGGCAACGCGCCAATGCGGGTTGGTTGCACGCCGTTCTTGTCGACCAGGCAGGGCACTTCCACCGCGGCGCCGGCCGGCAGGTTCTCGATGATGCCGTTATTACCGACATTGCCATACACCACCCGCGGCTGGCCCGTTTCCATGCTATGGATGATCAGGGTGCCGTACTCGCCGGAGTGGCGTGGGCCGGAGTGTTGCTCGCGATACTCCAGCAGGTCTCGCTCAAGTTCCATCGCCTCCTGTGGCTTGTGCCGCTTCATCATTTCCAGGCGACGTCCCGCATACCCGCCGATGGTGCCGCGCTTCTTCTCGGCATAGGCGGTCATGGCGGCGGGATCGTCGCTGAGCAGTGCAGAGCGCATGTCGCTCCAGTCCGCGATCTGTTCCCTGCACCGGTTAGGGTATTCATCCAGCGGCACGTTGAAGTAGTCGATCAGGTCGTCGCGGCCATCCTTGATGAACCAGGGCGTGTACTCGGCAAAGTGCTCGGAGCTTTCGGTGACGAAGTAGCCGAACTGCTTCAGCACTTCAAACCGGGTGCGCTCGTAGGTTGGCATCCTGTCGGCTTCGGCGATGGCTTTGAGGGCCGGGTACAGGTCCTCGCCATTACGCTCGAACTTCAGGTAGAACGCCATGTGGTTGATGCCGGCGCAGAGGTAATCGATTTCCTGTGCTGGTACACCGAGGATGTTGGCCAGTTCGTGCGCGGTACCAAACACGCTGTGGCAGAGTCCGACATTACGGATGGTGCTGGCCCGGTTGACGGCCATACACAGCATCGCCATCGGATTGGAGTAGTTCAGCAGCAGGGCATCCGGGCAGATCTCCTCCATATCCTTCACGATATCCAGGAGTATCGGGATGGTGCGCAGCGCCCGCATGATGCCGCCGATGCCCAGGGTATCGCCGATGGTCTGGCGCAGGCCGTATTTCTTCGGGATCTCGAAATCGATCACGGTGCTCGGCTCGTATCCACCAACCTGGATCATGTTGATTACGTAGTCGGCACCGGCAAGCGCTTCACGGCGATCGGTGGTGGCAATGATCGAGGGGTTTGCTCCGGCCTCGTCGGCCACCCGGTGCGCCACAATCTCGGAATCGCGCAGGCGGTCGGCATCGATATCCATCAGGTGAATGGTGCTGGTGTGAAGCTCTGGAAAGGTGAACAGATCGCGCAACAGGTTGCGCGAGAACACGGTACTACCGGCACCGATAAAGGCGACTGTGGCCATGAACGGGACTCGCTTCCTCGGGTTGCCGGGCTCCACGGGGAGTGAACCGACCCCGGCACGACATCGATTCGTCACTGATTCTAAAGGCGGTGCGGGTATTCGTCGCGGGTAGGTTGGATAACTATGCTTCGACGTCGTGGGGTATAGTTTCCCGAGGGACAACGGCAGCCGGGAGCGAGGAAACATCCGCATGGGACAACCGGAAAACGACCAGCACACCGACCGGGCCTCGCGAGCATTGCCCGCAATGGAGGGGTTTGATTCGGTCCTGATCGTCGGCGCCGGAAGTGGCGGCCAGATCCTGGCAAAAGAGTTCCAGGACGTCGCCCGTTGGAAGCTCCATCCCATCGGCTATGTTGACGACAACCCGAAACTGCACAACAGCACACTGGTTGGCGTGCCAGTGCTGGGCGATACCGAGGCAATCCCGGCGATTGTGAAGTCGCATGATGTCGATATCATCGTCCTTGCCATACCATCCCTGCCGGAAGCAGACCGGCTGCGTATTTCCGCCATTGCCCGAAGCACCGGCAAGAAAGTGCTCAGCATGCCGCCGATCGGCTCCATCCTCACTGGCGCAGCCGGCATCACCACCCTCAATCCCATTCAGACGGTTGATGTGCTTGGCCGGCCCGTGGTGGAGCCGGATTACGACAGTTGCATGCAGTTTATTCGCGGTCGCCGTGTGCTGGTGACCGGTGCAGCCGGGTCCATCGGTTCCGAGCTTGCATTGCAAATCTCCCGGCTGGAGCCGGAGTTGCTCGTGTTGCAGGACGTCGATGAATCCGGCCTGCACAACCTCCTGCTGGCCATGCATCGGGAATCGGTCGACGACGACCGCATAGTTACCGTGCTTGCATCCATCACCGATGAGGCCCGTACCCGCCGTGTATTCGAGCAGTACCAACCGGAAATCGTGATGCACGCCGCTGCCTACAAGCACGTGCCCGCGATGGAACGCCAGCCCGACCTCGCAATTGAGACCAACACCATCGGCACGAGGACGGTCGTCACCGCTGCTGCCGATTACGGCGCCGAACGGTTCGTGATGGTGAGTACCGACAAGGCCGTACGCCCGACGAGCGTGATGGGCGCGTCCAAGCGCCTGGCCGAACTCGAGGTGCTGCATGTCGGTGAAACACGCGACCTGAGCGTGTGCAACGTGCGTTTCGGCAATGTGCTGGGCAGTCGCGGATCGGTGATTCCCACGTTTGAGAAGCAGATCCGTGACGGCGGGCCGGTCACCGTTACCGATGTGCGCATGAAGCGCTACTTTATGACCATCAGCGAGGCCGCCAGCCTGATCATTCAGGCCGGTGCCTACGGTCATCGCAATGCCACCTATATCCTTGATATGGGTGAGGAAGTGCCGATTATCGACCTGGCCCGACGGGTGATTGAACTGCACGGGCTGCGCCCGAACGAGGATATCCAGATCGAGTTCACGGGCATTCGTCCCGGTGAGAAACTCTATGAGGAGCTGAGCCTCGATTTTGAGGCTGCCAGCCCAACCCTCCACCCGAAAATCCGAATGCTGCAGGGCCACCCTTCGGGGATGTCTGCCGAAGAGTTCGTGCAACGGGTGGAAGCCCTGCGCACCGGTGACCGCGATGGGATTATGAACCTGATTCGCGAAATCGATGGGGCCACTGCCGAGGTCCAGCCGGCAACCCAACGCTTACAGGAACCAGAAGGGATCAGTACATGACGCGCATCATTCCGCTCTCGGCACCCTGGATCACGCAGGAGGACAAGGATGCAGTCCTTGCCGTGCTGGAGACCTCGACGCTGAGCATTGGCCCTCAATTGAAAGCGTTCGAGCGGGCGGTGGCCGATCGTGTCGGCGTGAAGCACGGCCTTGGCGTCAACAGCGGCACCAGCGGCCTGCACCTGTGCCTGGACGCGCTTGGTATTGGCGCGGGCGATGAAGTGATTACCTCGCCGTTCAGCTTTGTAGCCTCGGCGAACTGCATCATGTTCACTGGCGCAACGCCGGTGTTTGCCGATATCGACCCGCGAACCCTGGCTATCGACCCCGCGAAGCTTGAAGCCGCCATCACCCCGCGTACGAAAGCGATTATCCCGGTGGATGTGTTCGGCCAGCCGTGCCCCATCGAGGACATCTGGGCGATCGCGAAGAAGCACAACCTGGCGGTGATCCAGGATTCCTGCGAGGCCATCGGTGCCGAGCGCAACGGCAAGCAGGTCGGTGGTCCCGAGTACTGCGACGCGGCGGTGTTCGCGTTCTATCCCAACAAGCAGATGACAACGGGCGAGGGCGGCATTGTTGTCACGAACAACGATGACATGGCGCGGGTTATAGACAGCCTTCGCAACCAGGGGCGCGACGATGCCGGCACATGGATGAACCACGTGCGCCTCGGCTACAACTACCGGCTCGATGAAATGAGTGCCGCCCTGGGCCTGAGCCAGGTGAGCCGGCTCGATGCCATTCTCGATGCGCGGGGTAATGTCGCCCGCATGTACACCGAACGGCTGCAGGATGTTCCGGGCGTCACCGTGCCCGAGGTGTTGCCGGAAACGACGCGTATGAGCTGGTTTGTGTACGTGATCAAGCTGGATGAACACCTCGACAAGGCCGAGGTGATGGCGCAGCTCGAAGCGCGTGGCGTGCCCAGCCGGCCGTACTTCTCGCCCATTCACACCCAGCCGCTGTACCGTGAGCGCTTCGGATACAAGGAAGGCGACTTCCCGGTCACCGAGGAAATCGCGAAGCGCACGCTTGCCATCCCGTTCTATAGCATGATGCCGGAGGACGAGGTGGAGTACGTGTGCGAGCAGATTCGCGAGGTTGTTGCGGGAATGGGCTCCCACCGGTAACGGGTGGTTTTGCAGCGGCAGGAAGAGAAGGGTATTTGGTGGGTACAGTTGATTCATCCGCGGACAGGATGATCTGGATGATGGCGCCCTACGCGTTGCCACCTTCTATCCCCGGGGGTACCCGGCATTACGAGATGTCGCTCATCCTCGCGGAGCACGGGTGGCGCTCCCGCGTTATTGCCACACCGTTCAACCACAAAACCCACCAGATGGATCGGCCGGTTTCGTGGCGCACCCGGCACCTGCTCCAGCATGAGGACGGTGTCGAGTTCATGTGGGTGTACACCACCCCGTACGAGGGCAACGACCTGCGCCGGTATATCAACATGGCGTCGTTCCTGCTCACATCACAGTTCCGAGCGCCTCGCCCCGAACGTCCCGATGTCGTGCTTGGCTCCTCTCCGCATCTGCTGGCTGCGCTTTCGGGATTCATTACGGCCAAACGCTACGGGGTTCCATTTATCTTCGAGGTGCGTGACCTGTGGCCAGAATCGTTGGTGCAGCTGGGGCTGACCAATCCGGTTATCATCCGGCCGTTGCAGATGCTGGAAGAGTTCCTGTATGCCCGGGCCGATGCCATTGTTGCGTTGACCGAGGGCATTGCGGCGAACATTCAGGGAAGGATCAAGGATCCCGGCAAGGTGCATGTGCTGCCCAACGCTGTCCGCAAGCCCACCGCGATTACGGCAGAACGCCGGGCGGAGGTACGTCATCGCCTGGGCTGGGGCGATGGTGAAACCATCGCGATCTATGCCGGTGCGCACGGCGACGCCAATGACCTCGGGCAGGTGGTGGCTGCAGCTCGCACGCTGGATGGAACCGAGGGTGTCCGGTTCGTGCTGGTGGGCGATGGCCCGACCAAGGCGGGGTTGATCGCGGACGCTGCCGGGCTTTCGAACCTCTATTTCCTCGATGCTGTACCCAAGAGCGAGATCGTTGAGATCCTGCAATCTGCTGATATTGGCATGCTGACGCTGAAACCCTTGCCCCTGTTTGAGGGCGCCCGGCCAAACAAGCTTTTCGATTACATGGGTGCAGCACTGCCAACTATCTCTACGGTGAAAGGTGAGGCCGAGAAGGTACTCACCGATTCCGGCGCCGGCATTGGCGTCGCGCCCGATGGTTTGGCCGATGCTGTGCTGCGACTTTCGCGGGACAAGGATGGACTGGCGCGTATGTCGGCTGCAGGGTTTAGCCATGCATCCAACGTGCAAACGCGCGAGGATATCGCTCGCGAGTTCGCCGGCATCCTGAATCAATTGGTAACTCAGTAGTGTCGCCCCTTGTGGGCGACCCTCAGGTAGCGTGACCCACCAGCGGTTATGCCACCAGACAAGCAAAGGCGGGTCTCAAAGATGACAACCCATCCCAACGTGCGAATCCATCCCACCGCCGATGTTTCCGACGAGGCGGTCATTGGCGAGGGCACCAGCATCTGGCATGAGGCCCAGGTGCGGGAGCGTGCCCATATCGGCGTCGGGTGCAACCTCGGCAAGGGCGTGTATGTCGATTTCGATGTGCACATCGGCGACAACTGCAAAATCCAGAACCGTGCATCCATTTACCACGGCACCACGCTGGCAGACGGCGTGTTTGTGGGGCCGCACGTGATCTTCACGAACGACAAGCTCCCGCGCGCGATTAATGCGGATGGCAGCGTGAAATCGAACGACGATTGGGTTGTCGGCCCGATCTCGGTGGGGCAGGGCGCCTCGTTGGGGGCAGGCAGCATCATCCTGCCGGGCGTGAATGTGGGCGCGTTCGCTCTGGTGGGTTCCGGCTCGGTAGTGACCAAACATGTGCCGGATTACGCCATTGTGGTGGGGAATCCTGCCCGGGTCGTGGGATTCGCCTGTGGCTGCGGCACCAAGTTGCAGCAGGACGATGATACATACCGGTGCCCGGCATGCGGACGTTTATACTACCCCGAAGGTGAGGGGCTGGCGCCCGGGGAACAGCAAGGAGCAACCACCACATGACAGCAGCATTGCGGGCCGCGGTAATTGGCCTTGGGGCCATGGGGCGGCATCACGCCCGTGTGCTTTCTGAACTTGCCAATGTGGAACTGGTTGCGGTTGCCGATGTGAGCCAGGCCCAGGTCGATGAGATCTCCAGGGCGCATAACGTCCCGGGGTTCACCGATATTGACGCCATGCTGGAAGGCCAGCAGCTGGACATGGTGTCCATCGTGGTGCCGACCAGTTTGCACCACGAGGTCTCCATCAAGGCCATGCGGCTGGGGATCAATGTGCTGTGCGAAAAGCCGATTGCTTCCACGGTGCAACTTGCCCACGAGATGATCCAGGTTTCGCGGCAAGAAGGCGTGCGGCTGATGATCGGCCATATCGAGCGCTTCAACCCGGCGATCCTTGAACTGAAAAAGCGGCTCGACCAGGCCGGCGAGATCTACCAGGTGACATCGCGTCGCCTTGGGCCGTTCCCGGATCGCATTCGCGATGTGGGCGTGGTTGTCGATCTTGCCAGCCATGATATCGATGCCATGAATTTCCTGCTGGAAAGCCCGGCGGAACTGGTGTTTGCGCAAACCGCGCAGCGCATTCACGCCACGAACGAAGACATGGTCTACGGCACCATCAGGTTTGAGAACGGCGTCATCGGCGGGCTCGATGTCAACTGGCTCACCTCCACCAAGGTGCGGGAGCTCATGGTGGTTGGCAGCCGCGGCACCTTTGTGGCGAATTACCTCACGCAGGACCTGGCGTTTTATGCCAACGGGGCGGTTGCGTCAAACTGGAAGGACCTGCCGGACCTGCAACGGATTGCAATCGGCGAGTCGGTGGGCTACGAGTTCGAGAAAATCGAGCCACTGCGCACGGAAATATCGTCGTTTATCCATGCAATTGTTAACGATGCGGCTGTTCCCGCGCCGCCGGAAGGGGCAGCGAACGCACTGGCGATTGCGCTTTCACTGATTGAATCCGCGCAGGGATCGGTACCGGTAATGCCGACCTTGCTGCCAATGACGAATGATTGATGAAAAGGACAGGACACACATCTATGGATATTGCGGTTGTAGGACTCGGCCACATTGGCCTGCCCCTGGCGGCACAGTACGCAAGCAAGGGCCATCGCGTACGCGGATGCGACATCAATCCCAAAGTGGTTGAGATGGTGAACGCTGGCAAGGCGTACGACGATGAGCCCGGTTTGGAAGCCATGGTGGCCGATGCAGTTGACAAGGGATTGCTCACTGCCCAAACCAACACGGCCGATGCCGTGCGCGAATCCGACGTGGTGGTGGTGATCGTGCCGCTGATGGTCGACGCCGAGAAGGCGATTGCCTACAACGCCATCGATTCGGCTACCCGTGACGTTGCGTCCGGCCTCACCGAGGGCACGTTGGTGATTTACGAGACCACGCTGCCTGTAGGCGACACCCGCAAGCGCTTCGGCCCGATGCTCGAGGAAGGCTCTGGCCTGAAACTGAACGAGCAATTCATCCTCGCCTTCAGCCCCGAGCGGGTGTATGTCGGCCGGGTGTTTGACGACCTCAAGAAGTACCCCAAGATCGTGGGCGGCACCGATGCTGAAAGTACCCGCAAGGCCGGCGAGTTCTACCGCGCCGTGCTGGACGCCGAGATCACCGAGGTGGACAACGCCGAAACCGCCGAGTTCACCAAGCTGGCTGAGACAACATACCGCGATGTGAACATCGCTCTGGCCAACGAGTTCGCTGCATTTGCCGAGGAGCACGGGATTGATGTGCTCCAGAGCATCGATGCCGCCAACAGCCAGCCGTTCTCGCACATCCATCGCCCCGGTGCCGGTGTTGGCGGTCACTGCATTCCGGTGTATCCGTATTTCTATGCCAACAACACGCAGTTCGCCGATGTCGCCCGTCTTTCCCGCAAGGTGAACGACGGCATGGCCGAGCACCTCGTCAGCCGTCTGGACAAGGCCCTCGGCGGGCTCGACGGAAAGAAGGTTGGTGTGTTCGGGTGGGCGTACCGCGAAAACGTGAAGGAAGATGCCTTCACGGTCGCCCGCCGCCTGGTTGATGCGCTCGGCAGTGCCGGAGCCGACGTGGTGGTGGAAGATCCGCTCTACACGACCGAAGAGCTTGCCAACCGCGGACTGACGCCCTACGAGAAGGGCAGCGAGCTTGATGCCGTGGTGATCCAGGCGATGCACGCGGAGTACGCCGGGTACGACTGGAGCGACATCCCCGGGCTGCAGGTAATTCTCGACGGACGCAACGCGCTGGCAACTGATCGCGTTCCAGGATCGGTCCAGGTCGTCGGCGTTGGCCGAAACCACGTCGCTAACTAAAGGAGCATATGAGCGTGATCCCTGTAGCGAAACCCCTTATTGGCCAGGAAGAAATCGATGCGGTGGTAGCCGTGCTGCAGAGTGGCCAGCTGGCCCAGGGCAGCGTGGTGCACGATTTCGAGCAGGCGTTCATGGATTATGTGGGTGTGAACCATGCCATCGCCACATCGAACGGCACCACCGCCTTGCATGTGGCACTGCTGGCGCATGGCATTGGCGAGGGCGACGAGGTGATTACCTCGCCGTTTACGTTCATCGCCTCGGCGAACTCAATTCTCTACACGGGCGCCCGTCCGGTGTTTGTGGATATCGAGCCAGACACCTTCAACATGAACGCCGAACTGCTGGAGGCAGCCATTACGCCGCGCACAAAGGCGATCATGCCCGTGCACCTGTACGGCAACCCGGCAGATATGAAGCGCATCATGGAAATCGCCAGCAAGCACAACCTCGCCGTGATCGAGGATTGCGCGCAGGCGCACGGAGCTACCGCCTACGGCCAGAAGGTCGGCTCATTTGGCACAGGCTGCTTCTCGTTCTACCCGACCAAGAATATGACCAGCGGCGAAGGCGGCATGGTCACCACCAACGATGCCGAAGTGGCCGATACTTCGACACTGCTGCGCGAGCACGGCGCCCGAATCCGATACCAGCACGAGATGTTGGCCTATAACTTCCGCATGACCAATATCCACGCCGCTATCGGGCTGGCTCAGATGGACAAGGTCGAGGGTTGGACCACCACCCGCCAGCAAAACGCCACCCGGCTGAACCAGTTGCTGGATGGCGTGGTGCAAACCCCGGTGGTGCGCGATTGGGCCGAGCATGTGTACCACCAGTACACCATTCGCATTCCCGGTGGCCGGGGCGATGCCCAGCAGAAAATGGCCGATCTCGGCGTAGGCGTGGGCGTGCATTACCCGATCCCGGTGCACATGCAGCCGATGTACAAGGAACTGGGCTACAACGATTCGCTTCCGGAATCGGAGAAGGCGGCGGCCGAGGTGATCTCGCTGCCGGTTCACCCGTCGCTGACCGAAGAAGACCTCGTCACCATCGCCAACGCGGTGAAGCAGGTCGTCGGGTAGCAGTTCAGGTGCAGCGCAGGTCTTAAGTGGGGTAGTGAGGTACGAGTTTGAAGATCATGACCGTTGTCGGTGCCCGGCCGCAATTCATCAAATCGGGACCGGTATCGCGGGCGTTCGACGCGGCGGGGATTGAGGAAATGTTGATCCATACGGGCCAGCATTACGACCTCAATATGTCCGACATCTTCTTCGAATCGCTTGGCCTGCGTGCCCCGGCGCATCACCTCGGCCTGGGTGCCGGTACGCATGGAAAGATGACCGGCGATATGTTGGCCGGCATCGAACGCATCCTGCTGGATACGCCGGCCGACGGACTGTTGGTGTACGGCGATACCAATTCCACCCTTGCCGGGGCGTTGGCCGCCGCCAAGCTTCACATTCCTGTGTTCCATGTGGAAGCCGGCCTTCGCAGCTTCAACCGCCGCATGCCGGAAGAGATCAACCGGGTGCTCACCGATCATATATCGACATTGCTCTTCTGCCCGACACCGGTAGCTGTCGAGCACCTGCGGAACGAAGGCATCACCAGCGGCGTGCATATGGTTGGCGATGTGATGAAGGACGGCATCGACTACTGGCAGCGCAACCGGGCGTCTGGGGATGGGGAAGGGGGCCGGGAATCTGGCTCGTACTACCTCGCCACGGTGCACCGGCAGGAGAACGTCGATACGCCGGAACGCCTGAACGGCATCATGGCGGCGTTCGGCCAGCTGGATTACCCCGTGGTGCTGCCTCTTCATCCCCGTACACGTAAAACGCTGGAAGCACGTGGCGAACAGGCCAACCTCTCGGCCAATATCGACGTGATTGATCCGATCGGCTACGGCGAAATGCTGGAACTGCTTGCAGGTGCCCGCGCGATGCTCACCGATTCCGGCGGGGTGCAGAAGGAAGCCTACATGCTCGGTATTCCCTGCGTGACATTGCGCGATGAAACCGAGTGGGTGGAAACCGTTGACGCCGGATGGAACACGCTCGTTGGCGCCGATACCGCGGCGATCGTGGCAGCGGCCAACCGGACCGTCGAAGGGCTTCCGCATCCTGAACTGTATGGCGATGGCCGTGCCAGCGAGCGGATCGTTGCGTCGATCCAGGAGAGATTGGCGTAGCGATGTCAACCAGCGCCCCGAACGCGAAACGAATCGTTCATTTCTCCAGCGTCCACTCAATCGATGATGTGCGGGTATTCCTGAAGGAGTGCCGGAGCCTGGCAGCGGTCGGGTACGATGTCACCCTGGTTGCCCGGGGCGATACCAGCGATACGGTGGATGGAGTGAAGCGTATCGGGGTGCCCCGTGGTAAGGGCAACCGGCTCAAGCGGATGGTGTTCGAAACGCTGAAAGTCGCCCGCATCGCCTGGAGCCAACGGGCGGATCTCTATCACTTCCACGATCCTGAGTTGCTGCCGGTAGGACTGGCGCTGAAGCTGGCTGGCAAATCTGTTATCTACGACGCACACGAGAATATCCGGGACCAGGTGCTCTCGAAGCCGTATCTGCCAGGCTGGTCTCGCCGGGT
>JBHWTK010000009.1:0-4072 GCA_043427975.1 Chloroflexia bacterium | reverse complement strand
GGCCACGATCGACCTGGCGACTGGCACGATCAGCAACGCCGAGATTCCGGTTACGGCCGATACCCGCAGCTTCACGCAGAAGATTGATGACGCGCTGAATGTCCTGAAAGAGCGCATGGCTGGTAGCGGATTCGAGTTCGCTATTCCGCTCATCGAAGGTTTGCAGGCGATCCTGCCCGTGATCGCCTCGGTTGCGTCCGCGATCGGTGGGTTCGTGAGTCAGGTCGCAACCCAGTTCCAGATGTTCAACCAGACGCGCAACGTCGTCTCGGCACTGTTCAGTTCGGTTGCCGCAGTGCTTCGGACCATCGACTTCGGACCCTTGCAGGGAGTAGCAGATGGCCTGATCGATGTGCTCACCCATGCCTCCGAGGTGATCCATCAGATCAGCAGGGCCATGAGCAGCGTGTTCTCGGCGGTGTCTGCGGCATGGCAGGGTGATTTCGGGGCAGCTGGAGATCATATCCGCAATGCCGTGGATTCCATCCGCAATGCGTTCAACAGCCTGGGCAACCTGACCGACTCGCTCGGCCGCACGTTCAGCGAGATCGGGGACCTGGCCGGCCGTGTATTCGACGGGCTGGCGGCGAGGTTCCCGGCGCTATCGGCCACCTTCACGGCGATCGGCGATACGATCCAGGCGACCACAGCCGTCATCTCCAGTGCGTTCGCGGTGGTATCCGCCATCCTGCGTGGCGACTGGGCCGGGGCATGGCAAGCCACGAAGGATCTGGTTGCCAATGTCTTCGACCTCATCATCACGCGCATAAGCTCGGCCGGCGAGATCGTCAGTGAACTGGCTGGACTGCTGCGGGGCGGTGTGGACAAGGCGGTAGGCGCGCTCGCCCGGAAGTTCGAGTCGTTTGGCGATAGCATCCGCCGCTTCGGTGGGGTGATTGATGGCGTGCTTGGCGTCCTGGAGGGCCTGGGCGACGCTATCGCCGGCCTGATGAAGGGTGACTGGGGCCGTGTGTTCAGCGGCCTCGGGAACGCGTTCATGTCCGCGGTGAACGGTATCCGGAACGCCGCTGTACTGATTCCGACCCTCATCATGGACGCGTTCCATGCGATCGACTGGAACGCCGTCTCGGCCGCGTTGCTCGCCGGCATTCAGGCGGCCAGTGATGCCATCGCAAGCGGTATCAGTGGCACATGGGACTGGCTGGTCGAAACGGTCGGGGAGATTGACTGGGGGGCGATCGGCAGCGCGATCACGAACGGCGTGAGCACGGCACTTACCGGTATCGCCGGCGCGGCCACAGGCATCTGGGATTGGTTTGTCGACTCCGTGAGCCAGATCGAATGGGGTAGCGTGCGTGATGCCGTGGTGGAAGGTATAACGACCACCATGGCCGGCATCACCGTGGCAATGAACTGGGTGCTCGATACCGGTATCCCAACGCTCCTGGGCTGGATCGCCGACGTAGCGGGTAACATCTGGGAAGGGATCAAGTCGCTTGCCGGATGGGGCAGCGATGCCGTTTCCGGCACGATCTCGCTGGTGATGAGCATCCTCTCCAGTCTTGCCGATACGGCACTGGCGGCGTTCAGTTCGGCCAAGGACTGGCTGATTGACAAGTTGCCGTGGCTCGCCGGTCCGCTCGATGCGGCCGGCGAGGCGCTGTCTGGCGCCGTCAATCTCGCCATGACGATCGCCGGTTCGATCTCCAACCTGCTCGGCGAGGCATGGAGCAGTTTCAAGTCGCTGCTGGCGAGCGCCGCATCGTGGCTTGCGGGCTTCTTTGGTGTGGGTGATGACGGATCGGTATCCGGCGACTCCACCCGGCAGGCAACTTCCACCTTCAGTTTCGTCCTCAGCATCCTCGGCTCAATGACGAGCTGGTTGGGAGATGCCTGGTCGAGTATCAAGAGTCTGATCTCGAGTGCGGCATCCTGGCTGACCGGCTTCTTCGGTATCGGGGAAGACGGCGATGTTGGAGATGCTCCGGCCAAGCAGGCGCGAGGCAGCTACAGCTTCGTCTTCAGCGTCCTCGGCTCGATTGTGAGCTGGCTGGGGGATGCGTGGTCATCGTTCAAGTCCGTAGTTGGCAGTGTGGCGGACTGGGTCTTCGACTTCTTCGGCCTCGGTGATGACGGCAGTGTCGGCGCTGCCATTACCAAGACTGCACGGGCAACGATGAATTTCGTCGCCGACTTCGCGTCGGAGGTCAAGGACAACCTTGGCTCTGCCTGGGACAGTGTGACTGGACTCGTCAAGAGCGTCAGTTCCGTGGCAGCTGATCTCGTGAGCGATGCATGGGGCGGGGTAACCAAGACCGTCAACTCCGCCGTGGACTTCGTCGTGGAAGTGTCCGGCAAGGTGATCGGTGCTGGCGCTGACTTCCTTTCCGGGTTGTTTGGCGGCGGTGGAGGTGGAGGTGAGGAGGGTGGGGACACATCCAGCCTTGAATCGGTGCTTGCCACTGCCAAGTCCACCATCGAAACCGCGCTAAACGACATCATCACGGTCATCAATGCGTTCGACCCGAGTGCAGCGATCACGGGCGTCAACGACAAGATGGTATCCGGGTTTGGCGGCATGAGCGGGGAAAGCCTGAGCAGCGCCATCTCCGGGTGGCTCACGCGCGGCCTTGCTATTGCAGCAGCATCGGCCTCTCTCGCCACGGGTGCAACCACCCTGGCCACCCAGATTGACGCGGCGCTTTCGGCCGGATTGAGCGGGTTGAGTGGTGAGAGCCTGGCCGGTGCCATCACCAGTTGGGTGGGCCGGGCCAACACGATCGTGGCTGCCAACATCCTTTCTGCTGGCACTGCCTTCGGTACGCTGGTCGATACGGCATTCACCGCCGGCCTGGCGTTACTAAGCGGTCAGAGCCTCTCGTCCGCGATCGTGGCCTGGATAGACCGGGCACAAGCGCTGGTGGCTACCACCGTCAACATGACGGCACTGGCGAACGCGGTCGGCACCAAACTCCAGACGGTGATTGCTCCGGCGTTGAACGCCACGGTTACAGCCTTCCTGACGCTCGCTGCCGATATCCGCACACACATGTCGTCCGCAAGCAGTGCGGTTGCGACCAACGCCGACCAGATCGCCAACAAACTCCGAACCGCAAGCAACCAGGCAAAAGCGGATGTGATCTCCGCGTTCAATGACATGCGGGCGCAGGTGAGTGAGCGATCGACGGCTATCCGTACCACCGTGAGCACAGCGTTCAGCGATGCTCGTGCAGCTGTTGTGGCAAGCGTCAACACCATGCGAAGCACGGTGAGCGAACGCATGTCCGCGATGGCAAGCGATGTATCGGGCGCTATGGCGGATGTGGTGTCGCATGGCCGTAATGGTGCCAGCGACTTCAAAAGCGCCGTGGTGGACACCATGAGCGCCGCCAAGGGCGCGGTATCCGGGGTCATGAATGACATCGTAAGCATCCTGGCTGGCGCCGCAGGTTCCATGCGTGCATCGGGCTATTCGGTGGGTAGGGCAGGAGGCGATGGCGTCGAGGCGGGGCTGTGGGCCAGCCTGCCCGGAATCAGGTCAGCGGCCCAGGCGATCATCAACGAAGTGGATCGCGCCATGCGTAAGGCTGGTGAGATCCGTTCGCCATCGCGTGTTACCCGCTACATCGGCGAGATGCTCGCTGAAGGTCCAATTGTCGGTATGCTGGCGCGCCTCAAGGATGTCCGCAAAGCGGCAACGGAGTTCGTGCAAGCCGCTATCCCCGCCATCCCGCATGTCCCATTCGCGCTTGATATGGCGCGTCTTCTCAATGATCCGATGGCAAGTGCCGCCCTGTCAGGTGGCGGGTTCACCGTCATCGACAACTCCAGCCACCACTATTACGCACTCTCCGACTCCGACCTCCAGCGCGTGCTGGAGAAGGGTGAACGCGGAAGTGCGGCGTTCGATTTTCTGGCTGATCCCAACTCCTTCACCCAGTTCCGAGGAGGTCGCTAATGTCTGGCAGCGTTGTTCGTCTCGGCCATGTCCGGCTCGATAGTTCCGGTACCGTCCGGGATACGGGCCTGGTGTATAACAACCAGCAAGTGGCCACGGTGCTCGATCCGATCACAAGCGCCGCGATCATTGCGTACCGGATGGGATTCTGGA
>JBHWTK010000008.1:0-165206 GCA_043427975.1 Chloroflexia bacterium | reverse complement strand
CTTCGACCTGAATTCCAGCCTGCCGCTGCTCTATGTCACGGGCGGAGCAAAGGGATCGGTACCCGTAAACACGCTGATTTCGGATTCCTTGACGCGGTTGCTCGAGCACATGCAAATCATCCACCAAACCGGGCGCACCGCCGAGAACCTTGACGCTGACCGGCTGGAAGCGCTGCGGGGCACGTTACCAGAGCGCCTTCGTGCGCGGTATGTGGTCCGGGATTTCATTCGTGACGAGCTGCCGGATGTCTTCGCAGCGGCGAGCCTGGTGGTGGGGCGGGCTGGAGCCGGCACAATTACCGAACTTGCAGCACTCGGCAAGCCATCAGTCCTCATACCGCTCGTTCCCACCTCCGGCAACGAACAGGTGCGCAATGCCGCGATGCTGGCAAACGCCGGAGCGGCGCTCAGTATCGAGCAGGCGAGCACGACGTCGGGAGAGCTGGCCGAAACAATCATTGCGCTCATTACCGACACCGCCCGCATCGGCGAGATGTCGGCGGCAGCGAGATCCATTGCGAACCCTCGCGGCGCGGCCAACATCACCGATGAGTTGCTGAAGCTCGCTGGCCGCTAACTGGCGGCGTCGATCGCTTCCGCAACGGAGTTTACGGGAACCAGTTCAAGTCCCAGGCTGCTGCTGGGGGATGTATTGCCTGACCGGGCCGGAATGATTGCCCGGCGGAACCCCAGCCGGCTCGCTTCCTGGATGCGCCGCTCCAGGTGCGTTACCGTCCGCAATTCGCCGGACAGCCCAATTTCACCGATACACACCGTGCCAGGATCCACCGGCTTGTCGCGCAGGCTACTCGCAATCGCGACCGCAATCGCAAGGTCGGCGGCAGGCTCCTGGATGCGCAACCCGCCCACGACATTGGCATACACATCCTGTGTGCCCAACCCGAGGCCGACGCGCTTCTGCAGCACGGCCACCAGCAGTTGCAGGCGGTTGTTGTCCAGCCCGTTCGCGCTCCGCCGTGGCATGGAGAAGTTGCTAGGTGTTGCCAGTGCCTGCACCTCGACGAGAATCGGGCGGGAGCCCTCCATCGTCACCGCAACGGTGCTGCCAGGAGTCCGTTCCGACCGTTCTTCCAGGAACGCCTCGCTGGGATTCCGAACCTCGCGCAGTCCCGAACCGGCCATCTCGAACACGCCGACTTCGTCCGTCGAACCAAAGCGGTTCTTCACCCCTCGGAGAATGCGGTACTGGTGGAACCGCTCACCTTCCAGGTACAGCACGGCATCGACCATGTGCTCCAGTACACGCGGGCCGGCAATGGAGCCTTCCTTGGTAACGTGCCCCACGATGAATACGGGCACGCCACTGGTTTTCGCCCACTGCATGATGCGGTGCGTGCTCTCCCGGACTTGCGAGACACTGCCTGCTGCCGAACCGAGTTCATCGATCATCACCGTCTGGATCGAATCGACCACCAGCAATCCGGGGCGGACATCATCCGCAATGCCCAGGATGGTATCGACATCGGTCTCCGCCATGAGCAGCACATTTCCGGAGTCTACCTCCAGCCGGTCAGCACGCAGTTTGATCTGCTGCACACTTTCCTCACCGCTCACATACACCACCTGGGCGCCGTTATCGGCAAGGCCGCCCGCCGCCTGCAGGATCAGTGTGGACTTGCCGATGCCGGGATCGCCGCCAATCAGCACCAGTGCGCCGGGAACAAGGCCGCCTCCCAACACCCGGTTAAACTCGGAGATGCCCAGCGGAATGCGCGATTCGCCTTGCGGTTCGATCCGATCGAGCGGTGTCAGGCGAGATTCCGCATCCAGCCTCGAGACGCGGGACCGCGCCCCGGAGGGTTTGTCCGGTCGGGCATCCAGTGTTTCGACCATGGTGTTCCATTCACCACAGCCGGGGCAGCGACCCAGGAACGCCGGGCTTACCGCCCCGCATTGCTGGCATATCCACGATGTGCGTTTCCTGGCCATACGGCCCTCCGGGCACGCGAACGGCGCGGATTACCTCCGCGCCGTTCTGCGGCCAATTTCTCGATAGTCCTACACCGAAACCAGATGCTCGTTTTCGTGCCCGGTTTCGCTTCCGGCTTCATCGTCCACTGGCGTGAGGGTAATCTCTTCACCATTGGCGTCGATCCTGACCGTGCTGCCCTGCAGGAACTTCTGCTGCAGCATGCCTTCGGCCAGCGGATCTTCTACCTTGTTCTGGATCACGCGGCGGAGCGGACGGGCACCATAAGTATGGTCGTACCCCTCCTTGCCGATGAGATCCTTCGCTTCCACCGTAATCTCCAGCGCGATCTCGTGCTCCTTGAGCTGGGAGAGCACACGCTCCATTTCCAGGTCGACGATTTTGCGGATCTCTTCCTTGGTGAGGCTCTGGAATACGATAGTGGCGTCGATGCGGTTGATGAACTCCGGCCGGAAGGTTTGCTTGAGCCGCTGCATCACCTTGTCGTGCATCAGCGTGTGCTCGCGCGTCTTCTCGGTCTCCTCATCGTCGCGGGAAACGAAGCCGAACGTCATGTCGCGGCTGATTTCCTCGGCGCCGATGTTGCTGGTCATGATGATGATCGTGTTGCGGAAGTCCACACGTCGACCCTTGGCATCGGCCAGCGATCCATCTTCCATGATCTGCAGCAGCATGTTGAATGCTTCCGGGTGAGCCTTTTCGATCTCATCCAGCAGGATCACGGAGTACGGCTTGCGGCGCACGGCCTCGGTCAACTGGCCACCTTCCTCGTATCCGACGTAGCCTGGAGGCGCTCCCACGAGTCGCGCAACGGCATGCCGTTCCATGAACTCGCTCATGTCGATCTTGATCAGGTGGTCCTCACTGCCGAAGATAAACTCCGCCAGTGCCCGGGCCAGGTAGCTCTTGCCCACACCCGTGGGGCCAAGGAAGATGAACGACCCGATCGGGCGGCGCGGATCCTTGATGCCGGCGCGTGCACGGCGCACAGCCTTGGCGATCGTGGTAACCGCCTCGCCCTGCCCCACGATCTTCTCGTGCAGCTCCTGTTCCATGTTGAGAAGGCGTTCGCTTTCCTCGCCGGCGATGCGCACCATCGGAATGCCGGTCCACATCGCCACCACTTCAGCAATGTCTTGCTCGGTGACGTACACCTCTTCCGATTCCTGCGCTTCCTTGCGTTCACGCTGGTCCTTCTCGATTCGATCGCGAAGCTTGCGCTCACGGTCGCGCAGTTCCGCAGCCTCCTCAAAGGCGCGGGCGTTCACCGCCTCCTCAAGCTCCTTCTGCAAGACCATCAGCGACGCCATTGACTCCTTGATGTCGGAAGGCGTGGCCGACCGCTGCATGCGCACACGGCTGGCTGCCTCATCGACCAGGTCAATCGCCTTGTCCGGCATGAACCGGTCGGTCACGTACCGCGCCGCCAGGTTGGCTGCCGCAACGAGCGATTCGTCGGAAATCTGCAGGCGGTGGTGCTCCTCGTAAAGGGGGCGCACGCCGCGAAGGATCTCGATCGTGTCCTCAATGGAAGGTTCGTCAACCTGCACGGGCTGGAAACGACGCTCCAGTGCGGCATCGCGCTCGATGTACTTGCGGTATTCGTCCAGCGTGGTGGCACCAATGGTCTGCATTTCGCCACGGGCCAGCGCCGGTTTCAGGATATTCGCGGCGTCCACTGCGCCCTCGGCTGCACCCGCACCCACAAGCGTATGAAGCTCGTCGATAAACAGGATCGCCTTGGTGTCCTTCACCTCGTTGACGATTTTCTTCAGCCGTTCCTCAAACTCGCCGCGGTACTTGGTACCGGCGACAAGTGCGCCAATATCCATGGCGACGAGCCGCTTGTTCTGGAGTTGCTCTGGCACATCGCCATTTACGATGCGCTGCGCGAGTCCTTCTACAATGGCCGTCTTGCCCACACCGGGTTCACCGATGAGCGCCGGATTGTTCTTGGTACGACGGGAGAGGATCTGCATGACACGGTCGATCTCGACATTGCGCCCCACCAACGGCCCAAGCCGGTTGGTGCGGGCAGCCTCGGTGAGGTCGAACCCCATGCTATCTAGAAACGGTGTTTTGCTTTGTCCCTGCTGCGCAGCCCGGGCCTGACCGCCGCTCGGCCCGGAGTTAACCGGCTGCGGAGGCGCCTGACTGACAATCTGCATAACCTGTGTTCGCACGCGCTCGAGATTCACGCCGAGGCTTTCAAGGACGCCAGCGGCAATGCCTTCGCCTTCACGCACGAGGCCGAGCAAGAGATGTTCTGTACCGATGTAGTGGTGGTTCAGCCGTCGGGCCTCGTCCACCGCAAGCTCGAGTACCTTCTTGGCGCGGGGAGTGAGGCCGAGTTCGCTGGTAACCATGCTCTCGCCGCGACCGATAATAAACTCTACTGCCGAGCGAACCTTGCTGAGCTGCACGCCCATGTTCGCCAGGACTTTTGCCGCAACGCCGTCATTCTCACGCACCAACCCCAGAAGCAGGTGTTCGGTTCCAATGTAGTTGTGATTGAACCTTTGCGCTTCTTCCTGGGCGAGCGTGAGGACCTTGCGAGCACGATCCGTGAATTTCTCGAATTGCTCAGCCATCTGGCTCTCCCATCTGTTCTTTCCTGTTACGTCTACAGGAATCAGTGCATATCATCCGCGTTGCTATCCCAAACGCAGGGTGGTGGACTCCGTTCCGCTTACGCTGCGTTGGTACTTACTATCCTACTCGTTGTTGGCAAGATTGTGAAAAACCGAGAGAACGATCAATCCGGTGAATGCCACATTGCGGGCATCCACCGGATTGTTCTTTGAGCTTCGGATGAGGGATGGAGAGGGGTTATTCCTCTTCGTTCGCCTCGGTCTCCTCGGATTCGCCTTCTTCCTCAAGCAGGTCCGCACCGAGCTTGGCGAAGGCCAGCTCCATGGCGCTCATGCCACTGTCGTCACCAAACGTCTGGTTGGTGTCAACGGCGTCGTCCTTCTTGCGGCTGCGGGCAGCACGCTGCTTGCTGGCTCGTTCGGCGCGGGCAGCGCGCTCTTCGAACGCGGCAACCTGGGCCTCACCGGCCTCCTTGATTGCAGCTTCGGCATCCACCGGCTCGGCCGTGGCAACGGCAGCCGGAGCATCGTCCTCTGCAACTTCGTCCTGGCGGGTGCCAAGCAGGCCCTCAGCCTCGAGGGCGGCGTTGAGCGTGGCCTTCAGGGCGTCGCGCTCTTCGATGATGCCTTCACCGAATACGGCGATGAGGTCTTCATCCGGCGTATCCAGGGCGCGGCGCAGGGAGAGACCCATGCGGCGGCGCTGCGGATCGATGCGGATGATGCGCAGGATCAAATCCTGACCCTCGTTCACCACCTGCTTCGGATGCTGGATGCGCTCGTCAGCCAGCTCGGACACGTGGATCAGGCCTTCGATGCCGTCTTCAATGCGGGCAAACGCACCGAAGTTGGCGAGCTGGGTCACGGTACCGCGAACCAGTTGGCCGACCTCGTAGCTGTTCTCCACGCGGCTCCAGGGCTCGGCCTGGGTGCGCTTGATGGAGAGGGCGATCTTCTTCTCGGTCGGGTTGATACCCAGGACGTAAACCTGGACTTCCTGACCGATCTTCAGCATTTCGTTTGGATGGCGCACGCGGCTCCAGCTCAGCTCCGAGAGGTGAACCAGTCCGTCGGCACCGCCGATGTCCACGAACGCACCGAAATCGCAGATGGAGGATACCCGGCCCGTGCGAACTTCACCCTCGGTGAGTTCCTGGATGAGGCTTTCCTTCATTGCGTCGCGGCGTTCCTGCACTGCCTGGCGCTCGGAAAGAATGAGGCGGTTGCGATGGCGATTGATTTCGATGACCTTCAGCGGCAGCTTCGTGCCGATGAGGCGGGCCATATCGGCCTGCTTGGAGGATTCATCACCGCCGCGGATTTCGCTGACCTGGCTTGCCGGCACAAAGCCACGCACGCCATCCAGGTTCACCAGCAAACCACCCTTGTTGTAGTTCACCACTTCAGCCTCGATAACATCGTTGGCTTCATGGATCTCCTGCAGCTTGCGCCAGCTCTTCTCCTGCTTGGCACGGTCGATGCTGACCACCGGGTGGCCCTCGTTGTTCTCGGCCTGGACCACGAACACGAGCAAGGTATCGCCTACCTGGAGCTGTTCCTTTTCCTCGGATGTAAGGCTGGAGTACTCCTTCGACGGCACGATACCCTCGGCCTTGGAGCCGATATCCACCAGAATCTCATCCCGATCGACGTGCATGATGGTGCCTTCGAGCACATCACCATACTTCAGCGTCTTGTATCCATGGGATGGATCGCTGAGGAAAGCCTCCATGAGGGCTGCGCCATCAAGTTCATCGAGATTCACATCGTTGGTCTCGGTGACCTGCGCGTCCTGCTCTTGAACGTCTGTTCCGTCCATAAACCTACCTAAAACGAGAACTGCTAGAACCGCATCGTGATTGCATTATCACGGTCACGGCAATAGACCCCCCACCTGGGAGTACACAACAACAGATATTACAGGTTCTACGATCAAACCGCAACAGTTGAGGCTATTGTGACGCCGCTTCAATCACCTCCAGGGTTGCCTGAAGCTCTGGCTCGTACGTCCACCCCATGGTGCCTACACGCATTACCGAATCGGCCCACTGCGCCTGGCCCACTGCCAGTTCGATGCCGCTCTGCTCACGCACCTTCGCCTGGAACGAGCTGGCACCGCCACTGAACAAGGTGCGGGAGGTGTATCCAGAACTCGCCCAAATGCTTTGAAACAGGTTGATGTCACAATACCCTACGGATGAACTCTCTCAAGTCTTCTTTGAGACGATCATCTCTAAAATCCGCAACTCGCTGTCCCAAACCGGAACGACTCCACGGAGAATGAGAGAATAACCATGGCTCCCCATTCGAAATGGCATTGTGAACAGGTTGAACTCGAAACTGAATTGAAAAACTCCCCACCCGAAGCGCTATCCATGGCATGTCCGGTGAACGTCCGTCAACTTTCTCACTGTTGACTTCAGCAGTCACACCTTGCTGTCGTAGGAAGTCACATGATTCATTCACGAGGGTCACGACCGTGGGCCACACGTTATCGATGAGAGCCTGATTTTGAACCGTACGCTGATCACTCTCCCGCTTCTCTTGCTCTTTTGCTTCAAGAAGACCATCTAGCCAGTCTGCCATGATTGGCCTCCCCTTTACTCTCGGATCACCTTCTCGATCGCCTCCAGCGTTGCCTGCAGTTCCGGCTCATAGGTCCAGCCCATGGTGCCGACGCGCATCACCGTATCCGCCCACTGCGCCTGTCCGACGGCCAGTTCGATACCGCTGTGCTCTCGGACCTTGTCGCGGAACGCGGCGGCGTTGCCACCGGGCGCCTTGAAGGCCGTGACGGAGTTGCTCCGTAGCGCCTCGTCTGCCACCAGTTCAGCGCCGATGCGCTCCAGTCCGGCGCGGAAGAATGCACCGAGGCGCTCATGACGGGCGAACAGCGCGTCGATCCCCTCTTCTTCCATTGCCTGCAACGCCGCGTCAAACGCGAAGAGGTGCGTTTCTGGCGGCGTGGTCGGGTGCACGTTGGCGCGACTGGCATCGACCATGGTCGGCACATCCCAGATGAAACGAGGGAAGCCGCCTGTCTCCTTGCTGCGGGCGATGGCGCGTTCGCTCAACGCCGAGATCGTCAGCCCGGGCGGGCACATCCAGGCTTTCTGTGCACCGCTCAGCACCCAGTCGAGGTCATTGGCATCCATGTTGATCGGCAGGGCGCCGGCGGAACTGACGGCATCAACGCACACCAGCGCGCCATGCTGCTTCGCCACCTTCGCCAGTGCGGCGATATCCTGCGTGACGCCAGTGCTGGTTTCGTTATGGGTGATCAACACAGCCACCACATCGCCATGTTCGCGAATCGCCTCATCCAGTTGGTCGGTCGAAACAGCGGTGCCCCACGGCACGTTCACCCGCTTCACGTCCAAACCATGCGCCTCGGCCACGCCTGCGTAGCGATCGCCGAAATCACCGCAGCACGTCACCACTACCTTGTCGCCCGGGTTGCACAGGTTCACCAGGCTGGCCTCGAATCCAGCTGTGCCGGTGCCCGCCCAGAGCAGCACCTGGCCGCTCTCGGTTCCATGCACCTTCCGGGCGGAGACCTGAATTCGCTCCATCATCTCCATGATCAGCGGGCCACGATGAGGCACCATTTCGTGGCCCAACGCCTTCACAACGTACGGGTGTAGCGGCGTGGGGCCCGGGATGCGAAGCCAGCGGCCCTGCGAAAGTCGTGGATCCATTTGGTGTTAGCCCTCCTGCTCAAAGCATATGGTGTCCAGGTGATCCGGGTTCTCGAAAAGCATAAGTTCAGGGTGAATGCCGGAACTGTCAACCGTGATCACCGCCACGCCGAAGTGCGGATGCCAGCGACGGTCCGTTGGAGAACCGGGATTGACGAGAATGCTGCCCTGCACCTTTTCGATCAGCGGCATGTGGCTGTGCCCGAACAACACACAATCCACCTTGCCGGCCCAGCGCTCGATCGCCACATCCCTGGCAGAACGGCCGCCGTGCCCGTGGACCGCCGCAAACGTGTGTTCGCCAACGGTGAAACGCGTGGTGAGCGGCAGCGTGTATTGCAGCTGGTCCTCATCGTTGTTGCCGACCACGGCGATCAGCGGCGCCAGCTCGGCCAGTTCCACCAAAACATCCCGCGTGTTGGCATCGCCGAGATGAACCAGGAGGTCCACACCGGCTCGCTGGAAAAGCCGCTTCACCCCGGGCGCGATCTCGCGCCTGCTATTGGCATAGATGTGCGTGTCGCTCAGCACGCCAATAGTGAAAGGCGCATCGAATACGCGTTTCGATGTGGTGGGGAGGTTGCGACTATTCATCGAACACCGAGAACATGAGGCCGGCGGCGATGCTGGCAATAACCGAGCCGATGACGGCACCTTGCCAGGTAATATCGATTCCAGGGAGGATATACGCCCCCAGGGCGAACAGCCCGGCGTTGATGACCAGCGCAAACAGTCCAAAGGTGAGGCAGCTGAGCGGCAGGCTGATCAGCTTCACCACCGGCTTGATGTACGCGTTAATGAGCCCCATAACCGCACCAAACAGCATTACACTCTGCGACGAATCGAAATCGAACCAGGTTCGCGAGATTGTGGCAGTCGCGAGCGCCGCGACGATCGCCGCCAGGGCGTATGCGAGTATTCGAACCATGTACTGGCGTATCTCCTGCGTCCATTCGGATAAGCTCTGAAGAGTATACGGTGACACCGGTGGAGATTGACCGCAGGTTTTCGGAAGCGCGCCGCAGCCGTCAAGGGGAAACTACACAGCAACCGATGCTGCGAGGCGGTACCCGAAAGAACCACATCTCCCGCACGATCGGGTAAACATCGCGGGCAGCAGCTTCGGGCCCGGACCCTGGATACCTGCGAAGGATTGGCACCATGACAAACCGTACCTTTACTGAATCCGAAATGTGGCAGGCTGTCGAGCAGCGTGACCGCTCTGTAGAGGGCCACTTCTGGCTTGGCGTGCGTACAACAGGAGTGTTCTGCCGGCCCGGATGCCCCGCCCGAACCCCGCTGCGCAGGAACGTGGTGTTCTTCCAGTCGGTGCACCAGGCGCTGCTTTCGGGCTTGCGACCGTGCAAACGCTGCCGCCCACTGGGCGCGTCGATCGACCAGGAACGGGCTGCGGTCATTGGGCAAGCATGCGCTGCCATGCTCGGGAGCGATGCACCCCCATCACTGTATGGGCTGGCAAAGGCGGCAGGGATGAGCGCATCGCATTTCCAGAAGCTGTTTTCGTCTGTGGTTGGTCTCACTCCGGCGCAGTTCGCCCGCTCCGTGCGTGAACAGCGCCTGCACCAGCACTTGCCCGTGGCGGATACAGTGCTGGGCGCCGGGCTGGAAGCAGGGTACGCCAGCAATACCCAGCTCTATGCCGATGCCCCACACGCGCTTGGCATGAGTCCTGGCAGGTTCCGGAACAAGGGCAAGGGCGAAACGATCCGGTACGCCATCATCGAGACCTGGCTGGGGCAGACACTCATCGCTGCCACACCGCGCGGCATCTGCCGGCTGCAATTCGGGGACGATGCATCCGAAATGATCTCCAGGCTGGAATCGGATTTTGTTAACGCCACGATCTCACCGGCAGACGATGCCTTCCGCGCCCTGGTAGACCAGGCTGTCCAATCATTGGGGACACCAGACGCCCTCAACCTGCCGCTGGATATTCGCGGCACGGCGTTCCAGGTGAAGGTGTGGCATGCGTTGCGGCAAATACCGTTCGGCAGCACCGTCAGCTATGGCGAACTCGCAGAACGGGTCGGGCAGCCGACAGCATCCCGGGCCGTTGCCTCGGCCTGCGGGAGCAACGACATCGCCGTGCTCATTCCGTGTCATCGCGTGATCGGGAAGGACGGCACGCTCACCGGGTATCGCTGGGGCGTCGAGCGCAAGCGACAGTTACTGGCCGCGGAGCGGGGCCAACACTAGGACCCTGATCCAGGCTTGCCAAACCCGGCGTTCACTCCACTTCTGCCTTTTGCGTCGCTCAGGTACCGGCCGCCTTCGGCCCAACGGCGGGCCTTGAGGTTCGGGCCCCTCTTCGTGCAGGTTACCTGGCGAAGACGCGCATTGGACACCAGTGCTATCATTTGGATAGTTACTTATCCTCATGCGCAAGGGAGGGCTACATGCAGGCGACAAGCGACACAGAACAATATGGCTGTCCGGTTGCGCGCACCGCAGACCTGATCAGCAACAAGTGGACCCCGCTCATTATTCGGGACCTGCGCAAGGGCTCTATGCGATTCAGTGAGCTGGAGCGTTCACTCAAGGGCATCAGCCCGAAGACGCTCAGCGAGCGCCTGAAGCGCCTGGAAGAGAGCGAAATCGTGGAGCGGCACTGCTACGCCGAGGTTCCGCCGCGGGTCGAATACCACCTCACCGAAAAGGGCGAAGCCCTGATGCCGATCATCACCAGCATGCGGGAGTTCGGCCTGGCCTGGCTCAACGCCGACGGCAACTGCGACTAACCCTCCCCGGCGGCCCGGAATTCTTGCTATCCTAGCCTTCGGAATACGACGTTTCGAAGGCAATTCCCGTGCCTGTAGCGAGGATCCCCACCGGCTGATGACTACCCCAACCGCACCCGATCGAAAACCACGCGTCTTTAGTGGCATGCAGCCTTCAGGCATTGCCACCATTGGCAATTACCTGGGCGCGATCCGCAATTGGGTGAACCAGCAGGATCACTACGATAACCTCTTCTGCATTGTGGACCTGCACGCCATGGGAACGCTCACCGATCCCGATGAAATGCGCGCAAACATCCACAACCTGGCTGCCACGATGTTCGCGGCGGGGCTGAATCCCGACGTGGCACCCCTCTTCGTCCAGTCCGATGTGCCCCAGCACACCGAACTCACGTGGACGCTCAGCACCGTCACCCAATATGGCGAACTGAGCCGCATGACGCAGTTCAAGGACAAAACCGCCGGCAAGGATGACGCGGCCATCAACAGCTCAATCTTCTTCTACCCCATCCTGATGGCGGCGGATATCCTGCTCTACGATTCGGACCTGATTCCCGTTGGCGACGACCAGCGCCAGCACGTCGAACTCACCCGCGATATCGCCACCCGGTTCAATGCCCGCTTCGGTGAAACGTTTGTTGTGCCCAAAGCCGATATCAAGGAAGTCGGCGCGCGGATCATGAGCCTGCAGGAACCGACGAAGAAGATGAGCAAAAGCGATGCAAACGCCAACGCCTACATTGCCCTGAGCGATCCGCCGGATGTGATCAAGCGCAAGATCAAACGCGCCGTCACCGATTCCGATGCCCGCGTGGCTGCCTCACCGGATAAACCGGCGGTCACCAACCTGATGGGCATCTACAGCATCCTCAGTGACATGACCCTGGACCAGGTTGAACAGCACTTCGCCGGCAAGGGTTATGGTCCGTTCAAGGCCGAACTCACGGAACTGCTCGTCGAGTCGCTCCGCCCGATTCAGGTGAGGCTGGAGGACTATCGCAAGAACCCCGACGAGGTGGAACGGCTGCTCGAACTTGGCGCTGGCAGGGCACACGTCCGCGCCGAGGCCAAGATGAACGAGGTCAACCGCAAAACGGGGGTTGGCGGCGGCTTCCTGAAGCCGGTTGCCGGCAGGTAACAGCCCGGAACGCAAAGGCGCCCGCCGTATGGCGGGCGCCTTTCGCTTAACTACCGCACGTTGTTGATAACGGAGCCAACCTCATCGGCGGCTTTCTGGCGCTTCTCCATGATGGTGGTGCTGTGGCCACCATCGAGCCGGGCATCCGGGTTGATATGCACCAGCGCATGGTTCACAGCCGTCACCGCTTCGGCTGCGCCGGTAGCAATCAGCTTAAACTTGGCGGGATAGGTGGCGATATCGCCCGCGGCGAAGATGCCGGGAATGCTGGTCTGCATCGTCTGGATATCGACCACAATCGAATTCCGCTGCAGCTCGAATCCCCAACTGCGAAGCGGCCCGGGGTCGGCCTTGAAGCCGATGGCGCAGATCAGTTCATCGACCTCCACGTCCTGGCTGGTGCCGTCCTTGTGGGTGAAGGTGAGGCCAGCAATCCGGCCGTGGTCACCCGCGCGAACGTCGGTGACCTCATACTCGGGGTAGTGCAGCTCCACGGTGGATGCGATCAGGTCTGCCACCGTGCTCTCGTGCGCGCGGAACTTGCTGCGATGGATCACCCGTACGCTCTGCGCAATCGGCTCCAGGGTAAGCGCCCAGTCGACGGCGCTATCGCCGCCGCCCACGATCACGACTTTCTTGTCGCGGAAATCCTCAATCCGCTTGGCGAAATAGTGAACGCCCTTGCCTTCCAGCGTTTCCACACCGGTCGCGGTGAGGCGGGTGGGCTCAAACGCCCCGACGCCAGCAGCGATGATGATGGCCCGGCTGCGGCGAACACCCTTGCTGGTGCGCATCGCAAAGGTGCCATCCTCCAGCTGGATCAGTTGCTGAACCTGCTCGCTCAGGCGAATCACCGGGTCAGCCTTCATCGCCTGCTCAAGGCATGCAGCGGCGAAATCCTTGGCCAGAACCTTTGGATACCCGATGACATCGTAGATGTACTTTTCCGGGTACATGGCGGTACACTGGCCACCCGCCTCCTCCAGCGAATCGATGATCTGTACGCTCATGCCGCGTAGCCCGGCATAGAAGGTGGCGAACAGCCCGGTAGGACCAGCTCCGATTATATTGAGATCAAACACCGGCTCGTTTTGAAACTCCGGTGACGAGAGAAGATCGTGGTCGGTCACGGAATCTGACACTCCTGAACATGAGAACGGCGACACCCTTGTCCTGTGTGATTAGAGCATACTATCCAGTCACTACCACCGAGAACAGGCGCTGCCACCAATATTGGCATGCTGTCGGGCGTTGCGCACAAGGGGCCACGCAGCGCATAGGCGGGAAGTCCAGTGAGCGATAACCGGATTAAGCAGTGGGCACAAGCCCGAATGACTCCACAATCGTGGAACCGCCTGGTGTCCGCCGTGCAGGCAGGCGGCCGTGGAGTGCAGCGTGTTGCGGGGGAAATGCGCTCGTGGGCAAGCGTCGGTAGTGACACCGTCACGTCGTTCCGCAATGCCCGTGTCGAACCATGGCGTCTGGTTTTCGCGATCTTCATCATCCTGCTGCCAATGCTGGCGTTCAGCCTGCTTCCCCTCGAGATCCCTACCGCAGTGCTGGTGGCTGTGCTGCTTGCCTTCATCCTGCTAAGCACGTATGCCGCCGACTGGGTCGGCGGACTAACATCCACCATTACCGGCCTGGCCACACTTGATGTGCTCTTCCTCGGCCGGGAGGGCATATTCGATGTATGGGAGAACCGCACCGATCTCTGGATCATCACGGTTTACCTGCTGGCGGCCACCGCATTAATCGTCATGGTGGAGCACCTTAAACACGAACTTGCCATCGCCAAGATCGAGGCAGCGGCCCTCCGTGCGGCAAATACAGCCTTCTATTCGGTGGAAATCGCCGCGGCGCAGCGTCCTGCCGGCGATAGCGCCGCGTTTGTGGAGGTACTGCAGAGCATCCTGACAGCCATGGTGCGCGTGAACCGGGCCAGTGCCGGGGCGATCTACCTCATGGATTCCCCGAACCAGGCATTGGTACAGGCTGCCACCTATGGCGGCGAGGAAGGACTCGACCCGCTGCCGGGCGACGATCCCAGCCGTATCGTTCCGATGGACTACGGGCTGGTGGGACGGGTAGCCACCGAGCGCCGGCCCGTAGTGATCAGCGAGATCACCGAGCGCGACAACGTTCCCGATGTGCTCTCCACCAATCCCCATGTGAAATCCGTGGTCGGCGTGCCGATCTTCGATGGCCACAATGCCCTGGCAGGCGTCGCCTGGGTCGGGCTGTACGTGCCATACCGGTTCACGCAAACGTCGCAGGCACGCCTGCAGGCGCTCGCCTACCGCACAGTGGCATTTATGGAATCCGCCCGCCTTGCCGATTTCCAGGTGGAAGAACTGGGCCGCGTGCAGGACAGCCACCGTCGGCTCCAGGCAGTCATCCAGACCATGCCGGAAGCGGTCATGGTTATTCGTCCTCCCCACGGGCAGATCGTGACCAGCAACGCGGCCGCACAAAAGCTGTTCGGGCTGAACCGGCCGGGTGCACAACTCAATATCCGCCGTATCGATCAGTTGGGCATTACACCGGATCCACCCGACCTCGACATCGAGCTACCCATGGTGAGCGCCATGGAGCATGGCACCACTGTGACCAGCGTGGAGTTGATTGTGAACACACCGGATGGCCGCGCCGTGCCGGTGGTTGCCAGTGCCGCGCCGCTAATTACGGAAGAGAACGAGATCGATGCCGTGGTGGCTGTTTTCCAGGATGTTTCACCGCTTAAGGAAGCCGAGCGCCTGCGGGACGAATTCGTTTCCGTGGTGTCACATGAACTCCGTTCCCCGCTTACGCCTATCCGTGGCTTCGCCCAGGTCATCTCCCGCGACCTCAGCCGGGAGGGCGGCCACGACCAGCACATTAAGTGGCTCAAAACGCTGGAACTCCATACCGATCGCCTCACCCGTTTGGTGGACGACCTGCTCGACGTTTCCCGCATGCGCGCAGGGCGACTGAGCGTGTTGCACGAGGACGTTGATGTGGTCGAGATCGCCACAGCGGTGGTGGAGAGCAAACGCGCCAGCCAAACCACGCACAAGGTGGTGCTGAATACGGATCTGAAGTCGCTGCCGGCGCTGCTGGACCGCGATCGCATGATCCAAGTGCTCGACAACCTGGTAAGCAACGCGATTAAGTACACCAACGGCGGCACGGTTTCTGTTGACCTTGCCGCCGACGACGACCATATCTTTATCGATGTGAGTGACGAGGGTGCTGGTATCCCTGAAGACGCACGGGAAGCTCTCTTTGCCGCGTTCTTCCGCACACGCGACGCCAACGAGAGCGCAGTGCCCGGCCTTGGGTTGGGACTCTACATCGTCCGCGAACTGGTCCAGGCGCACGACGGCACGATCCGTATCACCGAGGCGCCCGGTGGAGGCGCGAGGTTCAGTATCGAGTTGCCACGCGTGCCGGATTCGGATGTCCTGGCCGATTCGGCCTGACGTTTACGGGGGCCCGCCAGTGCCGTCGCCGCCAAGGAACGGCGGGTTGGCACCATCTGTTCCGTCGCTTGGGTCCGCATTCAACTCGCCGGTAAACCATGGGCCGCTGGTACCGTCTGATGAGCCGGCAGCCGCCGTGGGCGTTGGAACCACAACATCGCTCCCGCCAGTGTCAGTCGTAACCGCCCCATTTCCGGGAGCAGCAGCTTCCGTGGGCGCCGCACCCGTATCTGCCGCAGGCGCACCGGAGTTTGACGAAACCGGCTGATTCACAGGTTGGTCCACTGGCTGCTCTACCGTTGGTCCGGTAGTCGAGTCCGTGTTCGCGGGTGCAGGTTGTACCGGGGCCGGTTCTGTCGGGACGGGCACAGGTTCCGCCGGGGCTGGTACACCCAGCGCTACCGAACTGTTCGCCAGGGTAAGCGAATCCGTATCCAGCCCGTTGCCACTGACGGTGTAGAGCACCCCGTCGGCTATCCACATCACCTTGTCGTAAATCGGCGTCGGGGAACCCTCCGGGATACCGATATCCTGGATCGCGGGCCAGCCCTGGACACTGGCATTCACGCTGAGCTGGACATTCAGGTTTGCCTCAGAGCCGCCCGGGAAGCCACCGCCCGCAACGCCGGAGATGAACAGGAAGGACGAGCCAGCGTAGAAATACACGCTGTAGCTCCCGCCGCCGGCATAGATTTCCGGCGAGACCCCGTTCACGGGTCCAGGGATCCAGGCTGGCACCAACACCGGGATGCCAGAGGATGTGAGGTAACTCACGCTGTCGGCGCTGAGCCAGTCTACCGACTGTGCAGCTGCGTCATTGCGCTGGATCGACCCGGTGACCATTGCAATGCAAAGGGCAAGGGTCACGACAAAAGTCGGGATAGTAACGGATCGTGAGGCACGAATCCTGGTGAACCTCATGCGGGGAAGCCTCCTGCGGAGAGTACTTTTCGGGAGCCGGACACGGAAAATATGCGGGGTCGTGCCTGGAATCCTCTCCTGCCGTTAAGGTAGACCATTTCCGGTCCAAACGTCGACGCGTACGTACGCTCAAAACATGGGAGTATGCCGTTGTCACCTGACGAGACGCACCCGGCAGACCATGCGCTTTTCCCCTATAATGAATCGTTATCAGGACGCCATGTTGGAACAGGATTCCGACAGGGGCGTCATGTTGTGCACGTATCGGAGGTCCCCGTGCAATCCAACACCATTATCCCGCTGATCCCGCACGACCAGGCGACTAACCCGGCCCCGATGAGCAGCCACCCCGTTCCGGCCAACGGCAAGAAGTTCTTCATCTGGACCATGGGTTGCCAAATGAACGAGGCCGACAGCCAGAAAGTGGCGGCCATGTTGCAGGAGGTTGGCTATCGCAAGGCGGAAAGTGAAACGGATGCCGATATCGTCATCTTGAATTCATGCGTCGTCCGCCAGGCTGCCGAAGACAAGGTGGCAGGCCGGCTCGATTACCTGGCCCGCATCAAGCGTGAAAAGCCGGAGATGCCCCTGGTCCTCACCGGTTGCATGGTGACCCGCCAGCAAGAAAAACTGAAGCAACGCTTCCCGCATGTGGATCTCTTCTTCAACCCCAGCGATTTCGACAAGCTGGTGGAAGTGGTTCCCGAGCTCGAAATGCTGGAAGACGATCTCGCCAGCCTTCCCCACTACTATCAGCCGCAGCTTTCCGGCAACAAGGTGGGTGTATCGGCGTTTGTGCCGATCATCTACGGATGCAACTTCGTTTGCAGTTATTGCATTGTTCCCTACCGCCGCGGCAAGGAAACCAGCCGCCCGTTCCGGGACATCGTCACCGAAGTTGAGCGCCTGGTGGACGGGGGCGTGCGAGAAGTGACGTTGCTCGGCCAAACGGTGAACGCCTATGGCTACGACCTGGAGGAGAAGAGCTCGCTCGCGAAGCTCCTTGAAGCCGTGGACAAGGTGCCCGGCCTCGATCGCCTGCGTTTCCTTACATCCCACCCGAAATACATGGGCGACGATGTGATTGATGCCATTGCCGACCTGCCGACTGCGTGCGAGCACATGAACCTTCCGGTTCAGGCCGGTGATAACGAAGTGCTCCGGCGCATGCGCCGCACCTACACCCGCGACCTGTGGATGGAGCGAATCGCTACCACTCGCGAGAAGGTTCCGGGCGTAACCGTGGCCACCGATATCATCGTTGGCTTCCCGGGCGAAACCGAAGAGCAGTTCATGCAGACCTACGACATGCTGGAGCGTACCAAATGCGACAAGGTACACCTGGCTATGTACTCCCCCCGCCCGGGAACCCTCAGCTCCCGCTGGGAGGACGATGTTCCGCACGAGGAGAAATGGCGACGCCACCAGGCACTGGAAGACCTTCAGAAACGCCAGTGCACCGAGATTAACGCCGAACGCATGGGCGAAACCTATGAAGTGCTGGTGGAAAGCAAGGAGAAGGGCCGGTGGACCGGTCGCACCCGCGGCAACACGCTGGTGCACTTCGACGATGATGGCCAGACCGACGTACTTGGCAAGATGGTGGATGTAAAGATCACCCACACCAGCCCGTGGTACCTGATGGGCAATCCGGTATCCTCACCCCGATAGATCGTAACGCCGCACGGTGCGGCAACGGAAAGGACACAATCGTTTGAGCAGTTCGCAGCAAAAACCAAAAACCAAGAAGCAACTCAATCAGGAAGCGCTCTCCGCCAGCCTCGAATACCGCTGGGAAGACGCGATTGCCCTGAACGACGAAATCCTGGAGCGATTCCCACGCGATGCCGAGGCGTTAAACCGCAAGGGCCGGGCATACATGGAGATGGGCAAGCTCGCGGCCGCCCGTGAGGCGTACTCCGATGCGCTCAAGGCCGACCCGGCAAACATGATTGCCCGTCGCAACCTGCAGCGGCTGGAGACGATTTACCAGAGCGATGATACCGAGGAAGTAGCCCCGCGCGGCAACACTGGTATTCCGCGCGGTAACGTGTTTGTCGAGGAAATCGGCAAGACCTGGATCGACGACCTTGCCCACCCGGCGGGAAACGAAGTTCTGGCGCGTGTGGCCCCTGGCGACAAACTGAAACTGGTGGTCGAGGGCGAGCGCGTGTTCGTCAAGACCATGGATGATGTCCAGCTGGGCCAGGTGGACCAGAGCATTGGCAGCCGCATGGCCAAGCTGATGGAGATTGGTCACGAGTTCGAGGCGTACGCGCTCGGCCAGAGCATGAACAGCCTTCGCTTCATTATCCAGGAAACCGCCCGGGCAGAGGAATCCGAAGGCATCATGACGTTCCCGCGCCAGGTGCCTCCGCATCTCGACCTGCTGCGTGAGCGGGAACAACTCTCGCTTCGCGAAGAGGGTGACTTCGACTTCGGCGACGAGGAAGACGAAGAGGACGAGGACGACCTGGAGAACGAGGACGACCTCGAGGAAGCGGACGACGAGGACGACGACGTCGATCCAGTTCGCGATGACGACGAGTTCCTTGCCGACGCGGGCATCGATCCGGACGAAGGCGAACCCGAAGAGTAATCGGGAATACCCTCACATAAGTCCGCTCTGAAGCAGGAGAGGGAGCCAGTGCGCCCTCTCCTGTTTCAACAATTGGTGGGGGTGTACGTTTACCTTATCCGGGTAGTTCGGTATACTGCTCCCATAGCAGGAGGTATGGCCACAACGGCGTGGTTTTACACCCAGGAGAAGACCGTCATGATATTGGGTGATGTCAATCGCTATCTATCGGGACGCTGCCGCACCGCAGAGGGATAACCTCGAGCGGTGTTTTTGTCTTCGGGTTCATCCTCCTGCCATATACAGGTTCGGGGCGCACGCGCGCCTGCTCACGCAAGGAGCAAGAGACATGAACTCAAGCATGATTGGCAAAATCGAAAAGGCTCACCGCTACGCAAACGAGCCGGAGCGGGTACGGTTCCAGGCCCTCGAATCGACCATCACCGGCGACAATGACGTGTACCACGTCAAGCTGACGCCCCAGGGATGGGAATGCTCCTGCCACACGTTCCAAAGCCACGTTCTTGAAACCTGCAGCCACGTTATGGCCATGCAGCTGATGCTGGGCCGCATGCTGGACGACGAAGTGCGCTACACCGCACAGGTCGAGGTGGAAGCCCTGTAGCAGAAATACCTCAAGTACAGTGAAGCCCCGGTGTAGGCACCTACACCGGGGCTTTATCGTGCCGCTCGATCCTGTCCGGGAAGATGCGGTAGAGCGCATCCATCGGCAGCACGAATACCACCGCACCGCCGATGCTCACCTCGTGGAAGCCACCGGCGAACCAGTCGGAATACTCCGCCTCGGTGGCGTCCAGTTTCACTTCGACGCGCCGCCGGGCGACATCCCGGATGATTCCCACCGCTTCCGGCACGCGCTCTGCGTTGATCGCCATCAGGACTGTGGAATTCGCCATCCGTAGGAAGCCACCAACGCTGTTGATTCTGGTGGCACCCATACCGGCAGACGTCACCGCCCGCAGGAGGCGGTCGCTATCGTACGCCTGTACGATGGTTATCAATAATTTCATGAATCCACACAGCTTGAACGCAAAAAGATCAACCTTCTGGTGTTAAGTGTACGACGATTCCCGAAAAACACATCAGGCCACCATCCTGGCAGATGGTGGCCCGGGTGTACCGACAGCGTTACAGGCCAGCGCTCTTGCGCAACGCGTCTGCCTTGTCCGTCTTCTCCCATGGGAGATCCAGGTCGTCACGGCCAAAGTGTCCGTACGCGGCGGTCTGGCGGTAGATCGGTCGTCGCAGATTCAGGTGCTCGATAATCGCAGCCGGGCGAAGATCGAAATGCTCCAGCACCAGCTTCTCGATTTCGTCGTCGGCGATCTTTCCGGTGCCGAAGGTCTCGCACATCACCGATGTGGGATGGCTCATGCCGATGGCATAGGAAATCTGCAGCTCAAAACGATCGGCGAGGCCAGCGGCCACAACGTTCTTGGCCACGTACCGGGCGGCGTAGGCGGCAGATCGGTCCACCTTGGTGGCGTCCTTACCGCTAAACGCGCCACCACCATGACGAGCCATGCCGCCATAGGTGTCGACGATGATCTTGCGGCCGGTGAGCCCGGCATCGCTCATCGGCCCACCGATGACGAATCGGCCAGAGGGGTTGATGATGAACCGGGTCTCATCGTCGATGAGGTTGGCCGGCACCACCGGGAGAATAACCTTCTCCTTCACATCCTTCTGGATCTGCTCGTTACTGACCGTGTCCTTGTGCTGGGTTGAAACCACCACAGTATCGACACGTACCGGCTTGCCTTCGCTGTACTCCACCGTTACCTGGCTCTTGCCATCCGGCAACAGGTAATCGATCTCACCGCTCTTGCGGGCTTCGGCCAACCGCCGGGCCACCTTGTGGGCCAGGCTAATTGGCAGCGGCATCAGTTCCGGCGTCTCGTTGCTGGCGAAACCAATCATCATGCCCTGGTCGCCCGCGCCAGTGTTGTCGAACGGATCGACCGCTTCACCGGTGCGCTCTTCCAGCGCCACATCCACGCCGCCGGCGATATCGGGGCTTTGTTCCTTGATCGCCACGATCACGCCCGCCTGGGCGGAATCGAAACCGGCCACCGAATGGTTGTAGCCGATTTCGTTCATCACGTTGCGAACGATGGACTGGATATCGACGTACCCCTCGGTGGTGATTTCGCCAAACACCAGCACCAGGCCGGTGGTCGTGCTGGTTTCACACGCCACGCGCGACATCGGGTCCTGCTCCAGCAGGGCATCGAGCACGGCATCCGAAATCTGGTCACAAACCTTGTCCGGGTGCCCTTCCGTGACCGACTCGGAGGTGAAGAGCAACTTCTTCGCTGTATCGAATGTGATGGCCACTGCCATAGTCCTTTCCGGCTACCCGCCGTGGGGGCCGTTGTTCGGTACGGATTAGTCTTCCGACTGCCAGGAGACGAGGTACTTTTCCTGCTGCGCGGTGAGGGTGTCGATCTCCACGCCCATCGCCGCCAGCTTCAGGGCCGCGATGTCGCGGTCGATCTCTTCCGGCATGCGGTACACCTTGTTCTCGAGGTTCTTGTGCTCGCGAACGATGTAAGCAGCACCCAGCGCCTGGTTGGCAAAGCTCATGTCCATCACGCTCGCCGGGTGGCCCTCGGCGGAAGCGAGGTTGATCAGCCGGCCCTCGCCGAGCACGATCACGGAACGGTCACCGATGAGGAACTCCTCGACAAACGGGCGCAGCTGCTTGCGACCCTCGCCCGCCATTTCGGCAAGTGCCTTGAGGTTCAGCTCGCTGTTGAAGTGACCGGCGTTGGCAATCATGGCACCATCCTTGATCACTTCAAAGTGGTGGCGATCCACAACGTTGACGTTGCCGGTGGCGGTGACGATGATATCGGCCTGCGGTGCGGCCTTCTCCATGGTCATCACCTGGAAACCGTCCATGGCGGCCTCAAGGGCGCGGATGGGATCGATCTCGGTAACGATCACCTTGCTGCCCATACCCTTGGCGCGCATGGCAATGCCCTTGCCGCACCAGCCGTACCCGGCCACAACCAGGGTCTTGCCGGCAAGCAGCACATTGGTTGCGCGCAGGATACCGTCCAGCGTGCTCTGGCCGGTGCCGTAGCGGTTATCGAAGAAATGCTTGGTGTCGGCATCGTTGACGGCCACAATCGGGAACTTGAGGATGCCGTCCTTCTCCATGGCCTTTTCACGGATAACGCCGGTGGTGGTTTCTTCGGTACCGCCCATCACCTTATCGGCCAGGTCCGGGTAATCCTTGTGCATGATAGTCACCACGTCGGCGCCATCGTCTACCACAATGTCCGGGCCGTGCTGGATCGCCGTGTGGATGTGCTTCATGTAGGTGACGTCGTCTTCGCCCTTGATGGCGTATACGCGCACACCCTCTTCCACCAGCGCGGCGGCCACATCATCCTGCGTGCTCAACGGGTTGCTGGCGCACAGAACGGTATCTGCACCACCTGCCACCATGGCAAGGACGAGATTGGCTGTCTCAGTTGTCACGTGCGCGCACGCGGTGATCTTTATGCCCTCAAACGGCCGCTCGGCCTTGAACTGCTCGCGAATGTTGCTCAGCACCGGCATCTCGCGGGCTGCCCACTCAATGCGACGCTTGCCGGCTGCTGCCAGGCTGGGATCCTTGATATCGAAACCGCGATTGATAGTGTCTGTCATGTTAGGCCTCCATAGTGTTGGTGCTGCGAACGTCCTGGTTCTTCTGCAAATCGCGAAGTGCGTCGGCGGATACTGCCCCGGCGAAATCCGGGAACGCCTCATCGAATCGCTCGACAAACGATTCCGGCGTGAACACGTGTTCCTGTGGGCCGTGATACTCGATTGCGTGCGTGCTGGTGAGTGCCGCCATCCGGCCGGCTACCGGCAAGTCGACCCCAATCAGCAATCCGGCCACAAGCCCGGCGCGGTAGGCGTCGCCGCCACCGGTTGGATCGCCGAACTGTCGTGGCGTCGCAATGGGGATCATGTGGTTCTCACCGTTGGCACGAATCTCACTGCCACGGCTGCCGTAGGTAATCACCGTCATCGGCTTCTTCGCGGCGATATCATCGACGCTCAGGCCGGTTTTGTTGGTCATCATGCCGAACTCGTAATCGTTGCCGATCACGATATCGGCCAGGTCGATGCCCCGTGCGATTTGCTCCGCATCCAGGATGACAATCTGGAACGCGGGATCGTAAATCAGCTTGCAGCCGGAGGCGGCAATCTGTTCGGTATGGAGCACCATGGCACCGGGATCACCAGCACTGATGATGCCGTAGCTGGCGTTTGAAGCCGCTTCCGTTACATCAATCTTCTGCGCATCGGCACCGGAACCAGGGTAAAACGAGGCGATCTGATTGCCGACGTTATCGGCGTTCATGAACGCCGTCGCGGTGAAATCGTCCTCGTCCACGATCACGTGAGAGAGGTCGACGCCCATTTTCTCCAGCTTGGCGCGATACGGGCCGAAATCCTGGCCAGCCGTTCCAACCAGCACGGTAGGCACGCCCAGCATGGCCATGTTGTAAACCATGTTGCCCGCTACTCCGCCATGCTGCCGCTTGAAGGAATCAAGCAAGAAGCTGACGGAAAGAGTATGCGCCTTGTCGTGGAGGATGTGGTCGGCGAACGAGCCGTCGAAATGCATGATGTAGTCGTATGCGATTGACGCGCTGACTACGACTCTTGAGGATCGAGTCACTCTGTTGCTACTCCTGTCCGTGACAATTGGAGCTGTCCAGCCAGCAACGAGGGGTTGCCGCCTGGCGCACGCCCTGGCTGGCGCGCACCGTGCAAAAACCGCATGCGATTGATGCACCGAAGGGCAGCATACCACAGCGCGAGCACATTCCTCCCGGCCGTAAGTCGGTTTACTCGGCGGCGCTTTGCGTCACCACGGTGCGAATGGCCCGTTCTACCAGGTCATCTCGCACATCGCTGGTCACTTCCACCCCGCCCCCTGCCATGGGCAACACCCAGTTCTGCTTGCCGGCAACCTTCTTCTTGTCGGACCGCATGTGCTGTAGGACCTCCTCGATGGACGCGCTCGCCGAGGTGGGCAACCCGTACGCCGCGATGGTGCTGCGCAGTGCGTCCAGTGCATCTTGCCCCACTCTCCCCTGTTCAACAGCGATGTGTGTGGCGGCGAGCATGCCGACCGCTACCGCTTCCCCATGGAGCAACCGGTAACCGGCCGCCTCAATGCCGTGGCCGATGGTGTGGCCAAAGTTCAAAATCTGGCGCAGGTCGGCCTCCCGCTCGTCCTCGGCCACTACGTTCGTTTTGAGGGAGATGTTCTGCCGCACCACCCATGTCAGTAGCGGTTCCTGCAGTTTCATCAAACCCTGCGAGTTAAGGTGAAGCACTTGGGCGAGGAATCCGTTCTCGCCTGACGGGGTGCTCGCCTGGATAACGCCGTGCTTGATCACTTCCGCGAAGCCGGAGCGCAATTCGCGCTCCGGCAGGGAGTGGAGGAACATCGTGTCCACCAACACCACCGGTGGCTGGTAGAAGGCGCCGATCAGGTTCTTCCCTGCCGGGTGGTTAATCCCGGTCTTGCCGCCGACACTGCTATCCACCATCGCGAGCAGTGTGGTGGGTACCTGCACAAGCCCGATGCCGCGCAACACCGTAGCGGCGGCGAAGCCCATCAGGTCGCCGACCACGCCTCCACCGAGAGCCACCACCACATCGCCGCGCTGCACGCCGTTCTCCAGCATCCATCCAACAATCCGGCCGTAACTCTCCAGGCTCTTGCTCGCCTCGCCCGATGGGACGTCGTAGACCTCGACCCGCGCAGTCAGCCCGGAGCGTACACGCTCAATCCAGCCGGCGTGCGCCCGCAAGACGTTGGCGTCCGCTCCGATCCATATCGTTTGCGCCTTCGGCCAACGCGTGGCCACCACATCCGGCAACGAATCTGCCACACCCTGCCCGATGACAATGTTCGATTGCACCCTCCCTGTATCGAGATCCACCTCGCTGGTGCCACCATTGGCTAACCGCACCAGCTCCTCCAGGTCAGCCGCTGTGCGTGCCACCGGCCGGTCTGCCACCGGAATGGTGATATCTGCACTGCCGTAGTAGGCCTCTCGCGATGCCAGCAAACCCCGCATTCGTGCTGCCGGGTCTGCGGCTTCCAGCATCGGCCGGGCGGTCGTGCGGGTGTCATCGGCGTGCCCGTTCACCCGCTTCCACAGCGTATCGGCGTCGGCGTGGAGCCACACCGTGAGTGTTCCTTCCGATTCCCGGATCTGCGCCTGGGCGGTGGGGTTACATACCGCGCCACCGCCCGATGCGATCACCACGTTTTGCTGGCCCAAAAGCGTGGCCAGCAATTCGGCCTCCATTGCCCGGAACGCCCCTTCACCGTCGGTCGCAAATATCTCCGGAATGGAGCGCCCTGCCCGCTGCTCGATGGCATCGTCCATATCCACGAACCGCCAACCCAGCGCCGGGCCGACCAGGCTGCCGACCGTACTCTTTCCAGCCCCACTCATACCGATAAGGAGAATGCGAGTAATCATGAACGCTCCCGCGCAACGAACAGCGATAATCCTGCCTGTCATCATATCCACAATATGAATATCACGGATATTTTCCCCGTACTGGCAGTGGGGCTATACTTTTCCTGAAGGGTATGGGGACGTTACCCAACCAGGAGTGTACCGAGGATCATCCACCAGAATGCAAACAGTGCTTATAGCCGACGACGAACTCGCGACACGCGATCTGTTGGTCGAGTTCCTCACTGAAGAGGGCTACGACCCCGTGGGTGTTTCCACCGCCGCGGAAATGGAAAGCTACCTGAGCGATCACCGCCCCGACCTGGTGTTGATGGACATTCGTCTTCCGGATAAGAGTGGCCTCGATATCCTGAAGGGCATGAAAACCGAAATGAACGCTCAAAAGCCCGTGGTGGCGATGACGGCGTTCGGCGGTTCCGGGGTAGCCATTGAGGCAATGCGCCTCGGTGCCTACGACTACATCACCAAACCGTTTGACCTGGACGAAGTGAGCCAGGTGCTGAAGCGCTACTTTGAGCACCGGAAACTAAGTGAGCAGGTTGCCGAACTCTCGGACCTTGTCCGTCGCGGCGATCCCTCCGATCCGCTCATTGGCAACAGCCCGGCAATGCAGGAGGTGTACAAGCAGATCGGCCGCGTAGCTGCTTCTGATGCGACCGTCCTGATCACCGGCGAAACCGGTACCGGTAAGGAGCTTATTGCCAGCATTCTTCACAAAACCAGCAGCTTTAGCAGCGGCCAGCTTGTGAAGGTAAACTGCGCCGCCCTGCCGGAAACGTTGCTGGAAAGCGAGCTGTTCGGCCACGAGAAGGGCGCATTCACCGGTGCCATCGGGCAGCGCAAGGGCCGCTTTGAGCTTGCCAACAAGGGCACCATCTTCCTCGATGAGATCGGCGAGATGACGCTCTCGACCCAGAAGAAGCTCCTGCGCGTGCTGCAGGAGCGGGAGTTCGAACGCGTGGGCGGCACACTAACGGTCAAAATCGACACCCGGGTGATCGCCGCTACCAACAAAATTCTCACCCAGGAGGTGGAGGCCGGTCGCTTCCGCGAAGACCTCTACTACCGACTCAACGTCATCGCCATCTACCTGCCGCCGCTGCGAGACCGTACCGGTGACATTCCGCTCCTCGTCGAGCATTTTGTTGAGAAAAACCGGTTCCGACCCGGTGCCGCCCCGAGCCGCGTCAGCCAGGGAGCGCTGGACAAGCTGGAAGCCTATGACTGGCCCGGTAATGTGCGTGAACTGGAGAACGTGATTCAGCGTGCGTCGGTGCTGGCGCAGGGTTCGGTGATTTCGGAGGACCATATCCGGTTCGCCGGCACAGATGGCCGCCGCCTGATCGATATCGGCGAGCGGGTGCGTCGCGGGGTAGACCTGCCGGAAATGCTTGCCGAAATCGAACGCACGGCCATTGAAGAAGCGCTCTCCGCCACCGATGGCGACCGCCGCGAGGCAGCCTCTCTCCTCGGCGTTTCACTGACGGATATGAACAAGCGCGCCAAAGACTTCAGTCTCTAGCGCGCTTGTCGCCACGTCTAGCGTGACTGGTCCGTCCCTTTCGCCTCTACGTCGATAACGGTCGTTTCATCGATCGATGCCGCGGCCGACCCAATGGGTGCGGTGGATTGTTCGTGGTCATCCCCAACAAACTGTTTGATGATCGGCAGCTTCTCTGCCAACTCTACGGCCTGCTGGCGGATGCTCTCCATCTGGCTCCTGCTGGGTTTGGAGCCATGCTCGTAGTAGAAATCCGCCGCCTTGCCCATAGTGAGGGTGCCAGCGAAGGCGATTGCCACCTTGGGGATGGTCCCCGCTGCGAACGGGATGAACGACGCGGCCTCACGGGCTGCAGTTCGCCAGAGGAATCCCGCGCCTACCACCGGTGAAAGCTCGCGCACAATCGCGAGGTGATTCTCCAGGTTCTCACCGTGTGCAGCGGCGATTTTGTAGCACATCATCACCTGGTTCTTTGTGAGCACAATCAGGTCAGCACTGGCCGAAATCAGGCCACCCAGCAGCGGGATGACCGCCGGGATATTGCTGACCAGGGCAAACTGCGCGTTGGCCCGCGCTGTTTGCTCCACAATCGCGTTGACCGCAGCCTTGCGCCAGGCAGGATGGGCCCGCCCAAATGCCGGTGCGAGATCCGGGAGCAACTCGAGGATTTCAAACCGCACCTCGCGCACCGGGTCTGCACCCTTGGAGAGGTTTTCGGCAAGGAAGAAGATGTTCGATGTTTCCAGACGACTCTTCGCCGCCTTGCGAACACTGTCGAACAGGCCTGTGCCGTCTGGATCGTAGACGATGACGACATCGTAGCGGGTTGGATCGAAGTCCTGTTCCGCGTCGCCCCATGCCCGGGCCACAACACCGTTCCGGTCGTCTGCGCCAAACAGCAGGTCAGCAGCTTTCTGTACCCGCTCGCCGGAAGTTGCCAGTACCAGGATTTGTGGCACCTGCTCGGCACGGTTACGAGTTTCCTCGAAATCGATATCCTTCACCACGTTCATAAACGAACGCGCAGTTCCTACGGCACCCAGCGGGCCACCCTTTAACATTCTCATTGCCTGTGTCCTGACGTGATATGCAACGACCCCAATTTGCCGAATGCTTGTCAAGATTTGCGCCACGGATGCGAATCTGGCGCAAACGTAAAGGCGCGGACGGTATGTCCGCGCCTTTACGTTACAACAAATCGGATTTATCTATCAGGAATCGAAGCCGCTCATCGCGTTCACAAGGTCCTGCACGGCGTCAGCAGACTTGCGCAAGGCCTGGGCCTCCTCGTCGGTGAGCTTGATCTCAATAATCTGCTCAAGGCCGTTCTTGCCGAGTTTCACCGGCACGCCCACGTACAGGTCGTTGATCCCGTATTCGCCTTGCAGGTAAACGCTCGTTGGCAGGATTCGCTTCTTGTCCAGCAGGATCGAATCCACCATCTCACAGACAGATGCTGCCGGCGCGTAGTAAGCAGAACCTGTCTTGAGCAGGGCCACGACCTCGGCGCCACCATTGGCGGTGCGCTGCTGGAGTCGCTGGATCGTCTCTTCATCGAGCAGGTCGGGCAACGGGATACCGGCGACGGTGCTGTATCGCGCCAGCGGCACCATGGTGTCGCCGTGGCCACCAAGCACGAACGCGGTTACGTCCTCCACCGAGACGTCGAGCTCTTCGGCGATAAAGCTACGGAAGCGCGCGCTATCCAGCACGCCAGCCATGCCGATCACGCGCTCGCGCGGGAAACCGGTGGTTTCAAGGGCAACGTGGCACATGGCATCAAGCGGGTTGGACACCACAATAACGATGGCATTCGGGGCAACCTTGGCGATTTCGCCAGACACGCTCTGGAGAATGCCGCGGTTGGTCTTCAGCAGGTCGTCGCGGCTCATGCCGGGCTTGCGCGGGATACCGGATGTGATGACGACGATGTCGGAATCCGCGGCGTCAGCATAATCGTTGGAGCCGTGCAGGTAGGTATCGTACCCGAGCACCGGGCCCGTTTCGCGCAGGTCGAGCGCCTTGCCCTGGGGCATACCCTCGACGATATCGATCATCACGACGTCAACGTAATCCCGCTGGGCCATAAGCTGGGCTACCGTGCCACCCACCATGCCCGTACCGACGACGGTGACCTTGGGACGATTCTCCATGAGAGCCATAGTGACTGATCCTCCTCTATCGACTCGACTCGTCCACCTGGATAGCTGGACGAATGCCTGCGCGGTGCCTGGCCACTGATCTCCCGGAAGCAAAGGAACGCTCGAACCCGGGCGAGAGTGACAAGGGCGCTCGTACCTACAGGAAGTGTATCCGTAAATCACCGGGGTGGCAGTAGGGATTGTCCCGCAGCGCGTCCCTGCGCGGCCGGTTCCGCACGCCCAGAAGCCTGCCGGGACACGAACGAAAGAGCACCCGATCGGGCATTGACGTTGGTCACCTTGCCGGCCTATACTTCACTCCGCTGCACAGCACTCACCAGCCCAGGTGGCGGAACGGCAGACGCGCTAGCTTGAGGGGCTAGTGCCCTTTGGGGCGTGAAGGTTCAAATCCTTTCCTGGGCACCGGTTGATCGTAGCACCGCGAGAGCGGGCGATTAGCTCAGTTGGTTAGAGCGCCACGTTTACACCGTGGATGTCGGGGGTTCGAGTCCCTCATCGCCCACCGGCAGCGGCGGGCATGCACAGTGCACACCGGCCAAGGTAGCTCAGTTGGTAGAGCTCACGACTGAAAATCGTGCGGTCCCCGGTTCGAGCCCGGGCCTTGGCACCATGAACCACGAGCTCCCCGCTCGTGGTTCTTTCGTTTTCAGACCTCACCTTGGGGGAACCATGCCGATCCATGCAGCCCTGACCCGACGAAGCCTCATTGCGGGCAGCATTGCTGCCAGCCTGTGTGCCGGGCGCCCCGCTGCGCAATCGGGCACTCCCGAGGCAACACCCGCCGCGTTCGCATGGCCGACGCCCGTCGACATTGGCGACGGTTTGGAAGTGCGCGACTGGCGGCTTTCAATCGACCAGGGGCCATCCCGATTCATGGTGGAGCTTTACAACGCCTCGGCCGACATCATGGTATCTCCGACGGTCGGGATCGTTCTCCCTCATACCGACACTGACCACAACTACGGCTGGGCCGACCCGTTCACCCCCGTGATCCACCCGGGCCAATCGACGTTCCTCGTCGGCATGACCCCCGGGGCGGTCAGGGAGCAAGCAAATCTGGATGCGGCGGAATGGGTCTACTGCGATCCTGATGAAGAGAACGATGCGATACTCGCCGACCTGGAAGACCTGGATTACGAGGTCGAGAGCGAGACGGTGGTTCACCGCCCCGACTGGATGGAATGCGCCATGACCGTGCGCAATCTCGGCACAAAGCCTATCTGGTCCATGAGGCTTGCCGGGATCGTGCGGGATGCCGACGGCCGAATATGTGGAGGAACCGCGTACTCCACCCTCAGCAATATCGAGGGCGGAGAAACGCTGGAGATGGCGGTTCACGTGCGACCGGCGGTGGAGATGACAGCCAGCCCGTTCGCGTTCGTCGGGGACCTCACCGGAGGATCGGCGACGTTCTCGGTCCAACCACGCGGCAAGGCCGTAAATCCTGGCTGTCCGGCCGTTATGCCGTGGAATCGCTAGCGAACAGGTCGCGGTTTTCCTCAACCGGCAGGTCCGGACGCTCACCCCATTCGTTCCACGATCCATCGTAGTTCGTGAGTTGGGTCGCTCCAGCCCGCTGCAGGCCAAACATTGCCTGGGTAGCCGTGACGCCACCATTGCAGTACGCCACGATCGGCTGCTCAAGGTCCAGCCCCGCCTCGACCGCTATCTGGCGGAGTTCATCGGCTGGCTTCCAGGTTCCGTCGCTGTTCACCATGGCTGAAGCTGGCAGGTTCACCGCGCCGGGAATGTGCCCTCCCCTGCTGCCTCGCTGGGTATGTCCGTGGAACTGTTCCGGGCTGCGCGCGTCGACAATCTGCGCCTCGCCGCCCTGCACCAAGCCGAGCACATCCTGCCACTCCACCCGCAGTTCCGGTCGAACGTCGGGCGTAAACGCTGCTCCGGGGCCAACCTGGGTTGATTCCGACGTGATGGCTCCGCCGGCGGCGATCCAGGCGTTGTACCCACCTTCCAGCACTGAGACCGCATCGTGCCCCATATACCGCAGGGCCCACCACAACCGCGTGGCGAGGTGCCCACCGGTATCATCGGCTACCACCACGTGCGTATCGTCCCCGATCCCGCGCGCTTCCATCACCCGCGCGAAATCTGCCGGAGAGGCAATCTGCGCCTTCACCTCCGCCCGGGGATCAACGATATCTTTCGTCCAGTCTATAAACACTGCGCCGGGGATATGCCCATTGGCATACGCTTCGGGGTGACCGGCATACCTGGCATGCTGCCGACCGCCACCGAGGTCTTCGGAGGTCACTGAACCGCGGATGTCGACCACCACGACGTTGTCATCGTCGAGATGCTGCTTGAGCCATTCGACCGTTACAAGCTGATCCATAAAATACCTCCATCGGGAGCCAATACGCTGCATCATAGTGATCGGAAGGGAGAACCACGATGACGCTGGATGAGATCGACGCGTTCTGTACGAGCCTGCCCGCCTGCGAGGTGCGATTCCCGTTTGAATCTGCTCCCGCTTTGCGGGCATGGTGCATCGGCAGGCGCATGTTCGCCTGGTCTGCCACCAATCATGCCCCACTCACCCTGCAGGTCAAGGCAGATCCCGAGCTGATTCCGGCCCTGGTTCGGAACTATGCCTGCATTTCGCCTGGCTACCACATGAACAAGAGACACTGGATTTCAATCAACGCATCCATGTGCGAGAACGGCATGCTCTCCGGGCTGCTCGAGGATGCCCATGCCCTTGTAGCTGCCAGGCTCGCTCGCGCCGAACGGATGCGCCTGTTGGGCGATTAGGCGGCCCGCAGGTTGTCTCCCGCAGTACGCGGGGTGCGTAACGCCATTAGCAGGGGCACCAGGGCAATGCCGGCCAGCATCAGGAAGGCAAACGAATAGGCGTTCGCCAGATCGTCGCCGGGCAGTAAACCGCCCCATCGAATACCGGCCGAAATCGACAGCATCGTCACCACGATACCGAGCGCCCCGGCGAGCTGTTGCACCGTCGCGTAGAGCGCATTCGCCTCTCGCATCTGCGTGCCCTTTTCCACATTGCCAAAGGCTATTGTGTTGTAGGCCGTAAAGCCGATCGAGCGGAATACGCCGCTGATACATGCCAGGGCGGCAATCCATACGAACGGCGTATCAGGCTCCAGCAGCGAGAAGGCCGCCACCGTCACCGTTACACCGGCGGTCGCCAACACCATATTGGCGCGGAACCCGAACCGGTTGAGCATCCAGGTGGTGGCCGGTTTGATGCCGATATTTCCGGCGAAGATCCAGAGTACAGCAGCACCGGATTTCACGGCGCTCCAGTCGAACACGCGCTGGAAGAGTAACGGCAGGATAAACGGCATGCTCCACACAACCAGGGCATACACGAAGAACCCCAGGGTTGCCGACCGGAACGTATCAATCCGAAACGTGTGCAGGTTGAGGAGCGGCGCGTCGTCTCGCAGCAGGTGCCAAACCGCAATCGCCATTACGCCGACGGAAAGAACCAGGGTGGTTGCACCCAGTGCGGTGGAAAGGGATGCCTCAGCAATCATGTGCGCGCCCCAGGTGATGCCGCCGAGGGCGGTACAGGTAAGGACAACGCCGGGCACGTCCAGTGGTGCGGCGGGCGCACGGTCCGAGTGGTCGATCAGCTTCCACGCCACAACGAACGCCAGCACGCCAATGGGGATGTTAATCAGGAACATCCAGTGCCAACTCAGGTAGGTGGTAAGCACACCGCCAAGGAGCGGAGCAATCACCGGGGCGACCAGGCCGGGCCAGATGATGTACGCCGTGACCCTGATCAGGTCCTTCTTCTCGGTGTGGGCCAGCACCGCCATCCGCCCGACCGGCACCATCATCGCCCCACCAACGCCCTGCAACACCCGCATGGCGATGAGTGTCTCCACATTGGTGGAAAGGGAACAGCCCAGGGACGCGATGGTGAAAATCGCGATAGCTGTAAGAAATATCGGCCTGGCACCGAAGCGGTGTGTCAACCACCCGCTGAGCGGAATCAGCACCGCGAGTGTGAGCAGGTAGGCAGTGATGACCAGGCTCACGGTTGTAGGCGTAGTGTTCAGCGATTCACTGATCTGCGGCACGGCGGTGGTGACTATAGTGCCGTCCAGGTTCTCCATGAAAAAGCAGGTGGCCACCAACAGGGCAGTATTGCGGAGCTTGCGGTCAATCACGTGGTTGGCTTCGCCTCATGGTTTACGGCGTAGTTGAGGGTGAGTTCATCGCCGGGCAGGCCTCGAATGAGCCAATCATGCCGGGGAGATTCGGTGATCGTCACCTCGACATCCTCCGGTGAGATACCACATTCGCGCTCCAGGTTCCGGAGCAACTCGGCGTAGAAGGCCTTTTTCGTCCCAACCGGCCGTCCCTCGAACATCATTACCTCGATAATGATGTACCGGTCGGTACGGTCTGGCGGAGTTATGTACTGCCATGGCAGGAGCGGGATAAACCGGTGGAAGCGCTTCGATTCCGGCAACCCGAGCGCGCTCACACTGGCGCGGTGAATCGCCGACGAAATCGACTCCGACGCTCCCTCAAGGTACGCGCTGTGGCCATAAATCTTGAACTGCGCCATAGGGTTGCCCTTTCCAGACACTGCGAACTACATCATCACTGAAATGGCCCTATTGTTCCAGATGCCTGATACTTGCTGCATTGGGAAATGGGTGGGGGTGCCGGTTCCGGCATATCGAATCGAAGGACATTGTGAAACGTGGCTGGTTTGAATCGGGTCTTTCACCGGGCGAGGGTACGCGTGTTCCTGGCGGTATTCCTGGCGATCGTGCTCTCCTACGCCCCGGCAATGGCCGAGGGAGAAACGGGCGATACCAGCCACCACTGGGGCAAGGTGTTCCTCATGTTCGCCCTGGTGTTGCTGGCCGGGCGTGTGGGCGACCTTGTGCAGCGCTTTGGGCAACCGCCGGTGATTGGCCAGCTCATCATGGGCATGGTGCTCGCGGCAATCGGGTATATGGGACTCGATTTCATGCAGGAAATCACCCAGGAGCCCACCATTTCGTTCCTCGCCGCCCTGGGTGCCGCCCTCCTCCTCTTTTCCATCGGCCTGGAAAGCAACCTCGCTGAAATGCGGACGGTCGGAGTAAGGGCGCTGGTGGTCGCGACAATCGGGGTAGCTGTGCCATTCATCCTTGGTACCTGGGTACTGGGTCCGATCTTTTTTGAGGATGAAAGCTCAAGTGCCCGGTTGTTTATCGGCGCCTCGCTCGTGGCAACCAGCATTGGCATTACTGCCTCGGTGTTCCGGGCGCTGGGCATCACCCGCACACGTGCTGCCCAAACGGTGCTTGGTGCTGCTGTGGCAGATGATGTATTCGGCCTGGTGATCCTTGCTGTGGTAGCGGCCATCGCCAGTGGCGAAGAGGCGAATGCCCGGATGGTGGCCGAGCTCACCCTCAAGGCATTTGGGTTTCTTGCCATCGCCATCATTGTGGGCCGGCTCATCGCCGATCCGGTTTCGCGATTCTTCCGCGGTATCAGCAGTTCCGATGGCATGCTCGTCTCGGTGGCGGTCGGGTTTGCCCTGGTATTCGGGTATCTTGCCGAACTGTTCGGGCTCGAACCGATTATCGGTGCCTTTGCGGCCGGACTTGTGCTGGATGGCACGCACTTCCTCCGCTATGACGAAACACGCACCGCGCGCGAGATTCGCACCATTCGCTCCACCGACGAGACCGTCAACGTGCACATCACCTCGGTACTGGCCCACCAGCACCACACGCAGGTTGAAGACCTCATTGGCACGCTCAACCACGTCTTCGTCCCGGTATTCTTCGTCTACACCGGTATGCTGATCGATATCGAATCGTTGCTGAAACCGGAACTCTACCTTACCGCCCTGATTGTGAGCGCAGTCGCCATTGTCGGCAAACTGGTGAGTGGCCTTGCTGCTGCCGGAAGCAGCACGGAGAAACTGCTGGTTGGCGTTGCCATGGTGCCACGCGGTGAAGTAGGCCTTATCTTTGCCGCCACAGGCAAGGGGTTGGGAGTGCTTGGCGATGACCTCTTCTCGGTGATCATCATCACCATCGTCGTCTCAACACTCATCTCGCCCCCGTTCGTCCGAATTGTGGCCAACAAACTGAAGGCGGAAGAAGGAACGCTTGCAGAAGAAGTTCCGGCATAACGAGGATACCTATGGCATCGTCATACCGGATGGTTGCGCGCAACGGCACGCATGAAACCGAAATCAAGAAATCCCGCTTCATTTGCCACCTGTTTCGCGTCACAAGTGAGGAAGAGGCCCGCAGCCATATCGAGGCGGTACGTAAGGAACACTGGAACGCCAACCACAACTGCACCGCCTGGATTATCGGCGAGGGCATGGCCAACCAGCGGTCCAGTGACGATGGCGAGCCCTCCGGCACGGCGGGGATGCCAATGTTGGAAGTGCTGCGACGACGCGAGGTGACCGATACCCTCGCGATTGTGACGCGCTATTTTGGCGGAATCATGCTCGGCGCGGGTGGGCTGATTCGTGCATATGGCGGGGCTGTGAGCGGGGCCCTCGACGAGATTGGCATTGTTGAACGCGTGCCCCTTTCGGTCGTCACGGTTTCTGCCAGCTATGACGATGCCGGCCGAATCGAGAACGCCATAAGGGCCAGGGAGCTCAACCTGGCTGATGTCGCCTACGACATGGACGTGACGTTCGAACTGGTGATGCCGCCGGCAGAGGTGGATGCGTTCGGCACCTGGCTCCAGGAACTCACCAATGGCGCCACTGCGGCTACCATTACCGGTGAGCGTTTCGTGGAAGTGCCGGCACCGGCACAACCGACGTACTGAAAGGAACTCTTATGCAGGGCAAGAACGGCCTCACCGTGCGTATCGATCCGCACCGCTGTATTGGCATGGCAAAATGCACCACTGTGGCACCCGGCTACTACGTTATCGATGAGGAAACGCGCAAGGCGGTTCTGGAAAACGCGGAGGAAGCTCCTGTCGAGCAGCTGTTCGCCGGCGCACGCGCCTGCCCGACGCAAGCCATCACCATCGAGCAATACGGACGCCGGATGTATCCGCACATCATCCCGCCGATGTGGGGCGACTCGAAAGACGACCAGACACCCGACGAAAACTGATCCAGAGCAACGAAAAAGGCTCCCGGCGATATTGACGCCGGGAGCCTTTTTGTCGTGCGGAAGCCGGAGGCTAGTTGCCGGCCAGCACCTTGACTTCGTCGGACGTGTAGTTCAGTTCCAGTGGCACACCGTTCACCTGCACCCCTTGCTCGAACTGCGCGTACACCTCGTGAATCCGCGTAGGAGCACCGGAAATCTGCGTGAAGATCACCGTACCGTCGTCCATGAACGTGGCCGTGAGCACGGTGAACAGCGGCTGGTCGCGCGTGTTAACCGTTTCGTATACCACCGAAACCGTGTTCTCGGTGGTGGAAACCTCGATGATGGTCACCCCCTGCTCGAAGGAATCCGCGTACTCTGGCGACACGTAGTAATCCGCCAGGCTATCCGGCGTGCGCTCACCCGGTTCACGTACCGTGATAAACACATAGCCATAGTCATCCAGCGTCTCGAGCGTAATAGTGTCGTAGACAGGATCGTCATTGATATAGATGGCGTACTCGTAGTCTGTGGGGAACATCCACATGGTGCCATCCCACGCCACGGTCGTGTTGAAGTTCGGGCTTACCCATTCGGTGTCCGATACCAGCCCCATGCTCGCCCAATCACCACCGGCGGCCTCGGTGGCTGCCTCAGTCGCAGTCGTTTGGGTGGTGCCGGTTGTGCGCGTGGTTCGCGTTCCGGTGGATGTTGTCGCGGTAGCGGTGGCCTCCTCGGTCGCTGTCGTTTGCGTGGTGCGTGAAGTTCGGGTGGCGCGGGTTGTGCCCGCAGCCTCCGTGGCTTCGGCTGTTGCAGTCGTGCGGGAGGATCGGGTCGCGCGAGTCGTACCAGCGGCCTCGGTCGCTTCGGCCGTTGCAGTCGACTGGGTCGTGCGGGAGGATCGGGTGGCGCGGGTTGTTCCCGTGGTTTCAGTGGCTTCAGCCGTAGCGGTGTTGCTGCCTGCAGGATCACCCGTGCGGCCCATGCGCTCGGTTATTCCTGTGCCGGTGCCGCTTCCGCTTTCCGGGGTGGGCTCAACCTCTCCTGTGCCGGTGCTACCACCGCCGAGGAGCTCTGATACTTCCTGGGGGTCCGAATTCGTGAGCAGCGGCAGGTCCCCGAAGGTCACTTCCTGCTGCACAAACTCCAGGTCCGAGGGCAAGGCATCGGCGGGTCCGAACTGCATCACCAGCAGGTCGAAATCGCCGAGGGCGTCTACCTGGTAGTCGTACATCACTACCATCCCGGTGCCCTGGTACGTGGCATTGGCCAGGAACCAGGCGCTATCGGTTCCCACGTTTTCCTCAATCACTTCGAAGGTTTCGTAGAACTCGAACATATTGCCCATTGTCAGGTCGTAGTAGTCGCCGGCGTCGATGTCACCCTCAACAACGACGACCTCGAAGTTCGACCAGCCATACGTGAACCAGATGTACTCCTCTGATACCGTCCGGCCCTGGGACAATTCGTAGCTATCGGGCGAGAACACGATCTCGCCACTCGTACCAAGGTCGAGCACGTCCCCGGTGAGGGCGGACTGGAAGCTCGTATCGGATGCTGCCGGCTGTGCCGCCAACGTAACGGTTGGCGATGCAATCAGCCCCAGCATCAACATGACAGACAGAACAAGTCGTTTCATCGTTTCTCCCCCGCGCAATCTGACCACGCGAATCACGAATCGCCGAGCTGCCCCGTTAGTAACGGGCAGGTACCGTTGCTCATTCAGCGACATTGCAGAATGGCGTGCACTATATCAACGCCCCACCGTCGCGGGATGTTCCCGGTCGCCGCACCCGAAACCATATACAACAACAGCCCCCGCGGACATATGTCCGCGGGGGCTGGCAGGTTTGCCCTGTAGAGGGTTGGACTAGTAGTCCATGCCCATGCCGGGGTTCGGCATCGGGGCTTCCTTCTCCGGCTTGTCGGCAATGAGGGCCTCGGTGGTAAGGATCATACCGGCAATGGAGCAGGCATTGGCAACCGCGCTGCGGGTGACCTTCACCGGGTCGGTGATACCGGCCTCAATCATGTTCACGTACTCGTCCGTGATCACGTTGTAACCGATCTTCTGGTCGCCCTTCTCGGCCTGGAGGGTGCGGACACGCTCCACCACCACGGCGCCATCGCGGCCGGCGTTGGTGGCGATACCGCGCATCGGCTCCTCGAGCGCGCGTCGAAGGATGTTCACGCCGGTGAGGACATCGCCTTCGGCCTCAACACCATCGAGGGCGGCAATCGCGTGCACCAGGGTGACACCACCACCCGGAACAATGCCTTCCTCAACCGCAGCGCGGGTGGCGCTGAGCGCATCTTCCACGCGGTGCTTCTTCTCCTTGAGCTCGGTCTCGGTGGCGGCACCGACCTTGATCACTGCCACCCCGCCGGCCAGCTTGGCGAGGCGCTCCTGCAGCTTCTCGCGATCGAAATCGCTGTTGGTGGTCTCGATGGCGGCGCGGATCTGGGCGATGCGGCCATCCACATCTTCCTTGCTGCCCTGGCCATCCACAAACGTGGTCTCGTCCTTGGTGGCAACAACGCGGCGGGCGGAACCGAGATCTTCCGAAGTAACGCTATCGAGCTTGCGGCCGACTTCCTCGCTGATCACGCGGGCACCGGTGAGGGCAGCGATATCGCGCAGCATTTCCTTGCGGCGATCGCCGAAGCCGGGGGCCTTCACGGCAAGGCTGTTGAAGCGGCCCTGCAGCTTGTTCACAACCAGGGTGGCGAGGGCTTCGCCATCAACATCCTCGGCGATGATCACGAGCGCCTTGCCGCTGCGGGCAACGGTCTCGATGGTCGGCAGGATGTCCTGGATGGAGCTGATCTTCTTGTCGGTGATGAGGATGAACGGGTCATCGAACTCGGCAGCCATGGCTTCGGTGTTGGTCACGAAGTACGGGCTGATGTAACCGCGATCGATCTGCATACCCTCGGTGTACTCGGTCTCAAACTCGAAACCGCGGGACTCCTCGATGGTGATCACGCCGTCCTTACCGACCTTCTCCATCACCTCGGCGATGAGGTCGCCGATTTCCTGGTCGGCAGCGGAGATGGCGGCCACCTGGGAGATCTCCTGGCGGGTCTCAACCGGGGTGGCAAGGTTCAGGACGTGGTCGACAACGAGGGCGGCACCCTTGTCGAGGCCCTGCTTCAGCAGCATGGCGTTGGCGCCGGCAGCGATGTTGCGCAGGCCTTCGTGAACAATGGCCTGGGCCAGCACGGTGGCGGTGGTAGTACCATCACCGGCCGCATCGTTGGTCTTGGTGGCAGCTTCCTTGAGGAGCTGGGCACCCATGTTCGCAAACGGGTTCTCGAGCTCGATTTCCTTGGCCACGGTGACGCCGTCGTGGGTCACGGTGGGGGCACCGAACTTCTTGTCAATCGCAACGTTGCGGCCCTTGGGACCGAGCGTGGTCTTGACGGCATTGGCGAGGGCGTCGACACCCTCCTTGAGCGACTGTCGCGCTGATTCGTTGAACTCAATAACCTTCGACATTGATTTCTACCCCTTCTGGTACCAGGCAGCAGTGCCTGGGCGTGAAACGACTAGTGGATAATCGCGAGGACGTCCTTCTCGGCCAGGATCAGCAGATCCTGATCGTCCAGCTTGAACTCGGTACCGGCGTACTTGGCGAAAAGCACCTGGTCGCCAACCTTCACGTCCATCGGAATGCGGTCGCCATCGTCATCACGGCGGCCCTCACCGGCAGCCACCACGGTGCCGCGCTGCGGCTTTTCCTTGGCGGTATCCGGCAGCACGATGCCACTGGCCGTCATCTCTTCCCGGCCGGCCGGCTTGATTACCAGGCGATCACCCAGGGGCTTGAGGTTCACTGACTCAGACATTGCGACTCCTCCAAATAACACTCTACCCTTGACACGTGATATGCAAGGTTTCTCCTACATCACATATCAGCACTCATCATTCAATGCATGCTGATTTGAACCACCACGAGAATAGCACAGTGTTTAGCAGTCTTCAAGGTGGGAGTGCTAAAATTGCTCTAACAGAAACAGCCACCCGGAGGGTTCCGGATGGCTGTTAAGGGCGTCAGGCGTTGATTCTACTCGCCGGACAATCGCTCGATTTGGTCTTGCGTGAACACGGCAAACACCTGGTCGCCGTCGACATACACGGTGTCCCGCGTTGCGGCGTAGGCATCGCCAATTTCGGCGGCAGGAGCGTCCAGCGTCAGCAGCAGAACGCCACCATCCTCGGTCGCGACCGCCTCCCGGATCATCAGGTAGTTACCATCTCCGCTCGAGTAGCTTACAACCACCGCGACTCGTCCCTCGTTGCTGCGCGTTGCCACAACCTCGGCATTCCAGGGCTCTCCATTAGCCGTTTCCCGCATCAGGTACTCGTCGCTGGTCCAGTAGGCCAGGTACTCGGCTGGTGATATATCCGACTGGCCGTACGCATCGACGTACAGGATGCTCGTCTCCGACGTCGAGTCGTTCACTAGCGCGATAGATTCGAACTGCTCTGCCTCGTCGGAGATCACCATTTCCGGATCGTTGATATCGGATGTCCAGATCGCGCCATTCCACTCGACGCGGTGTCCCAGAACGGGACCTGTCCACTGGTACGGGATAAGTTCGCCGGACTCACCGGACGCTTCAGGGGTGGATTCCGCTTCTTCGGTGGGGCTCGTTTCCGAGCTGTTTCCAGAGCCACTTTCAGCAGGAATCTTGGCATTCTCACGCGGGCTGTCCGAACCGCTTTCCGTCTCTTCAGTCGCGGTAGCTGTCTCAGTCGCGGTTTCGGTGGGAGTTTCCGCTTCCGATTCGCCGGATTCACCGGCAAGCCCGGAGATCTCCATTGGGTCCACATCGGCAAGCAGCGGCTCGCCGTTCAGCGCCAGGCCATCCTGCACCGATTCAATGCTCTCGGCTACATCGGTCTGCGGCATTTCCACTGCCACGAGCAGTTCATAGCCAGGCACTGCCACGGTGCTGGAGTACACAAAGGCCAGCTTCGGTTCGCCATTCTCCAGAACGGAGAAAAGTGACCACGCAGTGTCACCGCTGTCATCGAAACCGATCCGGTTAACGTCTTCGTAGGTGCCTTCAAGGCCCCCGGCAAACTGGGCGACGATATCCGCAGCCGATGTGTCGGTTTCTCCCAATGCAACCATGGTCACGGTATCCGGACCGGTTACAACGAAGCCGTCGATCCCTTCCGCCGAGACCACTTCGGGAACCGGATCGAATTCGCCGCCAATTGAGAGGTCAACATCGGCGTTCGGGAACGTCACCACGGTCGCCGTGATATCAGCCTCGGGGCTCGCCGTGGCATCGCCCTCGTTGCCAGCTTCGGCGGTTGCCGCAACACCGGCAGCATCGACATCCGCCATAAACGGCACGCCGTCTACCAGCACTTCTTCCTGCGCGGTCTCGAGGTCCAGTTCAAAGGTTTCGGCCGTCGTGAGGATAGCTTCGAACAGGTCGACGTTGCCGGTGACATCCTGCGTCACCTGCACGTAATACAGGACGTCGAGTCCCTCGTACAGGACGTTCACGATGGCGTAGCTTGTGTCGCCGGTGATGCCACGGTCTGCAACCTCGATCTCGGCGCCAGAGCCTTCCAGCCCTGACAGGTACGCATCAATTGATTCGTCCGGGGTGTCGCCGTCATCAAAGAAGCTGACCTCCAGGGTAGCCAGTTGCCCCTGGATCCTCACGATTTCCCCGTCGCCGTTGGAATAGTGCTCCATCTCTGCCGAGATGATCTCGAATTCCGGGCCACTTACCTCGATCTCATATCCCGAGAGCGTGGAGGTGTACAACTCCGGCGTGAACTCCTGCTCCTGGGCAGCGGCCCGAGTGATTCCTGCCAGAGGCAGGACGAACAACAGGGCGGCGATAAGGAAGCGAAACGTATGACCAAAAATCTTCACGTTCTAACCTCTCCGTGAGTCAGGGCTGGTTGCCGGTAAGTATATCGGTGAGCGTGTCACCGGAACCGATGTCCAGGAACGGTGCCTCGTCCAGCGTGACCGACTGCTGGAACACCTCAAGCTCGGCAGCAATTCCTTCTTCAGGACCCGCGAGCGCCTCTACCCGCCATACATTTGGCGCGACAGCCGTCACCACGACAACCATAACGGTGACATCACCATCTCTATGAATACGATAGACCGCGAAAACCCGTTCCCTCGATTCCTCGGAATGGACCAGCCTTGGGGCTTCATCGCCCCGCGGGGCACCGGCAAAGATGCTGTCGAGCACATCAACGGGCGTATCCGCTTCCTGTTGCATGTACCCGAGGATGCCATACGTGGTATCGGTGGAAACGTTGACCGCCTCGAACCCGTTGGCGTTGGAACTGTAGTCCAGTGAAACGGGCGGGCGAACCTCCACGGTAGACGGAAACGTTTCGAACTCATAGGACGACAACGATGGTGTGGCCACCGGATTAGCCGCCTGATGCTCGGCGATCCTGGCTGCAACGTCGACCGCCGGGGCGCTGAGGAATGGCTGGTCGGCTACAGTGATTTGGTCGCTCGCCAGTGCGAGCTGTTCCGGAAAGTCGAGATTGAGCGTGAACAGGCTCTGGGCGAAATCGACATTTCCCACCACATCCGGCTCAACTTCCATATAGAAATACCCGGACACATTCTCATTCAGGCGGAATGTTGCCAGCGCATAGCTTGAGCCGTTGATAGAGCCATTATCAAGAATGGTGAAGTTTTGTGACGTGGCCTGGAACTCGCGCATCGTTACTGCAATTGTTTGTTCCGGCGAGTCCTTGTCATCGAAGAACGCGACCTCCGCATACGCGTGAGAATCGACGCCCCCAATCGTGATCCGCTCGCCCCTGCCGTGGGGGTATTCCTCGACGGCGGCATCCTGGAGGGCGAAGTCCGGACCGGCGACCGCGACCTCCCACCCGGTGAGTTCCGATGTGTACGCCTGGTTGCTGGAACCCGACTGGGCAAATGCGAGCGGATGCCAGCTGACAGTCGCCAGGAGGATGGCGATGATCACGGCTGGCCAGGAATGGGCTCGCCCTGCTCTGTGCACGGGCCTACTCCTCGTCGGTGCGGATAATGCCAGCCACATCGGCTTCATCTACATCAGCGAACGCCGCCACCCCGTTGATGGAAACGTTGTCTCGCATCTGGACAATCGAGGCCTCCATATCCGCTGCATCAGCGATCATTACCTCGATCAGCATGAAGTCAGGAATCGGCCGGGCATCGACGGAAATGTACATATAGAAGGTGGTGCCGGTGGCCTCTACGCGGTACACGCCAGTGGCAATGTCCGCAGTCGCCTGAATGTCCACCTCCATAACGTCGTCCATTGATTCTGCAAACCCGGAAACGTACAGGTCCATCACGGCTTGCGGCCGGCCTGCTGTTTGCAAGACGCCAATAGCGCCGATTCCGTCATCGGTTTCGATGATGAGCTGGTCTTCGACCTCTCCATCCTCGGACGCGGATACGGTCACCCCATCAGCGACCACCACCTCTGCACCGCTGCTGGGCAAAATGTAGCTGTCGCCCACGATAGATGCTGTGGTGGAAGAGGTGCTTCCACCGGTCAGTGCCGTGGCCAGGGTATCCCAGCTACCGCCGGAGACCACCTCGGGGGACGCGGCAGGGGTCCCTGGTTCAATATACTGCGCCGCCGTAGCGGCACCGCCACTCCACGCGGCAACAGCTACAACCGCAAGTACAGACATCTTGGAACGCCAGGCAGAAGCTTTCACAGGTACATCCTTTATGGACTAGGGGCCGGCGGCATCAATAGCAGCCTGAACATCGGCCGGGGCCATGGCACTGGAAATCGGCATACCCTCGACGTCCACCGCTTGCTCCATATCGGCCAGGACGGTCGGCAGGTTGGCACCGGTAGTAAGGACCATCACCGAGATCATCTGGGTGCAGGCCTCGTCCGCACAGGTGTACTGCATGTACAGCCAGAAGTCGGCATTCGGGACATCCAGGCGCGCCAGCACTGCCCCCTGCCCGGGCGACGATACCGAATCAATAAGCTCGGTTCCCTCGCCGAACGTATCGACCAGAACGGCAGGATCCGTAAAGATCGCTACACGATCCGATGCGTCACCCTCCGTGATCGGGTACACCGACACGAACACGCCTACTTCCTGCCCCTGTGGACCGAGCCAGTAGAGGCTAAGCATATCGGTCCCATTCGACTCGTCGCTCTCCATCGGCAGGTCTTCACCCCGTTCATCGAGCAGGAACGGATCATTCCAGGTGATGGTGAGGTTGTTTTGTGGAGTCAGCCAGGAGTCGCCGCCGGACGATGACGTGCCGGTTGAACCGGTGTTTCCACTGGTCTCACTCGAATTTCCGGTCGTGGTGGTGGTAGACGATGTACCGGTCGAGCGGGTGGTGCGTGTAGTTCGGGTGGATCCGGTGGCTTCCGTTGCCGCAGGCGTTTCACTTGCCGTGCCCGTACTCCGCGTCGTGCGGGTGGTACGGGTGCTGCCTGTGGTCCCCGTCGCTTCCGTGGCCGCAGGGGTCTCGCTGGTGGTAGTAGTAGTGGTGGTGCCCGAACTGCCGGAAGCAGATTCTTCAGCCTGAAGGAGCGGACCGAGGATATTCTGCTGTTCCACCATCGCATTGAACGCGTTCACATATACAGTGGAGTCGCCACCCTGCATTACCGCCACCCACGCGTCCGCAGTCGCCTGGACGGATTGCTGCCACGACATCACTGACTCGTGGAAGCTTTCCATGCCAGCAGGTGGCTGGAGCGCGGCAGTGCGCCGAGCACTCGATGCGAGTTCCGAGTTGGCGGCCTCGATATCGGCTCGCCCCTGCTCGGCCGTGATCGTGCCAGCGCCCATTTGATCCAACGTGTCGAGAATGATCGTGATCTGGGTGCCGACAATATCGAACTCGGCGCGAACCGCAGCGAGGTACTCCTCGTTACCGCCCGTAGACGCGGTCGTCTGCGTGGTTCCAGTGGAACGGGTCGACCGGGTACTTCCAGTGGTGCCGGTGGTTGAGGTTGTTCCGGTGGTGCCAGTGGTTTCGGTGGTGCCGGTGGTTTCGGTCGTGGTCGAGGTTGTGCTGGAGCCAGCGTCGCCAAGGGCGGCCTCCTCAGCTTCCAGCGCTGTGCCAAATGCCTCGTGCTCTGGGATCAGCGCGTTCAACGCTTGCTCCCAGCCAGACACCTGGCCACCCTGCGTCACTGCAATCCAGGCTGCACCCGTGTCGGCAACAAGCTGGTTCCAGGCGAGGAACTGCTGGTGGAAGTCCTCCATTCCAGCCGGTGGCTGGATTGCCGCCGAGCGCTCCGCGCTTGCGGCAAGTTCCAGGTTTGCCTCATTCAGGTCCGCGATGCCCTGCTCGCTTGTGATGCTGCCGTCGTTCATTCCTTTGACAGTGGTGATGATCAGGACGAGCTGCACCGTTACGATTTCGTATTCGGCCCGCACGGCAGCGAGGTACTCGGCAGCTTCACCGGTCGAACCGGATGTCTGAGTCGTTCCGGTCGTCTGGGTGGTTCCAGTTGTCTGGGTGTTTCCGGTAGACTCAGTCGTCCGGGTGGTGGTTTGCGCGGGAGTAGCCTTCAACTCTTCATCCAGCGACGCACCAAAGGCTTCGTGTGCATCGATTGCATCAAGCAACGCCAGCCGATGGTCCTCGGCCGTTGCTGTTCCATTCGTAACGTCTTGCCAAACGGTTCCCACTGCGGTTATCGACTCGGCCCAGGCGAGGAACTCCCCGTGAAATGCCTCCATGCCGGCGGGCGGCTGAATAGCCGATGCCCGGGAGCTGGTGCCAGCCAGTGTTTGCATGGTCGACGTGATAATTGGCTGCATCTGTTCAGCCGTCAGTGTTCCGTTTGTGTACTGCTCAAACGCACTGAGGAATTCGGTGAGCGCGTCGGTCGCGGTGTCGAACTCGGCCTTGACTGCGGCCAGGTACGCCGTGCGCGCATCGCCATCGGGCGCGGTGGTCTGGGTCGTTCCCGTCGTCTGGGTGGTACCTGTCGTTGTCGTTTGCGCGGTGCCAGTCGTGCCGGTGGTACCCGTCGTTCCGGTCGTGCCGGTTTCGGTGACTTCGGTAACGTTGGTAACTGCCGTACCACCAGTGATACCGACATTGGCCATCACCATGTTGCCCATGGCGGTGGCGTCGATACCATCCAGCACCGGTACGCCGTTGACAGCAACACTGTTCTGGGCGGATGCCATGGTGCCACCGAACAGCGCCGGCGGAGCGATGAAGATGTAGAACTCGGACTGCCCGTGCGAACGCTGGTTCATGAACAGCGTAAACACGCCGATCTCGTCGCCATCGAAATTGAGCATGTCCAGCGAATAGGAAACGCCCGTGTAGGCACCGCGGTCGATATTGGCAGAGTTCGTGCTTTCTCCGAACATGCCCTCCAGCACAATATCGCGGGCGGCGGTGAGGTCAATGAGCGGGCTCATGAACCCGATGGTGAGGATGTCGGCCGCGCCAGTGAAGCTGATCATCTCCACCGATTCATCGAAACCGCCGAGTTCCGGGTTGAGCACGTATGGCGGGCCATACGTAATCGTCACCCCGGTGAGCTGGCTTTGCACCGATTGCGCCTGGGCAGCAACCCTGCCGGGCGCGGCGACTGAGCCAAGCATCAGCATGGTGACCATCAGGAACGCTAGGAAGCGACGGACGTTCTCGCTGAAACGCTTCGCCATTTGGATTCTCTCCTACCCCGGCTGCACGGCAGGCCGGCCACGACTCGAGTTGATTGCTGATAGATGTTTCAACACCACCTATAACGTACGGTTTACCTGCCGGGTTCCTGCCTGTGCCGAAGATCCATCATCTCCGGGGCCCGCACCTCCCCGGCGCTGTACCGGGCATGTACGAATCAACATCTCGTTCTGGTTCTGTGCTCTCAGAGTACAATACTCGCAATCGTGTTCGATACAATTATCCAAGCAATTGTGAGGCGAAATATGGCTACTCAGCAGGTCCGGGATCATCTCTTTGCCGAACGCGTGCGCAACGCCGCTCCTTCTCCAACCCTGGCCGTAAGCCAACGTGCCCGGGAACTGAAGGCCCAGGGAATCGATGTTATCGACCTCGGCGGTGGCGACCCGGACTTTATTACGCCGCAGCACATTCGCGATGCCGCAATCGAGGCCATGAACAGCGGCGATACCCACTACGCGCCCAGCCAGGGAACGCCCGAACTGCTCCAGGCTATCGCCACCAAACTGCAGAACGACAACGGTATTACGGTTAATCCGAAGACCGACGTTATCGTGACTCCCGGTGGCAAGAACGCGCTCTACCAGGCCTGCATGGCCCTGGTGGAACCGGGCGTGGATGTGATGATCTTCGAGCCGGCATGGGTGAGCTACCAGCCAATGGTTGAGCTGGCCGGTGGCCGTGCCATTGGGGTACCGCTGGACCCGGATGACAACTTCGCGATCACCCGGGAAATCATGGAGCAGTACGTCACGCCCCAAACCCGCATTGTGCTCCTCAACTCGCCCAACAACCCCAGTGGCCGCGTGGCAACCATGGACGAACTCACGGCAATTGCCGAGTTCGCGAAGGAACACGACCTGCTCGTGTTCACGGACGAGATGTACGAGAAAATCATCTTCGGCGATCACAAGCACTACAGCATCGCGACGTTGCCCGGCATGGCCGAACGCACCCTTACGTTCAACGGCCTCTCCAAGGCCTATGCCATGACCGGCTGGCGGCTGGGCTATGTGGCCGGCCCGACTGACTTGATCAAGAAGATCATGATCCTGCAGTCCCACTCGGTTACATGCGCCACCTCGTTTGCCATGGCCGGTGGTGTAGCGGCGTACAACGGCCCACAGGACATCATTCACGAGATGGTTGCTGCCTGGGATCGCCGCCGCCACCTGATCACCGATGGCCTCAACGCCGTGAAGGGCCTGAGCGTCGCTCCGATCGAAGGCGCGTTCTATGGCTACGTCGATGGCCGTGAAACCGGTATGGGGATCGAGGACCTCAGCGCGAAACTCCTCAACGAGGCTCATGTAGCCGTGGTTCCGGGCACCGCCTTCGGAGCCAGTTGCACCGGCCACTTCAGGTTGAGCTTTGCCACCAGCGACGAAGCACTCGAAAAGGCAGTCCAGCGCATCGGTGATGTGCTCGGCTACCGATAGCCGCTCAAATCAAAGGGGAACAGCGTTCATGGGCATAGAGGATCGATTGGCAGAACTGAACATCGAGCTACCTGCAACCGTGCAACCGGCAGCGAACTACGTGCGCTACCAGTTCACCGGCAACCTTCTGTTCATCTCGGGCACAGGGCCAGGGTCCGGGCATCCAACCGGCAAGGTAGGAGCCGATATCACCGTCGAACAGGCATACGATGCAGCCCGGGCCTGCGGGCTCCAAATCCTCGCCACGGCACAGGAAGCGCTGGGGTCGCTGGATCGCATCACCCGCACCGTCAAAGTGCTGGGTATGGTGAATGCCGACGGGTTTTTCCAGAAGCATCCGCAGGTAATCAACGGCTGCTCTGACCTGCTGGTAGAGGTGCTTGGCGAAAAGGGCCGGCACACCCGCTCGGCGGTCGGAATGGGATCGTTACCCGGCGGGATTAGTGTAGAAATAGAAGCAACGTTCGAATTCGAGTAATATCCCCTGCAAAGAACCACGGGCAAGGTGCGTGCACGTATCTGGGCACGCATCCTGCCTATATATGTTCCTGATTAGCGCCGCCGATGGCCGGCGGTGTGTAGCTACGCGATTCTGCCGATCAACGGCAAAACATAAAAGAGGAATAGTTCATTGGAAAAGAATAAGAAGGTGCGTTTCACCCGCGAGGGATTTGAACGTGTAAGTGCAGAACTGAAGGAACTCGTCGAGGTTAAGCGCCCGGAAATCATCGCCGCTGTGGCAGAAGCCCGGTCCCACGGGGACCTGCGCGAGAACGCCGCCTATGACGTGGCCCGGCAGGATCAGGCCATGCTCGAAAAGCGCATCGCTGAACTCGAAGAAACACTCCGTAATGCCGAGATCATGGACGAGAACGAGACCAACAATGGCCTGGTCGGGATCGGGCGCACGGTTACCGTAGACTTCGACGGGTTCGAGGAAGTCTACAAAATCGTGGGGCCGGCAGAGGCCCAGCCCATGAAAAACGAAATTTCGGAAGAATCGCCCATCGGCAGCCAGCTGAAGGGTCGCGCCGTTGGCGATTCGTTCTCTGTAGAAACGCCGGGCGGCCCCGCCAAAATCACGATCAAGAGCATCGACTAACTGTGCGAGACATCGGGTTCCGGGATTCGATGAAAGCATCCCTGAATTGGCTGCTCCGGTGGCGGCATCCCCTTTGGTGGCTCCCCGATGTACCCAGCGAGCAGGATGCCAGCTACCTGCGCATTTGGTCGCAGTTACGACAAATCGAACGTGTTGCCGATGGGCGCCACGATACCAGCAACTTCCTTAACCGCTCCGGCGACCTGGTGATCGTGTGCGCCCATATCGATGCTTCGGTCCTGCAGCCTGCCTTCCATGACCTCACCCATGCCATCGGCAGCATCGACTACGTCCGACTGGTCCCGCCTTCCACGTTCAATATCACCGTGCAGGAGCTTGGGTACCTCAGCCCGCGTCCTAACGGGCGCGATGAGATTACCGATCAGTGGCTGGACGAATACCTGGAACAATGCGAACTCAGCCTGCGCGATTTCCGCCCGTTCGATGTCACCCTTGGCGGGGTGAACAGTTATGCGGATGCTGCGTTCCTGGACGTTCACGATAACGGCTGGTTCAGCCGTATCCATGAGGTGCTGGTCGATTTCGTTTCCCAGCCTCCGCGAACACGCTATCCCTACCTGCCGGAATTTGTGATCGCCCAGTACACGCGGTCGGCCCCTATCGGGCGGCTCGTTCCCACGCTCACCCCGTTTCGTGATATGACCTTCGGGTCGTTCCGCGTCAATCATATCGACGTCCTGCGAATCCCGACCACGGCACCATTTGCGGAACCTGTCCTCGTGCGATCCTACCCTCTTGGAACGCTCACCGGGTTTATGGACCGTGTCACCAGCGCGAATACCGGCAATTAACAAGGCGGGCTACCATCTGGCGGCCCGTCTTGCTTTTAGGATTAGTTCTGCATATGACCAAGGATCGCGTCGGCGAACTCCACTGTGCCGGCCCTGCCGCCAAGGTCGCCGGTCAGGATTCCCTGCCCAACAACCGCATTCACCGCGGATTCAATCGCGGACGCCGCCTCCGGCTGACCAAGCGACATGCGGAACATCATCGCCACGGAGAGGATCATGCCGGCCGGGTTGGCGATCCCCTGCCCCGCAATGTCCGGCGCGGAGCCATGGATGGGCTCATAGAGGCCGATACGCCTTCCGTTCTCGCCCGGGGAACCAAGCGATGCGGAGGGCAACAGTCCGATGCTGCCACCAAGCACCGATGCCTCGTCGGTGAGGATGTCGCCAAACATGTTCTCGGTCACGATGACGTCGTAGGCGTTCGGTTGCTGGATCAGCTTCATTGTCATAGCGTCGACAAGCATATGCTCCAGCTCGATGTCGCTGTTCTCCGCGCCGATCTCCGTGGTGATCGATCGCCACAGGCGGCTCGAATCGAGCACGTTCGCCTTGTCGACGCTAGTGACCCGGCCCTTCCGGCCACGCGCGAGCTCAAACGCAAGTTCGACAATGCGGCGGATCTCATACTCGTGATAGACCAGCGTGTCCATCGCGACCCGGCCGTCGTCATCGGTCCACTGCTTGCGGTCTCCGAAGTAAATACCGCCGGTTAACTCACGAACTACCAGCAAGTCGGTACCGCGCAAGCGGTCCTCCTTGATGGGCGATGCCGCCAGCAATGACTCGTTGGCGGTCACCGGGCGAAGGTTGGCGAACAGGCCGAGTGCCTTCCGAATGCGCAGCAACCCTTGCTCCGGCCGAACCAGCGCCGAAGGATCGTCCCATTTCGGGCCACCAACTGCCCCGAGCAACACCGCGTCGGCATTCCTTGCCGCCTCGATATCCTCGTCGCGCAGCGCCGTGCCGTAGGCATCAATCGCGCATCCACCGATGAGCCTGGAATCGGTCTCGAGTGAAAACCCGAATTTATCGGCAGCAGCGATGGCTACCCGGACCGCCTGTTCCATGACTTCGGGGCCAACACCATCCCCGGGGAGCAACACGATGGAGTACGACGTCGTGTCAGACATGTGCCTGCGCCTCCGGGTGGTCGACTACTGGCATCCACGGCTTGCGTTGTGCCTCGTATGCCGCAATTGCATCTTCGTGCTGCATGGTGATACCGATATCATCCAGCCCGTTGAGCAGGCGATGTTGGGTGAAATCGTCCAGCGGGAAGCTGGTGCTCATGCCGAGGCGCGGTACCGAGACCGTGCGGGTCTCAACATCGACCACGACCTCGAGGAACGGATGCTCCAGCGCGGCTTCCATGAGCTCTGCGCCAAAGTCCTCGTCCACCTGTACCGGCACAAGTCCGGCCTTGGTGGCATTGTTGCGGAAGATGTCGCCGAACTTTGGTGATATTACGGCCTCGAATCCGTAATCCATCAGCGCCCACACCGCGTGTTCACGGCTCGAGCCGGTACCGAAGTTCGGGCCAGCAATCAGCACCTTCGTGCCCTCATACTCCGGCCGGTTTAGCACAAACGTCGGATCCTGCTCGCGCCAGGCCGAGAAGAGCCCCTCACCGAACCCGGTGCGCTCCACCCGCTTCAGCCACACGGCCGGGATGATCTGGTCGGTATCGACGTCGCTACGCTCCAGCGGCGCGATACGTCCCTCGATTTTCTTCACTGGTTGCATCGGGTTCTCCTAATTCAGGTCGGCCGGCGTACCGAAGTGGCCGAGCACCGCTGTAGCAGCGGCAACCTGCGGCGACACCAAATGGGTGCGACCGCCCTTGCCCTGGCGACCTTCGAAGTTGCGGTTGCTGGTGCTGGCGCAGCGCTCCCCGGGAGCAAGCTGGTCCGGGTTCATGCCCAGACACATGCTGCAACCGGCCGATCGCCACTCGAATCCGGCTTCGGTGAAGATGCGATCCAGCCCTTCCTTCTCCGCCTGGTACTTCACCAGCATCGATCCAGGCACCACCATGGCGCGCATGCCCTCGGCAACACGACGTCCCTGCAGGATACTGGCAGCGCTGCGAAGGTCCTCAATTCGGGCATTGGTACAGCTGCCAAGGAAGATGGTATCGACCTTGATATCGCGGATCGGCGTACCAGGCGTGAGCGCCATGTACTTCAGGGCACGGGCTGCCGCCTCGCGGTCGCCCTCGTTGGTGAACGAATCGGGATCAGGCACAACCTGGTCAATGGATGTCACCTGGCCGGGATTCGTCCCCCAGCTGACGTGCGGCAGGATCGCGCTGCCATCCAGGATCACTTCCCGATCGTACGTTGCGCCCACATCGGTCGGCAGCGTCCGCCAGTCGTCCAGTGCGGCTTCCCAGTCGGCACCCTTCGGCGCGTATTTACGACCCTCCACATAGGCGAAGGTCGTTTCATCCGGCGCGATCATGCCGGCCTTGGCGCCACCCTCAATGCTCATATTGCAGATGGTCATGCGGCCTTCCATGCTGAGGTTGCGGATGACTTCTCCGCGGTACTCGACAATGGAGCCGACGCCGCCACCGGTGCCGATCTTGCCGATGATGGCGAGAATGACATCCTTGGCTGTCACACCCTCCTGCAGCGTTCCATCGACGGTGATCGCCATCGTGTTCGGACGGTTCTGCGGCAGCGTTTGGGTGGCGAGCACATGCTCCACCTCGCTGGTGCCGATCCCGAACGCCAGCGCACCAAATGCACCGTGGGTACTGGTGTGGCTGTCGCCGCACACAATCGTCATGCCCGGCTGGGTGAGCCCCTGCTCGGGGCCGATGATATGGACAATCCCCTGGCCCGGCGCGCCCATCGGATGCAGCTTGATGTCGAATTCCCGGGCATTCTCACTCAGCTTGCTGAGCTGCTTCGCCGAGATCGGATCAGCAACCGGCAGGTTGATACCGATCGTCGGGACGTTGTGGTCGGCTGTGGCGATGGTGAGATCCGGACGGCGCACCTTGCGACCATGCATCTTCAGGCCGTCGAAGGCCTGCGGGCTTGTCACTTCGTGGACAAGATGCAGGTCGATATACAGCAGGTCGGGCTCGCCCTCGGCGTGGCGAACCACATGCCGATCCCACAGTTTCTCCGCCAGAGTTCTGGGTTGATTCACGAAAACGGTCCTTTGGTCTCTTACGGCTTGCGGCCGGCGAAAACGGAGAGTTCGAAGCACTTGAAGGCGCAATCGACGTCGGCAAAGCCGATGTCCCGCAGCCACTGAAGCTGATCCCACACCGGCGCGAGGATGTTTGCACCACCGTCTGCCCGCAGGCGATAGCTGGCGAACACTTCGTCGAAGCTTTCGTCACCGCCCTTGGCCGCCTGAAGGCACTCCACCATCAGGGTGTCATGGGCAACGTTGTACATCGGAGAGCCACTGGCGACATGTTCGATCTGCACGAACAGTCCGCCAGGCCTCAGCCACCCGAAGACATGTGCGTACAGCGCACGCTTCATCTCATCGGGGATGTGGTGAATCGCAAACCGGCTCACAATCAGGTCGAACGGGCCCCGATCGGTTACGGTGTCGTGCCAGTCACTATCGCGGAAGTCCCCAATCACGAACTGAAGATCGAGGTCGGAACCGGCAAAGCGTTCGCGCGCGCCATCCAGCATTGGTGTCGAAAAATCAGTCAGCGTCGCTGCCCGCAGCGGCTGCTTCCGCCCGACTTCTGCCGTAGCGATTCCGTCGCCCGCACCAAGGTCGAGCACATTCCGGACCTCAATCCCGGCAGCGCCAATCAGCCGATGCATGACCTCGAAGTGCATATTCACGAACGGAATCGCGGTGCGGCTGACGCCATAGTTCGCGGCAACAGATGCATCCTGCCAGATCGTGTCCTGACGAGCAGCCATTTAGGACCACCTCGACGTCGATGACATCCCGGCCAGCGCCATATCGGGCTGGGCATTGATCATCTGGCTCACCGCCGCGATGTATGCCTTGGCGCTCGCTTCCACCGTATCGGTGGCGAGGCCGTGGCCGCTGTAGGTGTGGCCGTTGTGGCGAATGCGCACATGCACCTGCCCCTGTGCGTCCTCGCCCGGCGTAACAGCTTCGACATTGAAGTACGTCAACTCTGTTTCGATGCCCAGGGCAGAATCGATAGCGGAGAGGAGCGCGTCGATTGGTCCGTTGCCACCGGAACGACCCCAAAACTGGCGATCCTCCCGGGCGACCACCACCATGGCGTTGGCATCGCCACCGTGGGCAGAGTTGACCGTGAAATCAACGAGGTGTACTGCGCTGCCGTGGACGATTTCTTCATCGGCGATCAACGCCTCGAGATCGGCACCGGTCACCTTCTTCTTGCGATCAGCCAACTCGAGGAAGCGCTCGTAGGCCGATTGCATTTGGGCATCATCCAGGTGGAAGCCAAGGTCGCTCAGCGCCGACCGGAAGCCGGCCCGGCCGCTGTGCTTGCCAAGCACCAGGCTGGTCCCTTCCCAGCCCACATCGGCGGGATTCATGATCTCGTACGTCGTGCGTTCCTTCAGCATGCCATCCTGGTGGATGCCTGCCTCGTGCGCGAACGCGTTGCTCCCGACGATCGCCTTGTTCGCCTGCACCGCAATGCCGGTGAGGTTGCTCACCAGGCGCGATGTCGGCACCAGGCGCTCCGTGGCGACCTGCGTCCGGGCGCCGCCGAACTCCGGATCGCGCGTTTCCAGCGCCATCACCACTTCTTCCAGCGATGTATTCCCAGCGCGCTCACCGATGCCGTTCATGGTCACTTCCACCTGCCGAGCCCCCGCTTTCACGGCGATGAGCGTGTTGGCCGTGGCCATGCCGAGGTCATCGTGGCAGTGGACAGAGAAAATCACGTTCTCGGCACCGCGCACGTTCTGCTTCAGGTAGGTGATGAGTTCGTGGTATTCGAATGGCGTCGTATAGCCAACGGTGTCGGGCACGTTCAACGTGGTGGCGCCGCATTCGACGGCTACGCTGAATACCTCCACCATAAAGTCGCGGTCGGAACGGGTGGCGTCCTCGCAGGAGAACTCCACATCCTCAACGAACGACTTCGCGAGCGTGACCGATTCGCGTACGCGCTCGATTACCTCTTCGCGAGTCATGCGGAGCTTGTATTGCAAGTGAATATCGCTGGTGGCGATGAAGGTGTGAATACGAGGCTTCTCGGCTTCTTTCACCGCCTGGGCGGCGCGTTCGATATCGCCACGGTTGGCGCGGGCAAGCCCGGCGACGGTTACGCCGGTGCCCTTGCTGCGCCGGGCGATTTCGCGCACAGCCTCGAAATCGCCCGGTGAGGCGGCCGGGAACCCGGCCTCGATGACATCTACCTTGAGTCGAAAGAGTGCGTCTGCGACCTGGAGTTTCTCTTCAGCCGTAAGCGTTGCACCGGGGGACTGTTCGCCATCCCGAAGGGTGGTATCGAACACAATCACGCGATCCTGCACAGCCGATACGTTAATGTCTCCGTCGCTCATGTCACTACCCTTTCTGTGGGAAGGCCCGTGCCCTCCCGGTGTTTACTGGTTGCGCTTTGCCGCAGCCGCCTCGCGGGCCGCCTTGCCGCTCTTCAGGAACGGCATCATCGCGCGCAGCTCGGCACCGACCTTCTCTACTTCGTGGCCCTCGTTATCGGCACGAAGCTGGAGGAAGCCCTTGCGGCCGGTCTCGTTCTCGTTGATCCAGTTGCGGGCAAAAGTGCCATCCTGGATATCCGCGAGCACCTGCTTCATCGCCTTCTTGGTGTCGTCGGTGATGATCTTCGGGCCCGTGATGTAGTCGCCGTATTCAGCGGTGTCGCTCACCACCTGGCGCATGAGGGTCATGCCGCCCTCGTAGATCAGGTCGACGATGAGCTTCATCTCGTGCACGCACTCGAAGTACGCGCTCTCCGGCTCGTAGCCGGCCTCAACCAGTGTCTCGAAGCCGGCCATCATCAGCGCGGAAACGCCACCGCAGAGCACCGCCTGCTCGCCAAAGAGGTCGGTCTCGGTCTCTTGCTTGAAGGTGGTTTCCAGTACACCTGCGTTGAGGCAACCAACGCCACGGGCGTAGGCGAGCGCTGTTTCCATGGCATTGCCGCTGGCATCCTGCGCGATTGCCACGAGGCCCGGCACGCCGATGCCCTCCTGGAAGAGCTCACGCACGCGCTGACCCGGGGCCTTGGGCGCGATCATGCTGACATCCACGTTCTCCGGCGGGGTGATCGCCTTAAAGTGAATAGCGAAACCGTGGGCGAACATGAGGGTCTTGCCGGCGGTAAGGTTCGGCTCGATCTCGGTCTCGTAAATAGACTTTTGGAGGTGATCGGGCACGAGAACCATCACCACATCGGCGGTAGCCACGGCATCGGCCACCGGCATCACCTTCAGGCCCTCGGCTTCGGCCTTCGGCTTGCTCTTGCTGTCGTCCTTGAGGCCAACAACCACGCTGACGCCACTATCGCGCAGGTTAAGGGCGTGGGCGTGACCCTGTGCACCGTAGCCAATGATGGCCACAACCTTGTCCTGCAAGGGAGCGAGTGTCGCGTCGTTCTCGTAATAGATCTTTGCCGCCATGTTGTGAGGTTCCTCCGTGTTGATGGCACACTGCCATCACTGTCCATATACGGCCCCGACGTGAGGCCAAGTGAAACGCGTGGTTAATCGGCAGCCATCGAGCCCATCTGCCGGGGTTGGGGGTCGGATTTCCGGGCCAGCGCGCGGGGCAAGGCCACCTTGCCGCTGCGTACCATTTCACGCACGCCATAGACGCGCATCATGGTGAGGAAGCTTTCGATCTCTTCCTCAGTCCCGACCATTTCGATCATGACACTGTTCGGTGTGGCGTCCAGCACCCGGGCGTTGTAAATGGCCGCGGTTTGCACCACCTCGGCCCGCACTGCGCCCTTGGCGGCTACTTTCACCAGCACCAGTTCGCGGATCATGGCCTCGGCCGGTTCGAGATCGACCACCTTGATGACCTCCAGCAGCTTGTAGAGCTGCTTGCCGGCCTGCTCGATCTCTTCAGACTCGCCGCGCAACTGGATGGTCATACGGGAAACACCCGGCTGCTCGGAGTGACCAACCGTGATCGAATCGATGTTGAAGTTGCGCCGGCGCATCAGGCTAACCACCCGGTTCAGCACACCGGGATGATCCTCCACCAGCAGGACGAGGGTATGTGTGGTGACCATGGTTCTAGTTTCCTTCCTGGCGGGCATCGGTCTCGATCATCTGGGAGTTGGCGGCACCGGGGGCAACCATCGGGTAGACGTTGGCTTCCGGCTCGACCACGAAGTCGATCAGCACTGGCCCCTTGATGGAGCGGGCCTTTTCGATGGCGGGGCGGATCTCAGCGTCCGTGCGAACCCGGATGCCGGTCGCGCCGTACGCCTCAGCAAACTTCACGAAATCGGGCGCGCTGATCTGGACTTCGGAGTAGTTGCGAGCGTGGAAGAGATCCTGCCACTGGCGCACCATACCGAGGTAGCCGTTATTGATGATGGCGATGTTGATGTCGAGCTTTTCCTGCACGGCGGTGGCGAGTTCGGTGCCGCTCATCTGGAATCCGCCGTCGCCAATGATGCTCCACACCTCAAGATCGGGGCGGCCCATTTTGGCGCCAACGGCAGTCGGCAAACCGAAGCCCATGGTACCCAGGCCGCCGCTGGTGATCCAGCGCTTGCCATGCTTCACGCCCATGTGCTGGGCCGCCCACATCTGGTGCTGGCCAACGTCGGTCGTGATGATGGCGTCGTGGTTGGTCGCGTCGCCGATCTCCTTGATGATGCTGTACGGTTCCGGCCAATCCGGCCGATCTTCCAGCGCCGCCCGCAGCACGCGGTTCTGCTGACCTTCAATCCAGGTTCGCCACGCGCCGTGATCGCCTGCACTCACTTCGGGCGTGAGGAGCTTCAGCACTTCCTTGATATCGCCCACCACCGGGACATCGGTGCGGACGTTCTTGCCGATTTCGGCCGGGTCGATATCGACGTGGATCACCTTCGCGTTTGGCGCAAAACCGGAAAGGTTGCCCGTGGCGCGGTCATCGAAGCGGGCGCCAAAGTTGATCAGAAGGTCGCACTCGTCCAACGCCCGGTTGGCGCGGCGATGGCCATGCATGCCCATCATGCCGATTGCCAGCGGGTGCATCTCATCCATCGCGCCCAAACCCAGGAGCGTGAAGATCGTGGGAATGCCCGTTTTCTCGACAAAGGCGGTGAACTCGGCTTCGGCGTTGGAAAGGATGACGCCGTGGCCTGCCATGATCAGCGGGCGTTTGGCGGCAGCAATCGCATCGGCAGCCAGCCGCACCTGCCGCATGTTCGGCACGGTGGTGGGCTGGTAGCTACGGCGACCAACCGGGCCGGGAGCCTTGTACTCCGCAGTGGCGACAAACACATTCTTGGGGATATCGACCAGCACCGGCCCGGGACGGCCCGAGCGAGCAAGGTAGAACGCTTCCTTGATGGTGGATGCGATGTCGTTCACATCGTGAACGATGTAGTTGTGCTTCGTAACCGGCAACGTGATGCCGGTAATGTCCACTTCCTGGAAACCATCGCGACCGATCAGGGCCTCGTTAACCTGCCCGGTAATGGCGACAACCGGCACGGAGTCGAGCATTGCATCGGCAAGCGCGGTGACGAGGTTGGTTGCGCCGGGGCCGGAGGTGGCGATGCAGCAGCCAACTTCACCGGTGGCACGGGCATACCCAATAGCGGCCAGGCCGGCCCACTGCTCGAAACGGGTGAGGACGTGATGCAGGTTCGCCTGCGGGATAGCGTCGTACAGCGGAATTACGGCACCGCCCGGATACCCGAACACGGTGGTAACTCCTTCGGCTTCCAGTTGGCGACAGGTAATCTGCGCGCCACTGAGTACCTCGGGAGCGGTAGTTGGTTCGCTGGATTGCGTTTTGGCGGCTGGGTCGATTGCGACCATAACTCTGCTCCTTGATAGTCACGCACCGTGCGTGATGAACAACCTGGCCTTTCGAATTCGGGCCCGTGATCACCTTCGATCACTGCCTCGCTCCCGTGGCCGGCGCGGTTTACGCCGAAGGGAGGGATTCGATAGCACCGTGGACGTCGTTGTTCCGGAGCATCAAAAAAGCCTCCCTGTTTGAGGAGGCCAGCACGTTTCCCGTCGTTCTTTCAGCTTACGCCGATCGCTGTCCTCGCTCACCACAATTGCTCCCTACAAGAAGGAGCCCGGTAATAAGGAGTACTACGATGGAGGTCAGCGGAAAGAGCTTCATGGCTACCGATCGTGAAACGTTGCACACAGCACACCTGCGTGCATCAGTATGGTACGGGGCAGCGGTGATTGTGTCAACACAGGGACAGTGTTGATCCGTAGCGGCCCCGGCGGCAGGTACCAGTTGCGTCGACAACGCTCCGCTCACTTCAGTCACGATCCCCTCCCCATCGCCTCGTTGTATCTCCTGAATCTATAGTCCGGCACTCCTTCCCCACAACGAGACTGCGCACTTGACGATATACCGGGGGGGGGGTATTTTACACAAAGGGACCAAGAGGTGGCAACGCCCACCGAAATACCAGGCTGATTATCCATGAGCGAGCTGCTCACTGGATAGCTGAGTTATCCGTGAGCGTTGCTCGTGTTGGGTCTTAGGAGGGAGAAATGAAAAGAATCTCGACTTTATGGGCGCTCCTCGCCGCATCACTATTGGCTTTATCGACAATAGGCGTTATGTCCGCACAAGAGGGCGGCACCTTCACCATGGCTGTGACTCGGGAAGGCAGTCCCACCTGCGCGACGGGTGAGCAGCTCATTCAGATGAATTTCAGCGTCGGCGCTGGGGACATCATCTTCCAAACGTTCAATACGTCCCAGCCGGAACTCTCTATGGATGCTCCGATGACGCTGCCGGATGACGCCGTCGATAGGGGTGATTTTGCTACGCCGATCGAACATCCATTCGACAAAGTCGTCGTCCAGCTCATCTTCGACGACACGGTTGAAGAGTTGACCTTTGACACCGGGTCGTGTGGCGTCACTGCAAGCCAAACGATCAACATCGGCGGCGATCTACCGTACGACCCCGGTGCAGTCATAGAAGTCTGCTTCTTTTCCTGGCGAACGGGACTCGAAGAACCTTACGATCTGCGGGTTGGTGATCTCGTCAACGAGGGCTGGTTGATCGTTGAATCTGATGGCTCTTTGACTCCGAACGAGTCCAACTCTTGGGCTGGAATTTACCTGGGGGAATGCACCGGCGAGTCGACCGGTCAACCCGGATTGCAGAGTATTAGCTTCCCAGGTGAGATCGTAACCTACTGTGACAATGGGGTGACCAAGAGTGACGCAGCAATAAACTTTGCAGGCGATGCAATCACTAATGGCGGAGGCCGGACCATTCCGTTCCTCTTCCAATACATTCTCGACTGGAACAAGGTGCCAGCCGGAATCACAGCTGGTCCTTGCGATCTCGCACAGCCAGTTGACACGGATGGAGATGGCATCCCTGATTATGCCGATCGATGTCCGGATGTCGTAGGTAATGCGAGCGATGGCTGTTTCTATGATTTTATTGCCGACGGGTGGCAAGTCATTACCCACACCTCGGGTGACGTCGTCATCGAATATTGTTGGAACGGGCAAAACGAATCAGCCACTGTCGCGCAGATACGCAACGGGGAGGTTGAGGGCGTTTACATTGAAGTATGGAACCGCGAGGAACTTATCCCATGGCCGGAACTCGTCGGCATCACCCCCGGTGAGTGCCTTAATCCGGTTCCAGTCGACACCGACGGTGACGGTGTCAACGACGACGTCGACGAGTGCCCGGAGGTTGCTGGTGCTGTGGAGAACGGCGGTTGCCCGGCGGTCAATATTCCAGGCGTCTGGAACATTGACGTGGTTTCACTCGCCTGCACGGCAGAGGGAGTTGATGTCACGTACTCCATCGGCGGGGCTGAGAATGTGCCGACGGACGGCGACATGACCGACGTCCAGATCCGCCCGGCTGAAGGCGGCACTCCAATCGTCTCGGAGTTCGGTGAGGTCTCTCAGGGGAATCCCGGGCCGTACACCGTTTCGATTGAATCGGCGGACCTGAGTTCAGGCGTCTTCCAGGCATGGGTGTTCAAGGTTGGCACCAATGACCATGTGTACTCCGAAGCCATCAGCTGCGGCGAAGAGCCGGTCGCTCCTGCGGAACCGGGCGAGGGTGAAATGCCTGGCGAAGGTGAAACGCCTGCCAGCCCCACGGATGGCAATACCGGTTCAGAGGGCGGCGACACAAGCGGCGGCGGTAAAGATGCGGTTGCCAGCACTTCGAATGCCGGCACTGTAACCGGACTTCCATCCACGGGTACGGGTAGCACAGCAGCGAATACAACACTGCTCACGATTGTGGCTGTGGCCGGAATGACGGTCCTTGCCTGCGGCCTCAAACTTCGACGCATTCAGTAGTCGTCGATACTCGGGAAAGGACCGGATGGCTTTGTGCCGTCCGGTCCTTTCCCATTAGTGAGCCCCTGACGGCTCGCTAGGTAAGCGACAACAAATCCCGGGTGATCTCGCTGATAATCCCTTCACCCGTCACCACATCGGCGACATCTTCGGTGAAGACGGAGACGATCAGTGGGCCGTCGTTTGTCATGACAAACCCGACGTCATTGACTACCGTGGTGTAGCTGCCGGTTTTGCTCCCCCACTCCATCCCTTCGGGCACAAAGCGGCCGATGCGCTTGTCGTTGCTTTGCAGTTTCAACATGTCCAGTATGGCCATGCAGCTCTCAGCGCTGGCGGCGGAGCCATCCATGATCGACTCAATGAGCCGGGCGAACTCGGCCGGGGTAGCGAGATTCTCCTGCTCATCGGAGGTCGCTGGGCGGCCGCGCATGGGTCGACCGAGGACCGATTCCGTCAGCCCCAGCTCCCGCATGGTGGCGTTCACAGCATCCAACCCCACATGGTCGATCAAGATGTTGGTAGCCGGGTTATCGCTGATGCTCATCATCAGGTAGCACACATCGCGTAACGTCAGCTCAATGCCGGCGTGGAGTTCTTGCAATACGCCGCTGCCTGGAACCTTGTCCGACTCCTTCAGCACGTATGTATGCGCGAGTGAGAGTTTCCCGGCGTCAATGCGGCGGAACAGCTCGATCATGATTGCGATCTTGATACAACTGGCGGACTTGAAGACCTCGTGCTCGCGATGCGCCACCCGCGATCCATCCGGGAGGATGGCGCAGAGGCCAATCCGGGCGCGCTGGGTCTCGGCATTCGCGATGATGGTATCTACCGGGATCGAAGGCATGAGCTGGTCCTGTCCGTAATGGGCACGATTAATCCGTACCATCATCACGGCGAACACCGAACCGGGCAATACGTTCAGGCGGGCAAGCGACGAACCCGCAAGATGAGGAACAGGCTGGTAATCGATGTGAACGCCAGGATCGAAACAAGCGGATAGGGCGTGTTATTGGAGAGCAGGCCAAGAGCCGCTGAACCGATCATGCCGCCGCCGTACTGGGTGAATCCGAGGAACGCAGATGCCCGGCCCCTGCCCTCTGTCACCGTATTCAGCCCACCGGAAATCGCGTTTGCCTGGATAAATCCGTTCGAACCGGCATAAACCACAATGAGTACAACCATGACACGGATATCTACGCCCGCCAACACGCTCAGCGCCAGGGCAACCGACGCCGCTACCGCGACACAGACGCCGCCCAACAGCATGCGGTCCGTGCCATACCGGCTCACCAGCCGCGCGTTGGTGAGGTTAGAGGCGATTATCACCGCCGCGCCGGCCCCGAAAATGAGGCCGAACGCATCGGGCGAAAGCCCTCCCCAGGTGATAAACACGAACGAGGATCCGGCGACGTAGGCAAAGATGCCCGCGGTGAAGATCATCGTGACCATGGCGTACGCCACCAGTCGCTGGTTGGCCAGTAACGCCCGATAGGCGACTTTGTCCACGATGCTGGCACTGGCCACCCGGTGCGCTACCGGCAATGTTTCCGGGATGACCCGGTAGAGCGCCGTCAGGGTACCCAACCCAAGGCACACCAACGTGAAGAAAATCCATCGCCACGAGGCGAATGCCAGGATGCGCGCGCCGATGATCGGGCCCAGCATGGGCGCAATCACCATAATCGCGGTAAGGGTGGAGAGCACCTTTGCCGCCTGCTTGCCCTGGAAGAGATCAGCGACAATCGCGCGGCCGATCACCACGCTGGCGCTGGCACCAACAGCCTGCACCACGCGGAACGCGATCAATTGCGCCACGCTGTCCGAAAGGCCGCACCCGAGCGAACCGAGCACAAACAACACCAGCCCCATAGCCAGGGGCAGTCGCCGGCCGCGATGATCGCTAACCGGTCCCCAGATGAGCTGGCCGATACTGAACCCCAGCAGGTATCCCGAGATCGTCAGCTCGAGCGAACCATGACTTGCCCCGAGTGCCTCGGCCATCGTCGGCATCGCGGGCAGGTACAGATCAGTGGAAAGCGATGCAAACGCCAGCAGCAACGCGAGGTAGCCATAGCCAAACCGGGTCAGCGTTGGTTTGGTAGATTCCGCGTGCATGGAGCTACCCGAGGGCCGGGCGGGTCAGGCTGGTGGGGTACGGTGTGGGGCCCACGACCGGGTGAGGCTCGTACTTCTCTTCGAGGTACAACATGTCCTCATCGGAAAGCTGCAGCTTCAATGCGCCCACCGCCTCGTCGAGGTAGTTCCCCCTGCTGGCGCCAACGATGGGAGCACTCACCGGCGCCTTGCGCAGAATCCAGCCGAGCGCGATCTGTGCCCGTGGCACCCCGTACCTCTCCGCCAGCTCCGCCACACGGTCGATAATTACCTGGTCCGCCTCGGCGGTCGCGTCGTACTTCAACTTCGCATACGCGTCATGTTGAGCCCGTGGGGTTTGCACCCGGGAGAAATCGCGCGCCAGTCTGCCTGAAGCGAGCGGGCTGTACGGCGTGGTGCCCACGCCGGCGGTCACGCACAGGGGGTTCATCTCACGCTCTTCCTCGCGATAGATCAGGTTGTAGTGGTTCTGCATCGAGACCGGTTTGGTCCAGCCATGCTGCTCGCAGGTGGAAAGGGTTCTCGCGAACTGCCAGGCCATCATGGCCGATGAGCCGATGTACCGGGCCTTTCCGGCGCGCACGACATCGTTCATCGCTTCCATGGTCTCCTCGATCGGAACATCGTAATCCCAGCGATGAAGGATATAGAGGTCGACGTAATCCATCTTGAGGCGCTGCAGGCTCTTGTCGATCTCACTCATGATGGCGGCGCGGGAAAGGCCAGCGCCGTTTGGACCGGGTCGAACCCTTCCCCATACCTTCGTGGCCAGCACGTACTCGTCGCGGCTCGCATACTTGCGGAGCGCCTCGCCGAGGATTTCCTCGCTGCGCCCACCGTTATAGACATTTGCGGTATCGAAGAAATTGATCCCAAGGGCGAGCGCGTGCTTGACGATAGGGAACGCCTCGTCTTCGCCGATCAGCCACTCCTGGCCCCCGGCCCGATCACCGAAGCTCATGGCACCCATGCAAATGCGCGAAATCTCAAGGCCGCTGGTACCGAGCCGTGTGTATTCCATCGTTCCTCTCCTGTGCGTGGGTAAAACAGCGGATCTGTGCCTTTACTCTACGCGGTGCGGCCAGTCATGCTGTAGCACATGCCTGCAGGGTTATTGGCGAATCCTCCAGCAGATACGAATGGGCAGCCTGATGCTCACGACAGAATGGTGTACCCCCTCGACAACCCCAGCCACCTTGCTAAACTGACATCCTAGCTATAGACATAACCTCCCAGTTCCACAAAGCAAGCGATCAATGACGTTGAGAATGCCACGGCGAGCGGGTCACGGTTTCGCCCGATTGCGAGTCCCCAGGCAGTGGCGTAGCAGTGAGGGAAAGAAATGAGGAAGACGTTACCCGGATTGAGTCGGCGTTCACTGGTTCAGGGCGCGGCCCTGGCATCGTTGCCTGGCTCACGATCGCTGGCGCAAACTCCTGCCGCTACGCCATCGGCGGATGCCATGGGTCAACTCTCCGCGCTGGCCGCGAGCGCGCAGGAGGAGTTCAGCCTTCGGTCCGTACTCTTGACGGTGCACGACCAGGAGGGTGAGGTTTTCGCCCTTGCGCGGGGGGAATCCGAAACCGGCATGCCCGCCATGTTGGACATGCATTTTCGCATCGGTGCAGTTTCCATCACCTACCTCGGTGTTCTCTTGCTCAACCTGGCCGATGAGGGGGTCATCGACATCGACGAGCCAATCGCCCGATGGCTGCCCGACCTCCCGCACGCAGATGTCGCGACTCCTCGCATGTTGGCGCAGATGACCGCTGGCTATCCGGACTACGTTCACACCGATGCCTTCATTACGGCATTCTATCGCGATCCGTTTCGCACCTTCACCGCAGAAGAGCGGATACAGTACAGCCTCGATTCGCCGCGGCTGTTTCAGCCAGGGGAGAACTGGGCCTATTCGCACACCGGCATCGTGATCCTGGGGAGAGTAATTGAGCTGGCAGCCGGGAAGCCGCTGGCTGACCTGATGATGGAGCGCGTCCTGATACCGCTCGGGTTACGCGATACCCATACGAATGATCTCCCTCACATGGCGCCGCCGGTGTTGCACTCATATTCATCGGAACGGCGTGTACCACTGGGTATCGCACCTGAGGTGCCGTTTTACGAGGATGCCACCACCTGGAACCCTTCCTGGACGCTCGCACCGGGATCCGTTCAATACAGCACCCTGCATGACATCGCCTCGGCCTTCCGGCAGGTTGGCCAGGGCGCGATCCTCTCCGGATCCGCACTCGCTGAACTCACCAGCGATTCCCTCATCGGTTTCGGGACACCACTGGATGGCTGTATGAACTGTCGCTCGCTTGACAGTACCTATACCTATGGCATCGGACTGGTGATTTCCAACGGCTGGTATACGCAGAACCCCATGTTCGCCGGCTGCGGCGCCACCGTAGCGACGTTACCAGAGGCCGGCTACACGATTGCCGCCGCAGTCACCTTCCAGGAAGACGCATTTGACGACCAGGGCAACTATATCCATGGCAACAGCAGCCAGACGATCGTGAGCCGGGTATCGCAATTACTCGTGCCGGATCAACCCGTGGGCCGGGGCTAACTTCTGTCAGCTAAGGTCGATAAACGGATCATCAAGGTCGTATGGCAGGTGGCCGTTCTGCTCGGGACAGACGTGGCCTTCCTCGCGAGGGTAGCCACACATGGGGCACAGGGGGCGCCCTTTCGCAACAAGCTCGGCCGCTTCCTCGCTAAAGGCACGCGCCATTTGCAGACTCATTCGGAACCGCACATCGGGCTCAGCGTCTGCGTCTTCCTGCTCGACATCGTGGGCGGCGATAACCACCTGGCTGTCGGTGGCATCGAACCCCATTTCGATCCTGCCGACGCGGAACTGCAGGTCGGTGTGCTCGTCGTACTCAACGTCCTGAAGCGCCCAATCCGGCAACGGATTGTGCACCGGCATAAACTCCAGGATTTGCTCCATCGCAATCCCAAGCGCCTGAACCTGCTGCTTCTCCATCCAGAGAATCCAGGTGATGCCATCAATAATCACAACTATGCGAAACCGACGCTGTCCGGGTTCTCCAAGCGCCTGCGGAGTCACGAACTGGGCATCACCACCGGGGATGGGGTTGTTATCCATAATGGGCATTGGCCTTTGAACGAACGAGACGGGAGGCAAACTGGCCTCCCGTCTATTATCCCAAATGCTGGCAAATTGGGCCTAGCTTACGTCCTCGTCCTCTGCGGGAACCGTTACGGGCTCCGCTTCCACCACGTGGTTGTTCTCCGCAGTTGGCTTACGGGCCGGGCGAGACCTGCTGGATCCGTTGACGGAGTCCTGCGTGCCCGGCACGTTCTTCAGCATCTCGTCCATTTTGAAGCCGGTGAGGGCTTCGAGGAGTGCCGGCACCTGTGCCACCAGGTTGGTCATATCGCCGGTGATGCGGTTCATGCCGGTGGTGCCACCCTCGCCGTCGCCACCAGTGGAAACGACCGTGATCTTGTCCACACGGTTGAGCGGTTCGGCAGCGGCTCGAACCATTTCCGGCATCTGGCTGAGCAGTTTGTCCAGGATCGCGGCCTGGTTGTACTGCTGGAAGGCGGCGGCCTTCACCTGCATGGCGTGAGCTTCGGATTGTCCCTTGGCCTCGATGATTTCGGCTTCTGCCTGGCCGGTGAGCCGAACAACATCAGCACTGGCTTCACCCTCGAGCCGGGTGCGCTCGGCAACCGCACGGGCGCGAAGTACCTCACGCTGGCGCTCGGCCTCGGCCAGGGTCTCGATGCGCTTCTTCTCCACTTCGGCGGCGCGAAGCACGGTAGCGATAAGTTCCTTCTCGCGGCGGAGGATTTCAGCCTCCTGCACCGCCACTTCGCCTTCTTTGCGAACCTGCTCCACACGAACCTGCTCGGCAACGATCCTCTGCTGCTGAATGCTTGCCTGGATCTCGTAGGCCTTGTCGGCCTGCGCGCGTTGTTCCTGAACAGCGCGTTCGTATTCGGCCTGCTTGAGGTTGAGGTCACGAACTGCTTCTGCCTGGGCGGTTTGGCTAATCGATTCTGCGGTCACCTTTTCCTGCTCGGCGGCGGCTTCGGCAATCCTCGCTTCTCGCATTGCCTGGGCACGGCGAATGGCGGTATCGCGCTCGGCTTCAGCGATGGCGATATCGGCCGTCCGGCGAACCAGGGCGACGTCTGGCTTACCCATGTTCAGGATGTAGTCGTTGGAATCGGTCACCTCGCGGATGGTGAAGCTCACCACCTCGAGGCCCATCTTGGCCATATCCTCGGCGACGTTGGCCCGCATCCGATCGGCCACCATCTCCGGTTCCTTCACGATGTTCTCGATCGTCAGCTGGCCGACGATACCGCGAAGGTGACCTTCCATAACCAGCCGAATCAGTCCCTGCATGGCCTGGTACTCCATGCTGAGGAACTGTTCCGATGCGGTGAGGATGCTCACCGGATCGGATTTCACCTTGATCTGAGCGACGGCCTCAACGTTCACCGCCACACCCTGGTTGGTGTAGAGATCCTGGGTGGGGGCAACGTCGAAACTCATCAACTCCAGGCTCAGCTCACGGCTCTGCTGGATCATCGGCCAGATAACCTTGCCGCTCCCCTTCACAACCTTGGTGCCGCCGAAACCGTAGACGATAAGCGCCTCATTCGGGCCAACCTTGCGATAAAGGCGGGCGATGACTGCTGCCAACAGCAGGAGCACCACCACCATAATGCCGACGATAATCAGGATAGAAACTGTCTCCACGCATTCAACTCCTCAATGGGGCCATGGCCCTCGCCTACTTCTCGAGCGTCAGCTCATCCATCAGTTCGGACCACGGCTGCACTATAGCCACTCCCTTCTGGATATCCAGAATAACGACTTCCGTCTGCCTTTCGATCCCGACTCCTTCTTTCGTGCGTGCGGGAATGGCATGCCGCGAGCCGTGCCGCTCGTATACAACCTCCCCGTACCCGTTGGGGAAGATGGTGCCGGTCACGCGGCCGATCTGCCCGATTTCGTCCCAGTCCCGCGGGTCAAGCTCCGGGCTGTTCTTGCGCAGGAACGAATAGAGGAACCAGCTGATCGCCCAGGCACCGGCCAAGCCGAAGACGAGGCCAATGAGCACCGCCAGGCCGACAACCAGGCCCACGCCGTTACGGAGCAGGTAGGTGACGCCGGAAAACCAGGTGATGAACGCCAGGATCGAGCTGACGTTGAACAGGTGAAACATATGCCCGTTGGCGTCGACCCCGTGATCGAGGTCATGGCCGGTATCGGCATCGCCACCGAGATCGGCGAACCCGAGCAACAACGATCCCAGCGTAAACAGGATGCCGAAAAGGAACCCGCCAACGAGGATGGCATCGAACCAGTCATTCACAGGAAACATCAGGAATCTCCTGACCGCGTACGTACAACACGTATTAAGGAAGTATACCGTGGAACCACGTTCCCCGGCGCGCATGCCACCCCGCCGGTGGTGTACGATCATCGGGTGTCGTGATCGTACGCCGTCTCAGGACACCGAGACTCGCTGAACCCGGCGAATCGCCACACCCGATCCATCGGGTGGCTAGTCAAATTGGTACCGATATCTCCATATATTGCGGGCTTCCCATGTATCTCCCACGTCGTCGCAAACTAGATGTACCCGCCTATAGCGTAGCCACGGACCGCTGGCGCGATTTCGACTGGATGCTGTTCCTGACAATGGGCGTGCTGATGGCGTTCGGCACCATCAGCATCTGGAGCGCGGTCGGCCTGCCAAACCCTGCCACGCTGAACGATGGCACCAAGCACCTCATCTTCGGCTGCGTCGGCCTTGCCCTGTTCTTTTTCTTCGCCAGCATCGATTACCGCTATCTCGAGGCGCTGGTGTGGCCGGCGTATTTTGGCGGGCTGTTGCTGCTGCTGGCGGTGCAAAGTCCGCTGGGTGTCACCGTTGCCGGTGCGCAGAACTGGTTTAACCTCGGCTTCACCCTGATTCAGCCTTCCGAGTTCACCAAAATAACCACTGTGCTGGCACTGGCATCGTTTGTGGCCGGGCAGGGCGCGGATATGCGCCGGTTCAGCAACTTCGTCATCGCGGCACTTATCGTCGGTATCCCGGCCCTGTTCATCCTCATCGGCCCGGACCTCGGTCAGACAATGGTCTATATCGCGATCTGGGCGAGCTCGATCCTCGCCATGCGCACCAGTCGCGCATGGATCCTCCTGACGCTGGTCAGCTTGCCAGCCCTCGCGTTATTTGCCTGGCAATTCGTGCTGCAGGAATACCAAAAAACCCGCTTCCTGGTGAGTTTCGATCCTGACCGTGCCCCGCTGGAGGGTGGCTACCAGATCCTTCAGGCCCGTACGGCTATTGGTGCAGGTGGATTGTTTGGCGAAGGGATCCGCGGTGGTACGCAAAGCACGCTCAACCTGCTCGGCGTCGCCGAATCCGACTTTATCTTTGCGCACGCCAGCGGCATGTTCGGCTTCGTGGGCATGATCGGCCTGATGGTGGCGATGGTGATCCTGATCTGGCGCTGCCTTGTCATCGCGGAGACGGCGCGCGACCACTTCGGCCAAATGATCGCGATCAGCGCAGCCGGGATGTTCTTTTTCCAGGCCACGCTGAATATTGGCATGAACGTCGGGCTGATGCCGGTAGCCGGAATCACCTTGCCGTTCGTCAGCGCCGGTGTAAGTTCGCTGTGGACCAGCATGATCTTCGTGGGCATCCTTCAGAGCATCCGCATGCACCACCGCAAGCTGGGCTTCCAGCCGCTCTAGGACCCGTCGCGCAATCCCCGAACGATCTCATAGGCCGCATCACCACTGATGCCGGCAATCTGCGCCAGTTCCCGGGCCGCCTTGCTGGGTTTCAGTCCGTCGGCTAGCAGTTTCCGCGCGATCGCTTCGGTATCGACGACGTCTTCTGCGGCGTCTCCCGCCCCCACCACGATCACGATCTCGCCCCGCACCTCACCCCCTGAAAAATGCTCGATTAACGACGAGAGGGTGCCGGAAACGATCTCCTCATGCAACTTGGTCAGCTCACGGGCGACGATCGCGTCTCGGTCGCCGAACGCATCGCGCAAGTCGGCAAGGGTTTCAAGCAGCCGCTGGGGACTTTCAAACAGCACAATCGGCCAACCAGTTGCCACCGCCTTGCCGAAGGCTGCGCGGCGGCCTTCGCCCTTGCGCTCAACAAACCCGAGAAAGATGAACGGACCGGTCACCAGCCCGGATGCGCTTACGGCTGCGATAGCGGCACTCGGCCCGGGGACCGGTACTACCGTGTGTCCGGCCTCTAGCGCCGCGGCCACAATCTCCTGACCGGGGTCAGCAATGGCTGGTGTGCCGGCATCGGAAATGAGCGCAACATCGCCGGTATCCAGCGCGTTCAGTAACTGATCCTCGCGCCGGGCGCGGTTGTGGTGGTGATAGCTCACCATGGGGGTGGAGATACCGAACGTCGTGCGTAACGTGCCGCTGTGACGCGTATCCTCGGCGGCGATAAGTTGCACATTTCGGAGGGTTTCAACCGCCCTGGGCGAGAAATCTTGCAGGTTCCCGATCGGGGTGGCCACCACGTAGAGCGTGCCCATATCGCCTCCCGGCGCAATGCCATACTACCTTCAGGCACTATACTTGGAACCGGAATCACCGTGCGCCCTGATACACCGGAACAGCGCGGAAATGTTGGTTTGGAGTTGTTCACATGTCCGATGGATCGCTGTTCGATTTGAGTGCCTTTGGCCAGCCAGAGCCGGAACCAGAGGCCACCCCGGTGGCGGAACCGGCAATGGATGACGCAGCCAATGAGTCAGTAGCACCATCGCAGGCACGGTCAGGATCCTCACAAGGCGGGAGGCAAACGGCGGCCAGCCAGCCAACGGCGCTCTATCGCAAATACCGGCCCCAATCCTTTGAATCCGACGACCTGTTCGGACAGGATCACGTGGTTAACACACTCCGAAACGCCATTGCACTCGATCGTATCGCCCACGCCTACCTCTTCTGCGGTCCGCGCGGTACCGGCAAAACCACCACGGCCCGCATCCTTGCCAAAGCCGTTAATTGCGAGCACCCCGATCCGCTCCGGCGCCCGTGTAACGAGTGCCCGAGCTGTGTAGCGATCAATACCGGCGCAACCACCGATATCATCGAGATCGATGCGGCCAGCAACCGCGGTATCGACGATATCCGCGACCTGCGCGAACGGGTGAAGTACGCTCCATCGCAACTGAAGACCAAGTTCTACATCATCGACGAAGCGCACCAGATTACCGGCGCGGCAGCCAACGCGTTCCTGAAAACCTTGGAAGAGCCGCCTGCCCATACCAAGTTCGTGTTGGCGACGACTGACCCGGAAGATCTGCTGCAAACCATCGTCAGCCGTTGCCAGCGCTTTGATTTCCGCCGCATTAACCTCGAGGCAATGATTGCCAACCTCACCAAGGTCGCGGCTGCCGAGAACATTGCTATCGATGACGAGGCCAAGGCGATGATCGCCCGTCATGCGACCGGCTCACTCCGCGATGCCCAGGGCCTTCTGGACCAGGTAGCGGTGTACCGCGAGAACGCTGACGATGCCAACACCACGGTAACTGTCGATCTGGTGCGCACGGTGCTGGGTGTTAGTCGGAACGACCGGGTTGAAGAGATCGCCCGGGCCCTTGCCGGCCGCGATGCCGGTGCCGGTGTACGCGCTATTGGCGATGCCGTGGCCGCCGGTGACGATGTTCGCCAGCTCGCTCGCCAACTCCTGACGTATATGCGCGAACTGCTGCTGGAACGCTCGGGTGGTCGCAGCGATCTCGATGACGCCGCCAAGAAGCTGGCGCAGCAATTCGATCTCGGTGAACTCGCCGAATTGACGCGCATTCTGGGCGATATCGATTACAAGGTGAAGCACGCCACAATCTCCCAGCTACCGCTTGAGATCGCTGTCATCGAAGGTGCCCTGCGTGGTGCGGCACCGGCACGCCAGGCTGCTCCTGCGGTTTCCGAACCGGTATCCCAGCCACGACAGCCAGAACCACAGGCGCCCATCGCGGCAGCAGGTTCCGGCAACCTCATTGGCCGCGTGCGTGATGGCGGGCGCCGGCCCGGCGCGGCAGAGCAGGCAGCACCCCGGCAGCAACCCCCGGCCCCGGCGCGGCAGGTCCAGGAAACCGGACCAACACAGCAACCGCAAACACATGCGGCGATGCCGCCTGCTGCACCTACCGCGCCAGGCGAAGTCAGCATCGATGCGATCCGCAACCAGTGGGGCCGAATCAAGGCCGATGTGAATGCCGTAAACCTGCGCACCGGCGCATTGATGTCGGAAATGGATCCCGTCGCGCTGGATGGGGATCGGCTCATCCTCACAGTTCCCTACCCGTTCCACGCCAGCAAAATGAACTCCGAGGACACCCGGCCAGTAGTGGAACAGGTGGTTTCGCGCGTAATGGGCAAGCCACTGAAGCTGGAGTGCTTCACGCTGGAGGAATACCGGAACCGGCCAGCACCAGCAGCCCCTTCCGGACCTGCCGCTGCCCCTGCAGCTCAATCACAGGACGATAGCGCCCCCGCTGAGGAGCCTGACCCGGGACCGTCCTCACAGATTGACGCATCTGAATCGCTTAAGGCGGTGCGCAATATCTTCGACGCGGAGGAAATCGTTTCGCCGGATCGTTAGCCGCGCGGCGTGGCCTGCTGGACCGGTGACGCAGCCGGGGTGCCAGCAGGCTGCGCCTGTGGGGATGCAACCGGCGACGCCTTGGGCGCCTCGCCAAGCGGACGCGGCTCGAGATCACCATCCACAACGGATAGCGATCCGTCGCCCTGTTGCCACACCAGGCCTTCGGAGCTCCAGATGAGCGCCGTGATCGGCGAGTTGCTGGTGACAGGAATGGAGAGCGCCGGTCCACCCCGTAGTGGCCTCACCCAGAGGGAATGCAGCCGCCATTGATCGAGATCACGCACCATGATGGCGTAGGCAACCGATTGTCCGTCCGGCGATACCACCGCGTGCGAAATGGTGCCACTGGGGCCGCCCTGGCCGCTGGTGGCGACCAGCACCGGCACAGGTTCCCCAAACCGGTACACATACACCTGGCTGTTCATGACCGTGTCATCCTGCACGGTACCGGCAACCACCATCAGGCCCAGCCCTGAGGGAAGCCACTGCAGGTGGGTGATACTCGGGCCAAAGGTATCGTGCAGCACGTCGATTTCTGTGACCTCATCGTGCCCGCTGTTCAGCAGGTAGACTGCCTGGTCACCATTCGCCTGCCGGGTCTGGATGACCACCTGCGAATCCATGGGGCTCCAGACGGCGCTGGTTACCGAGCCTGTCGCCCCCGTGCGGGACACCGGCATAACCGTGCTGTTCATGGAAACCCGCTGGAGCACGCCCGGGCCGGAAACCAGCACTGCGTTGCCCTGGGGAATCCAGTCGATATTCAACACGGAGCCCTGAAATGACATTGGTGTTGCCACGGGGGATGCCAGCGGTGTAGCCGCCGGTGTTGCAGCCGGGAATTTGGCCGTAAGCACAACCGCCTCCCCCAGCGCCTCACCATCGGCACCATAAAACTGGACGATGACGTCATCATCCAGCAGGCCGAGCACGCCCACCCGGTCACCTGTCGGAGACGGTGAGTAATCAAGCAGGGTCAGGCCACTTGGCAGCACAATCGAGGTAAAGGTTCGTGCGGTGGCGTCGTAGGCCTGCAGCTCGTCATTGACCACCATGTAGACAAACCGTGGAGCGCCCCGAGGCACGAGCACCTGCTCGGCATCAACGGTTGGCACAGCGGTGGGCTCCGCCGCAACGACGACTTCTGTCGGGGTCGTGGCAATCGTTGCGGAGGCAGTGGGCCGATCGGTGACAAAGCGACGGTCCGCGTCGTCGGCCGATGAGTCATCGGATCCACCACCACACGCTGCAAGCACGAGCGAGGCGCACAGTACGACCGTCGCCAATCCCTTGCGGCGCCTCAGCCAGCTCACAAACGACGTGAAATCGGGAAGTTGCATAAAAAACAAGGGTATCCTCTGCGCGGAATTTCCCATTTGGTTCAACCCGTAGCTTACCATGCACCCCCTTGCCGGAACGCTGTTCCAACGCCATGAAAGCGTGCGAAAATGAAGAGAAATTGATTGGTTGCGGTCACCGCAACAACCACCAGGGAGCACCATGCCACAATCCGAACCCGATCTGTCGCGCATTTCTACCGAGCAGCGAAACAGCCGTACGGCGGAGATCGATACCCTGCCGACGATCGAGATGCTGCGGGTGATCAATGAGGAAGACGCCATTGTTGCTCCGGCTGTGGCGAAACAACTGCCGAACATCTCCAGAGCTGTGGATGGCATTGTGGATCGAATCCGTTCCGGTGGCCGGTTGCTGTATATCGGAGCAGGTACGTCTGGTCGGCTGGGGGTACTGGATGCTTCGGAGTGCCCTCCCACGTTCAACACCCCACCGGAGCTCGTGGTGGGGCTTATAGCGGGTGGTGACCACGCCCTGCGTCACGCAGTGGAGCATGTGGAGGACTCTCCCGAAGCCGGAGCGCAGGCACTGCGAGACGCCGGGGTGACGCAGCTCGATACCGTGGTCGGCATCGCGGCAAGCGGACGCACGCCGTTTGTGCTTGGTGCCATGGCATACGCGCGGGAACAGGGAGCGCTCACCGTCGGGGTCTCCAACTCGGAGAACGCGCCCCTGAGTGAGGCAGTCGACATCCCGATTCCCGTGGTGGTCGGGCCCGAAGTGGTCACAGGGTCGACACGGCTGAAATCGGGGACTGCCCAGAAGCTGGTGTTGAACATGCTCAGCACCGGGGCGATGATCAAGCTCGGCAAGACGTACGGCAACCTGATGGTGGATGTGCAACCCACCAACGAAAAGTTGCGAGCGCGAGCCGTTCGGATTGTGGCGGAAGCTACCGGGCTCTCACATGACGAGGCCCGGGCGGCCCTTGCCAGCGCTCAAGAGGATGTCAAGGTCGCCATTGTCAGCACCCTCACGGGCCTGCCCCCGCACGAGGCACGAACGCGAATTGACGATGCAGGCGGACGCATCCGCACAGTAATCGATGGAGACCGGTCATGACAGCGTACTTTGCAGGCGTCGATGGTGGCGGCACCAAGACCGCCATTGTCGTTGTGGATCAGGACGGTAACGAGATCGTCCGCGAGACCACGACCACCTCAAACGCAGCAGTGGTTGGGCACGAGAAGGCCACTGCAACACTGCGAGCGCTCGTGACGGGAGTGGCCCAATCTGCCGGTTTAGACCTTCCGCTGACGGGGATCTGGTGCGGTCTTTCCGGTTCAGATCGCCCCGAGGATCACGTGAAGGTACGGCCGGGATTGCAAGACCTGGCCGAAGATCTCACCCTCACCAACGATGCAGAACTGGCCATGGGAGCGCTGCCACACCGTGTGGGGGTGGCCATGGTCAGCGGCACAGGCAGCATCGCCTTTGGACGCAATGCCTCTGGCCAGCGCCACCGTGCCAGTGGTTGGGGCCATATCTTTGGAGACTATGGCAGCGGCTACGACGTCGGGCGAAAGGCGCTTTACCATTATTCGGCACAGGTCGATGGCTACGGCCCGGACACCTCGCTTGTCCAGAGGCTGACGGAGTACTGGAGCCTTCCCGAGCCCTACTCCATCATCAACCGCGTCTACGATCCCGCCACCACCAAGGGCGATATCGCCCGCCTCAGCCGTATCGTGGTCGATGAAGCGGGCAAGGGCGACCAGGTGTCCCAACAGATCCTGCGAGACGTTGCCCACGACCTGGCCACCTATGCCGATGCCGTGGCCCGGAAACTCGAGCTCGGGCCAGACCTCAACCTCGCACTGGTTGGCGGCATGCTGACCAACGTCCCCGTTTTCCGTGAACATGTGCTCAACCGCCTGGGTGAGAACTGGACGATCGGCAGCGTAGAGCTGGTGACAGACCCAGCCCTTACCGGTGCCCAGGCAATCGCTGCGGCGTGGAAGGAAGCGAACTCATGACAACCGTTGCATTCCGCGGTAATGCCGTCGTCGGCACCCATACCGTGCCTTCGACGATTGTCGTTCGGGACGGCGTGATCGAATCCATCCAGCGCGGGCTCGCCTGTGATGGCGACCTGCCGGAACAGGTGTTCGATGCCCATCTGATTTCGCCCGGCCTGATCGACATGCAGGTGAACGGCGGCTGGGGCGCCGAAGTGACGCCGAATCCGGACGATATCAATCACATTTCGCGGTCACAACCGCCCACCGGCGTGACTGCCTGGTTGCCAACTGTTGTTACCTCGGCAGCAGCGTCCTACCCGCCGTTCTTCGCCGCCTGGGGTACGCATGACCAGAACGCCGGGGCGGTGCCGCTGGGCTACCACCTCGAGGGCCCGTTCCTGACCCTCGAAAAGAAGGGCGCGCATAACGCCGATTTCATCCTGGCGGCCGATGATGCCCTGTTCAGCAGCTGGCTCGGGCAGCGATCAATAAAGCTGGTCACGCTGGCGGCCGATCGCCCCGGCGCCCCGGAAATGATCCGGCAACTGGTTGCAGACGGCATCCTGGTCAGTCTTGGTCATACCAACGCCACGTACGAGGAGTTCGTCGCCGGGATCGATGCGGGCGCGCGTAAGGCGACCCACCTGTTCAACGCCATGACGTCCATCCACCATCGTGCCCCCGGCGCCATGGTTGCCACGCTGGTCGACGACCGTGTCACCGCGGGCCTGATTCCTGATGGCGTGCACAGCCATCCTGCCACGGTACGACTGGCGATCAGGGCCAAGGGATTCGATAGCATCGTGATCGTGTCCGACATGATGGCCGCTTGCGGTATGCCGCCAGGCACGTACCCGCTTGCCTCCAAATCCGTGATCGTCACGGAAGACAGTGCCCGCCTGGAAGATGGCACGCTGGCCGGGAGCATTCTCACGATGGACCAGGCACTGCGAAACCTGGTCGATTGGAGCGAGTGCACCCCGGCCCAGGGCATCCATATGATGACCGCCGTGCCAGCGCGGCTGCTGGATGACGCCTCGCGCGGGCGGCTCGTAGTTGGTGCACGGGCCGATATCACCACATGGAACAGCGACCTACACCCAACCCATACCATGGTCGGCGGCTTGCTGAAGTGGCAGGCCGAGGGGTAAACGCTGCGGTGGTAGAATTCACGCAGGTTTTTCGCTGGTAGCGCCGCTGCCAGTGCGCACGATATCACTGGAGTAGACATGAGCCTTTCCCTCGAGGATGTTCGGCATGTCGCCACACTTGCCCGGCTGGGATTGTCCGAGGACGAGTTGGTAACAATGCAGCAGCAGCTTTCCTCCATCCTCGGCCATATCGATGTGCTGAACGAACTGGATACCGACGCGATTCCTCCCACCGCGCAGGTCGTGCCGCTTACCAATGTGATGCGGGCCGATGAGGTGATTGAGCGCTTCGACCAGGAGATCGCGCTCGCCAATGCGCCGGAGCATCGTCACGGCTTCTTTGCTGTTCCCGCCGTCATGGGTGGCGATGAGGGAGGCTCGGCATGACCCTTCCCAACGACCTCACCCTGCTGACTGCCGCCGAAAGCCGCAGGCTGCTTGACAACCACGAAATTTCCGCTGTGGAACTTACCCATGCCTACCTGACCCGTATCCAGGAGGTAGAGCCGAAAATCCACAGCTACCTGCACATGATGTCTGATGTCGCGCTCAGCCAGGCCAATGCCGCCGACGCCCGTATCGAGAACGGCGAGGTCGATGACCTCACCGGGATCCCGGTGGCGCTGAAAGATATCCTCTGCACCACCGATGCACCCACCACGGCCGCCAGCAAGATCCTGGATGGCTACATGAGTCCCTACGATGCCACGGTTGTGGCGCGGTTGCGGGAACAGGGCGCGGTTTTCCTCGGCAAGACCAATACCGACGAGTTCGCCATGGGCAGCTCCACCGAGAACTCCGCCTTCGGCCCCACGGTAAACCCCTGGGGTGAGAACCGCGTTCCGGGTGGATCCAGCGGCGGCTCGGCAGCAGCTGTGGCCGCCCGTGAGGCCAGCATCACCCTTGGTTCGGACACCGGCGGTTCCATTCGCCAGCCAGCCGGGTTCTGCGGCGTCGTCGGCCTGAAGCCCACCTATGGTCGCGTGAGCCGATTCGGCTTGCTGCCATTCGCCAGCTCCCTGGACCAGATCGGCCCGTTCAGCCGCACTGTGGAAGATGCAGCCATCATGCTGCGCGCCATTTCCGGCCACGATGTGATGGATAGCACCTCGGTCCCGGTTGACGTGCCGGATTATGCCGGCCACCTCCGTGAAGACCTCGCGGGAGTGAAGATCGGCGTGGCGAAGGAATACTCGGTCGATGGTATGGAGCCGGGCGTCGATGCGGCGGTAAAGGCTGCCCTGAAGCAACTCCAGGACCTTGGTGCCGAACTTGCCGAAATCTCTCTTCCCCACACGGAATATGCGCTGGCCACGTATTACATCACCGCTCCGGCCGAAGCGAGCGCCAACCTCGCCCGCTACGATGGCGTGCGGTTTGGGAATCGCGTCGAGGGCGACAACCTGATCGATACCTACATGCGCACGCGCGGCGAAGGCTTCGGTCCGGAAGTGAAACGCCGCATTATGCTCGGCACCTACGCGCTCAGTTCCGGCTACTATGATGCCTATTACGTGAAGGCTCAAAAGGTTCGCACGCTCATCAAGCAGGATTTCGATGCAGCGTTCGAACAGGTGGATGCGATCGTCGCGCCGACCTCCCCGACCGTGGCGTTCGAGATTGGCAGCCGCACCGACGATCCCTACGCTATGTACCTTGCCGATGTGTTCACGATCCCGGCCAACATGGCGGGAATCCCCGGCATTTCCCTCCCGTGCGGGTTCAGCGACGGCCTGCCGGTGGGCTTGCAACTGCTCGGCAAGGCGTTTGACGAGGTCAACCTGCTCGGCATCGCCCATGCCTACGAACAGGCAGCGAACGTGTACCAGCAACTGGCGAACGTGTACCAGCAACTGGCGGACGTGTAGCACAACACCAGGTAACAGAGGAAAGGGAGGGCGTCTTTGCCCTCCCTTTCCCGTCCCTGCCGTTGTACCAATCCGGTAAACACCGTTCCTTGCGGTCCGAACCCTACAGACCGCGTGTGGGACCAGAACAACTGACCGCAGACCCTCACTCCTCTACATCATGCACAGCACGTGTTTACAAGGCCGACTCCATGTTGGTATGGTAGACGGACTGGGGGACAACGAAATAGCCGCAAAACTCAGGGGGTGAGAGATGTCTGGTCGTGCTCGCGCTGGTTTACGTATGTTGCTCGTCTTCGTGCTCGTCCTTACCGCATGGCCGTCGCGCCCAACGGCACAGGACCTGGCAACACCCAGCGCGAGCGACTCGACGCAACTTTTCCAGTCTCCGGGCGTCGACGCCCCACTTCTTGCCCAGGCTCCCGTCGATCCACAGTCAATCGATGATCCCCGATTGCTGCTCGAGCGACTTGACCTCCCTGCAGGTGCGAGTGGTTCACAATACACCACTTCGTCTTTGGAACTCCTCTACGTTGAGCAGGGAACTGTTTCTATAACGGACAACTTCGGGTTCACATCATCCGCTTCCAGCGGGAATTCACTCACGCTGGCTCCAGGCACGACGTATACCCTTGCGAATACCACGAACCAGCATACTGCCGTGCTTCGTGCCAGCCTCTCTCCCGGAGCGAGTGTTTCGGACGAGCAGCGCGGATTGGATGCCGCCGGACAACAAACCGGCAGCGTGCCAGAGGCTACTCCTCAAACTGGACGCACGACGGTTTCAACCCGATCAAACGCGACTGAGGTCGCCGAAACGGGCGATATATCCGGATCCGTCACGATGCTCATCGACTTGCCGCTCGATTCCGTCGCGGCGGTTGACAGCACCTTTTTCCTCGGCCGCCTTACGATGGAACCGGGAGCAACCAGTGGCGAGCAAGGCCACGCGGGCCCGATTGCCCTCTATATTGAGGATGGAACGCTCACGGTCCAAAGCCCATCTGGCCTTTCCGGACAGCTTCAGCAAGGGCAGGCAGTTGCACTTCCCGCCAATGCTGCGCTGATTGCCTCTAACCAGGGTGATGCTCCGGCGGTAGCCTATGTGCTGGGCCTGGTAGAAACGGGAGACAGCCTGCTGGCTGAAATAACGCCAACACCCGTTCCTTCACCAACCCCAAGTCCCACGATTGAACCTACCGCGACACCGGTACCCACACCTACAGTCGCCCCGAGTCCAACACCGGAGCCAACACCAACTCCCGAGCCGTCTCCGACTTCTGAACCATCTCCCACTCCAGAGCCGACCGCCACACCGGAGCCGACAGCGACCCCGGTGCCAACTCCTGTGCCCTCACCCACACCGATGCCAGCCGCCGGCACGGTGCTGTACGAAGCCAACACGTCTGGTGGGCTGGAAGCGTTCGATGCTGGCTCGGGTTGGAACATGGTCAACGGCATGCTGGTCAGCAATGGTGCTGACAGCTCCAGCGTCTATGCGCCATACGAATTCGACGGTATAGCGAACTACGCAGTGGAGGCAGAAATTCAACTGTTGCCCACAAGTGGCCGTACCGGATTTGGTGTCTTTGCCCGCTCTACCGACGCTGGGTCGATCTGGCTCTTAACAGGTTTCAATGACAGGCCACATCCGGATTTCCCTGATGAAATCGAGGGATCGAGAATCGGTGTTGCAGACGAGGTAATAACACAGCAGGAATACGACATCGACAACGAATGGCACACCTACCGACTGGAAGTAAACGGCAATCAGATCCTGGGTCTCGTAGATGGAGCCATCGTACTCGTCGCCCAGGATAATCGACTCCTTGATCCGGGATTCGCAGGGCTCTTTGTAGACGAAGGCACACAAATCAATGTTCGCTCCTTCCGAATCATCTCCCTCGGAGACGGTTCTGCGAGTTCTGCTTCCACAACGCCGCCGACCGCACAGGTGGCCGCGAGCGCGCAGGCGGATGGCACAGCCAGCATCGAATCCACAACCTCAAACGCTGGTGACGCTGCAGTCTCAAGCGGCAACTTCTCAGGTGACCTGACGCTGGTGCTGCCAACTGAAGCAGACGTACCGGATCATTTGATCGTTGTTGGCGGGGCGAGTCGAACACTGGATGAAGTCGCCGCCAACTACACGAATCCCTCCGAAACAACAGCCCTCTTTCAACAGTGGGGATGGCAGGAGAACGTGACCCGCGCGTTCAATATGCCGTCCGGTGTCCCCCAACCTCCAGGCGAGGTTGAAGGAGTCTACGTGAGCATCCATCGCTTCTCAACACCTGAAGGGGCGAGACTTGCCCTGGATTTCTCTGTCGGGGAACAGATGGTCGGCACGAGCCTCTACGAGATTCAAATCACGCCGATGGGCGATTACTCCCGCGCGCTCTATGGACCTGTCTCGTACGGAACCGAGATCACCTTTCTGGTGCAGAAAGGTAACCTCCTGATCCGGTTGTCCGTGTCATCACGAGACAGTGACCCTACTGTCGACGGGACCGGGGTGATGAACGCCATACTTGCGAAGTTCCCCTAGGGCCTGCTGTGATCCCGTGCCGGTCTGCGCAACTGGAGCCGAACCGGTTATTGCGCGATTCTGTTCAGGAACGTAACGATAAAGGGATGTCCCATGGGACATCCCTTTATCGTTACGTTCCTGAACAGAATCGCGCAATAACCGGTTCGGCTCCAGTTGCGCAGACCGGCACGGGATCACAGCAGGCCCTAGGGGAACTTCGCAAGTATGGCGTTCATCACCCCGGTCCCGTCGACAGTAGGGTCACTGTCTCGTGATGACACGGACAACCGGATCAGGAGGTTACCTTTCTGCACCAGAAAGGTGATCTCGGTTCCGTACGAGACAGGTCCATAGAGCGCGCGGGAGTAATCGCCCATCGGCGTGATTTGAATCTCGTAGAGGCTCGTGCCGACCATCTGTTCCCCGACAGAGAAATCCAGGGCAAGTCTCGCCCCTTCAGGTGTTGAGAAGCGATGGATGCTCACGTAGACTCCTTCAACCTCGCCTGGAGGTTGGGGGACACCGGACGGCATATTGAACGCGCGGGTCACGTTCTCCTGCCATCCCCACTGTTGAAAGAGGGCTGTTGTTTCGGAGGGATTCGTGTAGTTGGCGGCGACTTCATCCAGTGTTCGACTCGCCCCGCCAACAACGATCAAATGATCCGGTACGTCTGCTTCAGTTGGCAGCACCAGCGTCAGGTCACCTGAGAAGTTGCCGCTTGAGACTGCAGCGTCACCAGCGTTTGAGGTTGTGGATTCGATGCTGGCTGTGCCATCCGCCTGCGCGCTCGCGGCCACCTGTGCGGTCGGCGGCGTTGTGGAAGCAGAACTCGCAGAACCGTCTCCGAGGGAGATGATTCGGAAGGAGCGAACATTGATTTGTGTGCCTTCGTCTACAAAGAGCCCTGCGAATCCCGGATCAAGGAGTCGATTATCCTGGGCGACGAGTACGATGGCTCCATCTACGAGACCCAGGATCTGATTGCCGTTTACTTCCAGTCGGTAGGTGTGCCATTCGTTGTCGATGTCGTATTCCTGCTGTGTTATTACCTCGTCTGCAACACCGATTCTCGATCCCTCGATTTCATCAGGGAAATCCGGATGTGGCCTGTCATTGAAACCTGTTAAGAGCCAGATCGACCCAGCGTCGGTAGAGCGGGCAAAGACACCAAATCCGGTACGGCCACTTGTGGGCAACAGTTGAATTTCTGCCTCCACTGCGTAGTTCGCTATACCGTCGAATTCGTATGGCGCATAGACGCTGGAGCTGTCAGCACCATTGCTGACCAGCATGCCGTTGACCATGTTCCAACCCGAGCCAGCATCGAACGCTTCCAGCCCACCAGACGTGTTGGCTTCGTACAGCACCGTGCCGGCGGCTGGCATCGGTGTGGGTGAGGGCACAGGAGTTGGCACCGGGGTCGCTGTCGGCTCCGGTGTGGCGGTCGGCTCTGGAGTGGGAGATGGTTCAGAAGTCGGAGACGGCTCGGGAGTTGGTGTTGGCTCCGGTGTTGGACTCGGGGCGACTGTAGGTGTGGGTACCGGTGTCGCGGTAGGTTCAATCGTGGGACTTGGGGTTGGTGAAGGAACGGGTGTTGGCGTTATTTCAGCCAGCAGGCTGTCTCCCGTTTCTACCAGGCCCAGCACATAGGCTACCGCCGGAGCATCACCCTGGTTAGAGGCAATCAGCGCAGCATTGGCGGGAAGTGCAACTGCCTGCCCTTGCTGAAGCTGTCCGGAAAGGCCAGATGGGCTTTGGACCGTGAGCGTTCCATCCTCAATATAGAGGGCAATCGGGCCCGCGTGGCCTTGCTCGCCACTGGTTGCTCCCGGTTCCATCGTAAGGCGGCCGAGGAAAAAGGTGCTGTCAACCGCCGCGACGGAATCGAGCGGCAAGTCGATGAGCATCGTGACGGATCCGGATATATCGCCCGTTTCGGCGACCTCAGTCGCGTTTGATCGGGTTGAAACCGTCGTGCGTCCAGTTTGAGGAGTAGCCTCTGGCACGCTGCCGGTTTGTTGTCCGGCGGCATCCAATCCGCGCTGCTCGTCCGAAACACTCGCTCCGGGAGAGAGGCTGGCACGAAGCACGGCAGTATGCTGGTTCGTGGTATTCGCAAGGGTATACGTCGTGCCTGGAGCCAGCGTGAGTGAATTCCCGCTGGAAGCGGATGATGTGAACCCGAAGTTGTCCGTTATAGAAACAGTTCCCTGCTCAACGTAGAGGAGTTCCAAAGACGAAGTGGTGTATTGTGAACCACTCGCACCTGCAGGGAGGTCAAGTCGCTCGAGCAGCAATCGGGGATCATCGATTGACTGTGGATCGACGGGAGCCTGGGCAAGAAGTGGGGCGTCGACGCCCGGAGACTGGAAAAGTTGCGTCGAGTCGCTCGCGCTGGGTGTTGCCAGGTCCTGTGCCGTTGGGCGCGACGGCCATGCGGTAAGGACGAGCACGAAGACGAGCAACATACGTAAACCAGCGCGAGCACGACCAGACATCTCTCACCCCCTGAGTTTTGCGGCTATTTCGTTGTCCCCCAGTCCGTCTACCATACCAACATGGAGTCGGCCTTGTAAACACGTGCTGTGCATGATGTAGAGGAGTGAGGGTCTGCGGTCAGTTGTTCTGGTCCCACACGCGGTCTGTAGGGTTCGGACCGCAAGGAACGGTGTTTACCGGATTGGTACAACGGCAGGGACGGGAAAGGGAGGGCAAAGACGCCCTCCCTTTCCTCTGTTACCTGGTGTTGTGCTACACGTCCGCCAGTTGCTGGTACACGTTCGCCAGTTGCTGGTACACGTTCGCTGCCTGTTCGTAGGCATGGGCGATGCCGAGCAGGTTGACCTCGTCAAACGCCTTGCCGAGCAGTTGCAAGCCCACCGGCAGGCCGTCGCTGAACCCGCACGGGAGGGAAATGCCGGGGATTCCCGCCATGTTGGCCGGGATCGTGAACACATCGGCAAGGTACATAGCGTAGGGATCGTCGGTGCGGCTGCCAATCTCGAACGCCACGGTCGGGGAGGTCGGCGCGACGATCGCATCCACCTGTTCGAACGCTGCATCGAAATCCTGCTTGATGAGCGTGCGAACCTTTTGAGCCTTCACGTAATAGGCATCATAGTAGCCGGAACTGAGCGCGTAGGTGCCGAGCATAATGCGGCGTTTCACTTCCGGACCGAAGCCTTCGCCGCGCGTGCGCATGTAGGTATCGATCAGGTTGTCGCCCTCGACGCGATTCCCAAACCGCACGCCATCGTAGCGGGCGAGGTTGGCGCTCGCTTCGGCCGGAGCGGTGATGTAATACGTGGCCAGCGCATATTCCGTGTGGGGAAGAGAGATTTCGGCAAGTTCGGCACCAAGGTCCTGGAGTTGCTTCAGGGCAGCCTTTACCGCCGCATCGACGCCCGGCTCCATACCATCGACCGAGTATTCCTTCGCCACGCCGATCTTCACTCCCGCGAGGTCTTCACGGAGGTGGCCGGCATAATCCGGCACGTCAACCGGGACCGAGGTGCTATCCATCACATCGTGGCCGGAAATGGCGCGCAGCATGATGGCTGCATCTTCCACAGTGCGGCTGAACGGGCCGATCTGGTCCAGGGAGCTGGCGAATGGCAGCAAGCCGAATCGGCTCACGCGACCATAGGTGGGCTTCAGGCCGACGACGCCGCAGAACCCGGCTGGCTGGCGAATGGAACCGCCGGTGTCCGAACCAAGGGTGATGCTGGCCTCACGGGCGGCCACAGCTGCTGCCGAGCCGCCGCTGGATCCACCCGGAACGCGGTTCTCACCCCAGGGGTTTACCGTGGGGCCGAAGGCGGAGTTCTCGGTGGAGCTGCCCATGGCGAACTCGTCGGTATTGGTCTTGCCGAGGAAAACCGCGCCCTGTTCCCGCAACCGCGCCACAACCGTGGCATCGTAGGGACTCATGTAGCCATCCAGGATCTTGCTGGCGGCCGTGGTGGGTGCATCGGTGGTGCAGAGGATATCTTTCAGCGCCACCGGGATCCCGGTGAGGTCATCGACCTCGCCGTTCTCGATACGGGCGTCGGCGGCATTGGCCTGGCTGAGCGCGACATCAGACATCATGTGCAGGTAGCTGTGGATTTTCGGCTCTACCTCCTGGATACGGGTCAGGTAGGCATGGGTAAGTTCCACAGCGGAAATTTCGTGGTTGTCAAGCAGCCTGCGGCTTTCGGCGGCAGTCAGCAGGGTGAGGTCGTTGGGAAGGGTCATGCCGAGCCTCCCTCATCGCCACCCATGACGGCGGGAACAGCAAAGAAGCCGTGACGATGCTCCGGCGCATTGGCGAGCGCGATCTCCTGGTCGAAGCGCTCAATCACCTCATCGGCCCGCATCACATTGGTAAGCGGCACGACCTGCGCGGTGGGAGGAATCGCGTCGGTATCCAGTTCGTTCAGCACATCGATATGGCCGAGGATGGAGGAAAGCTGCTGCTGCATTGTTACCAACTCGTCCTCGGACAATCCCAGCCGGGCAAGTGTGGCGACATGCCGAACATCCTCGAGGGAAAGGCTCATGTCTACTCCAGTGATATCGTGCGCACTGGCAGCGGCGCTACCAGCGAAAAACCTGCGTGAATTCTACCACCGCAGCGTTTACCCCTCGGCCTGCCACTTCAGCAAGCCGCCGACCATGGTATGGGTTGGGTGTAGGTCGCTGTTCCATGTGGTGATATCGGCCCGTGCACCAACTACGAGCCGCCCGCGCGAGGCGTCATCCAGCAGCCGCGCTGGCACGGCGGTCATCATATGGATGCCCTGGGCCGGGGTGCACTCGCTCCAATCGACCAGGTTTCGCAGTGCCTGGTCCATCGTGAGAATGCTCCCGGCCAGCGTGCCATCTTCCAGGCGGGCACTGTCTTCCGTGACGATCACGGATTTGGAGGCAAGCGGGTACGTGCCTGGCGGCATACCGCAAGCGGCCATCATGTCGGACACGATCACGATGCTATCGAATCCCTTGGCCCTGATCGCCAGTCGTACCGTGGCAGGATGGCTGTGCACGCCATCAGGAATCAGGCCCGCGGTGACACGGTCGTCGACCAGCGTGGCAACCATGGCGCCGGGGGCACGATGGTGGATGGACGTCATGGCGTTGAACAGGTGGGTCGCCTTACGCGCGCCCGCATCGATCCCGGCGACGAACTCCTCGTACGTGGCGTTGGTATGACCAAGACTGACCAGGATGCCGTCTGCAACCAGTTGCCGGATCATTTCCGGGGCGCCGGGGCGATCGGCCGCCAGCGTGACCAGCTTTATTGATCGCTGCCCGAGCCAGCTGCTGAACAGGGCATCATCGGCCGCCAGGATGAAATCGGCGTTATGCGCGCCCTTCTTTTCGAGGGTCAGGAACGGGCCCTCGAGGTGGTAGCCCAGCGGCACCGCCCCGGCGTTCTGGTCATGCGTACCCCAGGCGGCGAAGAACGGCGGGTAGGACGCTGCTGCCGAGGTAACAACAGTTGGCAACCAGGCAGTCACGCCGGTGGGCGGTTGTGACCGCGAAATGTGATTGATATCGTCCGGATTCGGCGTCACTTCGGCGCCCCAGCCGCCGTTCACCTGCATGTCGATCAGGCCGGGCGAAATCAGATGGGCATCGAACACCTGTTCCGGCAGGTCGCCATCACAGGCGAGCCCGCGCTGGATGGATTCGATCACGCCGTCCCGAACGACAATCGTCGAAGGCACGGTATGGGTGCCGACGACGGCATTACCGCGGAATGCAACGGTTGTCATGAGTTCGCTTCCTTCCACGCCGCAGCGATTGCCTGGGCACCGGTAAGGGCTGGGTCTGTCACCAGCTCTACGCTGCCGATCGTCCAGTTCTCACCCAGGCGGTTGAGCACATGTTCACGGAAAACGGGGACGTTGGTCAGCATGCCGCCAACCAGTGCGAGGTTGAGGTCTGGCCCGAGCTCGAGTTTCCGGGCCACGGCATCGGCATAGGTGGCCAGGTCGTGGGCAACGTCTCGCAGGATCTGTTGGGACACCTGGTCGCCCTTGCCCGCTTCATCGACCACGATACGGCTGAGGCGGGCGATATCGCCCTTGGTGGTGGCGGGATCGTAGACGCGGTTGATGATGGAGTAGGGCTCGGGAAGGCTCCAGTACTCCGTCAGCCTCTGGACAAGCGAGGTGTCCGGGCCGTAGCCATCGACCTGTGCCGAATAATGGTAAAGCGCCTTTCGCCCGACGTCGTAGCCGCTGCCATAGTCTCCAAAGATATGGCCCCAACCACTGGCACGGTGGCGCTGGCCAGAGGCATTGCGTCCAAAGGCGATGCTGCCTGTGCCGCTGACCATGGCCACCCCCACACGGTGTGGCAGCGCTCCCATGGCCAGTTCTGCATCGTTGGTGAGGGTGAGATCTTCGGCCAGGTCTTGCAATCCCGGCCGTACCTTCACGTGATCCTCGGGGCGATCTGAACCGGAAAGACCGCACCAGATCCCCGTCAGCGGAAGGTCTAAACCGGCAGATTGGGCCACTCCCGTCACGAGCGCTCGCAGTGTTGCAGTGGCCTTCTCGTGCCCAACCACTGCTGCGTTTGAGGTGGTCGTGGTCTCGCGGACGATCTCGTTACCGTCCTGATCCACAACGACAATGGCGGTCTTGGTGCCGCCACCATCGACGCCTGCAAAGTACGCTGTCATGACCGGTCTCCATCGATTACTGTGCGGATGCGTCCGCCTGCATCGTCAATTCGCGTTCGTGCCTCGTGCGGGGGCAGGCCCGTGAGGGTGCTGACAATGGCGACCTTGACATCCTCTTGAGCGCTGGCAAGGGCCGCCCGGGCCTCGTCATGTGAGAGCCCGGTAGCTTCCGCCACAATCCGAACGGCTCGCGCTCGCAACTTTTCGTTGGTGGGTTGCACATCCACCATCAGGTTGCCGTACGTCTTGCCGAGCTTGATCATCGCCCCGGTGCTGAGCATGTTCAACACCAGCTTCTGGGCAGTCCCCGATTTCAGCCGTGTCGACCCTGTGACCACTTCGGGCCCGACCACCACGGGAATCGGGATGTCGACTGCCTCACTCAGGGGCGCGTTCTCCGAGTTGGAGACCCCGACGGTGAGCGCTCCCTGTTCCCGCGCGTATGCCATGGCACCAAGCACAAACGGCGTGCGTCCGCTTGCCGCGATGCCGACCACGGTATCGAGCTGCGTCACCCCGGCGTCTCGCAGTGCCTGCGCTCCGGCTTCGGGAGAGTCCTCCACATGCTCCACTGCGTGACGCAGGGCGTGGTCACCACCCGCTATAAGCCCCACCACGAGCTCCGGTGGGGTGTTGAACGTGGGAGGGCACTCCGAAGCATCCAGTACCCCCAGCCGACCAGACGTACCTGCTCCGATATACAGCAACCGGCCACCGGAACGGATTCGATCCACAATGCCATCCACAGCTCTGGAGATGTTCGGCAGTTGTTTCGCCACAGCCGGAGCAACAATGGCGTCTTCCTCATTGATCACCCGCAGCATCTCGATCGTCGGCAGGGTATCGATCTCCGCCGTACGGCTGTTTCGCTGCTCGGTAGAAATGCGCGACAGATCGGGTTCGGATTGTGGCATGGTGCTCCCTGGTGGTTGTTGCGGTGACCGCAACCAATCAATTTCTCTTCATTTTCGCACGCTTTCATGGCGTTGGAACAGCGTTCCGGCAAGGGGGTGCATGGTAAGCTACGGGTTGAACCAAATGGGAAATTCCGCGCAGAGGATACCCTTGTTTTTTATGCAACTTCCCGATTTCACGTCGTTTGTGAGCTGGCTGAGGCGCCGCAAGGGATTGGCGACGGTCGTACTGTGCGCCTCGCTCGTGCTTGCAGCGTGTGGTGGTGGATCCGATGACTCATCGGCCGACGACGCGGACCGTCGCTTTGTCACCGATCGGCCCACTGCCTCCGCAACGATTGCCACGACCCCGACAGAAGTCGTCGTTGCGGCGGAGCCCACCGCTGTGCCAACCGTTGATGCCGAGCAGGTGCTCGTGCCTCGGGGCGCTCCACGGTTTGTCTACATGGTGGTCAATGACGAGCTGCAGGCCTACGACGCCACCGCACGAACCTTTACCTCGATTGTGCTGCCAAGTGGCCTGACCCTGCTTGATTACTCACCGTCTCCGACAGGTGACCGGGTGGGCGTGCTCGGCCTGCTGGATGATGACGTCATCGTCCAGTTTTATGGTGCCGATGGTGAGGCGCTGGGGGAGGCGGTTGTGCTTACGGCCAAATTCCCGGCTGCAACACCGGCGGCTACACCGCTGGCATCCCCCGTGGCAACACCAATGTCATTTCAGGGCTCCGTGTTGAATATCGACTGGATTCCCCAGGGCAACGCAGTGCTGGTTTCCGGCCCGGGCGTGCTCCAGCGGGTTTCCATGAACAGCACGGTTATGCCGGTGTCCCGCACGGGGGCGACAGGCTCGGTAACCAGCGCCGTCTGGAGCCCCATGGATTCGCAGGTGGTCATCCAGACCCGGCAGGCGAATGGTGACCAGGCAGTCTACCTGCTGAACAGCGGGCACGATGAGGTCACAGAAATCGACGTGCTGCACGATACCTTTGGCCCGAGTATCACCCACCTGCAGTGGCTTCCCTCAGGGCTGGGCCTGATGGTGGTTGCCGGTACCGTGCAGGATGACACGGTCATGAACAGCCAGGTGTATGTGTACCGGTTTGGGGAACCTGTGCCGGTGCTGGTCGCCACCAGCGGCCAGGGCGGCCCCAGTGGCACCATTTCGCACGCGGTGGTATCGCCGGACGGACAATCGGTTGCCTACGCCATCATGGTGCGTGATCTCGATCAATGGCGGCTGCATTCCCTCTGGGTGAGGCCACTACGGGGTGGACCGGCGCTCTCCATTCCTGTCACCAGCAACTCGCCGATCACGGCGCTCATCTGGAGCTCCGAAGGCCTGGTGTGGCAACAGGGCGACGGATCGCTATCCGTTGTGGATGGTGATCTCGAGCCGCGTCCGCTTGGCGAGGCGCCCAAGGCGTCGCCGGTTGCATCCCCACAGGCGCAGCCTGCTGGCACCCCGGCTGCGTCACCGGTCCAGCAGGCCACGCCGCGCGGCTAACGATCCGGCGAAACGATTTCCTCCGCGTCGAAGATATTGCGCACCGCCTTAAGCGATTCAGATGCGTCAATCTGTGAGGACGGTCCCGGGTCAGGCTCCTCAGCGGGGGCGCTATCGTCCTGTGATTGAGCTGCAGGGGCAGCGGCAGGTCCGGAAGGGGCTGCTGGTGCTGGCCGGTTCCGGTATTCCTCCAGCGTGAAGCACTCCAGCTTCAGTGGCTTGCCCATTACGCGCGAAACCACCTGTTCCACTACTGGCCGGGTGTCCTCGGAGTTCATTTTGCTGGCGTGGAACGGGTAGGGAACTGTGAGGATGAGCCGATCCCCATCCAGCGCGACGGGATCCATTTCCGACATCAATGCGCCGGTGCGCAGGTTTACGGCATTCACATCGGCCTTGATTCGGCCCCACTGGTTGCGGATCGCATCGATGCTGACTTCGCCTGGCGCGGTAGGTGCAGCAGGCGGCATCGCCGCATGTGTTTGCGGTTGCTGTGTTGGTCCGGTTTCCTGGACCTGCCGCGCCGGGGCCGGGGGTTGCTGCCGGGGTGCTGCCTGCTCTGCCGCGCCGGGCCGGCGCCCGCCATCACGCACGCGGCCAATGAGGTTGCCGGAACCTGCTGCCGCGATGGGCGCCTGTGGTTCTGGCTGTCGTGGCTGGGATACCGGTTCGGAAACCGCAGGAGCAGCCTGGCGTGCCGGTGCCGCACCACGCAGGGCACCTTCGATGACAGCGATCTCAAGCGGTAGCTGGGAGATTGTGGCGTGCTTCACCTTGTAATCGATATCGCCCAGAATGCGCGTCAATTCGGCGAGTTCACCGAGATCGAATTGCTGCGCCAGCTTCTTGGCGGCGTCATCGAGATCGCTGCGACCACCCGAGCGTTCCAGCAGCAGTTCGCGCATATACGTCAGGAGTTGGCGAGCGAGCTGGCGAACATCGTCACCGGCGGCCACGGCATCGCCAATAGCGCGTACACCGGCACCGGCATCGCGGCCGGCAAGGGCCCGGGCGATCTCTTCAACCCGGTCGTTCCGACTAACACCCAGCACCGTGCGCACCAGATCGACAGTTACCGTGGTGTTGGCATCGTCAGCGTTCTCGCGGTACACCGCTACCTGGTCCAGAAGGCCCTGGGCATCGCGGAGTGAGCCGGTCGCATGACGGGCGATCATCGCCTTGGCCTCGTCATCGATAGCAATGTTCTCGGCAGCCGCGACCTTGGTGAGGTTGGCAATCATTGCCTCGAGGTTAATGCGGCGGAAATCAAAGCGCTGGCAACGGCTGACGATGGTTTGCAGCAGATCTTCCGGGTCAGTCGTCGCCAACACGAACTTGGTATGGGCAGGCGGCTCTTCCAAGGTTTTCAGGAACGCGTTGGCTGCCGCGCCGGTAATCTGGTGCGCTTCGTCGATGATGTAGAACTTGGTCTTCAGTTGCGATGGAGCGTACTTCACCCGTTCGCGCAGGTCGCGGATATCGTCGATACCGCGGTTGCTGGCCGCATCGATCTCGATGATATCGGTGGTTGCGCCGGTATTGATCGCTACACAGCTCGGGCACTCGTTACACGGGCGCCGGAGCGGATCGGGGTGCTCGCAATTAACGGCTTTGGCAAGGATGCGGGCCGTGGTGGTTTTGCCGGTACCGCGCGGACCGCAGAAGAGGTAGGCGTGGGCGATACGATCGAGTGCAATGGCGTTTCGGAGTGTGTTAACCACGTGATCCTGTCCGAACAGGTCGTCGGATTCAAAGGATTGGGGCCGGTATTTGCGATAGAGCGCCGTTGGCTGGCTGGCCGCCGTTTGCCTCCCGCCTTGTGAGGATCCTGACCGTGCCTGCGATGGTGCTACTGACTCATTGGCTGCGTCATCCATTGCCGGTTCCGCCACCGGGGTGGCCTCTGGTTCCGGCTCTGGCTGGCCAAAGGCACTCAAATCGAACAGCGATCCATCGGACATGTGAACAACTCCAAACCAACATTTCCGCGCTGTTCCGGTGTATCAGGGCGCACGGTGATTCCGGTTCCAAGTATAGTGCCTGAAGGTAGTATGGCATTGCGCCGGGAGGCGATATGGGCACGCTCTACGTGGTGGCCACCCCGATCGGGAACCTGCAAGATTTCTCGCCCAGGGCGGTTGAAACCCTCCGAAATGTGCAACTTATCGCCGCCGAGGATACGCGTCACAGCGGCACGTTACGCACGACGTTCGGTATCTCCACCCCCATGGTGAGCTATCACCACCACAACCGCGCCCGGCGCGAGGATCAGTTACTGAACGCGCTGGATACCGGCGATGTTGCGCTCATTTCCGATGCCGGCACACCAGCCATTGCTGACCCCGGTCAGGAGATTGTGGCCGCGGCGCTAGAGGCCGGACACACGGTAGTACCGGTCCCCGGGCCGAGTGCCGCTATCGCAGCCGTAAGCGCATCCGGGCTGGTGACCGGTCCGTTCATCTTTCTCGGGTTTGTTGAGCGCAAGGGCGAAGGCCGCCGCGCAGCCTTCGGCAAGGCGGTGGCAACTGGTTGGCCGATTGTGCTGTTTGAAAGTCCCCAGCGGCTGCTTGAAACCCTTGCCGACTTGCGCGATGCGTTCGGCGACCGAGACGCGATCGTCGCCCGTGAGCTGACCAAGTTGCATGAGGAGATCGTTTCCGGCACCCTCTCGTCGTTAATCGAGCATTTTTCAGGGGGTGAGGTGCGGGGCGAGATCGTGATCGTGGTGGGGGCGGGAGACGCCGCAGAAGACGTCGTCGATACCGAAGCGATCGCGCGGAAACTGCTAGCCGACGGACTGAAACCCAGCAAGGCGGCCCGGGAACTGGCGCAGATTGCCGGCATCAGTGGTGATGCGGCCTATGAGATCGTTCGGGGATTGCGCGACGGGTCCTAGAGCGGCTGGAAGCCCAGCTTGCGGTGGTGCATGCGGATGCTCTGAAGGATGCCCACGAAGATCATGCTGGTCCACAGCGAACTTACACCGGCGCTGACGAACGGCAAGGTGATTCCGGCTACCGGCATCAGCCCGACGTTCATGCCAATATTCAGCGTGGCCTGGAAAAAGAACATCCCGGCTGCGCTGATCGCGATCATTTGGCCGAAGTGGTCGCGCGCCGTCTCCGCGATGACAAGGCAGCGCCAGATCAGGATCACCATCGCCACCATCAGGCCGATCATGCCCACGAAGCCGAACATGCCGCTGGCGTGCGCAAAGATAAAGTCGGATTCGGCGACGCCGAGCAGGTTGAGCGTGCTTTGCGTACCACCGCGGATCCCTTCGCCAAACAATCCACCTGCACCAATAGCCGTACGGGCCTGAAGGATCTGGTAGCCACCCTCCAGCGGGGCACGGTCAGGATCGAAACTCACCAGGAAGCGGGTTTTTTGGTATTCCTGCAGCACGAATTGCCAGGCAAATAACGCGAGGGCTGGCAAGCTGACCAGCGTCAGGAGGATCCATGCGCGACTGGTGCGCATGGCGAGGATCGAGCTCGCCCAGATCGCGATATAGACCATTGTCTGACCGAGGTCCGGGCCGATGAGGATGAACAGGGCCGGGATACCGACGATAAGTGCCGCGATGACGAAGTTGCTGAACCGGCGCATATCCGCGCCCTGCCCGGCCACAAACGATGCCAGTGCCAGCACAGTGGTTATTTTGGTGAACTCGGAAGGCTGAATCAGGGTGAAGCCGAGGTTAAACCAGTTCTGCGCACCGGCAACGGTGACACCCAGCGGACTTTGCACCGCCAGCAGCAGCAACAGCCCGCCAAAATACGCCGGCCACACCAGCGCCTCGAGATAGCGGTAATCGATGCTGGCGAAGAAAAAGAACAGGGCAAGGCCGACGCAGCCGAAGATGAGGTGCTTGGTGCCATCGTTCAGCGTGGCAGGGTTTGGCAGGCCGACCGCGCTCCAGATGCTGATGGTGCCGAACGCCATCAGCACGCCCATTGTCAGGAACAGCATCCAGTCGAAATCGCGCCAGCGGTCCGTGGCTACGCTATAGGCGGGTACATCTAGTTTGCGACGACGTGGGAGATACATGGGAAGCCCGCAATATATGGAGATATCGGTACCAATTTGACTAGCCACCCGATGGATCGGGTGTGGCGATTCGCCGGGTTCAGCGAGTCTCGGTGTCCTGAGACGGCGTACGATCACGACACCCGATGATCGTACACCACCGGCGGGGTGGCATGCGCGCCGGGGAACGTGGTTCCACGGTATACTTCCTTAATACGTGTTGTACGTACGCGGTCAGGAGATTCCTGATGTTTCCTGTGAATGACTGGTTCGATGCCATCCTCGTTGGCGGGTTCCTTTTCGGCATCCTGTTTACGCTGGGATCGTTGTTGCTCGGGTTCGCCGATCTCGGTGGCGATGCCGATACCGGCCATGACCTCGATCACGGGGTCGACGCCAACGGGCATATGTTTCACCTGTTCAACGTCAGCTCGATCCTGGCGTTCATCACCTGGTTTTCCGGCGTCACCTACCTGCTCCGTAACGGCGTGGGCCTGGTTGTCGGCCTGGCGGTGCTCATTGGCCTCGTCTTCGGCTTGGCCGGTGCCTGGGCGATCAGCTGGTTCCTCTATTCGTTCCTGCGCAAGAACAGCCCGGAGCTTGACCCGCGGGACTGGGACGAAATCGGGCAGATCGGCCGCGTGACCGGCACCATCTTCCCCAACGGGTACGGGGAGGTTGTATACGAGCGGCACGGCTCGCGGCATGCCATTCCCGCACGCACGAAAGAAGGAGTCGGGATCGAAAGGCAGACGGAAGTCGTTATTCTGGATATCCAGAAGGGAGTGGCTATAGTGCAGCCGTGGTCCGAACTGATGGATGAGCTGACGCTCGAGAAGTAGGCGAGGGCCATGGCCCCATTGAGGAGTTGAATGCGTGGAGACAGTTTCTATCCTGATTATCGTCGGCATTATGGTGGTGGTGCTCCTGCTGTTGGCAGCAGTCATCGCCCGCCTTTATCGCAAGGTTGGCCCGAATGAGGCGCTTATCGTCTACGGTTTCGGCGGCACCAAGGTTGTGAAGGGGAGCGGCAAGGTTATCTGGCCGATGATCCAGCAGAGCCGTGAGCTGAGCCTGGAGTTGATGAGTTTCGACGTTGCCCCCACCCAGGATCTCTACACCAACCAGGGTGTGGCGGTGAACGTTGAGGCCGTCGCTCAGATCAAGGTGAAATCCGATCCGGTGAGCATCCTCACCGCATCGGAACAGTTCCTCAGCATGGAGTACCAGGCCATGCAGGGACTGATTCGGCTGGTTATGGAAGGTCACCTTCGCGGTATCGTCGGCCAGCTGACGATCGAGAACATCGTGAAGGAACCGGAGATGGTGGCCGATCGGATGCGGGCCAACGTCGCCGAGGATATGGCCAAGATGGGCCTCGAGGTGGTGAGCTTCACCATCCGCGAGGTGACCGATTCCAACGACTACATCCTGAACATGGGTAAGCCAGACGTCGCCCTGGTTCGCCGGACGGCCGATATCGCCATCGCTGAAGCCGAGCGCGATACCGCCATTCGCCGTGCCCAGGCAATGCGAGAAGCGAGGATTGCCGAAGCCGCCGCCGAGCAGGAAAAGGTGACCGCAGAATCGATTAGCCAAACCGCCCAGGCAGAAGCAGTTCGTGACCTCAACCTCAAGCAGGCCGAATACGAACGCGCTGTTCAGGAACAACGCGCGCAGGCCGACAAGGCCTACGAGATCCAGGCAAGCATTCAGCAGCAGAGGATCGTTGCCGAGCAGGTTCGTGTGGAGCAGGTTCGCAAAGAAGGCGAAGTGGCGGTGCAGGAGGCTGAAATCCTCCGCCGCGAGAAGGAACTTATCGCTACCGTGCTTCGCGCCGCCGAAGTGGAGAAGAAGCGCATCGAGACCCTGGCCGAGGCCGAGCGCCAGCGTGAGGTACTTCGCGCCCGTGCGGTTGCCGAGCGCACCCGGCTCGAGGGTGAAGCCAGTGCTGATGTTGTTCGGCTCACCGGCCAGGCAGAAGCCGAAATCATCGAGGCCAAGGGACAATCCGAAGCTCACGCCATGCAGGTGAAGGCCGCCGCCTTCCAGCAGTACAACCAGGCCGCGATCCTGGACAAACTGCTCAGCCAGATGCCGGAAATGGTTCGAGCCGCTGCCGAACCGCTCAACCGTGTGGACAAGATCACGGTCGTTTCCACTGGTGGCGACGGCGAGGGTGGCACCACCGGCATGAACCGCATCACCGGCGATATGACCAACCTGGTGGCACAGGTGCCGGCACTCCTCGAAGCCCTCACCGGCTTCAAAATGGACGAGATGCTGAAGAACGTGCCGGGCACGCAGGACTCCGTCAACGGATCCAGCAGGTCTCGCCCGGCCCGTAAGCCAACTGCGGAGAACAACCACGTGGTGGAAGCGGAGCCCGTAACGGTTCCCGCAGAGGACGAGGACGTAAGCTAGGCCCAATTTGCCAGCATTTGGGATAATAGACGGGAGGCCAGTTTGCCTCCCGTCTCGTTCGTTCAAAGGCCAATGCCCATTATGGATAACAACCCCATCCCCGGTGGTGATGCCCAGTTCGTGACTCCGCAGGCGCTTGGAGAACCCGGACAGCGTCGGTTTCGCATAGTTGTGATTATTGATGGCATCACCTGGATTCTCTGGATGGAGAAGCAGCAGGTTCAGGCGCTTGGGATTGCGATGGAGCAAATCCTGGAGTTTATGCCGGTGCACAATCCGTTGCCGGATTGGGCGCTTCAGGACGTTGAGTACGACGAGCACACCGACCTGCAGTTCCGCGTCGGCAGGATCGAAATGGGGTTCGATGCCACCGACAGCCAGGTGGTTATCGCCGCCCACGATGTCGAGCAGGAAGACGCAGACGCTGAGCCCGATGTGCGGTTCCGAATGAGTCTGCAAATGGCGCGTGCCTTTAGCGAGGAAGCGGCCGAGCTTGTTGCGAAAGGGCGCCCCCTGTGCCCCATGTGTGGCTACCCTCGCGAGGAAGGCCACGTCTGTCCCGAGCAGAACGGCCACCTGCCATACGACCTTGATGATCCGTTTATCGACCTTAGCTGACAGAAGTTAGCCCCGGCCCACGGGTTGATCCGGCACGAGTAATTGCGATACCCGGCTCACGATCGTCTGGCTGCTGTTGCCATGGATATAGTTGCCCTGGTCGTCAAATGCGTCTTCCTGGAAGGTGACTGCGGCGGCAATCGTGTAGCCGGCCTCTGGTAACGTCGCTACGGTGGCGCCGCAGCCGGCGAACATGGGGTTCTGCGTATACCAGCCGTTGGAAATCACCAGTCCGATGCCATAGGTATAGGTACTGTCAAGCGAGCGACAGTTCATACAGCCATCCAGTGGTGTCCCGAAACCGATGAGGGAATCGCTGGTGAGTTCAGCGAGTGCGGATCCGGAGAGGATCGCGCCCTGGCCAACCTGCCGGAAGGCCGAGGCGATGTCATGCAGGGTGCTGTATTGAACGGATCCCGGTGCGAGCGTCCAGGAAGGGTTCCAGGTGGTGGCATCCTCGTAAAACGGCACCTCAGGTGCGATACCCAGTGGTACACGCCGTTCCGATGAATATGAGTGCAACACCGGCGGCGCCATGTGAGGGAGATCATTCGTATGGGTATCGCGTAACCCGAGCGGTATCAGGACGCGCTCCATCATCAGGTCAGCCAGCGGCTTCCCGGCTGCCAGCTCAATTACTCTCCCCAGGATCACGATGCCGGTGTGCGAATAGGCCCAGTTCTCCCCTGGCTGAAACAGCCGCGGCGAATCGAGGCTGTACTGTATCCGCTCTTCTGCGGTGAAGGTGCGAAACGGATCGCGATAGAATGCCGTAATGAAGGCATCGGTGTGAACGTAGTCCGGATAGCCAGCGGTCATCTGCGCCAACATGCGAGGAGTCGCGACATCTGCGTGCGGGAGGTCGGGCAGCCATCGGGCGATTGGCTCGTCGATGTCGATGACCCCCTCATCGGCCAGGTTGAGCAAGAGAACACCGAGGTAGGTGATGGAAACTGCACCGATGCGAAAATGCATGTCCAACATGGCGGGCATGCCGGTTTCGGATTCCCCCCGCGCAAGGGCGAAAACCTCACCCTCCTGGTCGTGCACCGTCAAGAGTACGGACCGAAGGCTGAACTCCTCCTGCGCGCTCGCGGCCAGCGCGGAGAGTTGACCCATGGCATCCGCCGATGGCGTAGCGGCAGGAGTTTGCGCCAGCGATCGTGAGCCAGGCAACGATGCCAGGGCCGCGCCCTGAACCAGTGAACGCCGACTCAATCCGGGTAACGTCTTCCTCATTTCTTTCCCTCACTGCTACGCCACTGCCTGGGGACTCGCAATCGGGCGAAACCGTGACCCGCTCGCCGTGGCATTCTCAACGTCATTGATCGCTTGCTTTGTGGAACTGGGAGGTTATGTCTATAGCTAGGATGTCAGTTTAGCAAGGTGGCTGGGGTTGTCGAGGGGGTACACCATTCTGTCGTGAGCATCAGGCTGCCCATTCGTATCTGCTGGAGGATTCGCCAATAACCCTGCAGGCATGTGCTACAGCATGACTGGCCGCACCGCGTAGAGTAAAGGCACAGATCCGCTGTTTTACCCACGCACAGGAGAGGAACGATGGAATACACACGGCTCGGTACCAGCGGCCTTGAGATTTCGCGCATTTGCATGGGTGCCATGAGCTTCGGTGATCGGGCCGGGGGCCAGGAGTGGCTGATCGGCGAAGACGAGGCGTTCCCTATCGTCAAGCACGCGCTCGCCCTTGGGATCAATTTCTTCGATACCGCAAATGTCTATAACGGTGGGCGCAGCGAGGAAATCCTCGGCGAGGCGCTCCGCAAGTATGCGAGCCGCGACGAGTACGTGCTGGCCACGAAGGTATGGGGAAGGGTTCGACCCGGTCCAAACGGCGCTGGCCTTTCCCGCGCCGCCATCATGAGTGAGATCGACAAGAGCCTGCAGCGCCTCAAGATGGATTACGTCGACCTCTATATCCTTCATCGCTGGGATTACGATGTTCCGATCGAGGAGACCATGGAAGCGATGAACGATGTCGTGCGCGCCGGAAAGGCCCGGTACATCGGCTCATCGGCCATGATGGCCTGGCAGTTCGCGAGAACCCTTTCCACCTGCGAGCAGCATGGCTGGACCAAACCGGTCTCGATGCAGAACCACTACAACCTGATCTATCGCGAGGAAGAGCGTGAGATGAACCCCCTGTGCGTGACCGCCGGCGTGGGCACCACGCCGTACAGCCCGCTCGCTTCAGGCAGACTGGCGCGCGATTTCTCCCGGGTGCAAACCCCACGGGCTCAACATGACGCGTATGCGAAGTTGAAGTACGACGCGACCGCCGAGGCGGACCAGGTAATTATCGACCGTGTGGCGGAGCTGGCGGAGAGGTACGGGGTGCCACGGGCACAGATCGCGCTCGGCTGGATTCTGCGCAAGGCGCCGGTGAGTGCTCCCATCGTTGGCGCCAGCAGGGGGAACTACCTCGACGAGGCGGTGGGCGCATTGAAGCTGCAGCTTTCCGATGAGGACATGTTGTACCTCGAAGAGAAGTACGAGCCTCACCCGGTCGTGGGCCCCACACCGTACCCCACCAGCCTGACCCGCCCGGCCCTCGGGTAGCTCCATGCACGCGGAATCTACCAAACCAACGCTGACCCGGTTTGGCTATGGCTACCTCGCGTTGCTGCTGGCGTTTGCATCGCTTTCCACTGATCTGTACCTGCCCGCGATGCCGACGATGGCCGAGGCACTCGGGGCAAGTCATGGTTCGCTCGAGCTGACGATCTCGGGATACCTGCTGGGGTTCAGTATCGGCCAGCTCATCTGGGGACCGGTTAGCGATCATCGCGGCCGGCGACTGCCCCTGGCTATGGGGCTGGTGTTGTTTGTGCTCGGTTCGCTCGGGTGCGGCCTTTCGGACAGCGTGGCGCAATTGATCGCGTTCCGCGTGGTGCAGGCTGTTGGTGCCAGCGCCAGCGTGGTGATCGGCCGCGCGATTGTCGCTGATCTCTTCCAGGGCAAGCAGGCGGCAAAGGTGCTCTCCACCCTTACCGCGATTATGGTGATTGCGCCCATGCTGGGCCCGATCATCGGCGCGCGCATCCTGGCATTCGCCTCGTGGCGATGGATTTTCTTCACGTTGGTGTGCCTTGGGTTGGGTACCCTGACGGCGCTCTACCGGGTCATCCCGGAAACATTGCCGGTAGCGCACCGGGTGGCCAGTGCCAGCATCGTGGACAAAGTCGCCTATCGGGCGTTACTGGCCAACCAGCGACTGGTGGCGTACGCCATGGTCACGATGATCTTCACCGCGGGCATCTTTGCCTACGTCGCCGGATCCTCGTTCGTGTTTATCACCTGGGGAGGGCTTTCGCCCGATGCGTTCGGCCTCATTTTCGGGGCCGGCGCGGCGGTGATAATCGCCTCTAACCTCACCAACGCGCGGCTGGTGAGCCGGTATGGCACGGACCGCATGCTGTTGGGCGGCGTCTGTGTCGCGGTAGCGGCGTCGGTTGCCCTGGCGCTGAGCGTGTTGGCGGGCGTAGATATCCGTGTCATGGTTGTACTCATTGTGGTTTATGCCGGTTCGAACGGATTTATCCAGGCAAACGCGATTTCCGGTGGGCTGAATACGGTGACAGAGGGCAGGGGCCGGGCATCTGCGTTCCTCGGATTCACCCAGTACGGCGGCGGCATGATCGGTTCAGCGGCTCTTGGCCTGCTCTCCAATAACACGCCCTATCCGCTTGTTTCGATCCTGGCGTTCACATCGATTACCAGCCTGTTCCTCATCTTGCGGGTTCGTCGCTTGCCCGCCTGAACGTATTGCCCGGTTCGGTGTTCGCCGTGATGATGGTACGGATTAATCGTGCCCATTACGGACAGGACCAGCTCATGCCTTCGATCCCGGTAGATACCATCATCGCGAATGCCGAGACCCAGCGCGCCCGGATTGGCCTCTGCGCCATCCTCCCGGATGGATCGCGGGTGGCGCATCGCGAGCACGAGGTCTTCAAGTCCGCCAGTTGTATCAAGATCGCAATCATGATCGAGCTGTTCCGCCGCATTGACGCCGGGAAACTCTCACTCGCGCATACATACGTGCTGAAGGAGTCGGACAAGGTTCCAGGCAGCGGCGTATTGCAAGAACTCCACGCCGGCATTGAGCTGACGTTACGCGATGTGTGCTACCTGATGATGAGCATCAGCGATAACCCGGCTACCAACATCTTGATCGACCATGTGGGGTTGGATGCTGTGAACGCCACCATGCGGGAGCTGGGGCTGACGGAATCGGTCCTCGGTCGACCCATGCGCGGCCGCCCAGCGACCTCCGATGAGCAGGAGAATCTCGCTACCCCGGCCGAGTTCGCCCGGCTCATTGAGTCGATCATGGATGGCTCCGCCGCCAGCGCTGAGAGCTGCATGGCCATACTGGACATGTTGAAACTGCAAAGCAACGACAAGCGCATCGGCCGCTTTGTGCCCGAAGGGATGGAGTGGGGGAGCAAAACCGGCAGCTACACCACGGTAGTCAATGACGTCGGGTTTGTCATGACAAACGACGGCCCACTGATCGTCTCCGTCTTCACCGAAGATGTCGCCGATGTGGTGACGGGTGAAGGGATTATCAGCGAGATCACCCGGGATTTGTTGTCGCTTACCTAGCGAGCCGTCAGGGGCTCACTAATGGGAAAGGACCGGACGGCACAAAGCCATCCGGTCCTTTCCCGAGTATCGACGACTACTGAATGCGTCGAAGTTTGAGGCCGCAGGCAAGGACCGTCATTCCGGCCACAGCCACAATCGTGAGCAGTGTTGTATTCGCTGCTGTGCTACCCGTACCCGTGGATGGAAGTCCGGTTACAGTGCCGGCATTCGAAGTGCTGGCAACCGCATCTTTACCGCCGCCGCTTGTGTCGCCGCCCTCTGAACCGGTATTGCCATCCGTGGGGCTGGCAGGCGTTTCACCTTCGCCAGGCATTTCACCCTCGCCCGGTTCCGCAGGAGCGACCGGCTCTTCGCCGCAGCTGATGGCTTCGGAGTACACATGGTCATTGGTGCCAACCTTGAACACCCATGCCTGGAAGACGCCTGAACTCAGGTCCGCCGATTCAATCGAAACGGTGTACGGCCCGGGATTCCCCTGAGAGACCTCACCGAACTCCGAGACGATTGGAGTGCCGCCTTCAGCCGGGCGGATCTGGACGTCGGTCATGTCGCCGTCCGTCGGCACATTCTCAGCCCCGCCGATGGAGTACGTGACATCAACTCCCTCTGCCGTGCAGGCGAGTGAAACCACGTCAATGTTCCAGACGCCTGGAATATTGACCGCCGGGCAACCGCCGTTCTCCACAGCACCAGCAACCTCCGGGCACTCGTCGACGTCGTCGTTGACACCGTCACCGTCGGTGTCGACTGGAACCGGATTAAGGCACTCACCGGGGGTGATGCCGACGAGTTCCGGCCATGGGATAAGTTCCTCGCGGTTCCATACTTCAATGTAAACGCCCTCAACCTCCCCGTTGCGTATCTGCGCGACAGTGGCTGATTCGTTTTGCCCGTTCCAACAATATTCGATGACGACGTCACCCGAGGTGTGGGTAATGACTTGCCACCCGTCGGCAATAAAATCATAGAAACAGCCATCGCTCGCATTACCTACGACATCCGGACATCGATCGGCATAATCAGGGATGCCATCTCCATCCGTGTCAACTGGCTGTGCGAGATCGCAAGGACCAGCTGTGATTCCGGCTGGCACCTTGTTCCAGTCGAGAATGTATTGGAAGAGGAACGGAATGGTCCGGCCTCCGCCATTAGTGATTGCATCGCCTGCAAAGTTTATTGCTGCGTCACTCTTGGTCACCCCATTGTCACAGTAGGTTACGATCTCACCTGGGAAGCTAATACTCTGCAATCCGGGTTGACCGGTCGACTCGCCGGTGCATTCCCCCAGGTAAATTCCAGCCCAAGAGTTGGACTCGTTCGGAGTCAAAGAGCCATCAGATTCAACGATCAACCAGCCCTCGTTGACGAGATCACCAACCCGCAGATCGTAAGGTTCTTCGAGTCCCGTTCGCCAGGAAAAGAAGCAGACTTCTATGACTGCACCGGGGTCGTACGGTAGATCGCCGCCGATGTTGATCGTTTGGCTTGCAGTGACGCCACACGACCCGGTGTCAAAGGTCAACTCTTCAACCGTGTCGTCGAAGATGAGCTGGACGACGACTTTGTCGAATGGATGTTCGATCGGCGTAGCAAAATCACCCCTATCGACGGCGTCATCCGGCAGCGTCATCGGAGCATCCATAGAGAGTTCCGGCTGGGACGTATTGAACGTTTGGAAGATGATGTCCCCAGCGCCGACGCTGAAATTCATCTGAATGAGCTGCTCACCCGTCGCGCAGGTGGGACTGCCTTCCCGAGTCACAGCCATGGTGAAGGTGCCGCCCTCTTGTGCGGACATAACGCCTATTGTCGATAAAGCCAATAGTGATGCGGCGAGGAGCGCCCATAAAGTCGAGATTCTTTTCATTTCTCCCTCCTAAGACCCAACACGAGCAACGCTCACGGATAACTCAGCTATCCAGTGAGCAGCTCGCTCATGGATAATCAGCCTGGTATTTCGGTGGGCGTTGCCACCTCTTGGTCCCTTTGTGTAAAATACCCCCCCCCCGGTATATCGTCAAGTGCGCAGTCTCGTTGTGGGGAAGGAGTGCCGGACTATAGATTCAGGAGATACAACGAGGCGATGGGGAGGGGATCGTGACTGAAGTGAGCGGAGCGTTGTCGACGCAACTGGTACCTGCCGCCGGGGCCGCTACGGATCAACACTGTCCCTGTGTTGACACAATCACCGCTGCCCCGTACCATACTGATGCACGCAGGTGTGCTGTGTGCAACGTTTCACGATCGGTAGCCATGAAGCTCTTTCCGCTGACCTCCATCGTAGTACTCCTTATTACCGGGCTCCTTCTTGTAGGGAGCAATTGTGGTGAGCGAGGACAGCGATCGGCGTAAGCTGAAAGAACGACGGGAAACGTGCTGGCCTCCTCAAACAGGGAGGCTTTTTTGATGCTCCGGAACAACGACGTCCACGGTGCTATCGAATCCCTCCCTTCGGCGTAAACCGCGCCGGCCACGGGAGCGAGGCAGTGATCGAAGGTGATCACGGGCCCGAATTCGAAAGGCCAGGTTGTTCATCACGCACGGTGCGTGACTATCAAGGAGCAGAGTTATGGTCGCAATCGACCCAGCCGCCAAAACGCAATCCAGCGAACCAACTACCGCTCCCGAGGTACTCAGTGGCGCGCAGATTACCTGTCGCCAACTGGAAGCCGAAGGAGTTACCACCGTGTTCGGGTATCCGGGCGGTGCCGTAATTCCGCTGTACGACGCTATCCCGCAGGCGAACCTGCATCACGTCCTCACCCGTTTCGAGCAGTGGGCCGGCCTGGCCGCTATTGGGTATGCCCGTGCCACCGGTGAAGTTGGCTGCTGCATCGCCACCTCCGGCCCCGGCGCAACCAACCTCGTCACCGCGCTTGCCGATGCAATGCTCGACTCCGTGCCGGTTGTCGCCATTACCGGGCAGGTTAACGAGGCCCTGATCGGTCGCGATGGTTTCCAGGAAGTGGACATTACCGGCATCACGTTGCCGGTTACGAAGCACAACTACATCGTTCACGATGTGAACGACATCGCATCCACCATCAAGGAAGCGTTCTACCTTGCTCGCTCGGGCCGTCCCGGGCCGGTGCTGGTCGATATCCCCAAGAATGTGTTTGTCGCCACTGCGGAGTACAAGGCTCCCGGCCCGGTTGGTCGCCGTAGCTACCAGCCCACCACCGTGCCGAACATGCGGCAGGTGCGGCTGGCTGCCGATGCGATTGCTGCCGCCAAACGCCCGCTGATCATGGCAGGCCACGGCGTCATCCTTTCCAACGCCGAAGCCGAGTTCACCGCCTTTGTCGAGAAAACGGGCATTCCCACGATCTTCACGCTCCTGGGTTTGGGCGCGATGGATGAGATGCACCCGCTGGCAATCGGCATGATGGGCATGCATGGCCATCGCCGCGCCAACCGGGCGTTGGACGAGTGCGACCTTCTGATCAACTTTGGCGCCCGCTTCGATGACCGCGCCACGGGCAACCTTTCCGGTTTTGCGCCAAACGCGAAGGTGATCCACGTCGATATCGACCCGGCCGAAATCGGCAAGAACGTCCGCACCGATGTCCCGGTGGTGGGCGATATCAAGGAAGTGCTGAAGCTCCTCACGCCCGAAGTGAGTGCAGGCGATCACGGCGCGTGGCGAACCTGGATTGAAGGTCAGCAGAACCGCGTGCTGCGGGCGGCGCTGGAAGATCGGCCGGATTGGCCGGAACCGTACAGCATCATCAAGGAGATCGGCGACGCGACCAACCACGACGCCATCATCACGACCGACGTTGGCCAGCACCAGATGTGGGCGGCCCAGCACATGGGCGTGAAGCATGGCAAGCGCTGGATCACCAGCGGCGGCCTGGGTACCATGGGCTTCGGTTTGCCGACTGCCGTTGGCGCCAAAATGGGCCGCCCCGATCTTGAGGTGTGGAGCATCATTGGCGACGGCGGATTCCAGATGAGCGGCACCGAACTCGCCACCGCCGTGCAGGAAAAGCTCGACATCAACATCGCCATCATCAATAACGGCTACCTCGGTATGGTGCGCCAGTGGCAGGATCTCTTCCACGCTCGCAACTACTCCGAAGTCCAGATCAGCGCGCCCGATTTCGTGAAGTTTGCTGAGGCGTACGGCGCGACCGGCATCCGGGTTCGCACGGACGCTGAGATCCGCCCCGCCATCGAAAAGGCCCGCTCCATCAAGGGGCCAGTGCTGATCGACTTCGTGGTCGAGCCGGAAGCCAACGTCTACCCGATGGTTGCCCCCGGTGCCGCCAACTCCCAGATGATCGAGACCGATGCCCGCCAGGAAGGAAACTAGAACCATGGTCACCACACATACCCTCGTCCTGCTGGTGGAGGATCATCCCGGTGTGCTGAACCGGGTGGTTAGCCTGATGCGCCGGCGCAACTTCAACATCGATTCGATCACGGTTGGTCACTCCGAGCAGCCGGGTGTTTCCCGTATGACCATCCAGTTGCGCGGCGAGTCTGAAGAGATCGAGCAGGCCGGCAAGCAGCTCTACAAGCTGCTGGAGGTCATCAAGGTGGTCGATCTCGAACCGGCCGAGGCCATGATCCGCGAACTGGTGCTGGTGAAAGTAGCCGCCAAGGGCGCAGTGCGGGCCGAGGTGGTGCAAACCGCGGCCATTTACAACGCCCGGGTGCTGGACGCCACACCGAACAGTGTCATGATCGAAATGGTCGGGACTGAGGAAGAGATCGAAAGCTTCCTCACCATGATGCGCGTCTATGGCGTGCGTGAAATGGTACGCAGCGGCAAGGTGGCCTTGCCCCGCGCGCTGGCCCGGAAATCCGACCCCCAACCCCGGCAGATGGGCTCGATGGCTGCCGATTAACCACGCGTTTCACTTGGCCTCACGTCGGGGCCGTATATGGACAGTGATGGCAGTGTGCCATCAACACGGAGGAACCTCACAACATGGCGGCAAAGATCTATTACGAGAACGACGCGACACTCGCTCCCTTGCAGGACAAGGTTGTGGCCATCATTGGCTACGGTGCACAGGGTCACGCCCACGCCCTTAACCTGCGCGATAGTGGCGTCAGCGTGGTTGTTGGCCTCAAGGACGACAGCAAGAGCAAGCCGAAGGCCGAAGCCGAGGGCCTGAAGGTGATGCCGGTGGCCGATGCCGTGGCTACCGCCGATGTGGTGATGGTTCTCGTGCCCGATCACCTCCAAAAGTCTATTTACGAGACCGAGATCGAGCCGAACCTTACCGCCGGCAAGACCCTCATGTTCGCCCACGGTTTCGCTATTCACTTTAAGGCGATCACCCCGCCGGAGAACGTGGATGTCAGCATGATCGCGCCCAAGGCCCCGGGTCAGCGCGTGCGTGAGCTCTTCCAGGAGGGCATCGGCGTGCCGGGCCTCGTGGCAATCGCGCAGGATGCCAGCGGCAATGCCATGGAAACAGCGCTCGCCTACGCCCGTGGCGTTGGTTGCCTCAACGCAGGTGTACTGGAAACCACCTTCAAGCAAGAGACCGAGACCGACCTCTTTGGCGAGCAGGCGGTGCTCTGCGGTGGCGTTTCCGCGCTGATGATGGCCGGCTTCGAGACACTGGTTGAGGCCGGCTACGAGCCGGAGAGCGCGTACTTCGAGTGCGTGCACGAGATGAAGCTCATCGTCGACCTGATCTACGAGGGCGGCATGACCCTCATGCGCCAGGTGGTGAGCGACACCGCTGAATACGGCGACTACATCACGGGCCCGAAGATCATCACCGACGACACCAAGAAGGCGATGAAGCAGGTGCTCGCGGATATCCAGGATGGCACTTTTGCCCGCAACTGGATCAACGAGAACGAGACCGGCCGCAAGGGCTTCCTCCAGCTTCGTGCCGATAACGAGGGCCACGAAGTAGAGAAGGTCGGTGCCGAGCTGCGCGCGATGATGCCGTTCCTGAAGAGCGGCAAGGCGGCCCGCGAGGCGGCTGCGGCAAAGCGCAACCAGTAAACACCGGGAGGGCACGGGCCTTCCCACAGAAAGGGTAGTGACATGAGCGACGGAGACATTAACGTATCGGCTGTGCAGGATCGCGTGATTGTGTTCGATACCACCCTTCGGGATGGCGAACAGTCCCCCGGTGCAACGCTTACGGCTGAAGAGAAACTCCAGGTCGCAGACGCACTCTTTCGACTCAAGGTAGATGTCATCGAGGCCGGGTTCCCGGCCGCCTCACCGGGCGATTTCGAGGCTGTGCGCGAAATCGCCCGGCGCAGCAAGGGCACCGGCGTAACCGTCGCCGGGCTTGCCCGCGCCAACCGTGGCGATATCGAACGCGCCGCCCAGGCGGTGAAAGAAGCCGAGAAGCCTCGTATTCACACCTTCATCGCCACCAGCGATATTCACTTGCAATACAAGCTCCGCATGACTCGCGAAGAGGTAATCGAGCGCGTACGCGAATCGGTCACGCTCGCGAAGTCGTTCGTTGAGGATGTGGAGTTCTCCTGCGAGGACGCCACCCGTTCCGACCGCGACTTTATGGTGGAGGTATTCAGCGTAGCCGTCGAATGCGGCGCCACCACGTTGAACGTGCCCGACACCGTTGGCTATACGACGCCATTCGAATACCACGAACTCATCACCTACCTGAAGCAGAACGTGCGCGGTGCCGAGAACGTGATTTTCTCTGTCCACTGCCACGATGACCTCGGCATGGCCACGGCCAACACGCTCATCGCCGTGAAAGCGGGGGCTCGGCAGGTGGAAGTGACCATGAACGGCATCGGTGAGCGCGCTGGGAATACATCGCTGGAAGAAGTGGTGATGGCGCTGGAAACGCGCGATCCGGAGTTCGGCGGCGCCCGGACGCAGGTCGCCACGGAGCGCCTGGTGCCGACATCGCGCCTGGTGAGCAACCTCACCGGCATTGCGGTGCAGGCGAACAAGGCGATCGTCGGGAGCAACGCGTTCGCGCACGAGGCAGGCATCCACCAGGATGGCATGCTGAAGGAACGCACGACGTACGAGATCATGAATCCCGCCGATGTGGGCTGGGAAGGGACCAGCCTGGTGCTTGGCAAGCACAGCGGCCGGGCCGGCTTCCGGTCGGCGCTGAGCGACCTTGGCTTCCACCTGGATGATGCCCAAATGCAATCGGCCTACGAGCGCTTCCTCGAGTTGGCTGATCGCAAGAAGAAGGTGACCGGTGCCGATCTCGAGGCGTTGATCGCCGATGAAGAAATCGTCCACGGCAGCGCAGTACACCTCGTTGATTTCACGGTCAACTCTGCCCACGGTGGCGATGCCAACGCCATGGTGGTGGTCGCCCGGGAGGATCGCCAGTTTTGGGGTCGTTCCGGTGGCAACGGACCAATCGACGCGCTCCTCTCCGCTATCGATTCTGCCCTGGGCATCGAAACAGAGTTGACGTACTTCAATGTCGAAGCTGTTACGCCGGGCGAGGACGCACAGGGGCAGGTGCATGTGCGCATTCGCCACAACGGCCACACCTACAGCGGCCACGGCCTCGCCACCGATACGGTGGAAGCGAGCGCCAAGGCATACATCGCGGCGGTGAGCCAGATGATCAATGCCCAGCCCGATATGGCGCTGGCCGGGATGTCATCGACGTCGAGGTGGTCCTAAATGGCTGCTCGTCAGGACACGATCTGGCAGGATGCATCTGTTGCCGCGAACTATGGCGTCAGCCGCACCGCGATTCCGTTCGTGAATATGCACTTCGAGGTCATGCATCGGCTGATTGGCGCTGCCGGGATTGAGGTCCGGAATGTGCTCGACCTTGGTGCGGGCGACGGAATCGCTACGGCAGAAGTCGGGCGGAAGCAGCCGCTGCGGGCAGCGACGCTGACTGATTTTTCGACACCAATGCTGGATGGCGCGCGCGAACGCTTTGCCGGTTCCGACCTCGATCTTCAGTTCGTGATTGGGGACTTCCGCGATAGTGACTGGCACGACACCGTAACCGATCGGGGCCCGTTCGACCTGATTGTGAGCCGGTTTGCGATTCACCACATCCCCGATGAGATGAAGCGTGCGCTGTACGCACATGTCTTCGGGTGGCTGAGGCCTGGCGGACTGTTCGTGCAGATCGAACATGTCGCCAGTGGCTCTCCGATGTACAACGTTGCCCATGACACCCTGATGGTGGAGTGCCTTCAGGCGGCCAAGGGCGGTGACGAAAGCTTCGACGAAGTGTTCGCCAGCTATCGCCTGCGGGCAGACGGTGGTGCAAACATCCTCGCGCCGGTGTGGGATCAGCTTCAGTGGCTGCGGGACATCGGCTTTGCCGACGTCGATTGCGCCTTCAAGTGCTTCGAACTCTCCGTTTTCGCCGGCCGCAAGCCGTAAGAGACCAAAGGACCGTTTTCGTGAATCAACCCAGAACTCTGGCGGAGAAACTGTGGGATCGGCATGTGGTTCGCCACGCCGAGGGCGAGCCCGACCTGCTGTATATCGACCTGCATCTTGTCCACGAAGTGACAAGCCCGCAGGCCTTCGACGGCCTGAAGATGCATGGTCGCAAGGTGCGCCGTCCGGATCTCACCATCGCCACAGCCGACCACAACGTCCCGACGATCGGTATCAACCTGCCGGTTGCTGATCCGATCTCGGCGAAGCAGCTCAGCAAGCTGAGTGAGAATGCCCGGGAATTCGACATCAAGCTGCATCCGATGGGCGCGCCGGGCCAGGGGATTGTCCATATCATCGGCCCCGAGCAGGGGCTCACCCAGCCGGGCATGACGATTGTGTGCGGCGACAGCCACACCAGTACCCACGGTGCATTTGGTGCGCTGGCGTTCGGGATCGGCACCAGCGAGGTGGAGCATGTGCTCGCCACCCAAACGCTGCCGCAGAACCGTCCGAACACGATGGCGATCACCGTCGATGGAACGCTGCAGGAGGGTGTGACAGCCAAGGATGTCATTCTCGCCATCATCGGCAAGATCGGCACCGGTGGCGGCGTCGGCTCCATTGTCGAGTACCGCGGAGAAGTCATCCGCAACCTCAGCATGGAAGGCCGCATGACCATCTGCAATATGAGCATTGAGGGTGGCGCCAAGGCCGGCATGATCGCGCCGGATGAAACGACCTTCGCCTATGTGGAGGGTCGTAAATACGCGCCGAAGGGTGCCGACTGGGAAGCCGCACTGGACGACTGGCGGACGCTGCCGACCGATGTGGGCGCAACGTACGATCGGGAAGTGATCCTGGATGGCAGCGCGATCCTGCCGCACGTCAGCTGGGGGACGAATCCCGGCCAGGTGACATCCATTGACCAGGTTGTGCCTGATCCCGATTCGTTCACCAACGAGGGCGACCGCGAGGCGGCAGCCCGTGCCCTGAAGTACATGGCGCTCACGCCTGGTACGCCGATCCGCGATATCAAGGTCGATACCATCTTCCTTGGCAGCTGTACCAATGCCCGAATTGAGGACCTTCGCAGCGCTGCCAGTATCCTGCAGGGACGTCGTGTTGCCGAGGGCATGCGCGCCATGGTGGTGCCTGGATCGATGCTGGTGAAGTACCAGGCGGAGAAGGAAGGGCTGGATCGCATCTTCACCGAAGCCGGATTCGAGTGGCGATCGGCCGGTTGCAGCATGTGTCTGGGCATGAACCCGGACCAGCTTGCTCCCGGGGAGCGCTGCGCCAGCACCAGCAACCGCAACTTCGAAGGTCGCCAGGGCAAGGGCGGTCGCACCCATTTGGTGTCGCCGCAGGTTGCCGCTGCTACAGCGGTGCTCGGCCACTTCGGTACGCCGGCCGACCTGAATTAGGAGAACCCGATGCAACCAGTGAAGAAAATCGAGGGACGTATCGCGCCGCTGGAGCGTAGCGACGTCGATACCGACCAGATCATCCCGGCCGTGTGGCTGAAGCGGGTGGAGCGCACCGGGTTCGGTGAGGGGCTCTTCTCGGCCTGGCGCGAGCAGGATCCGACGTTTGTGCTAAACCGGCCGGAGTATGAGGGCACGAAGGTGCTGATTGCTGGCCCGAACTTCGGTACCGGCTCGAGCCGTGAACACGCGGTGTGGGCGCTGATGGATTACGGATTCGAGGCCGTAATATCACCAAAGTTCGGCGACATCTTCCGCAACAATGCCACCAAGGCCGGACTTGTGCCGGTACAGGTGGACGAGGACTTTGGCGCAGAGCTCATGGAAGCCGCGCTGGAGCATCCGTTCCTCGAGGTCGTGGTCGATGTTGAGACCCGCACGGTCTCGGTACCGCGCCTCGGCATGAGCACCAGCTTCCCGCTGGACGATTTCACCCAACATCGCCTGCTCAACGGGCTGGATGATATCGGTATCACCATGCAGCACGAAGATGCAATTGCGGCATACGAGGCACAACGCAAGCCGTGGATGCCAGTAGTCGACCACCCGGAGGCGCAGGCACATGTCTGACACGACGTCGTACTCCATCGTGTTGCTCCCCGGGGATGGTGTTGGCCCCGAAGTCATGGAACAGGCGGTCCGGGTAGCCATCGCTGCTGCCGATAAATTCGGGTTTTCACTCGAGACCGATTCCAGGCTCATCGGTGGATGCGCGATTGATGCCTACGGCACGGCGCTGCGCGACGAGGATATCGAGGCGGCAAGGAATGCCGACGCGGTGTTGCTCGGGGCAGTTGGTGGCCCGAAATGGGACGATCCTTCGGCGCTGGTTCGGCCGGAGCAAGGGTTGCTGCGCATTCGGAAGGCACTCGGCCTGTTCGCCAACCTTCGCCCGGTGACCGCCAACGAGTCATTGCTGGCGGCATCGCCCATCAAGGAGGACCGCTTGCGCGGTACCGACTTGCTGGTAGTTCGTGAGTTAACCGGCGGTATTTACTTCGGAGACCGCAAGCAGTGGACCGATGACGACGGCCGGGTCGCGATGGACACGCTGGTCTATCACGAGTATGAGATCCGCCGCATTGTCGAACTTGCGTTTGAGCTCGCGCGTGGCCGGAAGGGCCGGGTCACTAGCGTCGACAAGGCGAACGTGCTCGATTCGAGCCGCCTGTGGCGATCGATCACCACGGAGATCGGCGCGGAGAACAGCGACATCGAGCTGGAGCATATGCTTGTCGACGCTATGACAATGAAGCTGATCCAGCAACCGAACGCCTACGACGTCATCGTGACCGAGAACATGTTTGGCGACATCCTCACCGACGAGGCATCGGTGCTTGGTGGCAGCATCGGACTGTTGCCCTCCGCATCGCTTGGTTCCCCGGGCGAGAACGGAAGGCGTATCGGCCTCTATGAGCCCATCCATGGCTCCGCGCCGGACATTGCGGGGCAGGGGATCGCCAACCCGGCCGGCATGATCCTCTCCGTGGCGATGATGTTCCGCATGTCGCTTGGTCAGCCGGAGGCGGCGTCCGCGATTGAATCCGCGGTGAATGCGGTTGTTGGGCAGGGAATCCTGACCGGCGACCTTGGCGGCAGGGCCGGCACAGTGGAGTTCGCCGACGCGATCCTTGGTCATATGCAGAACTAATCCTAAAAGCAAGACGGGCCGCCAGATGGTAGCCCGCCTTGTTAATTGCCGGTATTCGCGCTGGTGACACGGTCCATAAACCCGGTGAGCGTTCCAAGAGGGTAGGATCGCACGAGGACAGGTTCCGCAAATGGTGCCGTGGTCGGGATTCGCAGGACGTCGATATGATTGACGCGGAACGACCCGAAGGTCATATCACGAAACGGGGTGAGCGTGGGAACGAGCCGCCCGATAGGGGCCGACCGCGTGTACTGGGCGATCACAAATTCCGGCAGGTAGGGATAGCGTGTTCGCGGAGGCTGGGAAACGAAATCGACCAGCACCTCATGGATACGGCTGAACCAGCCGTTATCGTGAACGTCCAGGAACGCAGCATCCGCATAACTGTTCACCCCGCCAAGGGTGACATCGAACGGGCGGAAATCGCGCAGGCTGAGTTCGCATTGTTCCAGGTATTCGTCCAGCCACTGATCGGTAATCTCATCGCGCCCGTTAGGACGCGGGCTGAGGTACCCAAGCTCCTGCACGGTGATATTGAACGTGGAAGGCGGGACCAGTCGGACGTAGTCGATGCTGCCGATGGCATGGGTGAGGTCATGGAAGGCAGGCTGCAGGACCGAAGCATCGATATGGGCGCACACGATCACCAGGTCGCCGGAGCGGTTAAGGAAGTTGCTGGTATCGTGGCGCCCATCGGCAACACGTTCGATTTGTCGTAACTGCGACCAAATGCGCAGGTAGCTGGCATCCTGCTCGCTGGGTACATCGGGGAGCCACCAAAGGGGATGCCGCCACCGGAGCAGCCAATTCAGGGATGCTTTCATCGAATCCCGGAACCCGATGTCTCGCACAGTTAGTCGATGCTCTTGATCGTGATTTTGGCGGGGCCGCCCGGCGTTTCTACAGAGAACGAATCGCCAACGGCGCGACCCTTCAGCTGGCTGCCGATGGGCGATTCTTCCGAAATTTCGTTTTTCATGGGCTGGGCCTCTGCCGGCCCCACGATTTTGTAGACTTCCTCGAACCCGTCGAAGTCTACGGTAACCGTGCGCCCGATCCCGACCAGGCCATTGTTGGTCTCGTTCTCGTCCATGATCTCGGCATTACGGAGTGTTTCTTCGAGTTCAGCGATGCGCTTTTCGAGCATGGCCTGATCCTGCCGGGCCACGTCATAGGCGGCGTTCTCGCGCAGGTCCCCGTGGGACCGGGCTTCTGCCACAGCGGCGATGATTTCCGGGCGCTTAACCTCGACGAGTTCCTTCAGTTCTGCACTTACACGTTCAAATCCCTCGCGGGTGAAACGCACCTTCTTATTCTTTTCCAATGAACTATTCCTCTTTTATGTTTTGCCGTTGATCGGCAGAATCGCGTAGCTACACACCGCCGGCCATCGGCGGCGCTAATCAGGAACATATATAGGCAGGATGCGTGCCCAGATACGTGCACGCACCTTGCCCGTGGTTCTTTGCAGGGGATATTACTCGAATTCGAACGTTGCTTCTATTTCTACACTAATCCCGCCGGGTAACGATCCCATTCCGACCGCCGAGCGGGTGTGCCGGCCCTTTTCGCCAAGCACCTCTACCAGCAGGTCAGAGCAGCCGTTGATTACCTGCGGATGCTTCTGGAAAAACCCGTCGGCATTCACCATACCCAGCACTTTGACGGTGCGGGTGATGCGATCCAGCGACCCCAGCGCTTCCTGTGCCGTGGCGAGGATTTGGAGCCCGCAGGCCCGGGCTGCATCGTATGCCTGTTCGACGGTGATATCGGCTCCTACCTTGCCGGTTGGATGCCCGGACCCTGGCCCTGTGCCCGAGATGAACAGAAGGTTGCCGGTGAACTGGTAGCGCACGTAGTTCGCTGCCGGTTGCACGGTTGCAGGTAGCTCGATGTTCAGTTCTGCCAATCGATCCTCTATGCCCATGAACGCTGTTCCCCTTTGATTTGAGCGGCTATCGGTAGCCGAGCACATCACCGATGCGCTGGACTGCCTTTTCGAGTGCTTCGTCGCTGGTGGCAAAGCTCAACCTGAAGTGGCCGGTGCAACTGGCTCCGAAGGCGGTGCCCGGAACCACGGCTACATGAGCCTCGTTGAGGAGTTTCGCGCTGAGGTCCTCGATCCCCATACCGGTTTCACGGCCATCGACGTAGCCATAGAACGCGCCTTCGATCGGAGCGACGCTCAGGCCCTTCACGGCGTTGAGGCCATCGGTGATCAGGTGGCGGCGGCGATCCCAGGCAGCAACCATCTCGTGAATGATGTCCTGTGGGCCGTTGTACGCCGCTACACCACCGGCCATGGCAAACGAGGTGGCGCATGTAACCGAGTGGGACTGCAGGATCATGATCTTCTTGATCAAGTCAGTCGGGCCGGCCACATAGCCCAGCCGCCAGCCGGTCATGGCATAGGCCTTGGAGAGGCCGTTGAACGTAAGGGTGCGTTCGGCCATGCCGGGCAACGTCGCGATGCTGTAGTGCTTGTGATCGCCGAAGATGATTTTCTCGTACATCTCGTCCGTGAACACGAGCAGGTCGTGTTCCTTCGCGAACTCGGCAATTGCCGTGAGTTCGTCCATGGTTGCCACGCGGCCACTGGGGTTGTTGGGCGAGTTGAGGAGCACAATGCGGGTTTGGGGCGTGACGTACTGCTCCATGATTTCCCGGGTGATCGCGAAGTTGTCATCCGGGTCCAGCGGTACCCCAATGGCACGGCCACCGGCCAGCTCAACCATTGGCTGGTAGCTCACCCATGCCGGCTCGAAGATCATCACATCCACGCCCGGTTCCACCAGGGCCATGCAGGCCTGGTAGAGCGCGTTCTTGCCACCGGGAGTCACGATAACGTCGGTCTTCGGATTAACCGTAATACCGTTGTCGTTCTGCAGTTTGGTGGCGATAGCCTGGAGCAGTTCGGGCGTTCCCTGGCTGGGCGCGTAGTGGGTATCGCCGCTGTTCATGGCCTCGATTGCGGCATCGCGAATGTGCTGCGGCGTAATAAAGTCCGGGTCGCCACCGCCGAGGTCGATAACATCGATTCCCTGGGCCTTCAGTTCCCGGGCACGTTGGCTTACGGCCAGGGTTGGAGAAGGAGCGGCGTTGCGCACGCGTTCGGCAAAGAGATGATCCCGGACCTGCTGAGTAGCCATATTTCGCCTCACAATTGCTTGGATAATTGTATCGAACACGATTGCGAGTATTGTACTCTGAGAGCACAGAACCAGAACGAGATGTTGATTCGTACATGCCCGGTACAGCGCCGGGGAGGTGCGGGCCCCGGAGATGATGGATCTTCGGCACAGGCAGGAACCCGGCAGGTAAACCGTACGTTATAGGTGGTGTTGAAACATCTATCAGCAATCAACTCGAGTCGTGGCCGGCCTGCCGTGCAGCCGGGGTAGGAGAGAATCCAAATGGCGAAGCGTTTCAGCGAGAACGTCCGTCGCTTCCTAGCGTTCCTGATGGTCACCATGCTGATGCTTGGCTCAGTCGCCGCGCCCGGCAGGGTTGCTGCCCAGGCGCAATCGGTGCAAAGCCAGCTCACCGGGGTGACGATTACGTATGGCCCGCCATACGTGCTCAACCCGGAACTCGGCGGTTTCGATGAATCGGTGGAGATGATCAGCTTCACTGGCGCGGCCGACATCCTCACCATCGGGTTCATGAGCCCGCTCATTGACCTCACCGCCGCCCGCGATATTGTGCTGGAGGGCATGTTCGGAGAAAGCACGAACTCTGCCAATATCGACCGCGGTGCCTACACGGGCGTTTCCTATTCGCTGGACATGCTCAATTTCGATGGCGACGAGATCGGCGTGTTTACGCTGTTCATGAACCAGCGTTCGCACGGGCAGTCCGAGTTCTACATCTTCATCGCTCCGCCGGCGCTGTTCGGTGGCACCATGGCATCCGCCCAGAACAGTGTTGCTGTCAACGGCGTACCGGTGCTGGATGGTATCGACGCCACCGCCATGGGCAACATGGTGATGGCCAATGTCGGTATCACTGGTGGTACGGCAGTTACCAACGTTACCGAAGTCACCGAAACCGGCACGACCGGAACGACGGGTACCACCGGCACGACTGGCACCGCGCAAACGACAACGACAGGTACCACCCAGACGACGGGAACGACCCAGACCACCGCGCCCGATGGCGATGCGCGCACGGCGTACCTGGCCGCAGTCAAGGCCGAGTTCGACACCGCGACCGACGCGCTCACCGAATTCCTCAGTGCGTTTGAGCAGTACACAAACGGAACACTGACGGCTGAACAGATGCAGCCAATTATCACGTCGACCATGCAAACACTGGCTGGCACCAGCTCCCGGGCATCGGCTATTCAGCCGCCCGCCGGCATGGAGGCATTTCACGGGGAGTTCCTCGCCTGGGCCGAGTCGATAACCGCAGTGGGAACCGTTTGGCAAGACGTTACGAATGGAACAGCAACGGCCGAGGACCATCGGCTGGCGTTGCTTGATGCAATCGATGCACACGAAGCCTTTGGTGCGTCGCTGGATGAAGAGTTGAAGGCTACTCCCGCGCAAACCACCACCCGGACGACTGAGTCTACCGGAAACACCCAGACAACTGGAACCACCCAGACGACCGGAACGACTCAGACATCCGGTTCGACCGGTGAAGCTGCCGAGTACCTCGCTGCCGTGCGGGCCGAATACGAAATCGTAACGGTGCAGCTCGTCCTGATCATCACCACTGTCAAAGGAATGAACGACGGCAGCATCACAAGCGAGCAGGGCATCGCGGACCTGAATGAGGCAAACCTGGAACTTGCCGCAAGCGCGGAGCGCTCGGCGGCAATCCAGCCACCGGCTGGAATGGAGGACTTCCACCAGCAGTTCCTCGCCTGGAACCAGCTTGTTGCCGACACGGGTGCAGCCTGGATTGCAGTGACGCAGGGTGGCCAGGTGTCTGGCTGGGAGCAAGCGTTGAACGCGCTGATCCCAGAGCACGAGGCATTTGGCACAGCGCTGGAAGCTGAGGAGGCCGCCCTTGGCGACGCTGGCTCCAGCACAACCTCGACCACGACCGAAACCACCGGCACCACCGAAACCACTGGCACCACCGGAACAACCTCAACCACCGGCACCACTGGAAGTACCCGGTCGACCCGTTCCACTGGAACCACGCAGACGACCGCGTCTACGGGCGGTAACGAGGAGTACCTCGCTGCGGTTCGCGCCGAGTTCGATATTGTCGGCACCCAGATCACGATCATTCTCGACACGTTGGATCAAATGGGCGCTGGCACGATCACGGCCGAGCAGGGGCGAGCCGATATCGAGGCCGCCAACTCGGAACTCGCATCGAGTGCTCGGCGCACTGCCGCGCTCCAGCCACCTGCTGGCATGGAAAGCTTCCACGAGTCAGTGATGTCGTGGCAGCAATCCGTCCAGGCGACTGCGGACGCGTGGGTGGCGGTAATGCAGGGTGGCGACTCCACTGTATATGTGAACGCGTTCAATGCGATGGTGGAACAGCAGAATATCCTCGGTCCGCTCCTTCAGGCTGAAGAATCTGCTTCCGGCAGTTCGGGCACCACCACTACTACTACCACCAGCGAGACCCCTGCGGCCACGGAAGCGACGGGGACCACAGGCAGCACCCGTACCACCCGCACGACGCGGAGTACGGGCACGGCAAGTGAAACGCCTGCGGCAACGGAAGCCACCGGATCCACCCGAACTACACGCACCACCCGCTCGACCGGTACATCGTCTACCACCACCACGACCGGAAATTCGAGTGAGACCAGTGGAAACACCGGTTCAACCGGCACGTCATCGTCCGGCGGCGACTCCTGGCTGACTCCACAAAACAACCTCACCATCACCTGGAATGATCCGTTCCTGCTCGATGAACGGGGTGAAGACCTGCCGATGGAGAGCGACGAGTCGAATGGGACCGATATGCTTAGCCTCTACTGGCTCGGTCCACAGGGGCAGGAAGTAGGCGTGTTCGTGTCGGTGTACCCGATCACGGAGGGTGACGCATCGGATCGTGTAGCGATCTTTACGGATCCTGCCGTTCTGGTCGATACGTTCGGCGAGGGAACCGAGCTTATTGATTCGGTATCGTCGCCCGGGCAGGGGGCAGTGCTGGCGCGCCTGGATGTCCCGAATGCCGACTTCTGGCTGTACATGCAGTACACCTGTGCGGACGAGGCCTGCACCCAGATGATCTCGGTGATGGTCCTTACTACCGGTGCCAACCTGCCGACCGTCCTGGCCGATATGGAGCAAGCGGTGGACGTCGAGGGTATGCCGATTTCCAGTGCCATGGCCCCGGCCGATGTTCAGGCTGCTATTGATGCCGCCGGCCCCTAGTCCATAAAGGATGTACCTGTGAAAGCTTCTGCCTGGCGTTCCAAGATGTCTGTACTTGCGGTTGTAGCTGTTGCCGCGTGGAGTGGCGGTGCCGCTACGGCGGCGCAGTATATTGAACCAGGGACCCCTGCCGCGTCCCCCGAGGTGGTCTCCGGCGGTAGCTGGGATACCCTGGCCACGGCACTGACCGGTGGAAGCACCTCTTCCACCACAGCATCTATCGTGGGCGACAGCTACATTTTGCCCAGCAGCGGTGCAGAGGTGGTGGTCGCTGATGGGGTGACCGTATCCGCGTCCGAGGATGGAGAGGTCGAAGACCAGCTCATCATCGAAACCGATGACGGAATCGGCGCTATTGGCGTCTTGCAAACAGCAGGCCGGCCGCAAGCCGTGATGGACCTGTACGTTTCCGGGTTTGCAGAATCAATGGACGACGTTATGGAGGTGGACATTCAGGCGACTGCGGACATTGCCACTGGCGTGTACCGCGTAGAGGCCACCGGCACCACCTTCTATATGTACATTTCCGTCGATGCCCGGCCGATTCCTGACTTCATGCTGATCGAGGTAATGATCGCTGATGCAGCGGATATGGAGGCCTCGATTGTCCAGATGCGAGACAACGTTTCCATCAACGGGGTGGCGGCGTTCGCTGATGTAGATGAAGCCGATGTGGCTGGCATTATCCGCACCGACGAGGAGTAGGCCCGTGCACAGAGCAGGGCGAGCCCATTCCTGGCCAGCCGTGATCATCGCCATCCTCCTGGCGACTGTCAGCTGGCATCCGCTCGCATTTGCCCAGTCGGGTTCCAGCAACCAGGCGTACACATCGGAACTCACCGGGTGGGAGGTCGCGGTCGCCGGTCCGGACTTCGCCCTCCAGGATGCCGCCGTCGAGGAATACCCCCACGGCAGGGGCGAGCGGATCACGATTGGGGGCGTCGATTCTCACGCGTATGCGGAGGTCGCGTTCTTCGATGACAAGGACTCGCCGGAACAAACAATTGCAGTAACGATGCGCGAGTTCCAGGCCACGTCACAAAACTTCACCATTCTTGATAATGGCTCTATCAACGGCTCAAGCTATGCGCTGGCAACATTCCGCCTGAATGAGAATGTGTCCGGGTATTTCTATATGGAAGTTGAGCCGGATGTGGTGGGAAATGTCGATTTCGCCCAGAGCCTGTTCACGCTCAATCTCGACTTTCCGGAACAGCTCGCACTGGCGAGCGACCAAATCACTGTAGCCGACCAGCCATTCCTCAGCGCCCCGGCGGTCGACGTTGCAGCCAGGATCGCCGAGCATCAGGCGGCTAATCCGGTGGCCACACCATCGTTGTCGTCCTATGAGTTCGAAACGTTTCCGTCTACCGTGGAGGTTCGCCCGCCCGTTTCACTGGACTACAGTTCCAACGCCAACGGGTTCGAGGCGGTCAACGTTTCCACCGATACCACGTATGGCATCCTCGGGTACATGCAACAGGAAGCGGATACGCCCGTTGATGTGCTCGACAGCATCTTTGCCGGTGCCCCGCGGGGCGATGAAGCCCCAAGGCTGGTCCATTCCGAGGAATCGAGGGAACGGGTTTTCGCGGTCTATCGTATTCATAGAGATGGTGATGTCACCGTTATGGTTGTCGTGGTGACGGCTGTCGCGCCAAATGTATGGCGGGTAGAGGCGCTCGCGGGTCCTGAAGAAGGAATTGCTGCCGAGCTTGAGGTGTTCCAGCAGTCGGTCACGCTGGACGAGGCACCGTTCCTGGACATCGGTTCCGGTGACACGCTCACCGATATACTTACCGGCAACCAGCCCTGACTCACGGAGAGGTTAGAACGTGAAGATTTTTGGTCATACGTTTCGCTTCCTTATCGCCGCCCTGTTGTTCGTCCTGCCTCTGGCAGGAATCACTCGGGCCGCTGCCCAGGAGCAGGAGTTCACGCCGGAGTTGTACACCTCCACGCTCTCGGGATATGAGATCGAGGTAAGTGGCCCGGAATTCGAGATCATCTCGGCAGAGATGGAGCACTATTCCAACGGCGACGGGGAAATCGTGAGGATCCAGGGGCAACTGGCTACCCTGGAGGTCAGCTTCTTTGATGACGGCGACACCCCGGACGAATCAATTGATGCGTACCTGTCAGGGCTGGAAGGCTCTGGCGCCGAGATCGAGGTTGCAGACCGTGGCATCACCGGCGACACAAGCTACGCCATCGTGAACGTCCTGTACGAGGGACTCGACGTCCTGTATTACGTGCAGGTGACGCAGGATGTCACCGGCAACGTCGACCTGTTCGAAGCTATCCTCACGACGGCCGAAACCTTTGAACTGGACCTCGAGACCGCGCAGGAAGAAGTGCTGGTAGACGGCGTGCCGTTTATGGCGGATGTCGATGCTGCCGGTGTTGCGGCAACCGCCGAAGCTGGCAACGAGGGCGATGCCACGGCGAGCCCCGAGGCTGATATCACGGCGACCGTGGTGACGTTCCCGAACGCCGATGTTGACCTCTCAATTGGCGGCGAATTCGATCCGGTTCCCGAAGTGGTCTCGGCGGAAGGGATCGACGGCTTCGTTGTAACCGGTCCGGATACCGTGACCATGGTTGCATTGGGAGAAACCGACACATCGGCTGCGGATATCGTCGCCCAGTTTGCCGGGGGCCTTGAAGGCACCTACGAAGACGTTAACCGGATCGGTTTCGATGACAGCGGTGACACTGCGTGGTCACTTTTCTCCGTTCTGGAGAATGGCGAACCGAAGCTGGCCTTTGTGTACTCCAGCACCGTGGCAGTGCCTGGCTATGAACTGCTCGTGGCAGTGGAAATGCCGCAGACCGATGTAGCCGAGAGCATTGAATCGGTGCAGGATGGCCTGGCGCTGAACGGCGAGCCGCTGCTTGCCGATGTGGACCCAATGGAGATCTCCGGGCTTGCCGGTGAATCCGGCGAATCGGAAGCGGAAACTCCCACCGAAACCGCGACTGAGACAGCTACCGCGACTGAAGAGACGGAAAGCGGTTCGGACAGCCCGCGTGAGAATGCCAAGATTCCTGCTGAAAGTGGCTCTGGAAACAGCTCGGAAACGAGCCCCACCGAAGAAGCGGAATCCACCCCTGAAGCGTCCGGTGAGTCCGGCGAACTTATCCCGTACCAGTGGACAGGTCCCGTTCTGGGACACCGCGTCGAGTGGAATGGCGCGATCTGGACATCCGATATCAACGATCCGGAAATGGTGATCTCCGACGAGGCAGAGCAGTTCGAATCTATCGCGCTAGTGAACGACTCGACGTCGGAGACGAGCATCCTGTACGTCGATGCGTACGGCCAGTCGGATATATCACCAGCCGAGTACCTGGCCTACTGGACCAGCGACGAGTACCTGATGCGGGAAACGGCTAATGGAGAGCCCTGGAATGCCGAGGTTGTGGCAACGCGCAGCAACGAGGGACGAGTCGCGGTGGTTGTAAGCTACTCGAGCGGAGATGGTAACTACCTGATGATCCGGGAGGCGGTCGCGACCGAGGATGGTGGCGTTCTGCTGCTGACGCTGGACGCTCCTGCCGCCGAAATTGGCGATGCCTACGCCGCAACGCGGGACACCGTGTATGTCGACGGCGACCAGGTGTTTGCCGTGTTCACGCAAGACCAAATCGAGCGATTGTCCGGCGAGTAGAATCAACGCCTGACGCCCTTAACAGCCATCCGGAACCCTCCGGGTGGCTGTTTCTGTTAGAGCAATTTTAGCACTCCCACCTTGAAGACTGCTAAACACTGTGCTATTCTCGTGGTGGTTCAAATCAGCATGCATTGAATGATGAGTGCTGATATGTGATGTAGGAGAAACCTTGCATATCACGTGTCAAGGGTAGAGTGTTATTTGGAGGAGTCGCAATGTCTGAGTCAGTGAACCTCAAGCCCCTGGGTGATCGCCTGGTAATCAAGCCGGCCGGCCGGGAAGAGATGACGGCCAGTGGCATCGTGCTGCCGGATACCGCCAAGGAAAAGCCGCAGCGCGGCACCGTGGTGGCTGCCGGTGAGGGCCGCCGTGATGACGATGGCGACCGCATTCCGATGGACGTGAAGGTTGGCGACCAGGTGCTTTTCGCCAAGTACGCCGGTACCGAGTTCAAGCTGGACGATCAGGATCTGCTGATCCTGGCCGAGAAGGACGTCCTCGCGATTATCCACTAGTCGTTTCACGCCCAGGCACTGCTGCCTGGTACCAGAAGGGGTAGAAATCAATGTCGAAGGTTATTGAGTTCAACGAATCAGCGCGACAGTCGCTCAAGGAGGGTGTCGACGCCCTCGCCAATGCCGTCAAGACCACGCTCGGTCCCAAGGGCCGCAACGTTGCGATTGACAAGAAGTTCGGTGCCCCCACCGTGACCCACGACGGCGTCACCGTGGCCAAGGAAATCGAGCTCGAGAACCCGTTTGCGAACATGGGTGCCCAGCTCCTCAAGGAAGCTGCCACCAAGACCAACGATGCGGCCGGTGATGGTACTACCACCGCCACCGTGCTGGCCCAGGCCATTGTTCACGAAGGCCTGCGCAACATCGCTGCCGGCGCCAACGCCATGCTGCTGAAGCAGGGCCTCGACAAGGGTGCCGCCCTCGTTGTCGACCACGTCCTGAACCTTGCCACCCCGGTTGAGACCCGCCAGGAGATCTCCCAGGTGGCCGCCATCTCCGCTGCCGACCAGGAAATCGGCGACCTCATCGCCGAGGTGATGGAGAAGGTCGGTAAGGACGGCGTGATCACCATCGAGGAGTCCCGCGGTTTCGAGTTTGAGACCGAGTACACCGAGGGTATGCAGATCGATCGCGGTTACATCAGCCCGTACTTCGTGACCAACACCGAAGCCATGGCTGCCGAGTTCGATGACCCGTTCATCCTCATCACCGACAAGAAGATCAGCTCCATCCAGGACATCCTGCCGACCATCGAGACCGTTGCCCGCAGCGGCAAGGCGCTCGTGATCATCGCCGAGGATGTTGATGGCGAAGCCCTCGCCACCCTGGTTGTGAACAAGCTGCAGGGCCGCTTCAACAGCCTTGCCGTGAAGGCCCCCGGCTTCGGCGATCGCCGCAAGGAAATGCTGCGCGATATCGCTGCCCTCACCGGTGCCCGCGTGATCAGCGAGGAAGTCGGCCGCAAGCTCGATAGCGTTACTTCGGAAGATCTCGGTTCCGCCCGCCGCGTTGTTGCCACCAAGGACGAGACCACGTTTGTGGATGGCCAGGGCAGCAAGGAAGATGTGGATGGCCGCATCGCCCAGATCCGCGCCGCCATCGAGACCACCAACAGCGATTTCGATCGCGAGAAGCTGCAGGAGCGCCTCGCCAAGCTGGCCGGCGGGGTGGCAGTGATCAAGGTCGGTGCCGCCACCGAGACCGAGCTCAAGGAGAAGAAGCACCGCGTGGAAGATGCGCTCAGCGCCACCCGCGCTGCGGTTGAGGAAGGCATTGTTCCGGGTGGTGGTGTCACCCTGGTGCACGCGATTGCCGCCCTCGATGGTGTTGAGGCCGAAGGCGATGTCCTCACCGGCGTGAACATCCTTCGACGCGCGCTCGAGGAGCCGATGCGCGGTATCGCCACCAACGCCGGCCGCGATGGCGCCGTGGTGGTGGAGCGTGTCCGCACCCTCCAGGCCGAGAAGGGCGACCAGAAGATCGGTTACAACGTGATCACGGACGAGTACGTGAACATGATTGAGGCCGGTATCACCGACCCGGTGAAGGTCACCCGCAGCGCGGTTGCCAATGCCTGCTCCATTGCCGGTATGATCCTTACCACCGAGGCCCTCATTGCCGACAAGCCGGAGAAGGAAGCCCCGATGCCGAACCCCGGCATGGGCATGGACTACTAGTCCAACCCTCTACAGGGCAAACCTGCCAGCCCCCGCGGACATATGTCCGCGGGGGCTGTTGTTGTATATGGTTTCGGGTGCGGCGACCGGGAACATCCCGCGACGGTGGGGCGTTGATATAGTGCACGCCATTCTGCAATGTCGCTGAATGAGCAACGGTACCTGCCCGTTACTAACGGGGCAGCTCGGCGATTCGTGATTCGCGTGGTCAGATTGCGCGGGGGAGAAACGATGAAACGACTTGTTCTGTCTGTCATGTTGATGCTGGGGCTGATTGCATCGCCAACCGTTACGTTGGCGGCACAGCCGGCAGCATCCGATACGAGCTTCCAGTCCGCCCTCACCGGGGACGTGCTCGACCTTGGTACGAGTGGCGAGATCGTGTTCTCGCCCGATAGCTACGAATTGTCCCAGGGCCGGACGGTATCAGAGGAGTACATCTGGTTCACGTATGGCTGGTCGAACTTCGAGGTCGTCGTTGTTGAGGGTGACATCGACGCCGGCGACTACTACGACCTGACAATGGGCAATATGTTCGAGTTCTACGAAACCTTCGAAGTGATTGAGGAAAACGTGGGAACCGATAGCGCCTGGTTCCTGGCCAATGCCACGTACCAGGGCACCGGGATGGTAGTGATGTACGACTACCAGGTAGACGCCCTCGGCGATTTCGACCTGCTGGTGATGCAGTTCGGACCCGCCGATGCCTTGCCCTCGGACCTGGAGTTTGTGCAGCAGGAAGTGACCTTCGGGGACCTGCCGCTGCTCACGAATTCGGACCCCCAGGAAGTATCAGAGCTCCTCGGCGGTGGTAGCACCGGCACAGGAGAGGTTGAGCCCACCCCGGAAAGCGGAAGCGGCACCGGCACAGGAATAACCGAGCGCATGGGCCGCACGGGTGATCCTGCAGGCAGCAACACCGCTACGGCTGAAGCCACTGAAACCACGGGAACAACCCGCGCCACCCGATCCTCCCGCACGACCCAGTCGACTGCAACGGCCGAAGCGACCGAGGCCGCTGGTACGACTCGCGCGACCCGATCCTCCCGCACGACTGCAACAGCCGAAGCCACGGAGGCTGCGGGCACAACCCGCGCCACCCGAACTTCACGCACCACGCAAACGACAGCGACCGAGGAGGCCACCGCTACCGCGACAACATCCACCGGAACGCGAACCACGCGCACAACCGGCACCACCCAAACGACTGCGACTGAGGCAGCCACCGAGGCCGCCGGTGGTGATTGGGCGAGCATGGGGCTGGTATCGGACACCGAATGGGTAAGCCCGAACTTCAACACGACCGTGGCGTGGGATGGCACCATGTGGATGTTCCCCACAGACTACGAGTACGCCATCTATATCAATGACGATCCTGTCTACGACACTATTACGCTCGAGACGCTGGATGACTATGGCTATGTGTTTATCACGGTACGTGAACCGGGTGAGCGCACGCCGGATAGCCTGGCGGATTACTACGTGTCGCCAGAGTACGCGGATTCCTTCGAGCAGGGGGTGACCATCATCGAGGTTTCCACCACCGAGAACACGGTTTCGGTGGTATACGAAACGGTTAACACGCGCGACCAGCCGCTGTTCACCGTGCTCACGGCCACGTTCATGGACGACGGTACGGTGATCTTCACGCAGATTTCCGGTGCTCCTACGCGGATTCACGAGGTGTACGCGCAGTTCGAGCAAGGGGTGCAGGTGAACGGTGTGCCACTGGAACTGAACTACACGTCCGACGAAGTCAAGGTGCTGGCCGGCAACTAGCCTCCGGCTTCCGCACGACAAAAAGGCTCCCGGCGTCAATATCGCCGGGAGCCTTTTTCGTTGCTCTGGATCAGTTTTCGTCGGGTGTCTGGTCGTCTTTCGAGTCGCCCCACATCGGCGGGATGATGTGCGGATACATCCGGCGTCCGTATTGCTCGATGGTGATGGCTTGCGTCGGGCAGGCGCGTGCGCCGGCGAACAGCTGCTCGACAGGAGCTTCCTCCGCGTTTTCCAGAACCGCCTTGCGCGTTTCCTCATCGATAACGTAGTAGCCGGGTGCCACAGTGGTGCATTTTGCCATGCCAATACAGCGGTGCGGATCGATACGCACGGTGAGGCCGTTCTTGCCCTGCATAAGAGTTCCTTTCAGTACGTCGGTTGTGCCGGTGCCGGCACTTCCACGAAACGCTCACCGGTAATGGTAGCCGCAGTGGCGCCATTGGTGAGTTCCTGGAGCCAGGTGCCGAACGCATCCACCTCTGCCGGCGGCATCACCAGTTCGAACGTCACGTCCATGTCGTAGGCGACATCAGCCAGGTTGAGCTCCCTGGCCCTTATGGCGTTCTCGATTCGGCCGGCATCGTCATAGCTGGCAGAAACCGTGACGACCGAAAGGGGCACGCGTTCAACAATGCCAATCTCGTCGAGGGCCCCGCTCACAGCCCCGCCATATGCACGAATCAGCCCACCCGCGCCGAGCATGATTCCGCCAAAATAGCGCGTCACAATCGCGAGGGTATCGGTCACCTCGCGTCGTCGCAGCACTTCCAACATTGGCATCCCCGCCGTGCCGGAGGGCTCGCCATCGTCACTGGACCGCTGGTTGGCCATGCCCTCGCCGATAATCCAGGCGGTGCAGTTGTGGTTGGCGTTCCAGTGTTCCTTACGTACCGCCTCGATATGGCTGCGGGCCTCTTCCTCACTTGTGACGCGAAACAGGTGGCAAATGAAGCGGGATTTCTTGATTTCGGTTTCATGCGTGCCGTTGCGCGCAACCATCCGGTATGACGATGCCATAGGTATCCTCGTTATGCCGGAACTTCTTCTGCAAGCGTTCCTTCTTCCGCCTTCAGTTTGTTGGCCACAATTCGGACGAACGGGGGCGAGATGAGTGTTGAGACGACGATGGTGATGATGATCACCGAGAAGAGGTCATCGCCAAGCACTCCCAACCCCTTGCCTGTGGCGGCAAAGATAAGGCCTACTTCACCGCGTGGCACCATGGCAACGCCAACCAGCAGTTTCTCCGTGCTGCTTCCGGCAGCAGCAAGGCCACTCACCAGTTTGCCGACAATGGCGACTGCGCTCACAATCAGGGCGGTAAGGTAGAGTTCCGGTTTCAGCAACGATTCGATATCGATCAGCATACCGGTGTAGACGAAGAATACCGGGACGAAGACGTGGTTGAGCGTGCCAATGAGGTCTTCAACCTGCGTGTGGTGCTGGTGGGCCAGTACCGAGGTGATGTGCACGTTGACGGTCTCGTCGGTGGAGCGAATGGTGCGAATCTCGCGCGCGGTGCGTGTTTCGTCATAGCGGAGGAAGTGCGTGCCATCCAGCACAAGTCCGGCCGCAAAGGCACCGATAATCGGTTCGAGCCCGAACAGTTCGGCAAGATACCCGAATACCAGGGCAAACCCGACCGCCACCGAGACGAGCATGCCATCGGAACTGCTGATACCGCGGAAGAATCGCGAAACCGGATCGGCGATGAGCCGGCCCACAATGATGGCGATGGCAAGAAACCCAAATGCCTTGAGGGTGAGCTCGGCCACCATCCGGGCATTCGCCTCTTCGCCACTGGCGATGGCCGCTACCACAGCAAGGATCACCAGGCCGAATACATCATCTGCCACAGCAGCACCAAGCACCGTTTGGGCAGCACGTGTGCGGGTGATGCCCAGCGCCCGGAACACCGAGGCAGTAATGCCAATGCTGGTTGCCACGAGCGAGGCGCCGATAAACAACCGGGCACTTGAGCTTTCATCCTCAAAAAAGATCGGACCCAGTACCCAGGTACCAAGGATGAATGGCACAGCTACCCCGATTGTCGCGACCACCAGCGCCCTTACTCCGACCGTCCGCATTTCAGCGAGGTTGCTTTCCAGGCCGATGGAAAAGAGGAGGAGGGCGGCACCCAGGGCGGCGAGGAACGAAATGGTGGGCTCCTGGGTGATTTCCTGCATGAAATCGAGTCCCATATACCCGATTGCCGCGAGCACCATGCCCATGATGAGCTGGCCAATCACCGGCGGTTGCCCAAAGCGCTGCACAAGGTCGCCCACACGCCCGGCCAGCAACACCAGGGCGAACATGAGGAACACCTTGCCCCAGTGGTGGCTGGTATCGCCCGTTTCTCCCTCGGCCATTGCCGGGGCGTAGGAGAGCACGATCGCCAGGAATACCGCCAGGAACACGCGTACCCTCGCCCGGTGAAAGACCCGATTCAAACCAGCCACGTTTCACAATGTCCTTCGATTCGATATGCCGGAACCGGCACCCCCACCCATTTCCCAATGCAGCAAGTATCAGGCATCTGGAACAATAGGGCCATTTCAGTGATGATGTAGTTCGCAGTGTCTGGAAAGGGCAACCCTATGGCGCAGTTCAAGATTTATGGCCACAGCGCGTACCTTGAGGGAGCGTCGGAGTCGATTTCGTCGGCGATTCACCGCGCCAGTGTGAGCGCGCTCGGGTTGCCGGAATCGAAGCGCTTCCACCGGTTTATCCCGCTCCTGCCATGGCAGTACATAACTCCGCCAGACCGTACCGACCGGTACATCATTATCGAGGTAATGATGTTCGAGGGACGGCCGGTTGGGACGAAAAAGGCCTTCTACGCCGAGTTGCTCCGGAACCTGGAGCGCGAATGTGGTATCTCACCGGAGGATGTCGAGGTGACGATCACCGAATCTCCCCGGCATGATTGGCTCATTCGAGGCCTGCCCGGCGATGAACTCACCCTCAACTACGCCGTAAACCATGAGGCGAAGCCAACCACGTGATTGACCGCAAGCTCCGCAATACTGCCCTGTTGGTGGCCACCTGCTTTTTCATGGAGAACCTGGACGGCACTATAGTCACCACCGCCGTGCCGCAGATCAGTGAATCGCTGAACACTACGCCTACAACCGTGAGCCTGGTCATCACTGCCTACCTGCTCACACTCGCGGTGCTGATTCCGCTCAGCGGGTGGTTGACACACCGCTTCGGTGCCAGGCCGATATTTCTTACAGCTATCGCGATTTTCACCATCGCGTCCCTGGGCTGTTCCCTTTCCACCAATGTGGAGACACTCATCGCCATGCGGGTGTTGCAGGGCGTTGGTGGGGCGATGATGGTGCCGGTCGGGCGGATGGCGGTGCTGGCCCACACCGAGAAGAAGGACCTGATCAGGGTCACGGCGTACATCATCTGGCCCGGCCTGGTCGCCCCGGTGATTGCTCCGCTCCTTGGCGGTGTGCTTACCACCTACCTGAGTTGGCACTGGATGTTCCTGATTAACATCCCCATTGGCGTGCTGGCGTTCGTTGTGGCGTGGAAGCTGATCGACCACTCGGACCGTGCGCCCGCCGCACCACTGGACGTGCCCGGCGTTGTCCTTACCTGTACCGCCCTCGGCGGCATCACCTGGGGCGCGCACATGATTGCTGAGGCATCCCTTTCCACCGCACTGGGTGCAACCACCCTGGTTCTTTCCGTCGGCGTAATGGCGATTGCGGTTTGGCACCTGCTGCGAGACGACGCGCCGCTCCTCAACCTGCACACGTTTCGGATTGATACGTTCCGGTCGGCAACCCTGGGGTTCTTCGTGTATGCCCTGGTTGTGTGGAGCATGCCGTTTATCCTGCCGTTACTCTTCCAGCGCGTGTTCGACTGGAGCGCCGTGAAATCCGGTGCTGCTGTACTCTGGATCTTCGCCGGAAATATCGGCATCAAACCGGCCACCACCTGGATGCTCAACCGGTTCGGGTTCCGCGCCAATATGGTGTTGGCGACCGCCGGTGTAACGGTGACGGTGGCGGCCTTCTCGCTGCTGGAGCCTGATACGCCGTTCGTATGGATTGCCGCCCTGGCATGTATCAGCGGCGTATTCCGCTCGATCGGCTTTACGGCCTACAACACAATAGCCTTTGGCAATGTGGAAAAGGGCACGCAGATGCGAGAGGCGAATGCGCTCTACGCGACGGTGCAACAGCTCGCCGGGGCGCTCGGTATCGTGGTGACGATGCTGTCGATTTCGGCCGGTATTCGATGGGGCGGTTTACTGCCCGGCGACGATCTGGCGAACGCCTATTCGTTTGCCTTCCTGATGCTGGCCGGCATTGCCCTGGTGCCCCTGCTAATGGCGTTACGCACCCCGCGTACTGCGGGAGACAACCTGCGGGCCGCCTAATCGCCCAACAGGCGCATCCGTTCGGCGCGAGCGAGCCTGGCAGCTACAAGGGCATGGGCATCCTCGAGCAGCCCGGAGAGCATGCCGTTCTCGCACATGGATGCGTTGATTGAAATCCAGTGTCTCTTGTTCATGTGGTAGCCAGGCGAAATGCAGGCATAGTTCCGAACCAGGGCCGGAATCAGCTCGGGATCTGCCTTGACCTGCAGGGTGAGTGGGGCATGATTGGTGGCAGACCAGGCGAACATGCGCCTGCCGATGCACCATGCCCGCAAAGCGGGAGCAGATTCAAACGGGAATCGCACCTCGCAGGCGGGCAGGCTCGTACAGAACGCGTCGATCTCATCCAGCGTCATCGTGGTTCTCCCTTCCGATCACTATGATGCAGCGTATTGGCTCCCGATGGAGGTATTTTATGGATCAGCTTGTAACGGTCGAATGGCTCAAGCAGCATCTCGACGATGACAACGTCGTGGTGGTCGACATCCGCGGTTCAGTGACCTCCGAAGACCTCGGTGGCGGTCGGCAGCATGCCAGGTATGCCGGTCACCCCGAAGCGTATGCCAATGGGCATATCCCCGGCGCAGTGTTTATAGACTGGACGAAAGATATCGTTGATCCCCGGGCGGAGGTGAAGGCGCAGATTGCCTCTCCGGCAGATTTCGCGCGGGTGATGGAAGCGCGCGGGATCGGGGACGATACGCACGTGGTGGTAGCCGATGATACCGGTGGGCACCTCGCCACGCGGTTGTGGTGGGCCCTGCGGTATATGGGGCACGATGCGGTCTCAGTGCTGGAAGGTGGGTACAACGCCTGGATCGCCGCCGGCGGAGCCATCACGTCGGAATCAACCCAGGTTGGCCCCGGAGCAGCGTTTACGCCCGACGTTCGACCGGAACTGCGGGTGGAGTGGCAGGATGTGCTCGGCTTGGTGCAGGGCGGCGAGGCGCAGATTGTCGACGCGCGCAGCCCGGAACAGTTCCACGGACATACCCAGCGAGGCAGCAGGGGAGGGCACATTCCCGGCGCGGTGAACCTGCCAGCTTCAGCCATGGTGAACAGCGACGGAACCTGGAAGCCAGCCGATGAACTCCGCCAGATAGCGGTCGAGGCGGGGCTGGACCTTGAGCAGCCGATCGTGGCGTACTGCAATGGTGGCGTCACGGCTACCCAGGCAATGTTTGGCCTGCAGCGGGCTGGAGCGACCCAACTCACGAACTACGATGGATCGTGGAACGAATGGGGTGAGCGTCCGGACCTGCCGGTTGAGGAAAACCGCGACCTGTTCGCTAGCGATTCCACGGCATAACGGCCGGACAGCCAGGATTTACGGCCTTGCCGCGTGGTTGGACCGAGAACGTCGCCGATCCTCCGGTGAGGTCCCCGACGAACGCGAACGGGCTGGCTGTCATCTCCACCGCCGGTCGCACGTGAACCGCCATCTCCAGCGTTTCTCCGCCCTCGATATTGCTGAGGGTGGAGTACGCGGTTCCTCCACATATTCGGCCGTCGGCATCCCGCACGATCCCGGCAAGCCTCATGGACCAGATAGGCTTTGTGCCGAGATTGCGCACGGTCATGGCGCATTCCATCCAGTCGGGGCGGTGAACCACCGTCTCGCTCTCGACCTCGTAATCCAGGTCTTCCAGGTCGGCGAGTATCGCATCGTTCTCTTCATCAGGATCGCAGTAGACCCATTCCGCCGCATCCAGATTTGCTTGCTCCCTGACCGCCCCGGGGGTCATGCCGACGAGGAACGTCGATTGGCCCGGGTGGATCACGGGGGTGAACGGGTCGGCCCAGCCGTAGTTGTGGTCAGTGTCGGTATGAGGGAGAACGATCCCGACCGTCGGAGATACCATGATGTCGGCCGAGGCGTTGTAAAGCTCCACCATGAATCGGGATGGCCCCTGGTCGATTGAAAGCCGCCAGTCGCGCACTTCCAAACCGTCGCCAATGTCGACGGGCGTCGGCCATGCGAACGCGGCGGGTGTTGCCTCGGGAGTGCCCGATTGCGCAGCGGGGCGCCCGGCACACAGGCTGGCAGCAATGCTGCCCGCAATGAGGCTTCGTCGGGTCAGGGCTGCATGGATCGGCATGGTTCCCCCAAGGTGAGGTCTGAAAACGAAAGAACCACGAGCGGGGAGCTCGTGGTTCATGGTGCCAAGGCCCGGGCTCGAACCGGGGACCGCACGATTTTCAGTCGTGAGCTCTACCAACTGAGCTACCTTGGCCGGTGTGCACTGTGCATGCCCGCCGCTGCCGGTGGGCGATGAGGGACTCGAACCCCCGACATCCACGGTGTAAACGTGGCGCTCTAACCAACTGAGCTAATCGCCCGCTCTCGCGGTGCTACGATCAACCGGTGCCCAGGAAAGGATTTGAACCTTCACGCCCCAAAGGGCACTAGCCCCTCAAGCTAGCGCGTCTGCCGTTCCGCCACCTGGGCTGGTGAGTGCTGTGCAGCGGAGTGAAGTATAGGCCGGCAAGGTGACCAACGTCAATGCCCGATCGGGTGCTCTTTCGTTCGTGTCCCGGCAGGCTTCTGGGCGTGCGGAACCGGCCGCGCAGGGACGCGCTGCGGGACAATCCCTACTGCCACCCCGGTGATTTACGGATACACTTCCTGTAGGTACGAGCGCCCTTGTCACTCTCGCCCGGGTTCGAGCGTTCCTTTGCTTCCGGGAGATCAGTGGCCAGGCACCGCGCAGGCATTCGTCCAGCTATCCAGGTGGACGAGTCGAGTCGATAGAGGAGGATCAGTCACTATGGCTCTCATGGAGAATCGTCCCAAGGTCACCGTCGTCGGTACGGGCATGGTGGGTGGCACGGTAGCCCAGCTTATGGCCCAGCGGGATTACGTTGACGTCGTGATGATCGATATCGTCGAGGGTATGCCCCAGGGCAAGGCGCTCGACCTGCGCGAAACGGGCCCGGTGCTCGGGTACGATACCTACCTGCACGGCTCCAACGATTATGCTGACGCCGCGGATTCCGACATCGTCGTCATCACATCCGGTATCCCGCGCAAGCCCGGCATGAGCCGCGACGACCTGCTGAAGACCAACCGCGGCATTCTCCAGAGCGTGTCTGGCGAAATCGCCAAGGTTGCCCCGAATGCCATCGTTATTGTGGTGTCCAACCCGCTTGATGCCATGTGCCACGTTGCCCTTGAAACCACCGGTTTCCCGCGCGAGCGCGTGATCGGCATGGCTGGCGTGCTGGATAGCGCGCGCTTCCGTAGCTTTATCGCCGAAGAGCTCGACGTCTCGGTGGAGGACGTAACCGCGTTCGTGCTTGGTGGCCACGGCGACACCATGGTGCCGCTGGCGCGATACAGCACCGTCGCCGGTATCCCGTTGCCCGACCTGCTCGATGAAGAGACGATCCAGCGACTCCAGCAGCGCACCGCCAATGGTGGCGCCGAGGTCGTGGCCCTGCTCAAGACAGGTTCTGCTTACTACGCGCCGGCAGCATCTGTCTGTGAGATGGTGGATTCGATCCTGCTGGACAAGAAGCGAATCCTGCCAACGAGCGTTTACCTGCAAGGCGAATACGGGATCAACGACCTGTACGTGGGCGTGCCGGTGAAACTCGGCAAGAACGGCCTTGAGCAGATTATTGAGATCAAGCTCACCGACGAGGAGGCCCAGGCCTTGCGCAAGTCTGCTGACGCCGTGCAGGACCTTGTGAACGCGATGAGCGGCTTCGATTCCTGATAGATAAATCCGATTTGTTGTAACGTAAAGGCGCGGACATACCGTCCGCGCCTTTACGTTTGCGCCAGATTCGCATCCGTGGCGCAAATCTTGACAAGCATTCGGCAAATTGGGGTCGTTGCATATCACGTCAGGACACAGGCAATGAGAATGTTAAAGGGTGGCCCGCTGGGTGCCGTAGGAACTGCGCGTTCGTTTATGAACGTGGTGAAGGATATCGATTTCGAGGAAACTCGTAACCGTGCCGAGCAGGTGCCACAAATCCTGGTACTGGCAACTTCCGGCGAGCGGGTACAGAAAGCTGCTGACCTGCTGTTTGGCGCAGACGACCGGAACGGTGTTGTGGCCCGGGCATGGGGCGACGCGGAACAGGACTTCGATCCAACCCGCTACGATGTCGTCATCGTCTACGATCCAGACGGCACAGGCCTGTTCGACAGTGTTCGCAAGGCGGCGAAGAGTCGTCTGGAAACATCGAACATCTTCTTCCTTGCCGAAAACCTCTCCAAGGGTGCAGACCCGGTGCGCGAGGTGCGGTTTGAAATCCTCGAGTTGCTCCCGGATCTCGCACCGGCATTTGGGCGGGCCCATCCTGCCTGGCGCAAGGCTGCGGTCAACGCGATTGTGGAGCAAACAGCGCGGGCCAACGCGCAGTTTGCCCTGGTCAGCAATATCCCGGCGGTCATCCCGCTGCTGGGTGGCCTGATTTCGGCCAGTGCTGACCTGATTGTGCTCACAAAGAACCAGGTGATGATGTGCTACAAAATCGCCGCTGCACACGGTGAGAACCTGGAGAATCACCTCGCGATTGTGCGCGAGCTTTCACCGGTGGTAGGCGCGGGATTCCTCTGGCGAACTGCAGCCCGTGAGGCCGCGTCGTTCATCCCGTTCGCAGCGGGGACCATCCCCAAGGTGGCAATCGCCTTCGCTGGCACCCTCACTATGGGCAAGGCGGCGGATTTCTACTACGAGCATGGCTCCAAACCCAGCAGGAGCCAGATGGAGAGCATCCGCCAGCAGGCCGTAGAGTTGGCAGAGAAGCTGCCGATCATCAAACAGTTTGTTGGGGATGACCACGAACAATCCACCGCACCCATTGGGTCGGCCGCGGCATCGATCGATGAAACGACCGTTATCGACGTAGAGGCGAAAGGGACGGACCAGTCACGCTAGACGTGGCGACAAGCGCGCTAGAGACTGAAGTCTTTGGCGCGCTTGTTCATATCCGTCAGTGAAACGCCGAGGAGAGAGGCTGCCTCGCGGCGGTCGCCATCGGTGGCGGAGAGCGCTTCTTCAATGGCCGTGCGTTCGATTTCGGCAAGCATTTCCGGCAGGTCTACCCCGCGACGCACCCGCTCGCCGATATCGATCAGGCGGCGGCCATCTGTGCCGGCGAACCGGATATGGTCCTCCGAAATCACCGAACCCTGCGCCAGCACCGACGCACGCTGAATCACGTTCTCCAGTTCACGCACATTACCGGGCCAGTCATAGGCTTCCAGCTTGTCCAGCGCTCCCTGGCTGACGCGGCTCGGGGCGGCACCGGGTCGGAACCGGTTTTTCTCAACAAAATGCTCGACGAGGAGCGGAATGTCACCGGTACGGTCTCGCAGCGGCGGCAGGTAGATGGCGATGACGTTGAGTCGGTAGTAGAGGTCTTCGCGGAAGCGACCGGCCTCCACCTCCTGGGTGAGAATTTTGTTGGTAGCGGCGATCACCCGGGTGTCGATTTTGACCGTTAGTGTGCCGCCCACGCGTTCGAACTCCCGCTCCTGCAGCACGCGCAGGAGCTTCTTCTGGGTCGAGAGCGTCATCTCGCCGATCTCATCGAGGAAGATGGTGCCCTTGTTGGCAAGCTCAAAGCGGCCCTTGCGCTGCCCGATGGCACCGGTGAATGCGCCCTTCTCGTGGCCGAACAGCTCGCTTTCCAGCAACGTTTCCGGCAGGGCGGCGCAGTTTACCTTCACAAGCTGGCCGCTGCTAAAGCTGCTGGTTTTGTGAAGAATGCTGGCAATAAGCTCCTTACCGGTACCGGTTTCGCCGGTGATCAGGACGGTCGCATCAGAAGCAGCTACGCGGCCGATCTGCTTGTACACCTCCTGCATTGCCGGGCTGTTGCCAATGAGCGGATCGGAGGGATCGCCGCGACGGACAAGGTCCGAGAGTTCGGCAACCTGCTCACTTAGTTTCCGGTGCTCAAAGTAGCGCTTCAGCACCTGGCTCACTTCGTCCAGGTCAAACGGTTTGGTGATGTAGTCGTAGGCACCGAGGCGCATTGCCTCAATGGCTACCCCGGAACCGCCGAACGCCGTCATCGCCACCACGGGCTTTTGAGCGTTCATTTCGGTTTTCATGCCCTTCAGGATATCGAGGCCACTCTTATCCGGAAGACGAATGTCCATCAACACCAGGTCGGGGCGGTGATCGCTCAGGTAGCTTTCCATTTCCGCGGCGGTGGAAACACCCACGGGGTCGTAGCCCTCTTCAGTGAGGAACTCGACCAACAGATCGCGTGTCGCGAGTTCGTCGTCGGCTATAAGCACTGTTTGCATTCTGGTGGATGATCCTCGGTACACTCCTGGTTGGGTAACGTCCCCATACCCTTCAGGAAAAGTATAGCCCCACTGCCAGTACGGGGAAAATATCCGTGATATTCATATTGTGGATATGATGACAGGCAGGATTATCGCTGTTCGTTGCGCGGGAGCGTTCATGATTACTCGCATTCTCCTTATCGGTATGAGTGGGGCTGGAAAGAGTACGGTCGGCAGCCTGGTCGGCCCGGCGCTGGGTTGGCGGTTCGTGGATATGGACGATGCCATCGAGCAGCGGGCAGGGCGCTCCATTCCGGAGATATTTGCGACCGACGGTGAAGGGGCGTTCCGGGCAATGGAGGCCGAATTGCTGGCCACGCTTTTGGGCCAGCAAAACGTGGTGATCGCATCGGGCGGTGGCGCGGTATGTAACCCCACCGCCCAGGCGCAGATCCGGGAATCGGAAGGAACACTCACGGTGTGGCTCCACGCCGACGCCGATACGCTGTGGAAGCGGGTGAACGGGCACGCCGATGACACCCGCACGACCGCCCGGCCGATGCTGGAAGCCGCAGACCCGGCAGCACGAATGCGGGGTTTGCTGGCATCGCGAGAGGCCTACTACGGCAGTGCAGATATCACCATTCCGGTGGCAGACCGGCCGGTGGCACGCACAGCGGCTGACCTGGAGGAGCTGGTGCGGTTAGCCAATGGTGGCACCAGCGAGGTGGATCTCGATACAGGGAGGGTGCAATCGAACATTGTCATCGGGCAGGGTGTGGCAGATTCGTTGCCGGATGTGGTGGCCACGCGTTGGCCGAAGGCGCAAACGATATGGATCGGAGCGGACGCCAACGTCTTGCGGGCGCACGCCGGCTGGATTGAGCGTGTACGCTCCGGGCTGACTGCGCGGGTCGAGGTCTACGACGTCCCATCGGGCGAGGCGAGCAAGAGCCTGGAGAGTTACGGCCGGATTGTTGGATGGATGCTGGAGAACGGCGTGCAGCGCGGCGATGTGGTGGTGGCTCTCGGTGGAGGCGTGGTCGGCGACCTGATGGGCTTCGCCGCCGCTACGGTGTTGCGCGGCATCGGGCTTGTGCAGGTACCCACCACACTGCTCGCGATGGTGGATAGCAGTGTCGGCGGCAAGACCGGGATTAACCACCCGGCAGGGAAGAACCTGATCGGCGCCTTCTACCAGCCACCGGTGGTGTTGGTGGACACGATGTTCCTCCACTCCCTGCCGGAGCGCGAATTGCGCTCCGGCTTCGCGGAAGTGATCAAGCACGGCGTTATCCAGGCGAGCACCCCGTCAGGCGAGAACGGATTCCTCGCCCAAGTGCTTCACCTTAACTCGCAGGGTTTGATGAAACTGCAGGAACCGCTACTGACATGGGTGGTGCGGCAGAACATCTCCCTCAAAACGAACGTAGTGGCCGAGGACGAGCGGGAGGCCGACCTGCGCCAGATTTTGAACTTTGGCCACACCATCGGCCACGGCATTGAGGCGGCCGGTTACCGGTTGCTCCATGGGGAAGCGGTAGCGGTCGGCATGCTCGCCGCCACACACATCGCTGTTGAACAGGGGAGAGTGGGGCAAGATGCACTGGACGCACTGCGCAGCACCATCGCGGCGTACGGGTTGCCCACCTCGGCGAGCGCGTCCATCGAGGAGGTCCTACAGCACATGCGGTCCGACAAGAAGAAGGTTGCCGGCAAGCAGAACTGGGTGTTGCCCATGGCAGGGGGCGGGGTGGAAGTGACCAGCGATGTGCGAGATGACCTGGTAGAACGGGCCATTCGCACCGTGGTGACGCAAAGCGCCGCCGAGTAAACCGACTTACGGCCGGGAGGAATGTGCTCGCGCTGTGGTATGCTGCCCTTCGGTGCATCAATCGCATGCGGTTTTTGCACGGTGCGCGCCAGCCAGGGCGTGCGCCAGGCGGCAACCCCTCGTTGCTGGCTGGACAGCTCCAATTGTCACGGACAGGAGTAGCAACAGAGTGACTCGATCCTCAAGAGTCGTAGTCAGCGCGTCAATCGCATACGACTACATCATGCATTTCGACGGCTCGTTCGCCGACCACATCCTCCACGACAAGGCGCATACTCTTTCCGTCAGCTTCTTGCTTGATTCCTTCAAGCGGCAGCATGGCGGAGTAGCGGGCAACATGGTTTACAACATGGCCATGCTGGGCGTGCCTACCGTGCTGGTTGGAACGGCTGGCCAGGATTTCGGCCCGTATCGCGCCAAGCTGGAGAAAATGGGCGTCGACCTCTCTCACGTGATCGTGGACGAGGACGATTTCACCGCGACGGCGTTCATGAACGCCGATAACGTCGGCAATCAGATCGCCTCGTTTTACCCTGGTTCCGGTGCCGATGCGCAGAAGATTGATGTAACGGAAGCGGCTTCAAACGCCAGCTACGGCATCATCAGTGCTGGTGATCCCGGTGCCATGGTGCTCCATACCGAACAGATTGCCGCCTCCGGCTGCAAGCTGATTTACGATCCCGCGTTCCAGATTGTCATCCTGGATGCGGAGCAAATCGCACGGGGCATCGACCTGGCCGATATCGTGATCGGCAACGATTACGAGTTCGGCATGATGACCAACAAAACCGGCCTGAGCGTCGATGATATCGCCGCGAAGAAGCCGATGACGGTGATTACCTACGGCAGCCGTGGCAGTGAGATTCGTGCCAACGGTGAGAACCACATGATCCCCATTGCGACGCCACGACAGTTCGGCGATCCAACCGGTGGCGGCGACGCCTACCGCGCCGGGCTTGTGGCCGGATTGCTGATTGGGGTCGACTTGCCGGTAGCCGGCCGGATGGCGGCACTCACCAGCACGCACGCAATCGAGTATCACGGCCCACAGGAACACGTGTTCACGCCGGAATCGTTTGTCGAGCGATTCGATGAGGCGTTCCCGGATTTCGCCGGGGCAGTATCCGCCGACGCACTTCGCGATTTGCAGAAGAACCAGGACGTTCGCAGCACCAACACTATGGAGGCCTAACATGACAGACACTATCAATCGCGGTTTCGATATCAAGGATCCCAGCCTGGCAGCAGCCGGCAAGCGTCGCATTGAGTGGGCAGCCCGCGAGATGCCGGTGCTGAGCAACATTCGCGAGCAGTTCAAGGCCGAGCGGCCGTTTGAGGGCATAAAGATCACCGCGTGCGCGCACGTGACAACTGAGACAGCCAATCTCGTCCTTGCCATGGTGGCAGGTGGTGCAGATACCGTTCTGTGCGCCAGCAACCCGTTGAGCACGCAGGATGATGTGGCCGCCGCGCTGGTGGAAGAGGGTGTGCGCGTATACGCCATCAAGGGCGAAGACGACGTCACCTACATGAAGCACATCCACACGGCGATCCAGCACGGCCCGGACATTGTGGTAGACGATGGCGCCGACGTGGTGACTATCATGCACAAGGATTACCCGGACCTGGCCGATAAGGTGATGGGCGGTACCGAAGAAACCACCACCGGCGTTATCCGTGAAAAGGCCATGGAGAAGGACGGCATCCTCAAGTTCCCGATTGTGGCCGTCAACGATGCCGACACCAAGCATTTCTTCGATAACCGCTACGGCACCGGCCAGAGCACGCTGGACGGTATCCTGCGCGCAACCAATGTGCTGCTTGCCGGCAAGACCCTGGTTGTGGCCGGGTACGGCTGGTGCGGCAAGGGCATTGCCATGCGCGCCAAGGGTATGGGCAGCAAGGTGATCGTTACCGAGATCGATCCCATCCGCGCCCTTGAGGCCGCCATGGACGGTTTCCAGGTGATGACCATGGAGAAGGCCGCACCGCAGGCCGATATCATCGTCACCGCCACCGGCAACGTCAACGTTGTGGATCGCCACCACTTTGAAGTGATCAAGGATGGTGCCATGATTGCCAACGCCGGTCACTTCAACAGCGAGCTGAACCTCAAGGCACTTGCCGAAATGGCGGGCGAGGGTCGCAAGCAGCTGCGCCCGTTTGTCGAGGAGTTCCTCATCGGTGACCGTTCCGTGATCGTGCTCGGCGAGGGCCGGCTGATCAACCTCGCTTCCGCCGAGGGCCACCCGGCGAGCGTGATGGACATGAGCTTTGCCAACCAGGCGCTGGGTGCTGCTTACATCGTTCGCGAGCACAAGAACCTCGAGAACAAGGTGTACCGCATGCCGGAAGAGATCGACCGCGACATCGCGGCCCTGAAGCTGGCGGCGATGGGCGTGGAGATCGACACCCTCACCGCGCAGCAGGAAAAGTACCTCGTCTCCTGGCAGTCGGAAGACTAATCCGTACCGAACAACGGCCCCCACGGCGGGTAGCCGGAAAGGACTATGGCAGTGGCCATCACATTCGATACAGCGAAGAAGTTGCTCTTCACCTCCGAGTCGGTCACGGAAGGGCACCCGGACAAGGTTTGTGACCAGATTTCGGATGCCGTGCTCGATGCCCTGCTGGAGCAGGACCCGATGTCGCGCGTGGCGTGTGAAACCAGCACGACCACCGGCCTGGTGCTGGTGTTTGGCGAAATCACCACCGAGGGGTACGTCGATATCCAGTCCATCGTTCGCAACGTGATGAACGAAATCGGCTACAACCATTCGGTGGCCGGTTTCGATTCCGCCCAGGCGGGCGTGATCGTGGCGATCAAGGAACAAAGCCCCGATATCGCCGGCGGCGTGGATGTGGCGCTGGAAGAGCGCACCGGTGAAGCGGTCGATCCGTTCGACAACACTGGCGCGGGCGACCAGGGCATGATGATTGGTTTCGCCAGCAACGAGACGCCGGAACTGATGCCGCTGCCAATTAGCCTGGCCCACAAGGTGGCCCGGCGGTTGGCCGAAGCCCGCAAGAGCGGTGAGATCGATTACCTGTTGCCGGATGGCAAGAGCCAGGTAACGGTGGAGTACAGCGAAGGCAAGCCGGTACGTGTCGATACTGTGGTGGTTTCAACCCAGCACAAGGACACGGTCAGTAACGAGCAGATCCAGAAGGATGTGAAGGAGAAGGTTATTCTCCCGGTGGTGCCGGCCAACCTCATCGACGATGAGACCCGGTTCATCATCAACCCCTCTGGCCGATTCGTCATCGGTGGGCCGATGAGCGATGCCGGGCTCACCGGCCGCAAGATCATCGTCGACACCTATGGCGGCATGGCTCGTCATGGTGGTGGCGCGTTTAGCGGTAAGGACGCCACCAAGGTGGACCGATCTGCCGCCTACGCCGCCCGGTACGTGGCCAAGAACGTTGTGGCCGCTGGCCTCGCCGATCGTTTTGAGCTGCAGATTTCCTATGCCATCGGCATGAGCCATCCCACATCGGTGATGTGCGAGACCTTCGGCACCGGAAAGATCGCCGACGACGAAATCGAGAAGCTGGTGCTGGAGCATTTCGATCTTCGCCCGGCTGCGATTATCGAGCACCTGAATCTGCGACGACCGATCTACCGCCAGACCGCCGCGTACGGACACTTTGGCCGTGACGACCTGGATCTCCCATGGGAGAAGACGGACAAGGCAGACGCGTTGCGCAAGAGCGCTGGCCTGTAACGCTGTCGGTACACCCGGGCCACCATCTGCCAGGATGGTGGCCTGATGTGTTTTTCGGGAATCGTCGTACACTTAACACCAGAAGGTTGATCTTTTTGCGTTCAAGCTGTGTGGATTCATGAAATTATTGATAACCATCGTACAGGCGTACGATAGCGACCGCCTCCTGCGGGCGGTGACGTCTGCCGGTATGGGTGCCACCAGAATCAACAGCGTTGGTGGCTTCCTACGGATGGCGAATTCCACAGTCCTGATGGCGATCAACGCAGAGCGCGTGCCGGAAGCGGTGGGAATCATCCGGGATGTCGCCCGGCGGCGCGTCGAAGTGAAACTGGACGCCACCGAGGCGGAGTATTCCGACTGGTTCGCCGGTGGCTTCCACGAGGTGAGCATCGGCGGTGCGGTGGTATTCGTGCTGCCGATGGATGCGCTCTACCGCATCTTCCCGGACAGGATCGAGCGGCACGATAAAGCCCCGGTGTAGGTGCCTACACCGGGGCTTCACTGTACTTGAGGTATTTCTGCTACAGGGCTTCCACCTCGACCTGTGCGGTGTAGCGCACTTCGTCGTCCAGCATGCGGCCCAGCATCAGCTGCATGGCCATAACGTGGCTGCAGGTTTCAAGAACGTGGCTTTGGAACGTGTGGCAGGAGCATTCCCATCCCTGGGGCGTCAGCTTGACGTGGTACACGTCATTGTCGCCGGTGATGGTCGATTCGAGGGCCTGGAACCGTACCCGCTCCGGCTCGTTTGCGTAGCGGTGAGCCTTTTCGATTTTGCCAATCATGCTTGAGTTCATGTCTCTTGCTCCTTGCGTGAGCAGGCGCGCGTGCGCCCCGAACCTGTATATGGCAGGAGGATGAACCCGAAGACAAAAACACCGCTCGAGGTTATCCCTCTGCGGTGCGGCAGCGTCCCGATAGATAGCGATTGACATCACCCAATATCATGACGGTCTTCTCCTGGGTGTAAAACCACGCCGTTGTGGCCATACCTCCTGCTATGGGAGCAGTATACCGAACTACCCGGATAAGGTAAACGTACACCCCCACCAATTGTTGAAACAGGAGAGGGCGCACTGGCTCCCTCTCCTGCTTCAGAGCGGACTTATGTGAGGGTATTCCCGATTACTCTTCGGGTTCGCCTTCGTCCGGATCGATGCCCGCGTCGGCAAGGAACTCGTCGTCATCGCGAACTGGATCGACGTCGTCGTCCTCGTCGTCCGCTTCCTCGAGGTCGTCCTCGTTCTCCAGGTCGTCCTCGTCCTCTTCGTCTTCCTCGTCGCCGAAGTCGAAGTCACCCTCTTCGCGAAGCGAGAGTTGTTCCCGCTCACGCAGCAGGTCGAGATGCGGAGGCACCTGGCGCGGGAACGTCATGATGCCTTCGGATTCCTCTGCCCGGGCGGTTTCCTGGATAATGAAGCGAAGGCTGTTCATGCTCTGGCCGAGCGCGTACGCCTCGAACTCGTGACCAATCTCCATCAGCTTGGCCATGCGGCTGCCAATGCTCTGGTCCACCTGGCCCAGCTGGACATCATCCATGGTCTTGACGAACACGCGCTCGCCCTCGACCACCAGTTTCAGTTTGTCGCCAGGGGCCACACGCGCCAGAACTTCGTTTCCCGCCGGGTGGGCAAGGTCGTCGATCCAGGTCTTGCCGATTTCCTCGACAAACACGTTACCGCGCGGAATACCAGTGTTGCCGCGCGGGGCTACTTCCTCGGTATCATCGCTCTGGTAAATCGTCTCCAGCCGCTGCAGGTTGCGACGGGCAATCATGTTTGCCGGGTCGGCCTTGAGCGCATCGGAGTACGCCTCACGGGCGGCCGCGAGCTTGCCCATCTCCATGTATGCCCGGCCCTTGCGGTTTAACGCCTCGGCATCGCGTGGGAATCGCTCCAGGATTTCGTCGTTCAGGGCAATCGCGTCTTCCCAGCGGTATTCGAGGCTGGCGGAGAGCGCTTCCTGATTGAGTTGCTTCTTGGTTTTTGGTTTTTGCTGCGAACTGCTCAAACGATTGTGTCCTTTCCGTTGCCGCACCGTGCGGCGTTACGATCTATCGGGGTGAGGATACCGGATTGCCCATCAGGTACCACGGGCTGGTGTGGGTGATCTTTACATCCACCATCTTGCCAAGTACGTCGGTCTGGCCATCATCGTCGAAGTGCACCAGCGTGTTGCCGCGGGTGCGACCGGTCCACCGGCCCTTCTCCTTGCTTTCCACCAGCACTTCATAGGTTTCGCCCATGCGTTCGGCGTTAATCTCGGTGCACTGGCGTTTCTGAAGGTCTTCCAGTGCCTGGTGGCGTCGCCATTTCTCCTCGTGCGGAACATCGTCCTCCCAGCGGGAGCTGAGGGTTCCCGGGCGGGGGGAGTACATAGCCAGGTGTACCTTGTCGCATTTGGTACGCTCCAGCATGTCGTAGGTCTGCATGAACTGCTCTTCGGTTTCGCCCGGGAAGCCAACGATGATATCGGTGGCCACGGTTACGCCCGGAACCTTCTCGCGAGTGGTAGCGATTCGCTCCATCCACAGGTCGCGGGTGTAGGTGCGGCGCATGCGCCGGAGCACTTCGTTATCACCGGCCTGAACCGGAAGGTTCATGTGCTCGCACGCAGTCGGCAGGTCGGCAATGGCATCAATCACATCGTCGCCCATGTATTTCGGGTGGGATGTAAGGAAACGCAGGCGATCGAGGCCGGGCACCTTGTCCACGGCTTCAAGGAGCTTCGCGAGCGAGCTCTTCTCCTCCAGGTCGTAGCCATAGGCGTTCACCGTTTGGCCGAGCAACGTCACTTCTCGCACGCCCCCGTCCACCAGGCGCTCAACTTCGGTGACGATGTCCCGGAACGGGCGGCTGGTTTCCTTGCCGCGGCGGTAGGGAACAATGCAATAACTGCAAACGAAGTTGCATCCGTAGATGATCGGCACAAACGCCGATACACCCACCTTGTTGCCGGAAAGCTGCGGCTGATAGTAGTGGGGAAGGCTGGCGAGATCGTCTTCCAGCATTTCGAGCTCGGGAACCACTTCCACCAGCTTGTCGAAATCGCTGGGGTTGAAGAAGAGATCCACATGCGGGAAGCGTTGCTTCAGTTTTTCTTGCTGGCGGGTCACCATGCAACCGGTGAGGACCAGGGGCATCTCCGGCTTTTCACGCTTGATGCGGGCCAGGTAATCGAGCCGGCCTGCCACCTTGTCTTCGGCAGCCTGGCGGACGACGCATGAATTCAAGATGACGATATCGGCATCCGTTTCACTTTCCGCCTTGCGATAGCCAACCTCCTGCAACATGGCCGCCACTTTCTGGCTGTCGGCCTCGTTCATTTGGCAACCCATGGTCCAGATGAAGAACTTCTTGCCGTTGGCCGGAACGGGGTGGCTGCTCATCGGGGCCGGGTTAGTCGCCTGGTCGTGCGGGATCAGCGGGATAATGGTGTTGGATTGCACGGGGACCTCCGATACGTGCACAACATGACGCCCCTGTCGGAATCCTGTTCCAACATGGCGTCCTGATAACGATTCATTATAGGGGAAAAGCGCATGGTCTGCCGGGTGCGTCTCGTCAGGTGACAACGGCATACTCCCATGTTTTGAGCGTACGTACGCGTCGACGTTTGGACCGGAAATGGTCTACCTTAACGGCAGGAGAGGATTCCAGGCACGACCCCGCATATTTTCCGTGTCCGGCTCCCGAAAAGTACTCTCCGCAGGAGGCTTCCCCGCATGAGGTTCACCAGGATTCGTGCCTCACGATCCGTTACTATCCCGACTTTTGTCGTGACCCTTGCCCTTTGCATTGCAATGGTCACCGGGTCGATCCAGCGCAATGACGCAGCTGCACAGTCGGTAGACTGGCTCAGCGCCGACAGCGTGAGTTACCTCACATCCTCTGGCATCCCGGTGTTGGTGCCAGCCTGGATCCCTGGACCCGTGAACGGGGTCTCGCCGGAAATCTATGCCGGCGGCGGGAGCTACAGCGTGTATTTCTACGCTGGCTCGTCCTTCCTGTTCATCTCCGGCGTTGCGGGCGGTGGCTTCCCGGGCGGCTCTGAGGCAAACCTGAATGTCCAGCTCAGCGTGAATGCCAGTGTCCAGGGCTGGCCCGCGATCCAGGATATCGGTATCCCGGAGGGTTCCCCGACGCCGATTTACGACAAGGTGATGTGGATAGCCGACGGGGTGCTCTACACCGTCAGTGGCAACGGGCTGGATACGGATTCGCTTACCCTGGCGAACAGTTCGGTAGCGCTGGGTGTACCAGCCCCGGCGGAACCTGTGCCCGTCCCGACAGAACCGGCCCCGGTACAACCTGCACCCGCGAACACGGACTCGACTACCGGACCAACGGTAGAGCAGCCAGTGGACCAACCTGTGAATCAGCCGGTTTCGTCAAACTCCGGTGCGCCTGCGGCAGATACGGGTGCGGCGCCCACGGAAGCTGCTGCTCCCGGAAATGGGGCGGTTACGACTGACACTGGCGGGAGCGATGTTGTGGTTCCAACGCCCACGGCGGCTGCCGGCTCATCAGACGGTACCAGCGGCCCATGGTTTACCGGCGAGTTGAATGCGGACCCAAGCGACGGAACAGATGGTGCCAACCCGCCGTTCCTTGGCGGCGACGGCACTGGCGGGCCCCCGTAAACGTCAGGCCGAATCGGCCAGGACATCCGAATCCGGCACGCGTGGCAACTCGATACTGAACCTCGCGCCTCCACCGGGCGCCTCGGTGATACGGATCGTGCCGTCGTGCGCCTGGACCAGTTCGCGGACGATGTAGAGTCCCAACCCAAGGCCGGGCACTGCGCTCTCGTTGGCGTCGCGTGTGCGGAAGAACGCGGCAAAGAGAGCTTCCCGTGCGTCTTCAGGGATACCAGCACCCTCGTCACTCACATCGATAAAGATATGGTCGTCGTCGGCGGCAAGGTCAACAGAAACCGTGCCGCCGTTGGTGTACTTAATCGCGTTGCTTACCAGGTTGTCGAGCACTTGGATCATGCGATCGCGGTCCAGCAGCGCCGGCAGCGACTTCAGATCCGTATTCAGCACCACCTTGTGCGTGGTTTGGCTGGCGCGTTTGCTCTCCACCACCGCTGTGGCGATCTCGACCACATCAACGTCCTCGTGCAACACGCTCAGTCGCCCTGCGCGCATGCGGGAAACGTCGAGCAGGTCGTCCACCAAACGGGTGAGGCGATCGGTATGGAGTTCCAGCGTTTTGAGCCACTTAATGTGCTGGTCGTGGCCGCCCTCCCGGCTGAGGTCGCGGGAGATGACCTGGGCGAAGCCACGGATAGGCGTAAGCGGGGAACGGAGTTCATGTGACACCACGGAAACGAATTCGTCCCGCAGGCGCTCGGCTTCCTTAAGCGGTGAAACATCCTGGAAAACAGCCACCACGGCATCGATCTCGTTCTCTTCCGTAATTAGCGGCGCGGCACTGGCAACCACCGGCACGGCGCGGCCATCCGGTGTGTTCACAATCAACTCCACGCTGGTCACAGTGGTGCCATGCTCCATGGCGCTCACCATGGGTAGCTCGATGTCGAGGTCGGGTGGATCCGGTGTAATGCCCAACTGATCGATACGGCGGATATTGAGTTGTGCACCCGGCCGGTTCAGCCCGAACAGCTTTTGTGCGGCCGCGTTGCTGGTCACGATCTGCCCGTGGGGAGGACGAATAACCATGACCGCTTCCGGCATGGTCTGGATGACTGCCTGGAGCCGACGGTGGCTGTCCTGCACGCGGCCCAGTTCTTCCACCTGGAAATCGGCAAGGCGGGCGGATTCCATAAATGCCACTGTGCGGTAGGCGAGCGCCTGCAGGCGTGCCTGCGACGTTTGCGTGAACCGGTATGGCACGTACAGCCCGACCCAGGCGACGCCTGCCAGGGCATTGTGGCCATCGAAGATCGGCACGCCGACCACGGATTTCACATGGGGATTGGTGGAGAGCACATCGGGAACGTTGTCGCGCTCGGTGATCTCGCTGATCACTACGGGCCGGCGCTCGGTGGCTACCCGTCCCACCAGCCCGTAGTCCATCGGAACGATACGGCTGGGATCGTCGCCCGGCAGCGGGTCGAGTCCTTCCTCGCCGCCATAGGTGGCAGCCTGTACCAATGCCTGGTTCGGGGAATCCATGAGGTAGATCGCCCCGGCACTGGCCCGGTTCACGCGCACCATGGCTGTCAGGATGCTCTGCAGTACCTCCACAAACGCGGCGCTATCGCCGGCAGGACGCTGCGCCGCGGCGATTTCCACCGAATAGAAGGCTGTATTTGCCGCACGGAGGGCCGCTGCCTCGATCTTGGCGATGGCAAGTTCGTGTTTAAGGTGCTCCACCATGACGATTAATGCGGTGGCCGCCAGCAGGTAAACCGTGATGATCCAGAGATCGGTGCGGTTCTCCCATACATCGAATATGCCCTCCCGGCCGAGGAAGAGCACATCAAGTGTGGCCAGGCCGGTAATGGTGGATGTTAGTCCGCCGACCCAGTCGGCGGCATACGTGCTTAGCAGGATGAAGGCAAGCAGCACAGCCACCAGCACTGCGGTAGGGATCTCGAGGGGAAGCAGGCTGAACGCCAGCATTGGCAGCAGGATGATGAAGATCGCGAAAACCAGACGCCATGGTTCGACACGGGCATTGCGGAACGACGTGACGGTGTCACTACCGACGCTTGCCCACGAGCGCATTTCCCCCGCAACACGCTGCACTCCACGGCCGCCTGCCTGCACGGCGGACACCAGGCGGTTCCACGATTGTGGAGTCATTCGGGCTTGTGCCCACTGCTTAATCCGGTTATCGCTCACTGGACTTCCCGCCTATGCGCTGCGTGGCCCCTTGTGCGCAACGCCCGACAGCATGCCAATATTGGTGGCAGCGCCTGTTCTCGGTGGTAGTGACTGGATAGTATGCTCTAATCACACAGGACAAGGGTGTCGCCGTTCTCATGTTCAGGAGTGTCAGATTCCGTGACCGACCACGATCTTCTCTCGTCACCGGAGTTTCAAAACGAGCCGGTGTTTGATCTCAATATAATCGGAGCTGGTCCTACCGGGCTGTTCGCCACCTTCTATGCCGGGCTACGCGGCATGAGCGTACAGATCATCGATTCGCTGGAGGAGGCGGGTGGCCAGTGTACCGCCATGTACCCGGAAAAGTACATCTACGATGTCATCGGGTATCCAAAGGTTCTGGCCAAGGATTTCGCCGCTGCATGCCTTGAGCAGGCGATGAAGGCTGACCCGGTGATTCGCCTGAGCGAGCAGGTTCAGCAACTGATCCAGCTGGAGGATGGCACCTTTGCGATGCGCACCAGCAAGGGTGTTCGCCGCAGCCGGGCCATCATCATCGCTGCTGGCGTCGGGGCGTTTGAGCCCACCCGCCTCACCGCGACCGGTGTGGAAACGCTGGAAGGCAAGGGCGTTCACTATTTCGCCAAGCGGATTGAGGATTTCCGCGACAAGAAAGTCGTGATCGTGGGCGGCGGCGATAGCGCCGTCGACTGGGCGCTTACCCTGGAGCCGATTGCGCAGAGCGTACGGGTGATCCATCGCAGCAAGTTCCGCGCGCACGAGAGCACGGTGGCAGACCTGATCGCATCCACCGTGGAGCTGCACTACCCCGAGTATGAGGTCACCGACGTTCGCGCGGGTGACCACGGCCGGATTGCTGGCCTCACCTTCACCCACAAGGACGGCACCAGCCAGGACGTGGAGGTCGATGAACTGATCTGCGCCATCGGCTTCAAGGCCGACCCCGGGCCGCTTCGCAGTTGGGGATTCGAGCTGCAGCGGAATTCGATTGTGGTCGATATCCAGACGATGCAGACCAGCATTCCCGGCATCTTCGCCGCGGGCGATATCGCCACCTATCCCGCCAAGTTTAAGCTGATTGCTACCGGCGCAGCCGAAGCGGTGACGGCTGTGAACCATGCGCTGGTGCATATCAACCCGGATGCCCGGCTCGATGGTGGCCACAGCACCACCATCATGGAGAAGCGCCAGAAAGCCGCCGATGAGGTTGGCTCCGTTATCAACAACGTGCGGTAGTTAAGCGAAAGGCGCCCGCCATACGGCGGGCGCCTTTGCGTTCCGGGCTGTTACCTGCCGGCAACCGGCTTCAGGAAGCCGCCGCCAACCCCCGTTTTGCGGTTGACCTCGTTCATCTTGGCCTCGGCGCGGACGTGTGCCCTGCCAGCGCCAAGTTCGAGCAGCCGTTCCACCTCGTCGGGGTTCTTGCGATAGTCCTCCAGCCTCACCTGAATCGGGCGGAGCGACTCGACGAGCAGTTCCGTGAGTTCGGCCTTGAACGGACCATAACCCTTGCCGGCGAAGTGCTGTTCAACCTGGTCCAGGGTCATGTCACTGAGGATGCTGTAGATGCCCATCAGGTTGGTGACCGCCGGTTTATCCGGTGAGGCAGCCACGCGGGCATCGGAATCGGTGACGGCGCGTTTGATCTTGCGCTTGATCACATCCGGCGGATCGCTCAGGGCAATGTAGGCGTTGGCGTTTGCATCGCTTTTGCTCATCTTCTTCGTCGGTTCCTGCAGGCTCATGATCCGCGCGCCGACTTCCTTGATATCGGCTTTGGGCACAACAAACGTTTCACCGAAGCGGGCATTGAACCGGGTGGCGATATCGCGGGTGAGTTCGACGTGCTGGCGCTGGTCGTCGCCAACGGGAATCAGGTCCGAATCGTAGAGCAGGATATCCGCCGCCATCAGGATGGGGTAGAAGAAGATTGAGCTGTTGATGGCCGCGTCATCCTTGCCGGCGGTTTTGTCCTTGAACTGCGTCATGCGGCTCAGTTCGCCATATTGGGTGACGGTGCTGAGCGTCCACGTGAGTTCGGTGTGCTGGGGCACATCGGACTGGACGAAGAGGGGTGCCACGTCGGGATTCAGCCCCGCCGCGAACATCGTGGCAGCCAGGTTGTGGATGTTTGCGCGCATTTCATCGGGATCGGTGAGCGTTCCCATGGCGTGCAGGTCCACAATGCAGAAGAGGTTATCGTAGTGATCCTGCTGGTTCACCCAATTGCGGATCGCGCCCAGGTAATTGCCAATGGTGGCAATGCCTGAAGGCTGCATGCCACTAAAGACGCGTGGTTTTCGATCGGGTGCGGTTGGGGTAGTCATCAGCCGGTGGGGATCCTCGCTACAGGCACGGGAATTGCCTTCGAAACGTCGTATTCCGAAGGCTAGGATAGCAAGAATTCCGGGCCGCCGGGGAGGGTTAGTCGCAGTTGCCGTCGGCGTTGAGCCAGGCCAGGCCGAACTCCCGCATGCTGGTGATGATCGGCATCAGGGCTTCGCCCTTTTCGGTGAGGTGGTATTCGACCCGCGGCGGAACCTCGGCGTAGCAGTGCCGCTCCACGATTTCGCTCTCTTCCAGGCGCTTCAGGCGCTCGCTGAGCGTCTTCGGGCTGATGCCCTTGAGTGAACGCTCCAGCTCACTGAATCGCATAGAGCCCTTGCGCAGGTCCCGAATAATGAGCGGGGTCCACTTGTTGCTGATCAGGTCTGCGGTGCGCGCAACCGGACAGCCATATTGTTCTGTGTCGCTTGTCGCCTGCATGTAGCCCTCCCTTGCGCATGAGGATAAGTAACTATCCAAATGATAGCACTGGTGTCCAATGCGCGTCTTCGCCAGGTAACCTGCACGAAGAGGGGCCCGAACCTCAAGGCCCGCCGTTGGGCCGAAGGCGGCCGGTACCTGAGCGACGCAAAAGGCAGAAGTGGAGTGAACGCCGGGTTTGGCAAGCCTGGATCAGGGTCCTAGTGTTGGCCCCGCTCCGCGGCCAGTAACTGTCGCTTGCGCTCGACGCCCCAGCGATACCCGGTGAGCGTGCCGTCCTTCCCGATCACGCGATGACACGGAATGAGCACGGCGATGTCGTTGCTCCCGCAGGCCGAGGCAACGGCCCGGGATGCTGTCGGCTGCCCGACCCGTTCTGCGAGTTCGCCATAGCTGACGGTGCTGCCGAACGGTATTTGCCGCAACGCATGCCACACCTTCACCTGGAACGCCGTGCCGCGAATATCCAGCGGCAGGTTGAGGGCGTCTGGTGTCCCCAATGATTGGACAGCCTGGTCTACCAGGGCGCGGAAGGCATCGTCTGCCGGTGAGATCGTGGCGTTAACAAAATCCGATTCCAGCCTGGAGATCATTTCGGATGCATCGTCCCCGAATTGCAGCCGGCAGATGCCGCGCGGTGTGGCAGCGATGAGTGTCTGCCCCAGCCAGGTCTCGATGATGGCGTACCGGATCGTTTCGCCCTTGCCCTTGTTCCGGAACCTGCCAGGACTCATGCCAAGCGCGTGTGGGGCATCGGCATAGAGCTGGGTATTGCTGGCGTACCCTGCTTCCAGCCCGGCGCCCAGCACTGTATCCGCCACGGGCAAGTGCTGGTGCAGGCGCTGTTCACGCACGGAGCGGGCGAACTGCGCCGGAGTGAGACCAACCACAGACGAAAACAGCTTCTGGAAATGCGATGCGCTCATCCCTGCCGCCTTTGCCAGCCCATACAGTGATGGGGGTGCATCGCTCCCGAGCATGGCAGCGCATGCTTGCCCAATGACCGCAGCCCGTTCCTGGTCGATCGACGCGCCCAGTGGGCGGCAGCGTTTGCACGGTCGCAAGCCCGAAAGCAGCGCCTGGTGCACCGACTGGAAGAACACCACGTTCCTGCGCAGCGGGGTTCGGGCGGGGCATCCGGGCCGGCAGAACACTCCTGTTGTACGCACGCCAAGCCAGAAGTGGCCCTCTACAGAGCGGTCACGCTGCTCGACAGCCTGCCACATTTCGGATTCAGTAAAGGTACGGTTTGTCATGGTGCCAATCCTTCGCAGGTATCCAGGGTCCGGGCCCGAAGCTGCTGCCCGCGATGTTTACCCGATCGTGCGGGAGATGTGGTTCTTTCGGGTACCGCCTCGCAGCATCGGTTGCTGTGTAGTTTCCCCTTGACGGCTGCGGCGCGCTTCCGAAAACCTGCGGTCAATCTCCACCGGTGTCACCGTATACTCTTCAGAGCTTATCCGAATGGACGCAGGAGATACGCCAGTACATGGTTCGAATACTCGCATACGCCCTGGCGGCGATCGTCGCGGCGCTCGCGACTGCCACAATCTCGCGAACCTGGTTCGATTTCGATTCGTCGCAGAGTGTAATGCTGTTTGGTGCGGTTATGGGGCTCATTAACGCGTACATCAAGCCGGTGGTGAAGCTGATCAGCCTGCCGCTCAGCTGCCTCACCTTTGGACTGTTTGCGCTGGTCATCAACGCCGGGCTGTTCGCCCTGGGGGCGTATATCCTCCCTGGAATCGATATTACCTGGCAAGGTGCCGTCATCGGCTCGGTTATTGCCAGCATCGCCGCCGGCCTCATGTTCTCGGTGTTCGATGAATAGTCGCAACCTCCCCACCACATCGAAACGCGTATTCGATGCGCCTTTCACTATTGGCGTGCTGAGCGACACGCACATCTATGCCAATAGCAGGCGCGAGATCGCGCCCGGGGTGAAGCGGCTTTTCCAGCGAGCCGGTGTGGACCTCCTGGTTCATCTCGGCGATGCCAACACGCGGGATGTTTTGGTGGAACTGGCCGAGCTGGCGCCGCTGATCGCCGTGGTCGGCAACAACGATGAGGACCAGCTGCAATACACGCTGCCGCTCACCACGCGTTTCACCGTTGGCGAACACACGTTTGCGGCGGTCCACGGGCACGGCGGCCGTTCTGCCAGGGATGTGGCGATCGAGCGCTGGGCCGGCAAGGTGGATTGTGTGTTGTTCGGGCACAGCCACATGCCGCTGATCGAAAAGGTGCAGGGCAGCATTCTCGTCAATCCCGGTTCTCCAACGGACCGTCGCTGGCATCCGCACTTCGGCGTGGCGGTGATCACGGTTGACAGTTCCGGCATTCACCCTGAACTTATGCTTTTCGAGAACCCGGATCACCTGGACACCATATGCTTTGAGCAGGAGGGCTAACACCAAATGGATCCACGACTTTCGCAGGGCCGCTGGCTTCGCATCCCGGGCCCCACGCCGCTACACCCGTACGTTGTGAAGGCGTTGGGCCACGAAATGGTGCCTCATCGTGGCCCGCTGATCATGGAGATGATGGAGCGAATTCAGGTCTCCGCCCGGAAGGTGCATGGAACCGAGAGCGGCCAGGTGCTGCTCTGGGCGGGCACCGGCACAGCTGGATTCGAGGCCAGCCTGGTGAACCTGTGCAACCCGGGCGACAAGGTAGTGGTGACGTGCTGCGGTGATTTCGGCGATCGCTACGCAGGCGTGGCCGAGGCGCATGGTTTGGACGTGAAGCGGGTGAACGTGCCGTGGGGCACCGCTGTTTCGACCGACCAACTGGATGAGGCGATTCGCGAACATGGCGATGTGGTGGCTGTGTTGATCACCCATAACGAAACCAGCACTGGCGTCACGCAGGATATCGCCGCACTGGCGAAGGTGGCGAAGCAGCATGGCGCGCTGGTGTGCGTTGATGCCGTCAGTTCCGCCGGCGCCCTGCCGATCAACATGGATGCCAATGACCTCGACTGGGTGCTGAGCGGTGCACAGAAAGCCTGGATGTGCCCGCCCGGGCTGACGATCTCGGCGTTGAGCGAACGCGCCATCGCCCGCAGCAAGGAGACAGGCGGCTTCCCTCGTTTCATCTGGGATGTGCCGACCATGGTCGATGCCAGTCGCGCCAACGTGCACCCGACCACGCCGCCAGAAACGCACCTCTTCGCGTTTGACGCGGCGTTGCAGGCAATGGAAGAAGAGGGGATCGACGCGCTGTTCGCCCGTCATGAGCGCCTCGGTGCATTCTTCCGCGCCGGACTGGAGCGCATCGGCGCTGAACTGGTGGCAGACGAGGCGCTACGGAGCAACTCCGTCACGGCCTTCAAGGCGCCCGGTGGCAACGCCGCCGCGTTCCGCGACAAGGTCCGAGAGCACAGCGGTATCGAACTGGCCGTCGGACAGGCGCAGTGGGCGGATACGGTGATGCGCGTCGGCACCATGGGCTGGACCTATGAGCCGGAACTGCAGGCAACGCTGGAGGCGATCGAGAAGGTGATCCGAGAGTAAAGGGGAGGCCAATCATGGCAGACTGGCTAGATGGTCTTCTTGAAGCAAAAGAGCAAGAGAAGCGGGAGAGTGATCAGCGTACGGTTCAAAATCAGGCTCTCATCGATAACGTGTGGCCCACGGTCGTGACCCTCGTGAATGAATCATGTGACTTCCTACGACAGCAAGGTGTGACTGCTGAAGTCAACAGTGAGAAAGTTGACGGACGTTCACCGGACATGCCATGGATAGCGCTTCGGGTGGGGAGTTTTTCAATTCAGTTTCGAGTTCAACCTGTTCACAATGCCATTTCGAATGGGGAGCCATGGTTATTCTCTCATTCTCCGTGGAGTCGTTCCGGTTTGGGACAGCGAGTTGCGGATTTTAGAGATGATCGTCTCAAAGAAGACTTGAGAGAGTTCATCCGTAGGGTATTGTGACATCAACCTGTTTCAAAGCATTTGGGCGAGTTCTGGATACACCTCCCGCACCTTGTTCAGTGGCGGTGCCAGCTCGTTCCAGGCGAAGGTGCGTGAGCAGAGCGGCATCGAACTGGCAGTGGGCCAGGCGCAGTGGGCCGATTCGGTAATGCGTGTAGGCACCATGGGGTGGACGTACGAGCCAGAGCTTCAGGCAACCCTGGAGGTGATTGAAGCGGCGTCACAATAGCCTCAACTGTTGCGGTTTGATCGTAGAACCTGTAATATCTGTTGTTGTGTACTCCCAGGTGGGGGGTCTATTGCCGTGACCGTGATAATGCAATCACGATGCGGTTCTAGCAGTTCTCGTTTTAGGTAGGTTTATGGACGGAACAGACGTTCAAGAGCAGGACGCGCAGGTCACCGAGACCAACGATGTGAATCTCGATGAACTTGATGGCGCAGCCCTCATGGAGGCTTTCCTCAGCGATCCATCCCATGGATACAAGACGCTGAAGTATGGTGATGTGCTCGAAGGCACCATCATGCACGTCGATCGGGATGAGATTCTGGTGGATATCGGCTCCAAGGCCGAGGGTATCGTGCCGTCGAAGGAGTACTCCAGCCTTACATCCGAGGAAAAGGAACAGCTCCAGGTAGGCGATACCTTGCTCGTGTTCGTGGTCCAGGCCGAGAACAACGAGGGCCACCCGGTGGTCAGCATCGACCGTGCCAAGCAGGAGAAGAGCTGGCGCAAGCTGCAGGAGATCCATGAAGCCAACGATGTTATCGAGGCTGAAGTGGTGAACTACAACAAGGGTGGTTTGCTGGTGAACCTGGATGGCGTGCGTGGCTTTGTGCCGGCAAGCCAGGTCAGCGAAATCCGCGGCGGTGATGAATCCTCCAAGCAGGCCGATATGGCCCGCCTCATCGGCACGAAGCTGCCGCTGAAGGTCATCGAAATCAATCGCCATCGCAACCGCCTCATTCTTTCCGAGCGCCAGGCAGTGCAGGAACGCCGCGACGCAATGAAGGAAAGCCTCATCCAGGAACTCACCGAGGGTGAAGTTCGCACGGGCCGGGTATCCTCCATCTGCGATTTCGGTGCGTTCGTGGACATCGGCGGTGCCGACGGACTGGTTCACCTCTCGGAGCTGAGCTGGAGCCGCGTGCGCCATCCAAACGAAATGCTGAAGATCGGTCAGGAAGTCCAGGTTTACGTCCTGGGTATCAACCCGACCGAGAAGAAGATCGCCCTCTCCATCAAGCGCACCCAGGCCGAGCCCTGGAGCCGCGTGGAGAACAGCTACGAGGTCGGCCAACTGGTTCGCGGTACCGTGACCCAGCTCGCCAACTTCGGTGCGTTTGCCCGCATTGAAGACGGCATCGAAGGCCTGATCCACGTGTCCGAGCTGGCTGACGAGCGCATCCAGCATCCGAAGCAGGTGGTGAACGAGGGTCAGGATTTGATCCTGCGCATCATCCGCATCGATCCGCAGCGCCGCCGCATGGGTCTCTCCCTGCGCCGCGCCCTGGATACGCCGGATGAAGACCTCATCGCCGTATTCGGTGAAGGCATCATCGAAGAGCGCGACGCCCTGAAGGCCACGCTCAACGCCGCCCTCGAGGCTGAGGGCCTGCTTGGCACCCGCCAGGACGAAGTTGCAGAGGACGATGCTCCGGCTGCCGTTGCCACGGCCGAGCCGGTGGATGCCGAAGCTGCAATCAAGGAGGCCGGTGAGGCCCAGGTTGCCGCGTTCGAAGAGCGCGCTGCCCGCGCCGAACGAGCCAGCAAGCAGCGTGCTGCCCGCAGCCGCAAGAAGGACGACGCCGTTGACACCAACCAGACGTTTGGTGACGACAGTGGCATGAGCGCCATGGAGCTGGCCTTCGCCAAGCTCGGTGCGGACCTGCTTGAGGAAGAAGGCGAATCCGAGGAGACCGAGGCGAACGAAGAGGAATAACCCCTCTCCATCCCTCATCCGAAGCTCAAAGAACAATCCGGTGGATGCCCGCAATGTGGCATTCACCGGATTGATCGTTCTCTCGGTTTTTCACAATCTTGCCAACAACGAGTAGGATAGTAAGTACCAACGCAGCGTAAGCGGAACGGAGTCCACCACCCTGCGTTTGGGATAGCAACGCGGATGATATGCACTGATTCCTGTAGACGTAACAGGAAAGAACAGATGGGAGAGCCAGATGGCTGAGCAATTCGAGAAATTCACGGATCGTGCTCGCAAGGTCCTCACGCTCGCCCAGGAAGAAGCGCAAAGGTTCAATCACAACTACATTGGAACCGAACACCTGCTTCTGGGGTTGGTGCGTGAGAATGACGGCGTTGCGGCAAAAGTCCTGGCGAACATGGGCGTGCAGCTCAGCAAGGTTCGCTCGGCAGTAGAGTTTATTATCGGTCGCGGCGAGAGCATGGTTACCAGCGAACTCGGCCTCACTCCCCGCGCCAAGAAGGTACTCGAGCTTGCGGTGGACGAGGCCCGACGGCTGAACCACCACTACATCGGTACAGAACATCTCTTGCTCGGCCTCGTGCGTGAAGGCGAAGGCATTGCCGCTGGCGTCCTTGAAAGCCTCGGCGTGAATCTCGAGCGCGTGCGAACACAGGTTATGCAGATTGTCAGTCAGGCGCCTCCGCAGCCGGTTAACTCCGGGCCGAGCGGCGGTCAGGCCCGGGCTGCGCAGCAGGGACAAAGCAAAACACCGTTTCTAGATAGCATGGGGTTCGACCTCACCGAGGCTGCCCGCACCAACCGGCTTGGGCCGTTGGTGGGGCGCAATGTCGAGATCGACCGTGTCATGCAGATCCTCTCCCGTCGTACCAAGAACAATCCGGCGCTCATCGGTGAACCCGGTGTGGGCAAGACGGCCATTGTAGAAGGACTCGCGCAGCGCATCGTAAATGGCGATGTGCCAGAGCAACTCCAGAACAAGCGGCTCGTCGCCATGGATATTGGCGCACTTGTCGCCGGTACCAAGTACCGCGGCGAGTTTGAGGAACGGCTGAAGAAAATCGTCAACGAGGTGAAGGACACCAAGGCGATCCTGTTTATCGACGAGCTTCATACGCTTGTGGGTGCGGGTGCAGCCGAGGGCGCAGTGGACGCCGCGAATATCCTGAAACCGGCGCTGGCCCGTGGCGAAATGCAGACCATTGGTGCCACCACGCTGGACGAATACCGCAAGTACATCGAGCGCGATGCCGCACTGGAGCGTCGTTTCCAGCCCGTGCAGGTTGACGAACCTTCCATTGAGGACACGATCGAGATCCTTCGCGGCGTGCGCCCCCTTTACGAGGAGCACCACCGCCTGCAGATTTCCGACGAATCGCTCGTTGCGGCAGCCAACCTGGCGGCGCGGTACGTGACCGACCGGTTCATGCCGGACAAGGCGATTGACCTGGTCGATGAGGCAGCCAGCCGTGTGCGCATGCAGCGGTCGGCCACGCCTTCCGACATCAAGGAGTCAATGGCGTCGCTGATGGTCTTGCAGAAGGAGCTTGAGGAGGCGGTGAACGCCCGCGCCTTTGAGGAGGCTGCGGAACTGCGCGACCGTGAGCGCAAGCTTCGCGATCGAATCGAGAAGGACCAGCGTGAACGCAAGGAAGCGCAGGAATCGGAAGAGGTGTACGTCACCGAGCAAGACATTGCTGAAGTGGTGGCGATGTGGACCGGCATTCCGATGGTGCGCATCGCCGGCGAGGAAAGCGAACGCCTTCTCAACATGGAACAGGAGCTGCACGAGAAGATCGTGGGGCAGGGCGAGGCGGTTACCACGATCGCCAAGGCTGTGCGCCGTGCACGCGCCGGCATCAAGGATCCGCGCCGCCCGATCGGGTCGTTCATCTTCCTTGGCCCCACGGGTGTGGGCAAGAGCTACCTGGCCCGGGCACTGGCGGAGTTTATCTTCGGCAGTGAGGACCACCTGATCAAGATCGACATGAGCGAGTTCATGGAACGGCATGCCGTTGCGCGACTCGTGGGAGCGCCTCCAGGCTACGTCGGATACGAGGAAGGTGGCCAGTTGACCGAGGCCGTGCGCCGCAAGCCGTACTCCGTGATCCTGCTGGATGAGATCGAAAAGGCTCACCCGGAAGCATTCAACATGCTGCTGCAGATCATGGAAGATGGATCGCTGGCCGATGCCAAGGGTCGACGTGTGGACTTCCGCAACACGATCATCATCATGACCAGCAACATCGGCGCCGAGGAAATCAGCCGCGACATGACGTTCGGCTTCGTTTCCCGCGACGATGAGGAGACCGAGAAGACGCGCGAGCACACGCTGATGCACGACAAGGTGATGCAGCGGCTCAAGCAAACCTTCCGGCCGGAGTTCATCAACCGCATCGACGCCACTATCGTATTCCAGAGCCTCACCAAGGAAGAGATCCGCAAAATCGTCGACCTGGAAATGGAGCGTGTGCTCTCCCAGCTCAAGGAGCACGAGATCGCGCTGGAGATTACGGTGGAAGCGAAGGATCTCATCGGCAAGGAGGGGTACGACCATACTTATGGTGCCCGTCCGCTCCGCCGCGTGATCCAGAACAAGGTAGAAGATCCGCTGGCCGAAGGCATGCTGCAGCAGAAGTTCCTGCAGGGCAGCACGGTCAGGATCGACGCCAATGGTGAAGAGATTACCCTCACGCCAGTGGACGATGAAGCCGGAAGCGAAACCGGGCACGAAAACGAGCATCTGGTTTCGGTGTAGGACTATCGAGAAATTGGCCGCAGAACGGCGCGGAGGTAATCCGCGCCGTTCGCGTGCCCGGAGGGCCGTATGGCCAGGAAACGCACATCGTGGATATGCCAGCAATGCGGGGCGGTAAGCCCGGCGTTCCTGGGTCGCTGCCCCGGCTGTGGTGAATGGAACACCATGGTCGAAACACTGGATGCCCGACCGGACAAACCCTCCGGGGCGCGGTCCCGCGTCTCGAGGCTGGATGCGGAATCTCGCCTGACACCGCTCGATCGGATCGAACCGCAAGGCGAATCGCGCATTCCGCTGGGCATCTCCGAGTTTAACCGGGTGTTGGGAGGCGGCCTTGTTCCCGGCGCACTGGTGCTGATTGGCGGCGATCCCGGCATCGGCAAGTCCACACTGATCCTGCAGGCGGCGGGCGGCCTTGCCGATAACGGCGCCCAGGTGGTGTATGTGAGCGGTGAGGAAAGTGTGCAGCAGATCAAACTGCGTGCTGACCGGCTGGAGGTAGACTCCGGAAATGTGCTGCTCATGGCGGAGACCGATGTCGATACCATCCTGGGCATTGCGGATGATGTCCGCCCCGGATTGCTGGTGGTCGATTCGATCCAGACGGTGATGATCGATGAACTCGGTTCGGCAGCAGGCAGTGTCTCGCAAGTCCGGGAGAGCACGCACCGCATCATGCAGTGGGCGAAAACCAGTGGCGTGCCCGTATTCATCGTGGGGCACGTTACCAAGGAAGGCTCCATTGCCGGCCCGCGTGTACTGGAGCACATGGTCGATGCCGTGCTGTACCTGGAAGGTGAGCGGTTCCACCAGTACCGCATTCTCCGAGGGGTGAAGAACCGCTTTGGTTCGACGGACGAAGTCGGCGTGTTCGAGATGGCCGGTTCGGGACTGCGCGAGGTTCGGAATCCCAGCGAGGCGTTCCTGGAAGAACGGTCGGAACGGACTCCTGGCAGCACCGTTGCGGTGACGATGGAGGGCTCCCGCCCGATTCTCGTCGAGGTGCAGGCACTGGCAACACCTAGCAACTTCTCCATGCCACGGCGGAGCGCGAACGGGCTGGACAACAACCGCCTGCAACTGCTGGTGGCCGTGCTGCAGAAGCGCGTCGGCCTCGGGTTGGGCACACAGGATGTGTATGCCAATGTCGTGGGCGGGTTGCGCATCCAGGAGCCTGCCGCCGACCTTGCGATTGCGGTCGCGATTGCGAGTAGCCTGCGCGACAAGCCGGTGGATCCTGGCACGGTGTGTATCGGTGAAATTGGGCTGTCCGGCGAATTGCGGACGGTAACGCACCTGGAGCGGCGCATCCAGGAAGCGAGCCGGCTGGGGTTCCGCCGGGCAATCATTCCGGCCCGGTCAGGCAATACATCCCCCAGCAGCAGCCTGGGACTTGAACTGGTTCCCGTAAACTCCGTTGCGGAAGCGATCGACGCCGCCAGTTAGCGGCCAGCGAGCTTCAGCAACTCATCGGTGATGTTGGCCGCGCCGCGAGGGTTCGCAATGGATCTCGCTGCCGCCGACATCTCGCCGATGCGGGCGGTGTCGGTAATGAGCGCAATGATTGTTTCGGCCAGCTCTCCCGACGTCGTGCTCGCCTGCTCGATACTGAGCGCCGCTCCGGCGTTTGCCAGCATCGCGGCATTGCGCACCTGTTCGTTGCCGGAGGTGGGAACGAGCGGTATGAGGACTGATGGCTTGCCGAGTGCTGCAAGTTCGGTAATTGTGCCGGCTCCAGCCCGCCCCACCACCAGGCTCGCCGCTGCGAAGACATCCGGCAGCTCGTCACGAATGAAATCCCGGACCACATACCGCGCACGAAGGCGCTCTGGTAACGTGCCCCGCAGCGCTTCCAGCCGGTCAGCGTCAAGGTTCTCGGCGGTGCGCCCGGTTTGGTGGATGATTTGCATGTGCTCGAGCAACCGCGTCAAGGAATCCGAAATCAGCGTGTTTACGGGTACCGATCCCTTTGCTCCGCCCGTGACATAGAGCAGCGGCAGGCTGGAATTCAGGTCGAAG
>JBHWTK010000007.1:0-2933 GCA_043427975.1 Chloroflexia bacterium | reverse complement strand
TAGAGCGGCCCGTTTCGCAGCACCCCACGGGCCAGCGGTTGGGGAGATTGCCCGTGCAGCGTCTCCCGACGCAGGGGCCACCTCCTTTCCTACTCCGCGTCATTGCCCAGCAACGGGGCATCGCTGATCCGCACGGTATCGACGTATTTCACCCGCACCCATTCGTCGTCTCCACCCGTCAGCAGGTACCACCACGTCCCCTCGGTGGATTTCACCAGCCACGCGGCAATGACACGTTCGCCCTCCTGGTACGGCGGCTTCACCTCTTTCGCCGCTTCCATGGCGTATTGTTTCGCCGGCGATGTGCGCTTGAACTCGATCACATCGGCCACGAAGATGAACTCCGATTCGTTGACCGTCGTAATCCCCTCGGCGGTGTTGTACTTGTCCTTGAAGCTGAAATTGGTCGCCAGCAGTTCCTTCACCGGCATGACCGGGGCATACTGCTTCGGTGGCGTCACCGGCGCGGGTGTGCGTGCCTTCGTGATCCACGATTCCGCTGCGGTGCCGGTTGCCATCCAGCCGGTGCCAAACCCGTCGATATTCACGTTCAGCCAGGTGTACCCGTCGTTGTACTGGCTCGATACGCCGGCGTTGTCCATGATCACCGTGGCCGTGCGACCAGCGGTCAGGGTGGTGACGATGCGGTGATGCAACCCGTAGCCGGTACGGACGTTCAGTGCCTGGACCGTGACCTCGATCCGGTCACCGGGCTTGTAGGTACTTGTGGTCCCCCCGCCAGCCATCACGCGTTTCTCCATGGTGTAGTAGCCGTTCCACCAATCGACGTAGCGGTTCCACTCGCCCCGGTTCATCATCTCCCGTGGGCACCATTTCCCGTCCGGCGCGTAATCGTGGTGACGTTTCGCCGGCGGCGTGGCGTTGAGGCGCGCCCCGATCTTGCCCATGAGTTCCGCGGCGTTCTGCTGCGATTTCGCCCGGCGGGCATCGTTGGAGACAATCGCGCGATGCACGGCCAGCTCGCACGAAATGCCGTTGTAGTTGCCCGGCCCGGCACCGTCCGACGCCTGCCAGGTGATTTCGTCCAGCGGAATCCCGATGTAGGCGGCGGTATCATCCACCGTCATGTGCCAGCTGGCCGAGCGCCCCTCGGCCCCGTTGAACAGATAGGTGGCATCGTCCACCGCCATGCTGTTGGGGTTCGCGGTTTCGTGCTGCACCGGCAGGCGTGGCACCCGCGCCTTGATGCCCGGTCGCACATTGGTACGCCATTCCGGCGCGATCTTCAGATACACCGGGAACGATGTTTCAATCGGTCCGCCCGGCACGCCGGGAATAGAGGTTCGGTAGGTTGCCATCGTGCGTCTCCTTAACCAAAAAGCCGCCGGCAACACGCCTCACTGGCGCGTCCCCGGCGGCAATTCCTTCCACCTGATCATTCGGTTGTATGTTCCTCCTATGCGGCCTTGGTGGCCCTCGGTACGCTACTCACGACCTGCCGATGCCCACATGGGCATTCGAGTTGCACCCGGCCATCCGGCAGGATGGTGGTCGGGATACCGGGCGAGACGCGGATACGACCCGTGTGGTGACGTTTCGCCAGCGTGTGGTGACATGCCCGGCAGTCGATCGCGGACTGGCTCATGGGTTGGCCCCCGTTTCCCCGGGCCCGGCGATTTGTGGCCCCCCTACCGTCACCCACCGGCTAAAGAACCAAATGGCATTCGCGCCCGCGAAGCCGTACACCACCGTGCTAATGGTCGGATTAGACGTTGCGGGCCAGGTCACCTGCGTCAAAATCCAGCTAAACGACAGGGCCAGTGATCCGAAGAATGCCGACACCACCCAGCGGAAGGCAATCGGGAACACCACCGGCGCGCCCTCGTAGCGGTAGGAGATCACCACCTGCCGCCCCCACACGATCCAGCACGTCCCCGACAGCACCGCCAGGGCGATCCGGCGCGACAGGTCGCTGTAGTCTTCCGGGCGCACGAGGTCGGCGATGATGAGGACGAGAATGACGGCGATAAAGACCGCCGCGATGTTACGTATGATGGTCGCCACGATGCGCCCCTTTCCGTTGTGGCCGGGGCCGTCGCCCTACTGGCTCCTGTAGCCACCGCGCCATATCCTGCGGGTCGGTGGTGATTCGTGCTTCGTCTTCAACCCGGCGGACCGCCGCCATATGCGCGTCTTCAACCATCTCGTCGAGAAAGTCCAGGTCGAAGAGCCGGAGCGATGTCAGTAACCGGAGGATGGCGCGTTTCATTGGCCCTCCCGCCATCCGGCGCTGTACGCGCGTTGTTTCCACATATCGCACTCTTTGGTCAGCGCCTCGATCGTTTCCCGCTGCGTGGATGTGGTGGATTTGTACTGGTCGATCAGGATACCGATAACCCACGAGAACCCTTTCCCGATGGTCACCAGGCAGGCCGTCACGGCGGCAATAATGGCGGCGATATCGGTACCGGTCACCGGTCGGCTCCCTGGTATGTGGTAGTGGCTGGATCATGGTTCATCCCCCCTGTGCTCCTTTTAGCCGACGCGCCGGGCGGTGATCTGCCAGCCGTGGTTCGTAATCGTGGTTGTGCCTGCGGTACTGAACCCCGTGTAGCGCAGGTCAATCACGCTGGCCGGCGTGAGGCTGGTCAGTCCCTGCGATTCGCTGGCGTACACGTTCAGTGTGACGCCGTGCGTCTGTGGCGAGAGGCGGCTAAGCACCTGGCCGTAGGCGGCTGTGCCGTTGCCGACGTACAGGTACCAGCCGCCGGTGGCGACGCTGCGATAGCCGACTGCGCTGGCAACCACAGCGACATCCCAGAGGCCGGTTGTGATGGCGGGGAAGATGGCCTGCAACGTCTGGGAGCGCAGTACACCGGCGCTGGCATACGTGCCGACACCGGTCAGGCTCTCACCACCGGGGCTGGCGTTTGAGCTGAAGGTCAGGACTTGGCCGATCTGCAACTTAAGAC
>JBHWTK010000006.1:0-39436 GCA_043427975.1 Chloroflexia bacterium | reverse complement strand
GAACTCGAACGAAACCTCGCCGATATGACCCGGCAGGCAGCCACCATTCGGGATCGGATTACCGTTATCGATACCCGGCTGGCGGAGATCGATACGCCCGGGAACGAGGACGATAGAGCGATCCAGGCCGAGATTGCCCAGCTGGAACGTGAACGGCTGGGACTTAGCCAGACGCTTGCTGACCTTGAGAACACTATCCGCACCATCAATTCCAGCCTGAGCACGATGTCGATTCCTGTAGTGGTGACGGATTTCGCCAAGCCACCGGAAACGCCGGTGGGCACGGGACGCGTGCTGCTTGCCATTCTGGGACTGTTCCTGGGCGCACTCGTGGCTGTTGCCTGGGTGCTGTATGTCGCGTTTACCGATCGCCTGGTCCGTGATGCGGACCAGGTTGTATCCGGGCCAGTACTCGAGCGGATTCCCCGACGCGATCTCGCTACTGATTCTTCGGCCGTGTCGATCCTCGCAGCCAAAGTCGCTAGTGCAGGTCTCGACGGTGCGCCGTACCGTCTGGCCGTGGTGTCTCCACGGGAACAACCCGACGTTGCTGCCCTTGGCGAGCAGCTTGCTCGCCTGAACGAGGGCGAGTTCGCACAGGTAGTAACCGCGAACGGCGTGCTGGCCAGGCCGGACCTCCTTCGCGCCCTCTCACAGGCCGACCGGTTGCTGGTTGTTGCCCATCTGGACAAGACCACCACCGCAGACCTGGAGGAGGTGGCCGAGTACGCGGCACTTACCGGGAAGCCGGTGCTGGGGACCGTCGTAATCGACTAATTGCCGGTTACTTTTAGTATGTACATTACCCCGGCGCTGTGCTATACTCAGTCCTGTCACAGGAGGCAGGTGCCTCCTTCGTGCTCCTTCCCCTCATGGGTTTTCGCCGAACTTCCATCCGTGAAGTCGGTCGCTGATCACCTGATACTTCGGGATAACGATCAGGCAACGCCACACCGTGGCGTAGGTTGAGCAGGCTGTAAGGATCCGGGAACATCGTTCCGGAACGCCTCGTTCGTACCAGATGGTGGGTAGCGGCCAGTGTGCCGTGAAGGGCTACGTGGTTGGATGGGTATCCACGCGGCCTTCGGATCACAGATATGTGACGCAGGCTCGTGTGGCATCCACCGGGGTAGTCCCTCAAAGTCGAGTCCGATTGCACCTCTCCGCATCGGTCCATTGTTCATGCCACACACAGTTGAATTAACTGCTGGTCCATGCCGGATCAGTTCTTGCGGTGCAACATCGACGTTGTACGGCTAATTTGGAGTGTGAGTACACGTGAACAATTTCTCAAACCTGCGGGGTTCTGCCCCGTTCTACCATTGGAATAACGAAGCCGGTGCCGCGGTGATCGACGACGAGGAGCATGAGGTTGCTCCAGTTCGTGTCGATGAAACACACAGCGAATCCGAGGACGAAACAACCTTTGCTGATCTCGGCCTGAGCCAGGTGCTGCTGGAAAGCATCACCCAGGTTGGCTTCAAGAAGCCGACCCCGATCCAGGCGGCCGCCATTCCGGCACTGATTGCTGGCCAGGACATCATTGGCCAGGCGCAGACCGGCTCTGGCAAGACTGCCGCGTTCGGCCTGCCGATCATCGACATGATCGACGAGCGTGACCGCCGCATCCAGGCGCTCATCCTTACCCCGACTCGCGAACTCGCGATCCAGGTGAGCGATGCGCTGCACAACTACGGCAAGCACAAGGGTATCCAGACCCTCGCCATCTACGGTGGCCAGGCCTACGAGCGCCAGTTCCGTGGCTTGGAGCGTGGGGTGCACATCGTAGTAGGTACGCCCGGCCGCGTGATGGACCACATGCGCCGTAACACCCTGAGGCTGGATAACCTCCGCTTCTTCGTGCTGGATGAAGCCGACGAAATGCTCGACATGGGCTTTGTGGACGACATTGAGACGATCCTCCAGTCGGTGCCGGAAGATCGCCAGACGGCGCTGTTCAGCGCCACCATGCCGCAGCGGATTGCTGATATCGCTAACACCTACATGCGCAGCCCGCAGCGGATCTCCGTGCGCGGCAAGCAGATGACTGTTGCCGAGATCACGCAGACCAGCTACGAGTTCCCGCGTGGCAAGAAGGTGGAAGCCCTGGTTCGTATTCTCGAGGCTGAGAACCCGACCAGTGCCATGATCTTCTGCCGCACCAAGCGCAACGTCGATGAGCTCGGCGAGGCGCTATTGCAGCGCGGCATGCCGGTTGAGACGCTGCATGGCGACCTCAGCCAGGTACAACGCGACCGCGTAATGCGTCGCTTCCGTAGCGGACAGGCACAAATCCTGATCGCAACCGATGTGGCGGCCCGCGGACTTGATGTGCCGGAAGTAAGCCACGTCATTAACTACGATGTGCCGGAAAGCCACGAAACCTACGTGCACCGCATTGGCCGCACTGGCCGTGCCGGGCGCGCCGGGGAGGCGATTACCCTGGTGAGCCCGCGCGAGTTCCGCTGGTTGCGCCAGGTGGAGCGCACCACCCGTGCAACCATTGAGCCGCGCCGCCTGCCCAGCCAGCAGGATGTCAACGCCCGCCGTCGGGAGAAGCTGGTTCAGCTGATGACCAAGGCGGTTGAGGACGAGAAGGCGTACGAAGCGTATCTCGGCCCGATCAGCGACCTTGCCGATGACATCGATATGCAGAAGCTGGCAGCGGCCCTGCTGCGCCTGTATGCCGAGGAAACCGGCCAGGCCACGCTGGACACCAGCGGCTACGATGAACTTGCCAACTTCGGTGGCAAGCAGCAGCGAGAGCAGCGCTCGTTCGATCGCAACGACGCTCCTCGTGGTGAGGGCGGTCCACGCGGGCCGCGTGGTCGCGGTGGTGAAGAGGGCATGACGCGCCTGTTCATCAATATCGGCCACAACATGCGCGTTCGTCCGCAGGACTTTGTCGGGGCCATCGCCAACGAGGCGAACATCCCGGGCCGATCGATTGGCGCCATCGATATCCATGAAGCCTTCAGCTTTGTGGATGTGCCCACTGGCAATGCCGAGCACGTGATGAACGTTCTCAACAACGCCAGCATCAAGGGCCGACCGGTGAACGTTGAGTTTGCCCAGGAAGGCGCCGGCGATGGCGGCTTCAGCCGCGGCCCGCGCCACGATCGCGGCGGCTTCAATCGCCGTCCTCGCCCTGAGGGCGGGTTCAACCGCGATGCGCGCCCGGGCGGACGCGGCAGCTTTGGTCGCAGCCCGCGACCGGACGCCGGTTCCCGACCGCGCCGCGATCGCTGGTAATCGAGTTGACTGAAGCACGATGAAGCGTGTAACGCACATCCTGCTTGGAGCGGCGGTGGCAATGCCCATCGCCGCTTCGTCGTCCCCGCTTGTTGCCGCTGGCGCCGTGTGGTGGGGAATGGCAGGCGGCGGCTATCCCGACTGGTTCGACCTCCGGTCCGATTTCAGCCCGCGGCTGAAGCACAGGGGTATCAGCCACAGCCTCCTGCTCGGTGGCATCTTTACCTTTGCGCTGTGGTGGGTACTCGGCCTGGTCGCCGACCAGTTTGCGGGTATCGACCTCAGCCATGACGCAATCGATACCTGGGCATTCGCATTTGGTGCCGGCTTCCTTAGCCACATCCTCGCCGATGCCTGCACGCGGGGTGGTGTGCGCCTGTTCCTGCCATTCAGCAGCCGCACATGGTGGATCCTGCCCGCATGGTTACGTGGCACATCCGCAGGCACCCCGGATTCCATTGCCCGTGCTCTGGCGCTGGTTGTTATTGTGGCGAGCCTTCTTCGGTACCTGGGTCAACATGCGGTCGGGTGAGAACCCAGGCCAGTAACACCAGCGCGACCCCATAGGCCCAGCCGCCCAGCACATCCGTTGGCCAGTGGGCGCCGACCCAGATACGACTCCACCCGACCAGGCCGGCATACAGCACGGCCAGCACCACGACGGCCGTGCGAATGAACGCATCGGTTGTTGCATTCCAGACAACTACTACAGCCATGCTCGCGATCATTGCGGCAGTCATGCTGTGTCCACTGGGGTAGCCCAGTCCCTCAGCCGCTTCTGAAATACGAACCCGCACCTCACTGGAGATAGGTGCAGTAGGGCGGGGAGATTCGAAAATCGGCTTTAGCCCCGTGCCGATTACCCGCAGAAATCCCACCAGCACAAAGAATGCAACCAGTCGCCATCCGCGCAGAGCTGCCGCGATACCGATGCTGAGGAGTACAGCGGTAATAGCCGCAGGTGTATCACCCAACATATCCCCTGTACGCTGCAACGCCGCCGGAAGGTTCCCCTCCCACCGTTGTACCCACTCCGACATCCTCACGTCGAATACCAGCACGTTGTCGCCCGCTGTCCACACGCCCAAAACGCTCGCCAGCAGTACCAGAACTATGGCAGCCGGTGCGGAAATTCGGGTTAACGTCTTGTCCAAATTACGAACCTCTCATAGGATGCTTACAAGCCGTAGCCGAATACCAAGCTCACTGTAACCCGGGTGTAACCCGAGGGAAGGAGGTTGACTACCACTGTCCAGCAAGGGGCATTGCGGCCCCGGCATACGCAACGTCGCGTGAATGTCCTGTTCTTTCATCATGCACAGCTTTTCGAGGGGGAACTACTTTGGACACACGAGCAACATCTGGCCATAAACTGCTGACCGACCTGCGCGCTGGCAAAATCTCCCGGCGCAAGTTTGCACTCGCGGCATCGGCTCTTGGCCTGCCACCGGCGTTGATCGCTGCTGCAACGCAACGTGTTGTTGCCCAGGATGCCACCCCAGCCGATGCCGATTACTTTACGTCCGATGGCACGCCGAACGAATCCGGTATGGAGGGTCGCACGCGCGGCGAGGGCGGAGAGCTTCGCATTATCCAGTACCAGGCACCCACTATCCTGAGCCCGCACACCGCCACTGGCTATAAGGATTTCGATGCTTCGCAGTTGGTGATTGAACCGCTCTTTACCTACCTGCCCGACGGCCAGCTCTACGGGGTGCTGATCGAGGAAGTGCCAAGCCTGGATAACGGCCTGCTCGCCGAGGATGGCACCACCGTGACGCTCCGGCTTAAGGAAGGAGTGCTCTGGAGTGATGGCGAGCCGGTAACGGCGGAGGATATTGCGTTCACCGTTGACTGGGTGATGGATCCCGCCAACGCCACAACCACCAGGGGGACCTACACGATCATTGAGAGTGTGGAGGTGCAGGATGAGCTCACCGCGGTGGTCACGTTCACGCAGCCAAACCCGTTCTGGTTCGAGCCGTTCACCAGCTACACCACGGGCATGCTCTATCCCAAGCACATCCTTGAGGTAGAGGGGGCGCACGACGAGTTCGTGATGAAGCCCATTGGCACCGGCCCCTACAAGGTTGAGAGCTTCACCCCGAACGACGAAATCCAGTTCGTGATGAACGAAAACTACCGTGAGGAGAACAAGCCATTCTTTGAGCGCGTACTGCTGAAGGGTGGTGGCGATGGTGCCGCGGCGGCGCGCGCAGTACTGCAAACGGGCGAGTTTGACTTCGCCTGGGGACCAGGCGTGGAGCCCGACATCCTCGATTCCATGATGGGCGATGATGCCTTGGGTGCGCTGGTGCCGGCCCTGCCGGTGAACGTGGAGCGCATGGCGATCAACCATAGTGACCCATGGACAGAAGTCGACGGCCAAACCAGCGAAATGAACACCCCGCACCCGGTGTTGAGTGACCCGGCTGTGCGGGAGGCGATGTCCCTGGCCATTAACCGGCAGCTCATTGCCGACCAGTTCTACGGCCTCGGGTCCACTGCTGCCGTTAATGTGATCAACGGCGATCCTGCCGTGGAATCCCCCAACACCGAATACGTGTTCGATCCCGAACAAGCCGCGCAGGTCCTGGAAGAGGCTGGTTGGGTACTGGACGGTGATGTTCGCAAGAAGGATGGTAACGAACTCAGCCTCGTGTTCGCCTCGCCTGTTTCCGGGCGTCGACAAAAGACTCAGGCAGTTATCAAGGCCAACCTCGAGGATATCGGTTTCAGGATCCAGCTGGAGCAAGTGGATTCCGGTATCTTCTTCGATGCATCGGAAGGCAACGAACAGAGCTTCAACAAGTTCCCATGGGACCTGATGCTCTACGTGATGCCGCAGGGCAGCACCCGGCCGCTCACCTATATGGAGCAGTGGTACAGCGGACCGGAACGCGAGAACGTTGCCCAGAAATCCAATGCCTGGACCGGCAGCAATATCGTGCGCTGGATCAACGATGAGTACGACGAGCTTTGGCGCTCCGCACAGGGTGAGACCAACCCCGATGCGCTTGTCGAGACCTTTATTGCCATGAATGACCTTGTCATGCAGAACCACGTGCTCGTGCCCGTGGTGGTGATCGGTGGTGGCAGCATTGCTTCCAACGAGCTCCGCATGGAAACACTGGTCACCGGCTCGTTCTCCGGGGCGTATGCCAACATCGCCAACTGGAACACGGTCGAGTAATACCCGCGAACCGGGCGGGCACGGTACACGTGCCCGCCCGGATCTGTTTTTCGGCCCGGGGCGGGAACGCTGCCCAGATCGTGGCAATTTGCGCGAGTGCACGAGCTTGTTGCTGGCATGCATGCCTGCATCGGGTAACGGATGCGAGTTGTGCGAAATCCGCCGCTCGGGTAAAGTCATGTTAACGACGACAAATCAGCAGCGAGCCGTACCGACGGATCAGGTCTCTTCCCGACCTCGTTCACGCCTCCTGCAAACGTGTGTCGCGTGCCGATTATGGTTCGTAAAGGGAGTCTGAATGGAAAAGGGTATGCTGCGTCAACTCGTCGATGAGCTTTCGTCCGGCGCCATCTCGCGCCGAACGTTCCTTAACCGTGCCACTGCGCTGGGCGTCACCAGTGGTGCCGCCATGGTTGTGGCCAATGCCGTTGGCGTTTCGGCAAAGAATGGCTTCCGTAACGGTTTTGCCGTGTACCAGGGCGCCGATGGCACGCCTGTGGCCAGCCCGGAGGCGAATGCGCCCGGCCAGCCAACGGAGAACACCGAGAACCAGACGCGCGGCGAAGGTGGCGAACTGAAGCTGATCCAGTGGCAGGCTCCCACCCTTATGAGCCCGCACGTCAGCTCGGGCACCAAGGATTTCCTGGCAGCGCAGCCGGTAATTGAGCCGCTGATCCACTACGATGCAGCTGCCATCATGCTGCCGAACCTGCTCTCCGAGCTGCCGTCGGTGGAAAATGGCCAGCTGGCCGAAGACCTCACCTGGGTCGAGCTGCACCTCCTGCCCGACGTGCTGTGGAGCGATGGCGAGCCGTTCACCTCGGCCGACGTTGGCTTCACCATCGACTGGGTCCAGGACGAAAACAACAACTCGGTGAACTTCGGTACCTATTCCTCCATCAAGGGCTGGGAGATTATCGACGACCTCACCATTCGCGTCGACTTCGTTGCGTCGAACCCGTTCTGGTTCGATCCGTTCGCGGGTACGGCCACCGGCAACGTGTATCCCAAGCACATCCTCGAAGTGGAAGGTGCCCACGATACGTTTGTCACCAAGCCGATTGGTACCGGCCCGTATGTGGTGGAGAGCTTCACCCCGAACGACGAGGTACGCTACGTTGCCAACGAGAACTATCGCGAAGCCAACAAGCCGTATTTCGCCTCGGTAATGCTCAAGGGCGGTGGTGATGCCGCCGCGGCAGCCCGTGCCGTGATCCAAACCGGCGAGTTCGACTACGCCTGGAACCTTGCCCTCGAGCCCGATGTGCTGAGCCAGATGGAAGCCGAAGATGCACCGGGCGAAATCCTGGCAGTGCCGGGTATCTCGGTAACGGTGGAGCGGATCAACTTCAACTTCTCCGATCCGGATACCGAGGTGGATGGCCAGCGCTCCGAGAAGAACACGCCGCACCCCTTCCTTACGGACGATGCCGTGCGACGCGCCATTGTGCTGGCCGTGAACCGCGAGCAGATGGTGAAGAACTTCTACGGCGAAGACCAGGAGATTGCCACCAACATCGTGTATGGCGATGAGGCGGTAATCAGCAAGAGCACCGTGTACGAGTACGATCCGGAGAAGGCAAAGCAAACCCTCGAGGAAGCAGGATGGGTCGATAACGGCTCGGGCATCCGCGAGAAAGATGGCGTGGCCCTGGATGTCGTGTTCGCCACCAGCGTCAATGCGGTTCGCCAGAAGATCCAGAGCGTGGTCAAGGCCAACCTGGAGGAAGTCGGCTTCCGCGTGCAGCTTGAAACGGTTGACGCCGGTATTTACTTCGATGCTGGTGAAGGCAACGACAGCAACATCTACAAGTTCTACTGGGATTTCAACCTGTATCAGAGCCTGCCGAACAGCCCGCGCTCCATGTCCTACATGGAAGCGTGGTACACCGGCCCGGATGGCGTCAACATCGCCCAGGCCAGCAATGGCTGGAACGGTGCCAACACCTCGCGCTGGCAGAACGCCGAGTACGATGCTGCCTATGAGGCTGCGATGGTCGAGACCGATCCGGAGAAGCTCACGGAACTGTTCGTGCAAATGAACGATCTCGTGATCCACAACGATGTTGTGTTGCCGATCGTCCTGGCGAACAACCCGCGCGGTATCAGCAAGCGGCTGAACAAAAACAACATCGCGCGCGCGGCGTTCAGCTACGACTACTGGAACATCGCCAACTGGAACTGGAACCCGGAAAACTAGGTTCCTCCTGGCACGCCTGAGGCCAGCGGAAGGCTGTTCTACACATACTCCGCTCCCACCATCCGTGTGATTGTGGGGGCGGTTGTGGTTAACCGGGCCAGGAGCCTGCTGCCTCGGCCCGAGGGATCATGCCCTACTTCAGCCCCCAAGCAGCCTTATTTCCGTAACGGTTGCCATAATCTGGTTTGCATCCGCAGGGTTGCGTGAATACAATAACGCCAGTGCAACTGCAACGAATAGATGGGTTAACACCCCACCGTGCTGACAACGACGTTGGCCAACCGTCCGTAAACCCTGCGGTCGGTTTCGTCGGTCAGTGGCACAGCAGCCTCGGAAACGGGGCATGTTGCAATTGATGGACCCCAAAGCGCTCCTGGCGCATTTGTGGTTCCCCGGATGGCCAGCATGAGCTGCGCCGTATCTGTGCACCTGTGCGATACGCACAATGGAGGATTCACCAAATGGATCAGAAGACATCAACCGGTCCGTTGCGAGAACTCGTGGGTTCCTATAAGGCTGGCAAAATTAACCGGCGCCGATTTGCGCAGGGCGCAACCGCCCTCGGCCTCAGCACGCCGATGGTTGCCTTCCTGGCCAATACGGTGGTCGCGCAGGATGCCACCCCCATGGCGACACCCGCAGGGGAAGCCCGGACCCGTCCCGAAGTTGGTACCGAGAACCAGACACGGGGCGAGGGTGGTGACCTCAACATCATCCAGTGGCAGGCCGCTACGCTGATGAGCCCGCACGTGGCCACCGGTGTGAAGGACTTCCTTCCTTCGGTCCTCATGCTGGAGCCGCTCATCCATTACCTGAGCGATGCATCCATGGTTCCGAACCTGATCACCAAGATGCCGAGCCAGGCCGATGGTGACCTCGCCGAGGATCTCACTTCGGTCACGCTCACCCTTATGGAAGGCGTCACCTGGAGCGACGGCGAACCGTTTACCGCCAACGATGTTGGATTCACCATCGATTGGGTGAAGAACCCGGATAACGCCTCGGTGAACATCGGCGTCTTCGAGCCGATCTCCGACTACGAGATCATTGATGACCTCACCATCAAGGTCAACTTCTCGGCCCCGAACCCGCTCTGGTTCACACCGTTCGCTGGTACCAGCACCGGCTTTGTCTATCCGAAGCACATCCTGGAAGTTGAGGGTGCTCACGAGCAATTCCTCAGCGCCCCCATCGGTACCGGCCCGTACGTGGTGGAAAGCTTCACCCCGAACGACCAGGCCGTGTTTGTGCCCAACGAGAACTACCGCGAGCCGAACAAGCCGTTCTTTAGCCGCGTCACCATCAAGGGTGGTGGCGATGCTGCCGCCGCAGCCCGTGCCGTGGTGCAAACCGGTGAGTACGACTTCGCCTGGAACCTGCAGGTAGAGCCAGATGTGCTCGCCGGAATGGAAAGCGAAGACAATCCGGGCGTGCTGGTGCCGTATCCGGGCGTTGCTGTTGAGCGCATCAACTTCAACTTCTCCGACCCGAACACGGAAGTGGACGGCCAGCGTTCGGAAGTCAATACGCCGCACCCGTTCCTTACAGACCCGGCCGTACGCCAGGCCATTTGCATGGCCGTTGATCGCGAGACCATCGCCAACAACTTCTACGGCAATGGCCAGCCGCACGCCGTGAACATCCTCAACGGTGACCCGCGCACGGAGTCCCCGAACACATCCTTCACCCTGGATCCCGAAGGTGCCAAGGCCGTGCTCGAGGAAGCTGGCTGGGTAGATGACGGAGGGGTGCGTGCCAAGGATGGTGTTGCGCTGGAAGTGGTGTATGCCACCAGCGTGAACCCGGTTCGCCAGAAGACCCAGGCCGTGGTGAAGGCGAACCTGGAGGAGATCGGCTTCCGCGTGCAACTGGAGCAGATCGATTCCGGCATCTACTTCGATGGCGCCGAGGGGAACGAGCAGAACATCAACCACTTCTACTGGGACTTCTGCATGTACCAGAGTGTTCCCAGCACGCCGCGCCCGCTCAGCTTCTTTGAAGCATGGTGGTCCGGTGAAAACCTGGATAACGTCGCCCAGGCGAGCAACAAGTGGAACGGCTCCAACAACTCCCGGTACGTCAGCGAGGAGTTCGATGAAATCTGGGAAGCTGCCCGGGTTGAGCCGGATCCGGAGAAGCTGGCCGACCTGTTCATTGCGATGAATGACCACGTGATCAACAACTACGTCATTCTCCCGCTGGTGGTCGTCGGTTCGCCTCGTGGCGCCAGCAAGCGCCTGCGCGCTGAGAACCTGGAACTCGCGGCGTACTCCTACGATTACTGGAACATCGCCAACTGGAACCTTGCCGAGGAATAAACCGCGGCCGGTTTCAACCAGGAAATCCAGAGCACTGCCCGCACAACGTGCGGGCAGTGCTCCTTTTCGCCCGTTCATCCGGCCACTGCACGAATTCCGTACACATCCTGTACAATTGGCGCATCCAACAAACGGGTCAGGCGCGCGTTCGACGGGGAATTCGTATGCCCGAAATGGGTTGGATGACGTCAACGATCAAGGGAGTTTCGGTATGCACAACAGTACTACTGGGCCTTTTTCGCGACTGTATGCCCAACTGCGCGCCGGCGAGATTACCCGTCGGCAATTTATCGAACGCTCGGTAGGCCTTGGCATGGGCGTGAGCATGGCCCTGGTTGCGGCCGATGCCGTAGCCCAGAGTGCTACCCCTGCCGCCAGCCCGGAAGCCAGCCCCGCGGCGGCCGGTGAAGAGGGCGTTATCCCGTCGGTTAACACCGAGAATCAGACACGCGGTGCGGGTGGCGAACTGAAAATCCTGCAGTGGCAGGCACCCAGCCAGTTGAACGGCCTTGTGGCTACGGGCGACAAGGACCAGCTCGCGTCGGGACCCGTGCAGGAGTCCCTGATGGTGCGCCTGGCCGATGGCAGGTTGGCCCCCCAGTTGGTGACCCACGTGCCGAGTGTTGCCAATGGCGACCTTGCTGAAGACCTGACATCTGTCACCTTCCGGCTCAAGGAGGGCGTCCTCTGGAGCGATGGCGAGCCGCTCACCGCAGAAGACATTGCGTTCACCATTGAATGGGCGCTCGACGAGGCCAATGCGGTTACATCGTTTAGCTTCTATGAGCCGATCGAATCGACCGAAGTTATCGATGATCTCACGATCAAGATCAATTTCTCTGCTCCGAATCCTACCTGGGCAGATGCCTACACCGGGATGGGCGCCGGGCTCGTATTGCCCAGGCACATCCTCGAAGGCGCCGCTCAGGCCACGCTGGATGCATTCCGCAGCAAACCCATCGGTACCGGTCCGTACGTGGTCGATCGCTTCTCCGCAAACGACCAGGTCACGTACGTGATGAACGAGAACTATCGAGAGCCAAACAAGCCGTACTTCGAGCGCGTCCTCCTGAAGGGCGGCGGCGACGCCCAGGCTGCTGCGCGCGCCAGTATCCAGACTGGCGAGTTTGATTATGGTTGGAACCTGGCCGTAGAGCCCGACCTGTTGCGCGAAATGGAGAGCGACGACAATCCGGGCGAACTTGTGACCTATGGTGGCCTCACCATTGAACGAATGAACTTCAACTTCTCTGATCCAAACACGGAAGTGAATGGCCAGCGGAGCGAGATGAACACGCCGCACCCCATCCTCTCCGACCTGGCTGTGCGAGAGGCGATCCGGCTTGGCACAAATCGAACGCTGATGAGCGAGCAGTTCTATTTCGGCCCTGTCGATGAGCCACCGGTGCAGAACGTCCTGTCTGGTATTCCAAGCATGGAATCACCGAACACCGAACTGGTCTACGATCCGGAGGCCGCCAAGGCCAAGCTGGATGAAGCCGGATGGGTGATGGACGGCGAGTTCCGCGCCAAGGATGGTGTGCCGCTGAAGCTCGTGCACTACACCACCGTCAGCCCTGTGCGCCAGAAGATCCAGGCGGTGTTCAAGCAGAACATGGCCGATATTGGAATTGACGTGTCGATTGAATCTGTGGATTCGGCAATCTTCTTCGACAACGCAGTGGGTAATGAGCAGAACAACAGCCATTTCTACCAGGACATCAATGAGTTCGCGTCCGGTGTGGGCGCGCCGCCACCGGTGGCGTACATGATCCGCTGGTACACCGGTGAAGATGGCCGTGAGATCGCTCAGGAGAGCAATGGTTGGGCTGGCCGCAATATCCAGCGCTACCAGAACGAGGAATACGACAAGATCTACGATGCTGCCCGCATTGAACCGGATCCAGCAAAATCGGCGGAGATGTTCATTCAGTTGAACGACATCCTGTTCAATGATGCTGCGGTGTTACCGCTGGTGCGGTACGGCTCCAAGGCTGGGGTGAGCAAGCGCCTGAACAAGGAGAATCTCGCGCTCAGTGGCTACGAGTTTAGCTACTGGAACATCGCTAACTGGAATACCGTGCAGGAATAGGCTTTCCAGCCGAAACTGCCAGCCAGCGGGTACAATTACAGGTGCACGGAGCAAGAGTGTGCTACCAACCAACAGCCGGGCATTCATGCCCGGCTGTTCAACAAACCTGTGCGTTAGCCGGTGTACGATCAGGGCACGTGGAGATCATCGAGGAAAGGTAGGTCTGTGGCAGCGAGTTCAACCACTGTTGTGAACGAGACCCTCGCACGCCTGTCCCAACTGGCGGGACAGCAGTTCGAATCGGTAGATGACGCAACCGAGGCGATCCTCGAAACAATCACCAGCGTGCTCGGCATGCGCACATCGTGGGTATCACGGGTCAATAACGAGGCCTGCGAGCTGGAAATCGTGGCCGCGTATAACGAAGAGGGCGGTTCCAACGTGCAGCCAGGAGGTTCCGCGCCGCTGGAACGAACCTTCTGCAACATTGCCATGAACGCCGGGCCCGGCGGTCCGCTCATCATTGAGGATGTCGCGAACGACCCCGTTTTCGCTGCCAGCTTCCGGCGGAAACATTTCCGACAATTGGCTCCTATATCGGTGTGCCCATCGTCCTGAGCGATGGCACCGTACAGGGCACCCTCTGCGCCAGCGATCCCGAGCCGGTCCGCGTTTCACCTCATCAGACGCAACTGCTCTCGGTACTCTCCCGATTGCTTGCTACCCAGATCGAGCGTGACCATGAACTCGCCGGGCGAAAGCTGGTGGAGGAGCGGTTCGGACCACACACCGGCCGTCGCCTTTATGAAGGACCGGGAAGGCCGGTATCTCTACGCCAACCGCATGTGGTATGACGCGTTCCAGCATGAGCCCGGCTGGATCATCGGCAAAACCGATGGTGATTACCTTGATCCGGAAACGGCCCGGGCGGTGCGCCAACGTGACGAGCAGGTGCTCCAGACCAAAGAGGTCAGGCCGGTACGAGAAACCTCGGTCGATCAGGATGGCAGCCTGCGGCATTGGTACTCCATCAGGTTCCCGGTTGTGGGGGCCGACGGGGAGATCCTGTTGGGTGGCGTTTCCGCCGATATCACTGAACAGCATCAGCAGGGTATGCAACAGGCCTTGCTGGCAGCAATTGTTCAGGATACCCAGGACGCGATCTATGCCCGGACGATGGATGGCGTTATTACGGCATGGAATCCTGCCGCTGAGCACATGTATGGCTACACCGCCGATGAGATGATCGGATCGAACGTGGAAATCCTGGTTCCACCGGGCATCCATAACGATCTTGCTGAAATCGATCGCCGCCTTGAAGCGGGTGAGCGGGTGGCTGAATACGAGACATGGCGGCGCAGGAAAGATGGCGGCCTTATCCTTGTGCAACTCACGCTTTCACTTGTCCGTGATGAAGACGGCAACGTGCTCGGGGTCTCGGTTATCGCGCGAGATATCACCGAGCATACGCGCCTGGTAGCTGAACGCGACCGGCTCTACGCCGAACTGCAGGCCGAGGTTGCGCGCGCGGCCGAAATCCAGTCCCACCTTCTGCCAACATCCGTGCCATTTCTCGGCGGATTCGAGTTTGCCGCGGTATGCCAGCCAGCGCGTGAGGTGGGCGGGGATTTCTTCGACTGGGCTGAAAATGATGCGGCTATTCGCATAACGCTTGGCGATGTTACGGGCAAGGGCATGGCCGCCGCATTGCTGATGGCAACGACCCGCGCGGCGCTCCGTGGGGCGGCCAACGAGACGATCGACGATGCCATGACCACGGTCAACCGGGGCCTGATGGGTGACCTCGGGCATTCCGATGCGTTCGTTACCATGTTCCACGCCGATTTGTACGCCGACGGCCGGCTCACTTACACCGATGCCGGGCATGGCCTGGCGATGATCGTTCGCCGGAATGGCACCGTGGACCATCTCTCTCATCGGCAGCCGCCGATCGGGATTATGGATACGCGGTACGAATCCACAAACACCCGCCTGGATGAGGGCGACATATTGATCGTGTACAGCGATGGCCTGCCGGATGCGCGCCCGGACATGCAGCTTGACGTGCCCGAGAACGTGGCGGCATTGTGCGAATCATGTACCGCTGCAGACGAACTCATCGAGTCCCTGGTTGCTGTCGCCACTACCGGCGGGCCGCGAGTTGATGACCTGACCGTTATTGCCGTTCGGCGCAAGGAGCAGGCGGCATGAGTGAGGATGCATCGCCCGGCCACTGTGCGTTCGCCGGGGGAGTGGCCCTTAAGGCGTGTATCGCCGTTATCGCATCTGTAGGGGCAGTTGGTGTCACCCTCCCCGCCCATGCGCAAACGGCCGGGGCATCCCAGCGTGAGCCTGTGTGGGTTGAGCGGGTTGAAGCATGGCAGGTGATCCTGCCGGTGCTGGCGGTGGCGATGATTGTGCTCGTCGCCGGCGCGCTCCGGTTTCGGCTGGGAAGTGGAGCAACGGGAACGCTGCCGGGAACGAGTGCCGTTGTGGGCGCCCGAGATGCGTTGATCCGGGCGTACCGCGATATGCGCGTGCGCCAGCACGTGATCCGGGTGCTGATCGTCACGAACCTGGTGCTGGGCTCGTATTACATGCTGTGGCGGTATACCGCGTCTATCAACTGGACGCTGTGGCCGCTGGCACTGGCGCTGCTCGCTGCCGAGACGTACAGCTTTATCGATTCGTGGCTGATGGGCACCAGCATGTGGAAGTGGCACCGCCGGTTGATCTCTCCCCCGCCCAGGGGTGACGAGACGGTCGATGTGTTCATTACCTGCTACAACGAACCCGTCGAACTGGTGGAGGAAACCGCCCGGGCGGCGATGAAGCTGAATCACCCGGCAACGGTGTACGTTTGTGACGACGGCGACAGCGCTGAAATGCGGGCCATGACCGAGCGGGTTGGCTGCTACTGCATCACGCGTTCGGCCGTGTGGAAGGGCAAGGAGCGCCACGCCAAGGCTGGAAACCTCATTAACGCCCTGGAGCAAACCGACGGCGAGTTCCTGCTGATCCTCGATGCCGACCAGGTGCCCCTCCCGGAACTGCTGGATGAGACCCTGGGCTATTTTCAGGACGAGCGTGTGGCGTTTGTGCAAACGCCGCAGTGGTTCAAGAACGTGCCGGAGGGTGACCCGTTTGGCAGCCAGGCACCGCTCTTTTATGGGCCTATCCAGGAGGCCAAGGATGGCTGGAACGCGGCATTCTTCTGTGGTTCCAATGCCGTGTTACGGCGCGATGCCCTGATCCATGCCGGCCTGGTGAACTACGCTCGCGACCTTCGAATCCAGCTGCAGAACGTGCTGAATGAGGCCTCGCCCAAACTCAACGCGGTCGCGCTCGATATGGAAGACCAGGGGTTGACTGCGTACCTGCCTGCCATCCGGATGCTGCAGGATGCGGTAGCCGAGGCGCGGGACGAACTGTCGGCGGAGAATGTGCCCCTCGCGGAACTCACCTATCGGTTCCAACGGCAGGCACAGGAGGCTGCCCGGCAAATCGTGGGGCGCGATTTCGCCGCGATCGCTGCTGAACTCGAGGATATCCCGGGGATCGATTCCGCCATTACCGTTCGGACTGACATGGAGAACCTGCTGGAGGATCCGGCCGCGATGGCCGAACTCACCTCGCGCGAGACATCGCCGTTGCAGGCGTTCGCCGAAGTTCAGCAGCTGTTGCTTCGTGTGGATGTCGACCGCGCGTTCGAGGCCATGCCCGTGATGTCGCTCTCCACCATCTCCGTGACCGAGGATATGGCGACAGCCATGCGCCTGCACGCGCTTGGATATCGCTCCATTTACCATCCCAGGGTACTCGCACACGGGCTGGCGCCGGAGGATTTGCGCACGGCGTTACAGCAACGATTGCGCTGGGCGCAGGGCACGATCCAGGTCATGCTGCGGGAGAACCCGCTACGGTACCCGGGGCTGAGCTTCATGCAGCGGCTCATGTACTTTGCCACCATGTGGAGCTACCTCTCGGGGTTCTTCGCCGTTATTTACCTCATCGCGCCGGTGCTCTACCTGGTGTTTGGGTGGCTCCCGGTGAACTCAGTATCGTCTGAATTCTTCTGGCGGCTCATCCCGTACCTGGTGGTCAACCAGTTGCTGTTCACGGTTATCGCCTGGGGCCTGCCAACCTGGCGGGGTCAGCAATACAGCCTGGCGCTGTTCCCGATCTGGATCAAATCGGTCACCAGCGCGATTGGCAGCGTCCATTTCGGGCAAAAGCTTGGGTTCGTGGTAACGCCGAAAACCCGGCAGTCCGGCGTATCGCTTCAGCTTGTGCGCCCGCAGCTCATCATGATGGGCCTGCTGGTGGTAGCGATCCTGGTGGGCGTGGGGCGGCTGGTGTTGAATATCCACGACGATACGATCCCGGTTGGAGTAAACGTGGTGTGGGCGGTCTACGACCTCGTGGCGTTGAGCGTCGTGCTCGATGCTGTATTTCACAAGCCGGAAGCGGACGCCGAAGGCACACCGCTGGAAAGCGCGGCCACCGTTCACGGACGCGCCGGAACCGGTGGCAAGTAAACGCAACAAGAGGGGAGAACAGGCACAGTGTCCAATTCATTTACCAGTTCGGTTGAGGCGCACGATTCCCAAACAAGCATTGTTCGCCTGAATGGCCGGCTCGATATCACATCGGCCGCGGAAACCAAGCGCCTGTTCGCGAGCACGGTCCAGGACGGGACTCCCCGGCTTGTGGTCGACCTCCAGGGCATCGCGTTTATCGACAGCTCCGGGCTGAGTGCCCTGGTGAGCGGGCTTCGCTCCAGTCGGCAGGCCGGTGGAGACTTGCGTATCGCCGGAGCAGGGGAGCAGCCGAAAGCTGTGTTCGCCCTGACGTCGCTCGACCAGGTCTTCCAGCTCTACCCAACGGTTGGGGAGGCGCTTCATGGATTCGGAAAGTGAAGCACCGCTCGTTCGTGTAGACCGGGAGATTGTTGCCGGAATGCAGGGCATGAATGCGGTGCATGAAACCATCGACGCGTATTGGGTGTCAGTAGACGCGGCAGATTGCTGCCCAATGGACGGCACCTGGCGGGCGCTCTTCAATTCGGCGGTCGCGGAGATCGCGGGGAATATCGTGCGTCATGCCTACCCACAGGCGGACGACAATGACACCTTCCACATGTCGTTACTCTGCTTCCCGGATCGGGTAGAAGCGGTTCTGATCGACGATGGGGAGGGTTTTGATTTCGACCCAACTGGTGGGCGATCCGCGGATATGAGGGACGCGCTGGACAACCTGGACCTCGACCACGGCTGGGGGCTGCCGATTGTGCTGACTGCCACGGACTCGCTGCGCTATGAGCAGCTACCCAATGGCTCAAACCGTTGGATTCTGGACAAGCGAATCACATGAACCTGGTTTCCGACGCACCTGCGACTATCGGTGGACCATCCGGGGGCGGAGTCCAAACCATACCTGACTCGAACGTCGAAAGGCCAGGCTGGCGATATGTGCCTGGCCCCGACAGCCGTGACCTGCGCATCGATTTCCTGCGCGGGCTCGCCATCCTGTTCGTGGTAGTGGACCACATTGAACTGAATTCGGCGTTTTATGTCCTCTCGCACGAGCGTATTGGTGTCGTGTCTGGCGCAGAACTCTTTGTCCTGCTCTCCGGTGTAGTGCTGGGAATGGTGCACCGTCGCCGGGCGATTGCATCCGGGTGGAGCAGCTCGGCGAACCGGATGTGGGGGAGAGCGCGACTGCTGTACGTCGTGTCGCTGGTGGTGGTGATTGCCGCCTATCTCCTCAGCTTTCTCCCGTTCCTGGATGGGGATGTGCTGACCACCTGGACCGACGTTACAACCGGCATAACGTACAACCTCTATGGATCCACGCCGTTGCTCGCCGAGTACCCGGTACCGCCACCGGCAGTATTCGATATCCTGCTGCTGGTCGTGGGACCGTACCAGTTCAACGTTAGGGGGCTCTACGTGGCGTTGCTGCTCGTGGCACCGCTCCTGTTGCTCATGCTGCTTCGGGGCAGGTGGTGGCAGCTACTGGCGCTGAGCGTTGTGCTGTTCGCCGCCAACCTGCTGCTTCACTGGAGGATTGTGCCGTCCAGCTTCGCCAACCAGTTTCCCTTGCTTTCGTGGCAGGTGCTGTTTGTGATCGGGCTGATCGCGGGCTTCTTCTATACCGCTATTCGCGAGTGGTTTGGACGGCCGGCGGGCAAGGCCGATATCGCACTCTCGGCGTTCGCCGTGGTGCTCTTCGCCGTATTCTCATCGAATAATCCGGACAAGCTTGGCGATCCCTGGGCGCTCCGGCTCGATATGATATCGGCCGATCGTTTTTACCAGGTCTATGATCAGTGGTTTCGGCGCGATTTCCTCGGCCCGCTGCGGCTGGTGAACGTCGTTGTCCTTGTGGTGGCGTTGTATGCCCTTCTCACCCGGTTTTGGACACCGATTAACCGCGCCATCGGCTGGCTTCTTGTGCCGCTGGGCGGGGCGACGCTGTATGTGTTCGTCATGCATGTTGTCCTCGATCTTGTGGTTGCCAGCCTCCCGTTTATCGATGCCACATCCCTGGTTGCCGGCACGCTGACACATGCGGCGATCCTGCTCGTGTTGTGGGCGATGGTGCGAGCCCGGTTCCTGTTCCGCTGGGTGCCACGCTAGGCCCGGGTGCTCGGCTGGCGCCCTGGTCACATTCGCCTTTAATGTCCCGAAACATGGCGGTTTTCGTGCGCGTGGCATGAACCATGCGATGTATGGGGTAAGGCAGACGCCGGGCGTCGGGGCAACTCGATGCTTCGCATCTACGAAAGGATGAACAATGAGCGACCGCTTTGATGCCACCAAGGACGACGTGAAGGGTCAGGCCAAGGAAGGTTTTGGCAAGCTGACCGGCGACGAGTCGACCGAAGCCGAAGGCAAGATGGACCAGTTCAAGGGCGATGCCAAGGAAGGCATGGCTGACGCCAAGGACAAGGTTGCCGACAAGGCCAACGACCTGATGGACAAGGTCAAGGGCAACGACAAGCACTAGTCCCTTCCCCGGGGTGGCCAATGCACACGCATGGGCCACCCCGTTCCCGTGACTGCGGCATCCGCTGTCGAAAATTCGACAGAAGAGGGGTTGCCATAAACGCAGTCTGTCGTACCATGATTCTGTGGCCGCTTCCGGCCCTAATGCGAGGTTGAGAGTGCGAAACGCGCATATCCGGCCTCGTTTTTGTTTTTGTGCTCAGGAGTATGTTTGTGTTTGAGAAACAACAATCGCCGTTTTCAGCCCTGTATGCATCCCTGCGATCCGGACAGATTAGCCGTCGATCGTTCCTGGAGCGCGCAACCGCCCTCGGCATGGGCGCCGGTGTAGCGTTGCTGGTAGCCGATGCTGCCGCGCAGGCAACACCTGCTGCCTCGCCGGAAGCATCTCCCGCCGGTGAAGACACGGTGCGCTCGCTGCCTGCCTCCGGCACGGAGAATCAGGTTCGCGGCGAGGGCGGCGAGCTGAAGATCATCCAGTGGCAGGCCCCAAGCCAGATGAACCCGTTGCTCGCCACCGGCGACAAGGACAACCTGGCCTCGCAGTTCGTGTGCGAATCGCTGCTCGTGCGCGATCCCGAGGGTAACCTCGTCGCCAACCTGGTGAAGGAAGTTCCCTCGATCCATAACGGCCTCCTCGCAGAAGACCTCACCTCTGTCACCTACAACCTGCTTGAGGGTGTGAAGTGGAACGATGGCGAACCGATGACGGCCGAGGATGTTGCCTTCACGGTGGAATGGGCCAAGGATCCGGCGAACCCGGTGGTGCTCGCCAATGTGTACAACCGCATCACCGAGGTTGAGGTGATCGATGAGCTCACCGTCAAGCTCACCTTCAATTCCCCGAACCCCACCTGGGCTGAATCGTTTGCCGGTAGCGGCAGCGGTGTTGTGCTGCCGAAGCACATCCTCGAAGGCGCCGATGAAAACGTGCTGAACGAGTTCCGCGCCAACCCGGTCGGCACCGGCCCGTACAAGGTCGAGAGCTTCTCCGCGAACGACCAGGTCACGTACGTGATCAACGAGCACTATCGCCACGAGAACAAGCCGTTCTTCGATCGCGTACTGCTCAAGGGTGGTGGCGATGCTGCCGCTGCGGCCCGCGCCACGCTGCAGACAGGTGAGTTCGATTACGCCTGGAACCTGAACGCCGAGCGCGACGTGATGGAAGGCATGATTTCGGACGACAACCCGGGCGAGTTCGTTGTTGGTGGCGGCCTGAACGTGGAGCGCATCAACATCAACTTCTCTGATCCGGATACCGAAGTGGATGGCCAGCGCAGCGAAATGAACACGCCGCACCCCATTCTCTCCGACCTGGCTGTGCGCCAGGCGATGCAGCTTGGTATCAACCGTGAGCTGATTTCCGAGAACCTCTATCTTGGTATGGAGCGGGAGCCCGCTGTCGCCAACGTGCTCACCGGTATCCCGAGCATGGAGTCGCCGAACACCGAACTGGTCTACGATCCCGAAGCCGCAAAGGCCGTGCTGGAAGAGGCCGGTTGGGTGATGGATGGCGACGTTCGCAAGAAGGATGGCAAGGAGCTCACGCTTCGCCTGTACACCACGGTGAACGCCATTCGCCAGAAGATCCAGGCAATCGTGAAGGCGAACCTGGAAGAGATCGGCTTCAAGATCAACCTGGAGCAGGTCGATTCGGCCATCTTCTTCGATGGTGCCGAGGGCAACGAGCAGAACAACACCCACTTCTACACCGACATGAACATGTTCACCTCCACCGTATCCGCGCCGCCACCGGTGCTGTACATGATCCGCTGGTACGCCGGTCCGGATCGCGAGGAAGTCGCCCAGAAGTCCAACGGTTGGTCTGGTCGGAACATCCAGCGCTACATCAACGATGAGTACGATGCGGTGTACGAGAAGGCCATGATCGAGCCGGACATCGAGAAGGCTGCCGAGCTGTTTATCCAGATGAACGACATCCTCTGGAACGACGCGGCGGTTCTGCCGATCATCCGCCAGGGCAAGAAGTTCGGTGCGGTGAAGACACTGAACCTCGAGAACGTGGCCGTAAACCCGTTCGAGTACGAGTACTACAACATCGCGAACTGGAATCGCGTCAGCGAGTAAACCGGTTGTCAGCGAGCCAGGGCATTGCCCTGGCTCGCTGCCGTTTTCGCGCTTGACAGGGCCATGGGTTCGCCGGGAAACTGGCCCCACCATTCGCACGCAGTACTTGCCCCTGGTTGAGGTTCCCCCCTATGTCACGAACATTCCCGTTCTACCGGTTCGCCGGTTCCCATCGCGAGATCGGCCAGCAATATGGCGAAGCCTGCCGCGACCTGATCGTGCAGCACCGCGACAAGGCGCTCGATCGGCTCTATCGCAAGAACAACCTCAGCTACGAGGAGATCACCGAACGCACCCTCTGGTACCGTCCGTGGGTGGAGCAGGTGGCACCGTTCTTTGTCGAGGAAATCGCTGGCCTGGCCGAAGGCGCAGGTATTTCCGAGGCTGAGGCGTGGCTGTTGCAGCTGCGCGCCGAAGTGGCGATTGTGGAGCGTGACGAGAGTGGTGACGAATGTACCAGTTTCGCCATCGAGCCCTCCGCTACCAGCGATGGTGTCGGGCTGGTGGGCCAGAATGCCGACCTACCACCGTTCTATCGCGATATCGCTGTCGTGGCCGAGATGCGGTTCGATGATATCCCGTCCATTCTCATGCTGTTGCCCGCCGGGCAGCTGAGCTACCTCGGTATTAACGATGCCGGCATGGGGGTATCCGCCAACTTCCTCACCTGCGACGGTTGGCGCGTGGGCGTGCCGCGGTACTTCTACTCGCGGCTGGTGCTCACACAGCGCACTGTCCACGACGCTGCTGCGCTAATCGAGGGGCTGCGTCGGGCCTCTTCGCGGAACCTGATCATGATCGACGGCGCTGGGACCGCGCTTGACCTCGAAAACACGGTTACCGACCACGCCCGGATCCATGCGGAAAACGGCATCATTGCCCACGCGAACAATTACCAGGCACCGGAGTTGCAGTACGCCGAGCGGTCGAAGGGCATCGGCCTGGTGAACTCGCAGGCACGCGTCGCCTCCATGCGGGCGATGCTTGATGCCCGGCATGGCCACCTGAACGCAACCCTAATGAAGGATGTGCTGCGTGATCGCACGGATCCGATGGCCTGTGTGAACCGGCATCCCGGCGATATCCCGGAACTGGATTCAATGACGTTCGCCAGCATGATCATGCAACCCTCGCTCGGACGCATGGATGTCGCAATAGGCCCGCCTGACCAGAACGAGTACCGAACCTACCAGTTCGGAACGGCGGCAGACGCCTGACGCCTTCGTGTGGTCCCTATACTTCCTTGACGAAAGTCACTATCCTTCGGTAAGCTATATGTCCGGCCGCCTGCGTTTCAGGCGGCCGAGTCTGTGAAAGATCCATTACCGGAGGTATGAATGTCCTCTTCTCTTGCTACCCTTGTCCATCGCCTGAACAGCGGCGCGGTTTCCCGTCGCGACTTCATGCGCCAGGCAACCGCACTTGGCGTTTCTGCAGCCGGGGCGTCATGGCTCGCGGCTGGTAACAACCCCGCTGCCGCCCAGACTCCTGCTGCCTCGCCCGTGGCTGGCAGTTTCGAGGCGCCAGCATTCGGCACTGAAGGCCTGGAGCGCGGCGCCGCCGGTGAGCTTCGCATCCTCTGGTGGCAGGCGCCAACCGTGCTGAACCCCCATCTTAATGGCGATGCCGGTGCCCAATTCGTGCTGGAGCCGCTGCTCTCCTACGCGCCCGATTCCAGCATTGTGCCGGTATTGGTCGAGCAGACGCCGACCGTGGAGAACGGCCTCCTGGCGGAGGACTTCTCGGAAGTGACCTTCGTGCTGAAGGAAGGCCTGCTCTGGAGCGACGGGGAGCCGGTGACGGCTCGCGATATCCAGTTCACCTGGCAGTGGATTACTGAGCCGTCCAACTCCAGCACCAGCTTCAACCAGTGGAGCACCATCAGCGACATCGAGATCGTGGACGACCGCACGGCCCGCGTGACCTTCAGTGCCCCGGCCGTGAACTGGTACGACCCGTTCACCAACGACCTGATTGGCGCCTTGCTGCCGGCACACGTCTTTGGTGATGATCCCACCAACCCGAACGATGCGTTCCAGACCGCCCCGATCGGCACCGGTCCGTACGTACTGGAATCGTTCACGCCAAACGACCAGGGCGTTTACGTGATCAACGAGAACTACCGCGACCCCAACAAGCCGTACTTCAGCAAGATCCTGGTGAAGGGCGGCGGTGACGCGGTTGCTGCTGGCCGCGCGGTGCTGCAGACCGGTGATTTCGACTGGGCATGGAATATCCAGGCCGACCCCGAAGTGCTGGCGGACCTGGAGAACGGCAGCCGCTTTGGCTACCTGTTCCAGACCACCGGCGTCACCCGCGAGGCGCTGTACCTGAACTTCTCCGACCCGGATGCCGAAGTGGATGGCCAGCGGAGCGAGAAGAACACCCCGCACCCCATCCTCTCGGACAAGGCTGTGCGCGAGGGGATTGCCCTGGGCGTGAATCGCGAGATTATCGCCGAGCGTCTCTATGGCGATGCATCGCTGGTACCCTCCAACAACCTCACCGGCATCGAGTTCTACGATTCGCCGAACACCACCTGGGAGTACAACCCCGAAAAGGCAGCCCAGGTACTGGACGAGGCTGGCTGGGTGATGGATGGCGACGTCCGCAAGAAGGACGGCGTCGAGCTTGCGCTTGAGATCATGGCCAGCGTCAACCCGGTGCGCCAGAAGACCCAGGCGATCCTGCAGCAGAACCTCAAGGAGATCGGTATCCGTATCGATATCCCGCAGGTCGATAGCACGGTGTTCTTCGATTCCACCGCCGGCAATGACCAGAGCCTGTACAAGATGTACTTCGATATCGGCCTCTGGAGCTCTGGCCCGAACACCAAGATCCCGGTGACGTGGATGAGCAACTGGTACGCCGGCCCGGATGGTCAGAATATCAGCCAGAAAGAGAACAACTGGCAGGGCTACAACGTCCAGCGCTGGCAGAACGACGAGTACGATGCCGCGTTCGAGGCCCTGCGCGAGGCCAGCACCGAAGAAGAAGCCCAGCAGCTGCTGTGGAAGCTCAACGACCTTACGGTCAACGAGTATGCGGTGATCCCGCTGGTGCTGCGTCCGTTCTACACGGCCATTTCAAATCGGCTGGAGCAGCGGAACCAGGCGTTCGAGAACCCGTTTACCGGGTACTTCTGGAACATCGAGAACTGGGTGCTTGCCGAGGGTGAAAGCCCACGCTAGCACAGCACAGGAGCCCGGGCGAAAGATCGCCCGGGCTTTTGCGTGCACCGGAGGGTGGGCCGTTCCTGTTTCGCAAACAGGTGCAACTCGCTATCATTAGGGCGTTATCCTTTCCCTCGCCCGAGTAACCCGGAACCTGGAGCACGAAAACCAATGACGACGCTGAAGTCCCTCGCCGCCGACCTGCGTGAAGGCCGGATAGATCGCCGGCAGTTCCTGGCCGCAGCGGCCGCAATTGGCGCCGTGCCGTTTATTGCCGAGGCGGTCGCCGCGCAAACGCCTGCTGCCACCCCCGTGGCCGCTGAACCGCGCCCTGCTGCCGGCACCGAGGGACAGGCGCGCGGCGAGGATGGTACGTTACGCGTCATCATCTGGCAGGCGCCCACCGGTGCCGCACCGCACAGCACCCTCAGCGACAAGGACTACCTCGCCGGTGCCCCGGTAATTGAGCCCCTGTTGCATTACGCCGCCGACGGCACCCTGGTGCCGAACCTGGTCGAAGCGGTGCCCTCCGTAGACGCCGGAACACTCGCCGAGGATGCCTCCTGGTGCCAGCTGACGTTGCTGGAGGGCCTGCTGTGGAGCGACGGCGAGCCGGTAACAACGGACGACCTCATCTTTACCTGGAAATGGGTTACCACCGAATCCAACGCGGCTACATCGGCGGGTGTCTGGGCCAGCATCGCCAATATCGAGGCGGTGGACGAGCGCACCGCGCGGGTGGAGTTCGTTGAACCGACCGTCACCTGGTTCGAACCATTCGCCGGAAATTACGATGGCAACCTCTATCCGGCCCATGTATTCGGCAACGATCCTGCTAACAAGAACGAGGCGTTCGTCACTGCGCCTATCGGTACCGGCCCGTTCGTGATGGAAACCTTTGTGGCCAATGATTCCGCCAGCTACGTGGCGAATCCGAACTACCGGGAGCCGAACAAGCCGGCCTTCGCGCGGCTGGAGTTGAAGGGTGGGGGAGATCCCACCGCCGCTGCCCGCGCGGTGCTGCAAACCGCCGAGATGGATTACGCCTGGAATGTACAGGTGGAACCGGCAGTATTGGCACAAATGGTTGGGGATGGCAGCAATGGCGATGTATACAGCGCTGGTGGCACCACCGTGGAGGGCCTGAATTTCAACTTCAGCGATCCCAACACCGAGGTGGATGGCCAGCTTTCGCACAAGGACACGCAGCATCCCATCTTCAGCGACTCAGCGGTACGCCAGGCGCTCAACCTTGCCGTGCCGCGCCAGCTGATCGCCGACGAGCTCTACGCTGAGGGCGAGGAGCCGACCGCGAACGTGTTGGCCGGGCTGGATCTGTTCGAATCGCCGAATACCAGCTGGACGTTCGACCTCGATGCCGCAGCGAAAATCCTGGACGATGCCGGCTGGGTGCTGGAAGGCGACGTACGCGTTAAGGATGGCCTGGAACTGGCCTTCACGCTGATGACCTCGGTGTCCTCGGTGCGTCAGAAGACCCAGGCAATCCTGAAGGAAACGTTTGCCCAAATCGGTGTAAATATCACCATCGATTCGGTGGACGCTGCCATCTTCTTCGATTCCACGCCCGGCAACACCCAGAACTTCTACCATATGTTCTGGGACATGGATATGTGGACCAACGGCCCATACTCGCCGATCCCGGTGGCGTGGATGAACCGGTGGTACGCGGGCCCGAATGGCGAGAACATCGCCCAGGCGGAGAACGAGTGGCAGCGCGATAACACCCAGCGCTACCAGAACCCGGAATACGATGCGCTCTACGAGGAATTGCTGGTCGAGACTGATATCGATGCCGCCATCGACAAATTGATCGCGCTCAACGATTTGCTCATCGCCGATGTAGCGCATATCCCGATTGTGAACCGCTCGGTTGGCACCTACGCGCTGTCCAATCGCATTCGCAACGAGAACCTCGCCAACGGGCCGTCGTTCGTGCTGCCATTCTGGAATATCGCCAACTGGAACCTGAACGATGGGGTGGAGCCGATCAGATAGGGTAGGTTGTACAACGGTTCCTGGAAAAGACCAAAACGGGGGAGGCGCATGCGCCTCCCCCGTTGTCGTGCCGGTATAGTGTGGAACTACCGTGCGGCTGAGCGGGCCATACGTTCGGGATCGATATCCGTCACCTTGATGCGGTCGATGCGGTATCCATCCATCGCGACAACCTCGATCCGGAAGCCGTCCGATTCCACGTATTCGCCCACGGCCGGGATATGCCCCAGCCGGTCGAGCACGTAGCCGGCAATCGTTTCGAAGCGCCCGTTCTCCTCGCCGTCCAGTTCATCGATATCGAAAATCTCGCGGAAATCGTGCGCGCCCAGCTGGCCTTCCACCAGCCAGGTGTTGTCGTCCAGGCGGACGGCATTTTCATTCTCGTTCTGGCCGGTTGATTCGCCGGATCCCAGCTCATCCACCAGGCCATCGATAACATCGTTATTCGTGAGCAGGCCCTCTACGCCGCCGTACTCGTCGATCACAATGGCCATGCTGGACTTCTCATCACGCATGATTTTCAGTACCTGCAGCACCGGCAGGATCTCCGGCACAAACAGCGCCGGTTTCATGGCGTTGCGGATACTCAGCGGTTCCCCGTTGATGGCCTGGTGCAGCACATCACGGGTGCTCACCACGCCGACAACGTTGTCTGGCTCGTCATCGATCACCGGGTAGAGCGTGAACGAGCTATCGCGCACCGTGGCGATATTGACCTCGTCAGGCTCGGCGATGTCCAGCCAACGAATCGCGTGTCGCGGGGTCATAAGCTCGCCGGCGGTACGATCTCCCAGCCCGAAGACACCCGCGACCATCTCCTGCTCGGCACGCTCGAAGATACCGGCATCGGTTGCCTGCATCAGCATCACCCGTATTTCCTCTTCGGTGATCGCGGGCTCGTCGCTGTCGTTTGCCCGCAGGAGTTTCAGGACGAAATCGTTTGAGACGGCAAGGAACCAGACAACCGGCTTGAAGATGGTGGAAAGCACCTTCATGGGCGGCGCGACGAGTGCGGCCACGGTTTCGGCGCGCTGAAGTGCCAGCTGCTTTGGCACCAGCTCGCCGATGATCAGCGAGAGATACGTAATCACCACCACCACTGCCAGGCCGGCGAACGTGGTGGCGTAGTCGCCAATCAGGGGGATCTTCGCCAGTACCCGGGCGAACGGCCCGGTGAGGGTCGCACCGCCGAACACACCGTTGAGGATACCGATGAGGGTGATACCGATTTGCACGGTGGAGAGGAATCGCCCCGGGTCGGAGGCCAGCTCCACAGCGGTGGCGGCGCCCTTGTTGCCATCGTCGGCCATTTGCTGCAATCGGCCGGTGCGTGCGGACACAATGGCGAGTTCCGACATCGCCAGAATGCCGTTGAGCACAATCAACAGCAGGATCAACGTAATGTGTAAGCCAACCACGAAGGTGTGGAACCCTTTCCGAAACCGGGAGACTCCGCGAAGGATGTTCGGCGCAGAGGCGTTTGCGCGAAAGCCGGAGTGTACAACGCTGCTCCGATTGTACGGCAAATTGCGTGCCGCTATTGCTGCTCGCTGGCGGTGCTCTTTCGGTGTGCTTCCTATGATGAAACGTGTTCGCTACTATGGATGCCCGTGGTCACCCTGCTGGTGGCCGGAGCCGAGAGGAGAAGCACATGCGCAGGTTGGCCAGTCTTCTTTTCGTTGTCGTTTTGATGGTCATGTCGATGGCTGTGGGCCTGAGCGCCCAGGAGGCCAGTCCGCCGGCACAGCCTTTGACCCCTCCCGAGAGTTTGGAAATCGCGCCCGGCGTCACTGTCGACAACATGGTGTTTAAGGAGGGTGCACAGGTACCGGTGGCCTACCGCTTAACCTTCGAACCCGGCGTGGTGTATCCCGTGGTGCCTGGCCCGAACCTGGAGGTGGGATACATGGAATCCGGCAGCCTGGTGATGACGCTCGACGCACCGGTGACGGTGAAACAGGTCAGCGACGCGCAAGGCGAAGGTGAAACCTACAGCGCAGGAACCGAGTTTACCCTTGAGACCGGTTACTTCCTGGTTCTCCAGCCGGGCGTGGGCGGCGAGATTCGTAATGACTCCGATGAACCGGCGTTGCTCTCGGTGGTTGGCCTGACGCCTGAGGGCGGCACCATCGCAACGCCTGCGGCTTCCCCACAGGGGTGACCGATAGCAAGAGTGTCTTCAAGGAGCGGTTCGGGAATCGTCGCCCGGGCCGCTTGCTCTTGCCCGCCATCGGACATGATTTGATCTCTTTCCGGCGACTGTAACGAAATCAACAGGCGTTTCCCCGCGTGAGTAGGCTACGCTGGTAGGATTGTATGGTTAACCGCGAGGGACCTCATCAATACAAAGCCTTTCCACGCCACAGGAGCCGGAATGCAACAACAGAACCTGGACGCCGCGCAGGTCGCGACAACGGTCGACCGCATCGTGAGCGAAGTCGAGAAGGTGATCGTCGGCAAGCGCCCGGTCATTACGCGGGCGGTTATCTCGCTGTTGTGCGAGGGCCATATCCTGCTGGAAGACGTGCCGGGCCTGGGCAAAACCATGCTCGCCCGCTCGTTGGCCGCCTCACTGGGCGGCTCGTTTAGCCGCGTGCAGTTCACCCCCGACCTCCTGCCGACCGATATCACCGGCGCGATGGTGTTCGATCCCCGGTCTGCCGAGTTCAGCTACCGCGAGGGACCGGTGGTGACGAACATCCTGCTGGCCGACGAAATTAACCGCGCCGGGCCCCGGACCCAGTCGTCGCTGCTGGAAGCGATGGAAGAGCGCCAGGTCTCGGTAGAGCGCCAGTCGGTGCGGCTGCCGCGTCCGTTCTTCGTGATCGCTACCCAGAACCCTGTGGAACTGGAAGGCACCTTCCCGTTGCCGGAGGCGCAACTCGATCGCTTCCTGATGCGGCTTTCCATCGGCTACCCGGCAGTAGAGGACGAACGGGAGATGCTGCGCCGGTTCCGCCAGAACACGCCGCTGGAGCAGGTGGGCACCGTTGCCTCGACTGATGACGTCCTGGCGATGATAGCGGCAGTCCGCCATGTGAAAATCGGCGAGGCGGTTGAGGGCTACCTGCTGGAGATCATCCGCGCAACCCGAAAGGACGACATGCTGGAGGTTGGTGCCAGCCCGCGGGCTGCACTGGCGCTCGCCCGTGCCAGCCAGGCGTTTGCTGCCTGCCATGGCCGGGATTACGTGTTGCCGGATGATGTGCGCGAGATGGCACCCGACGTGCTGGCGCACCGCCTTATCACCACGGCCGAGGCAGAACTCCTCGGAACGAGCCAGGCGGATATCGTGGCCCGTATCGTTGCCGGCATTGATGTGCCAGTGGAATCCGGGAACGTGGTCTAGCGCATGCAGCGAACCGCGACGTCGCAATCGAATTTGTATATCCGCCTGCGTACATGGTGGGAGAACCCCGAAGCGCCGGTGGATGTCCGCCGTTGGTTCGGGTATGGCGGGCTGCTGGTGATTATCGGCGCGCTCATGCGCACGCCGCTGGTGGCCATCGTCGGCGCAATCATCGTTGTTGTTGGGGTGTTGATGCGGTTGTGGTGGGACCACGCCTTGCGGAACCTCAGCTACGAACGCTCGTTTTCCCGCAGCAGGGCGTTCTACGGTGACGAGGTGGGCATGGAGATCACGGCCACCAACGCCAAACCGTTGCCACTCACCCGGGTGGATGTGATCGAGCAGACCAGCCCGCTGGCGTCGGTGCGCGACCATACCCTCACCCGCAACACCGATACGCGTGCCAGGAACCTGAATTCCATGTTCAGCCTTGGTATGTACGAGCGGGTGACCCACAAGTACATGCTGGATTGCACTCACCGTGGATGGCAGATGTTCGGCCCCACCACGCTGGTAGCGCACGATCCCTTTGGTTTCAACCAGCGCTCCATGACGGTGGCTAACCGTTCTGGCGTGCTGGTGTATCCCCGCATGGTGCCGATGAGCAACTTCGTTGTTTCGGCCCGCCAGCCGTTGGGTGATATGAAACCATCCACCCCGCTGGTTGAAGACCCCATGCGCATGTCCGGTGTGCGGCAGTATGTGCCGGGCGACAGCCCCAGGCGTATCCACTGGCTGGCCACTGCCCGTACGGGCGATCTGCAAACCCGCGTTTTCGAGCCGAGCGCGTCGCCCGTGGCGGCCATCTTCCTCGATACGATTACGTTTTCGCACCTGTGGGAGGGGCAGAACTCCGACCGATTGGAGCTTTCCATTGTGCTGGCCGCTTCCATGGCGCGGCAGATGATTGCCGCCAAACACCAGGTGGGCCTGTATGCCAATGCCCCCACGGGCGATCGGTCGCGCTCAATCCGTATCTCACCCGGCCGGCGAGGCGGGCAGCTCCAGAAGATTTTGGAGCACCTCGCCATGCTGCAACCGGCGTTCGGCGAGCGCATTGAGCACATGATCGGACACGAGCTGCCCCGCCTGCCGTGGGGTGCCACCGTGGTGGTGATCACCAGCCAGGTGACCGCCGAATTCCAGCGCACCATGCTACGGCTGGCGCGCAGCGGTGGCGCCAGCCGCTTTGTGCTGGTTGCCATCGGTGAATTGCCAGAACTGTTCCCGGATATCCGCAAGCGATTTGCCGTATACCACCTGGGCGGAGAGGAGGCGTGGGATGTCGTTGAATCCATCCACCTCGACCGCATCTAGGCCGGGCTGGCGCGATCCGTCGTCGATCCTGCTGCCGATCTTCCTGGGTGCCTTGCGGGCCGCCCCGTTTGCGCCATTCTTCGCCATGTTCCTTGGCGCAGAATTCGGCCTCAGCGGTGGTCGACCGGCACCGAGCGCCTGGGCACTGGCCGTTATCGGCGCGATCGGCTTCTGGAGCGTGCGTATCCTTCCACGCCTGTTGCGCAACGCGGTGGTGCTCAATATCGCGTTCGTAGTCGTTGGTATTGCCTGTTGGTATGGCTGGATGGCGCTGGAGCCGAACTGGGATGTGCCGGGGAACCCGATCGCCATCGCCAATACGGAACTCGTGTGGACCTTCCTTGTCGCGATCGTTTTCTGGATCCTGACCCTGCGGCTGGCACTGGACGAACGCGAACAGAGTTCGGAGGGTGTTCGCGGCATCATGGTGCGCTCGCTGGTGGCGATCCTTGCCGCCACGCTGATCGCCGGCTTTGTGGATGACGATATGGGCGCCGACGGCCTGCGCGCATCGTTCATTGCCCTGCCAGTGGCGCTGGTTGCTGGCGTTGGCGCGGTGGGCATGAGCGAAATGGCCTCCACCCGGGCAATTGCGCGGCGGCGGGGCACCACCGTACCGGGCTGGAATCGCTGGGCACGATCGTTCGCTGGCACGGCCACCATCCTGTTGCTGGTGACGTTTGCTGCGGCACTCGTGCTGGGCCCCGGCTTTATCGATATGGTGCTCGACGGCCTCGCGTTGGCCTGGCGTGGCATTGCGACGGCTATCCTGTGGGTGCTGTACGGCATCATGTACGTGTTCGTCTATATCTATCGCGGTATTGCCTGGTTACTCGGGCTGTTCTTCGATACCGAGTTGCCGACCATTGAGGTTCCTGAGCAGGGCATGCAGGGAACGCCCGAACCGGTGGCATTACCTGAACAGGGCGAAGTAGAGCCCTGGTGGTTCGCGCCCTACCTGCGCTTCGCTGGCCTGGTCGCGCTGGTGCTGGTTGGGCTGGCCCTGCTGGTGCGGTTCGCCCGCTTCCGCACGGCTGCCGATGTAACGGACGGCGAGGAGGAGCGCAGCAGCGTGTTCTCCGGATCGTTGCTGAAACAGCAGATTCGAAACCTGTTCCAGCGCCGGTCCGGTGCGGAACGTCCGCGCAAGCTGGACCTCTCCAGCGATCCTGCCTCGGTGCGGGAATCGATGCTCTACCTGCAAACCCTGGCAATGCGGCTTGGCACGCCCCGGCGACCATCCGAAACGCCCCACGATTTCACTGTTCGACTCCGCCGTGAATGGCCCGCCCTCGATGGCCCGCTCCAGGAGATCAGGCGGCGTTACGAGCGCGTGCGCTACGGCGAAACAGAGGATGACCGGGCGGCAGTTGTAGCTGCCTGGCGCGAGATATGGGCCGCCCACAAGGACAAGCCCGACGCGCAATAAATCGCCCCGGCCCGGGAGAACCGGCCGGGGCGAAAGTTCGCTATGCGTACGTTGGGCTAGCCGCGCAGGCCGGCTGCCTCGAACAGCTTCTCATTGGCTTCGCGCGTCTTTATCGCGGCTGCCAGCGGATCGGTTGCCGCGAGTTCGTTGAGGTCCTTACTGAACGGCTCGGCAGCCACACCGCCGTTGTAGCCGATCACAGCCAGTTTGCGCAGCATCTCGGGAGCCGGGATCACGCCCGTTTCCATCGGCAGGGTACGGCTGAGATCCTGCTGCTCATCAATCTCCAGGCCGAGCGGCGCATCGTTGGTGTGAACCAGCTGCACATCGTCCGCGGTCAGCACGTCCATTTCTTCCAGCGTGCCGTGGGCGCAGTAGTGATGCCAGACATCAAAGAGCACACCGACGTTGCCGCCGACGTCCTTCGCGAAGGCCAGCATATCGGTCATCTTGTAGATGAACTGGTAGGTGAACTGGTCGCGCAACGTCTTGGGAGTGATGAACTCAATCCCGATGCGCACGCCACCTTCAGCCAGTGCCTCGGCCAGCGGTCGCAACCGTGTAGCCAGGAACTCGTATTGCTCGTCGTAGGGGCGCTCGTTATTGGCTGGCATGATGCCGGTGGTGACATTCAGCGACCCCAGTTCATTGGCGAGGCCGAGCACGGACCGGAGTTGCTCGATCTGGGCATCGCGCGTGGCATCGTCCTGCCAATTCACGTTTGTGTTCCAGACGCCAGGGATGATGTCGCCGAATAGTTCCTTCAGCGCATTCAGCCCGTGGGTGTCGGCATATCGCTTCGCCTCGAAGATGTCGAAGGAGACCCCTTCGAAGCCGGCATCGCGCGCGAGGGCGATTGAATCGGCCAGGGAAAGGCCGTGGATACCGATAGTTCCGGGAATCAGGAGGTTATACATCGTGTGCTCCTTGGCGCCAGGTCAGGCGAGGACATCGTCGATAACATCGACATCGAACGGGGTGGCGGCTCCCTTGCCCGGTACCGGGTCGGCGGAGGGATCGTCCGGCAGCGCTACCGTCTGGCCGAGCTTCGCGCTCAGGTAGGCCGCCTTGATCACCTGCAACACGCGGATCGCCATGTCGACATCGGCCGGGTTGGACGCACCGTCGCGAACAACGCTGATAAACTGGCCGATCTCGGCTGTGAAGGTGTGCGTGGCCGGAACCTCGCGGCGGGCGGCCTCATCCCACCCGTACAGCTGATGGCGGACAAACGTCTTGCCGCCGCCGACCGCGCCGAGGGAACCGCTCACCTCGAACTGGCGGCCGCCATCGACATCGAACGCCCAGCTGGTGAGGATTTCGCCGATGGCGCCGCTCGCGAAGCGGATGGTCACCTGGCCGGTATCCTCCGTGGGCCAATCAGCGATGTGGAAGCGGCTCAGGAAACCGGTAACTTCTACCGGCTTGTCCTCGCCGGCCAGCGCGAGCAGGCGGTAGGTGCTGTGGTAACCGGTATCCAGCAGCTCGCCACCACCGGCGGATTTCACATCGGTACGCCAGCCGCGCGGCCCGGAAGGCGGAAGCTGCGCATAGCTGAAGGGATCGTACGCCTGGTTGCGGAAGGTTTCGATGGAGCGCATGAGGAACGGCACGCCGATAACGCCGCTTGCCATCAAACGGCGGGCCTCTATCAGGCTGGGCTGGAACACCTGGTTGTGGCCGCTCATGAACGGCACACCGGTTTCCTCAATCACCGCCTTGATCTTGCGCGCATCGGCCAGCGAGGTGCAGAGCGGCTTTTCGCACAACACGGCCTTGCCAGCCTTTGCTGCCGCAATTACCGCATCGGTATGCAGGTGGTGCGGCAGGCAGATATCCACCACATCCACAACGTGGTCTGCCAGCATCGCCTCCAGCGATGGGTAGACGCTGGCTTTTCCGTTTGTATGCGCCAGATTAAACGCGTTGGCACGCGCTGCATCGATTTCCGCCAGGGCTGCGATGGTGGCGTACTGCGGGTACGCGTTCCAACCGGTGGCATGATGGGCGGCAATACTGCCAGAACCAACGATACCTACGCGCAGAGGGGAACCAGTCATTCAGGAAAACTCCAATCACCGCATCGTGCAGGCGGAACGCTCCGCCTTTCGGTCGCCGTGATTGTAGACCTGACCAGCCGTGCTGGGAAGGAGGAATACTTACCCCACCTGCAGGATTCCGGGTGTTCGGCGAATTCGGCTGTAGCTGATAACTGCCAGGCCAATCAGGATGAAAATCGCGAGCAGTGCCCCGCAGGTTGCGAACACACCAACGTACCCATTGTCGTACTCATTGGGGTTGACGAACCCGTAGGCATACCAGCCGGTTTCCCTGCCGTTCAGGAGCGCCCAGCCGAGGTAGGCGAGCGGGTAGAGGGTGTAGAAAACGACGCTCCAGCGCGGAGTGCGCGGCCCGAGCGGCACGATGAGCATATCCAGCAGCATGATGATCGGGATCAGCTGGTGCATTACCGAACTGGCCCACGTGTGGTCGGTGGTGGTGAACGGGTTGTAGACGCCGCCGAGCAGCGCCGCGTAGACAACACCGGTGACCAGCAGCGAGATCAGCGCGACTCCCCGAACCACGTCCCACCAGGCAGGGTTGCGAATCCGGGCGAATACGAGCGCACCCAACATCAGCACTACACCACCGAGCAGGTTGCTCTGGTTGGTGAAAAAGCTCCAGAAGTTTGGTTCGTCCAGGTGGGTGAGGTTGTAGATGATCGCAGCCAGGGCAGTAACGCCGAAGATGAGGCGGAAGGCGCGGATCCAGAAGGGGAGCATGTAAGGCAGACCTCTCATCGATCATGAGTACGTACACTCTGTACAGTGTAGCGCAGGCAGGGCTGGTATGAACGTGCCCCGGTGCTATGGGAAGCCCGCCGGCTTTGCCCTACTATTCCAGCGATATACGGGTGCAGGACAGGAAAGCGGGGCGGGAGTGGACGCAGGGGTGCTAACAGCCATGGTGATGGCGCTGACCCTGCTGTTAATGCTGATTCGTCCCAAAGGACTCAACGAGGCCTGGTTTGCCGCTGGCGGTGCATGCATCCTGGTGCTGGCGGGCGTGTTGCCGCTATCGGCCCCCGCAGAGGCGGTTCGGAGCACCCACGACGTCCTCGTATTCCTCGCAGCCATGATGCTCCTGGTCGGTGTCGTCGACCGGGCCGGGGTGATTGAATTGGTTGCCGAGCGACTGGCCGCCTGGTGTGGCGACGATACCCGCGTGCTCTATATCGCCATGTTCGGGCTCTCCGCCGTTGTCACTGCCACCCTCTCCCTGGATATCACCATCGTGCTGGTCACGCCGATTCTCTACGCAGTCACGCGCCGGCGCGGGATCGATCCTGTCCCGTTCCTGTTTGCATGTGCGTTTGTGGCCAATATCGGGTCGCTGATACTGCCGGTGAGTAACCTCACGAATCTCCTGCTGGTGAACCGGCTTGATCTGCAGTTTGGCGATTTCGTGAAGACCATGTGGTTCCCCAACACTGTGGCGCTGATCACCACCTTGCTGATGTTCCTGTGGCTGTTTCGCACGGAGTTGAGGGCGAAGGCCCGCGTTTTTCCCGACGATGCCATCATCCCTGGTGTCGCGCACAGGGGGTGGCAGGGATTTACGGGAACGGTGCTGGTGTCGGTGATTGCGGCGCTCCTTATCGCCGGATTCGCCGACCGCCCTGTATGGATACCCGCACTTGCGGGCGCGACAGTGCTCGTGTTTGCGGCAATCGTGACGCGCCGGATTACCATTGCCCACCTGGTGAACGACCTTGCCCCGGCACTTTTTGTTTTCGTGATTGCCATGACAATGCTGGTGGCGGCCATTAACACGCACGTGCTGAACGGGGTGGATGTGCCGGTACCGCATGGGCCTACGGCACAGGTGCTGACCGGTGTGGCGTTCTCCACCATCGCCAGTAATGTCATCAACAACGTCCCTGCGACGGTGATCGTCGGCGAATTACTTGCTACCCTGTCGCCAGGCGAGCGAACACCCATGGCCTATGCATCGCTTGTTGGAGCAAACATTGGCCCCGCATTGACCACGTACGGATCGCTGGCAACCATGCTGTGGCTATCGATCATCCGGAAACGCGGTACGGATATCACCACGGCCGCGTACCTGCGCGTCAGCCTCATCACCGTTCCGGTGGTGTTGCTCACCACCTCGGTCGCGCTCTGGTGTTCACTCTCCTGGTTCTAGGCCAGTTGCCAGCTCGGCCAGTTTGGTGACGGTGCTCCAGTTGCGGCTGGTATGGTGCGTGCCGAGTCCCTTGTTCAGGGTGCTGGCATCGTAGGTGATGCCGCTCATCCGGTTGGGCGCGTGCAGGTAGATCTCGCTGCCGCTGGCTGTGAGGTGATCCTGACTGAAGTCAATCCCCTCCAGAACATCCGGCACGGCCTCCAGCAGGAAATCGACGTGCAGGCATTTCGGATCTGTAACCTGGGGATAGGGATTACGCTCTACGACCGATTGCATGTCGGCTCCGGTACGGAGCAGTGTCGGTACCGGCATACCTACATGGCGGGAGATTGCGTTTTCCAGGGTGGCCCGCAGGGCTTCAGCGTCCATCGTATCGTCGTAGGAGAACACGACGTTGCCGCTGTTGGCGACCGTTACCGGGTTGCGGCCGCCGGTTTCGATTACGATCCGCTTGAGGTCGGCCATGGCAATCCGCTTGTGTTTGCCGACATTCACGCCTTGAAGTAACGCAATATACACCGTCATTGGGCCTCCGGGAACTTTCTTGTTACAGCTACGTCTTTTCAGAAGACATGCCGATTGGGCGCATGACATCCAGTATGCTGGATGGGTTGGGTGGGTGTCTCCTGGGAGGAGAAGATGGATAAGCTCCTGAAATTCGACGGTCGCATCCGTCGCATGGGTTGGTGGATCGCGGGTATTGCGGTCAGTATTGTCAGCAGCGTGTTCGACAATGTTGTGAACGAGGATTCCAACATTTTAGCCTTGCTGCTGTTCCTCGCCGTTGGTCTTGTGTTCTGGCTCATCGGCCTGTCGATCAGCGTACGCCGCTGGCACGACCACAACAAGAGCGGCTGGTGGGTGCTGATCAACCTCATTCCCATCATCGGCTGGATCTACTCGCTGGTCATGCTCGGGTTCATGCCCGGCGACCAGGGCCACAACAACTACGGCCCACCCCCGGTCGAGGGTGCGATCCTGTAACAGCCACAGCGGGAGGCGAAAGCCTCCCGCTTCTGTGTTTTTCGGTGCCAACGCCGGAGACCATGTCTGCCCTGATGTGCCACAATCGGATCAGGACGAAACATACGTGCACGAGCCATAATGCCCATAACGCCACGGAGACGATCCAAATGACCGGCATAGTCAAGAGATTCTTCCAGGATGAAAACGGTCGGTATGTGATCATGCAGTGGCCCAACGGCCCCGCGTACCTCTCCGCGGCCAGCGTGGTCCTGTCCAGGATCACCCGTGGAACGGACGCGCATCGCCTTTTTGAGTACACCACGTTTGGAACGATATTCCTGTGGTCGTACCTTGAGATCACGCAGGGCGACTCCCCATTCCGGCGGACGCTGGGCGCGGTCGTGATGGCGGGGCTCCTCGGCACAACCGCAACGCGTCGATAACCAGGGTTCCATCCCCGCACACGGCCGTTGTGACATACTCATTTCACCATGAACACGATTTTCACTATCGGGCACTCCACCCGGCCGATTGAGGAATTTATCGCCCTGTTGCGCTCGCACGAGATCACGCAGCTGGTCGATATCCGTACCATCCCCAAATCGCGCCATAACCCGCAGTACGGACAGGAGGAACTTGCGCGTAGCCTGTCCGATGCGGGCATCGAGTACGTCTACCTGAAGGCGCTCGGTGGCCGGCGGCCAAAGGCGAAAGTGTCGGTGAACGACGCCTGGCGAAACGCGTCGTTTCGCAACTATGCGGATTACATGCAAACGCCCGAGTTCAGGGCGGGGTTGGAAGAACTGATTGCGCTGGCCGAGGACAAGGTGACGGCGATCATGTGTGCCGAGGCAGTGCCGTGGCGATGCCATCGCTCGTTGGTA
>JBHWTK010000005.1:0-33866 GCA_043427975.1 Chloroflexia bacterium | reverse complement strand
ACAGCCGAGCCACAGGAACCTCGCCCGAAAGGGCCCGTGCCGAATACCGCTGAATCGCGCAAGGATATCCGTCGCCGGATGACCGCGATGGTCGGCGTGGTGCGCAACCGCGAGGACATGCTGCAGGCGCTCGCATTCATCCAAGGCACTACCGATATCGCGCCGGTGATCGACCGCGAGGCGTTGATCAGCCGCAACATGCGCCTGGTGAGCAAGCTGGTAACGCTTTCCGCGCTGGAACGTGATGAAAGCCGCGGCGGCCACATCCGCTCCGACTTTCCGGAAACAGACCCAAACCTCGAGAACCAGCATCAACTGGTAAGCTCTTTCGTGGCTGGCCGGGAGCGGGAGGTAGTTCGCTGGTTTGGCGAACTGCACGCGAACTGGCCGTGGGGCTCCGTGTGAGGCCTGCAGGAATCCGCCGCAACCCCTGGTGCGTATACAGGATTAGATCGGCTACAAACCGGTGCACCGTGAATTGGAACGCGTGAAACTCGCAAGCAACAATCCCAACGCGTCCCTTCCGGCCGATACACCGGATGCCGACCTGATGGCCCATCTGGCTGCGGGCGATCCTGCCGCCATGGACCTGCTCTACGACCGGTACAGCCGGCCCGTCTATTCGTTTGCGTATCGCATGCTCGGGGATCGGGAACACGCCGAGGACTTGATTCAGGAGGTCTTCCTGCGCGCATGGCGGCGGGGAACGCGTTTCTCGGAAACACGCGGCAGCCTCATTAGCTGGCTTTTCAGCATCACCCACAACATGGCGATTGATGAGTTGAGGAAACAGCAACGACGGCCGAAGAAGGCCGAATCGGCCGAACCCGACGCGCTGCTGGCGTCGATCCAGGATTCCGCCGAGCCGGTGGAATCGCAGGCGGTACTCGCCGACCGGCAACGGATTATCCGGAACGCGCTGGTCGATTTACCGGCCTCCCAGCGCGAGGTGCTGGAAATGGCGTATTTCAACGGACTTACCCAACGGGAGATCGCCGAGCACCTCGATACGCCACTTGGCACCATCAAGACCCGTATGCGGCTCGGCTTACGAAAATTGCAGGAATCGGTAGACCTACAGGCACTGGAACGATCATGACGCACATGGCCAACTACAACCCATCACCCCAGGATGATTGCCTGTTTTGCATGGACCGCCTGCACGAAGTGGCCCTCGGTATTGTTGACCCCGAGGACCGGGGCCGGCTGGAGCACCACCTGGCTGAATGCGATGTCTGCCGCGCGGAACTGGCCGAGCTTGACGCCACGGTGAACCTCCTGCCATTCGCGGTCGATGAGGTCGCCCCTCGTTCGCACGTCAGGGCCAACCTGCGCGAGCGCATGGAAGCCGAGATGGCCGCACCGCCTGCCAGCGGCGTTATTCGGGAGCTTCGCACGCCCGTCAATGCGGATGCGGCAGCGCAGTCGCTGAACTCCCCTTCCCGTGGACCACTGTGGACCCTGGGTACTATCGCCGCCGGGTTGCTGATCGCGTTGCTGGCAATATCGGCGTGGTCGTTCCTGCCATTCGACGATGATGCGCCCGCACCACGTGGCCAAATGAGCGTGTTGGCGATGGAAAGCAGCGATACCTGCGAGGATTGCCACGAGGATACCCGTGGCCACATCGGCGCCCACCTCGATGCCACCGATGGCATGGTGGTGGCCTGGAACCTGGACCCCGCCCAAAAGCATGAAGTCTGGTGCGTGAACAAGCGCGGCGAACGCCTGAAGGTGGGCGACCTGATGGTCGATTCAAGCGGCACAGTCACGCAAACCGTGTCGTTCCCCGAGGCTGTTGGCAATTACGACCAAATCTATGTAGCCCGCAACGACGGCACCGAAGAACTCACAGTCGCGCCCAACAAGCTGAAATCCAACGGCGAACCGGCAGGTACACCTCCCGACTAATATTTGCGTGGAACCCGGAAACAGACGTATAGTCAGGCGCGGGAGCAGGGTACACGATATCCTGCGCACGCACATCCGCTGGAGAAAATACCGCCGTGCACGTCGCCAACGAAACTGCTACCCGGGTCACTGAGCCCGTATCCATCGCTACCGTGCCACGCCTTGTTTCGGATATCCATCCGCAGCCCATCACCTCCCTGACAGTGTTGGTGCCGGTGATGAATGAGGAAGGCAACCTCCAGGATCTGTACAACGCGCTTGTTCCGGAGCTTGAAGGCATCGGGTTGCCCTTCGAAATCCTGATTGTGGACGATGGTTCCCGTGACCGCAGCTGGGAGATCATCCAGCAGCTCAACGCCAGCGATCCACGCGTGATCGGCCTGCGCCACCGCCGCAACTTCGGCAAGGCACAGGGATTGAGTCACGGGTTCGCCGCAGCCCGCGGCGACGTGATTATCACCATGGATGGCGACCTGCAGGACGACCCCGCGGAGATCAGCCGCTTTATCGAGAAACTCCATGACGGCTACGACCTCGTGTCCGGCTGGAAGCAGCGTCGCCAGGATCCGCTAGGCAAGACCTTCCCGAGCAAGATCTTTAACTGGACGGTGCGCAAGACCACCGGCGTCCAACTGCACGATTTCAACTGTGGCTTCAAGGCGTATCGCCGTGAAGTGACACAGAGCATCCGCCTGTACGGCGAGTTGCACCGCTTCACCCCGGTGCTCGCCAATGCTGAAGGGTTCCGCATTGCGGAGCTTCCTGTGGAGCACCATGCCCGCAAATGGGGATCGAGCAAGTACGGATGGAGCCGCCTCACCAAAGGCTTCCTCGACCTGCTGACCGTGATTTTCATCACCCGTTATCGCCAACGCCCCATGCACCTGTTCGGCCTGCCCGGCATTCTGTTCATGTTGTTTGGCGGACTCATGGGCGCATGGCTGGCGGTCGAGAAGTTCATAAACAACGAATCGATTGGCGGGCGCCCGCTGCTCATGCTGGCGGTGCTGATGATCGTTATCGGCACGCAGTTCTTTGGCCTCGGGCTGCTGGGCGAATACCTGAGCTTCGGGAACAATGCCCCCGAGCCGGACAAGCCCCTGCCGCTTCGTGAAACCGCAGGCCTGGGCACCCGCCCGGCCCTTGCGCAGGCCGAGGCCGGAAAGCACCCGTGACCGACGCTTCTCCATCCGCAGCCAGGAAGGGCATTCGCAAGCTGCTCAATATCCCCACACCAGTGATTTTCCTGGTGTGCGTGCTGGTGGCTACCGTGCTGCTCTGGTGGCAGGGCGCGTTGGCCGAGCTGTGGGATGTGGTGAAGCGCGCTGATACCGGCCCGATGCTCCTTGCCGCTCCGGTTTACCTCGTGAGCCTGTGGTTGCTGGCGGTTCGCTGGCACGAACTGGTTCGTATGGCCCAGGGCTGGAGCGACCTCCCCCGCGCCGCCGAGGCGTTCCTCACCAGTGTAGTCATTAACTACGCCGCGCCGGTTGGCCTGGCGGTTCCCAGTCGGGCAGCCCTCACCAAACGCGCGCTGGGAATGGATAAACACGCGACCGGCGTTGTGGCCCTGTGGGAAATCGGCATGGATGTGATCGTGCTGGGCGTGGCCTCGCTGATCTGGCTTGCCACTGCGCGCGGGTCCACATCGGCCGTGACAGAGGAGCTGGGCGCCAATGCCTCCCGCTACACCAACTACGGGCTGGTTGGTGCCGCAATAGTGGTCATCCTGATGGTGGTCTTCTTCCGCAAGGCGGAGCAACGCCGCCGCGCCATCCATTTCCTGAGCCGTATCATCGTGTCGCCAGCCGAGCGCCCGGTGGTAGCCGCGCAGGCGTTCCTCGTGACCGTGGCGTACTGGGTCACCCAGGGTATCGTGCTGGCGCTGCTGGTTCACGCCATGGGTGTGGATGTTTCGTTCGTCTTCATTCTCGGGTTGACCTCCCTGCCGATGCTGATCGGCATGCTCAGCCCCATTCCCGGCGGCGCTGTGGTGCGCGAGGCCATGATGTACGTGGTTGCCCGCCTTGCCGGTGTCCCCGGTGCCGAGGTGGTTGCCGCCGCGGTGATCTACCGCATGGCGCTGTTCGCCGCGATCCCTATCCTCTACGGAATTACGAGAATCTGGCTGGCTAAACGTGGTGCCGGCCACCCCAACCTGCCGCAACCAGAATCGGTCTGATACAGGGAGCCTGATTACATGAGCATCTCGGAAACATTTACCTACGAGCCGAAAACCTCGGTGGATACCAGCAACTACCGCAAGCACACCAGCAGCAGTGCCCTGCAACGCGCGCTGATCGACCGGTTCCACAAGAAGATCGCCGGGATCGTCAAAGACCTCGGGCCGCAGACTCTGCTGGATTGTGGTGCCGGCGAAGGGTTTGTTTCCGAAATCCTCCTGTCCGAAATGCCCGCGCTCCAGATTACCGGGTTCGATGTCTTGCCTGACAGCGTTGAACTGGCACAGCGACGAAACCCGCGCGCGAACTTCTCGGTTGGCAGCATCTACGATATCGAGCACCCGGATAACGCGTTCGATGTATGCGTCGCCTTCGAGGTGCTGGAGCACCTGCACGAGCCGGACAAGGCCCTTGCGGAAATGGCGCGCGTGGCAAAGGAATACGTGGTGCTGAGCGTGCCGCACGAGCCGTTCTTCTGCCTGGCAAATGCCGCTCGTGGCAAGAACCTGGATATCACGCCCAAGGGCAGCGATCCCGACCATCGCAACTTCTGGGGCCGCCAGGATTTCGGTGAGTTCGTCAGCAAGGAACTTGATGTCGTGCTGCTCACCGGCTCGATGCCGTGGACGATCTGCGTTGGCAAGGTCCGCCGCTAGATGCCCTCGATCTTCCAACATCCCGACACGCGGGTGATGACCTACAACCTGAAGAATGGCGGTGACCTTCCTCACTGGGAGCGGCGCAAGGCTGCCCTTGCCGAAACGATCCGGCAGGCAGCACCCACGGTGTTCGGCACGCAGGAAGGATTTGAGTTCCAGCTCGCCTACTTGCGGGACAAACTTGTGCACTACGACATGTATGGCGAGGGCCGCGATCCGTTCATCGGCGGCGAATACTGCGCCGTGTTCGTGGATCGCCGTGTGGCCGAGGTGCAAGGAAGCGGTACCTTCTGGCTCAGCGATACGCCTGCAGTAGCCGGCAGCAAGCTGGGTAATGAAACGCTGCCGCGGATTGCCACATGGGTGCGAATGACGGTCCATGGCACACCGCTGTTGTACGTGAATACCCATCTCACCTATCTGGAAGAGGGTATCCCGGCGCAAATGCAGGTGCTGGTGACCGAGGTGGAAAAGCTGATCGACCCGGCGGTGGAAACCGTGATCACCGGCGATTTCAACATCGGCCGGCACCGCGAACCCATCGCGCAACTGCGCGCGCTTGGTTTCGAGGACGCCTGGACGCTTGCTGGCAGCTTCAGCGGCCCGCTGATCACGTTCCCTGACTGGGACCTGTGGGACGACGACAAAGTCGCCGCCGTGGTTGATGAAAACCGGATCGACTGGGTTTGCGTCCGCCCGCCGGAGGGCGAGTCAACCCCGCCGCTGGCAGTGGAGACCATCCACACCCACCGGATGGACCCGGTGCCAAGTGATCATTTCCCTGTGGTGGTTTCCGGCGCAACGTAGGCCCACCGGTGCATGCTACAGATCGTAGGGGCGGATCCGCCGGTCGCAACCGGGGGTATCCGCCCGTGATGCCAGGGCGAAAATAGGCCACCATTCCCGTTGCGGTCGGATCCGCCCCTACGTTCTCCGCCTTACAGCGATCCCATCACCTCTCGTGCGGCGTTATTCGTCTTCTCGATGTCTTCATCGATGTGGGCGCTGCTGAGGAACCCGCTCTCGAACGCGCTTGGGGCCAGGTAAATGCCCCGCTCCAGCATGCCGCCGAAGAAAGCTACAAACCGTTCCGCATCGGCGGTTCGGGCGTCGTCGTAGTTCCGCACATCTGCATCGGTAAAGAAGAACCCGAACATGGTGCCGACCGATTGTGCCCGGAACGGGATACCGGCGTCCCTGGCAGCCGCATTCAGGCCATCAGCCAGTTTCGTCGCCTGCGCAGCGATGCCCTTCCACACACCCTCGCGGGCGAGGATTTCCAGCGTGGCGATGCCGGCGGCTGTGGCGACAGGGTTGCCGCTCAACGTCCCGGCCTGGTACATCGCCCCGGCAGGAGCCACATGCTCCATCACCTCCCGCTTGCCACCGTAGGCCGCAAGCGGGAAGCCGCCACCGACCACCTTGCCAAACGTGACCAGGTCCGGCTGGATGCCATAGAGCCCCACGGCACCGTTCGGGGAGACCCGGAAGCCGGTCATCACCTCATCAAAAATCAGCAGCGATCCATACGCACGGGTAACGTCGCGCAGGCCCCACAGGAAGCCTTCCGCTGGCGGCACCATGCCCATGTTGCCTGCTACCGGCTCCACGATGACCGCGGCGATGCTATCGCCATGCAGGTCGAACACGTCCCTGACACCGTCGATATCGTTAAAGGGGACAACCAGCGTGTCCTCGGTGGCGCCTTTCGGCACCCCCGGCGAATCGGGCAGGCCCAAGGTCGCGACTCCGGACCCCGCCTGTACCAGCAGCATGTCGGCATGGCCGTGGTAGCACCCGGCGAATTTGAGGATTTTGTTCCGACCCGTCGCTGCCCGGGCGAGCCGGAGCGCGCTCATGGTGGCTTCGGTGCCGGAGTTGACCAGGCGCACCTCATCGACTCCGGGCACCGCATCGGTGATGAGTTCGGCGAGTGTCGTTTCCGCAAGCGTGGGGGCGCCGAAACTGGTGCCTTTTCGCATGGCTGCGGTGGTGCGCTCGATGACTTCGGGATGTGCGTGCCCCAGGATCAGCGGCCCCCAGCTGAGCACGTAATCGATATAGCTGTTGCCATCGATATCGGTCACCTTGCTGCCCGCACCATGGTCGAAAAAGATCGGCGAGCCGCCAACCGAGCGGAACGCGCGTACCGGCGAATTCACGCCACCCGGGATAACGGATTTGGCGTGCTGGAATGCGGCGGCGGACTTGGTGAGATCGAGGGCCATGGGGACTCCTTGCGGGGGCGAATCACATCAATGGCGCAATTGTACGCTGGAACTCCGATCGACGGGGTGATGTTTGTCCGACCGTAGTTGCAGGCACGTATCTCGATCCCGCAGGATCGATGATGAGGGTTTGATGACCCGCGCACGAGGGATCGTCAACAATACGAGAGCCCGCACCATCGCGTTTCGACGTGCTGGTCTACCGCTTCTTGTTGCAATAACTACTTACCCGGAAACGTCGGTCTCATGCAGGCCGAGGGCACGGAGGATGGCGGCGCGTTCCCCGGGGTCGGTGATATTCCGCAACTCCTGGATCGGTTGATGCAGCATCTTGTTCACCAGCCCCACGGCCATGGCCCGCACCACGTTCTGGTCGCGTTCGCTCAGGTGGCCGAGTTTCCGTAGGGCCTTGGTGAGTTCCGCCTCGCGGATTTCCTCACCGCGCTTGCGCAACGATTCGATCGCCGCAACACCCTGCCGGCTTTCGATCCACCGTTCGAAGCTGCACGCCGCATCCCCAACCAGTCGCTCCACCTTACGCACTTCACTGGCGTACTGCTGCTTGTAGTTCGACTGGATTGGCTCCAGCGCGTCGACATCGCGCACCACCACGAACGGCAGGTGTCCCACCTCCTGGGCAATCACGCGCGGTACGGAGACATCGATACACCACAGGCGGTGGTCACGCTCGCGTACGTGGTCGGGCAACAGGATGGGGTCGTCGGCAATGGCCGCGCCGATCACCAGCGTGCTCGCCATGACGGCGTCGGGCAGGTCTGCCATGGGCAGGGCTTCGCCATCCACAGCCAACGCAAGGTCCTGAGCGCGGTCGTAGGTGCGGTTGACCACAAAGATTTTCTCCACACCCCTCGCCCGCAGCAGCTTGGCTGCCAGCGTTGCCATCTTGCCAGCACCAATGATCGTGACATTCACATGGCGAAAGGAACCGAGTTCAATTGCGGCAAGGTCAATGGCGGCGTGGGCTATAGAGACGTTGTTACGGGCGATATCGGTGTTGGTACGGGCGCGCTTGCCGATCGTGAGCGCGTCCAGCGCCAGCCGCTGCAACATGGGCCCGACGGATTCGTGATCCCGCGCGGCCTCCAGCGCTTCTTTTATCTGGCTCAGGATCTGGGGCTCGCCCAGCACCATGCTGTTGAGGCCACTCGCGACCCGGAAGATGTGGTCGATCGCGTCATGCCCCCGGTGCACGTAGGATGCCTTTCGCAGCATCGCCTCCGGCACCGCGTGGTACTGCTGCAACCAGGAGAACACCTCGCCCTCGACATCCTCATCGGCGTTGCCCACCGCGTAGATCTCGGTACGGTTGCAGGTGCTCAGGATCATGCCCTCGGGAACCTGGCCGCGCAGCGATTCCAGGCCGCGCGCCAAATCGTCACCGGCAAAGGCAAGGCGCTCGCGGATTTCCACGGGCGCGTATTCATGATTCGAACCAACCACCACAATGGTTGGTGAAGGTGAGTGCATTGAACCTGCTCGAAGAAACTCTGGCACGGCGCGCGTCCCCCGACGGCGCTGTCGGGCTTCATTCTCACACTAAGTAAGCGCCGAGGCAAGGCGCGGCAGGGTTCACAACTCCCGTGCCGGGCGGCATAATGCTGCAAGTAGCGGCCAATTCACCAGGAGTCAGGTACATGCCAACCATCCATGAGCAATATGCAGAACAGTTCAGCGGCAGCCAAGATATGTGGCAGCGATCCCGCAAGGCGATCGTTGGCGGTATCACCCACGATGGTCGCCATATCAAGCCCTTCCCGCCATATGTTGCCAAGGCCGATGGTGCCTACAAATGGAGCATCGAGGGGCACAAGCTTATCGATTACGCGATCGGTCACGGCAGCCTGATCTTCGGCCACAACGACCCCGACCTCACCACCGCCATGGAGCAGCAGGTGAGCAAGGGCACCCACTTCAGTGCCGGCCACGAGGCGGAAATCCGCTGGGCCGAGGCCATCAACCGGGTCGTGCCCAGCGCGGAACTCACCCGGTTCACGGCCAGTGGAACGGAAAGCACCTTGCTGGCGATGCGTATCGCCCGCGGCTTTTCCGGCAAGAACAGCATCCTCAAGTTTGAGGGGCACTTCCATGGCTGGCAGGACTACGCGCTGAAAGGCGAAAAGCCGCCATTCGAGAAATCCACTGTCAACGGCGTGCCGAACGAAACCCTCACTACCGTGAGCGTACTACCGGCCAATGAACTTGGCATGCTGGAAGAACGCCTGGTGCAGGGCGATATCGCTGCCGTGATCCTGGAGCCGAGCGGCGGAAGCTGGACCACCATTCCGCTGGTCAGCGAGTTCTTGCAGGGCGTACGCGACCTCTGTACCAAATACGACGTGCTCCTGATCTTCGATGAGGTGATCACGGGCTTCCGCTGGGCACCTGGTGGTGCGCAGGAGCGGTTTGGCGTGACGCCAGATATCACCACCATGGCCAAGATCGTGGCCGGAGGCATGCCAGGCGGCGCGGTGAGCGGCCGGGCCGATGTGATGAGTGTTGTTGCGTTCAGCGATGATCCCGCCGCCCAGGCGAAAAAGGTGCCGCAGATGGGCACCTACAATGCCAACCCGCTGGCGGCAGCGGCTGGTGCGGTAGCAGTGGAGAAATGCGCCGATCCCGCTGTACAGAATGCCTGCGACGACCTTGCTGCCCGCCTGCGTGCCGGCATGAACGAGATCATCCTGCGGCACGATGCTCCCGGGTTTGCCTGGGGCGAGAGCAGCGTGTACCACATCGCGTTCGGCGAGCGCGCCACCAACCTCACCGCGGCAGACCTCAACAAGCCAGAGGGTGTTTCGCCGGAGTTCCTGAAGAAGAGCGGCGGCACGGCGCTGGGCATGAAAACCGAAATCGGCATGCTACTGGAAGGCGTGCATGTGTTCCACAGCGGTGGCCTTACCTGCGTACGCCACACACCGGAGGATATCGCCGCCACGCTGGAAGCGTTCGACAAGGTTGTCGGCCGGATGAAGGCTGAGGGCGATTTCGACGGACTGTAGAGGAACGGCTACGGCAACGTAACCGGAGACCCGCCCCCTCGCGTGGCGAGGTGCGGGTCTCCTTATAGGTGGCACAAATATCCTGGTTCCGCTTGTGTCTACTCGGCCTTGAGATCCTCGGGGTTGGAGGTGCTCCACTCTTCCTGCACCTGCACCACCGACCGGTCCAGCTGCACCACGCTGCTGACATCGGTCACCCACGAGATAGGAATCCAGTGATGATTCCCGTTCTCATCCCGCGTGAGCTTGATCATATTCTCTCCATCGAGGTGGTCGACGGTGGCGAACTCCGTGCCGTCGGTAGCCACGACCGGCATATGTTCCCGTATTTCACTGGCGAAGTTGGTCATGAAAAACTCCTTTCCTGCGCCATCCCTCCCGCATTCGATGTGCCATCGGCAGACAGGACCCACCTCCACGTCGTATGCTGCATCCAACACAAACGCGAACAGAGTCAGGGAGGGTGGCAATGCGACGGAGCTATGTAGCGACCGAGTGGGGCAAACCGCTGGAACTGCGAGAGGACGAGGTGCCCGTACCGATGGGGCGGGAGGTGCTGGTGCGGATCACCGCCGCCGGGGTGTGCCACAGCGACCTGCATATCCACGACGGCTACTACGACCTTGGCAGCGGCAAGCGACTTACCAACGCCGACCGCGGTCTGACCACGCCGCGCACACTGGGCCATGAGATTGCGGGCACTATTGAGGCACTCGGCCCGGAGGCCTCTGGCGTAAGCGTCGGCGACGATGTGGTGGTGTATCCCTGGATTGGCTGTGGCCAGTGCGATGCCTGTGCCCTGGGCGACGAGCAGAACTGCCCGACTCCCCGCACGCTCGGCATCTTTTTCGATGGCGGCTACAGCACCCATTGCCTCGTACCCGACCCGAAATACTGCGTGCCGCTGGATGGCATCGCGCCCGAAGTGGCAGCCCTCTACGCCTGTAGCGGCATCACCACGTTCCATGCACTTCGCAAGTTCGATGAAGCCACGTTCCACCAGGAGCCGGTGCTCATCATCGGTGCAGGCGGGCTTGGCATGATGGCGCTTACCATCCTCAACGGCATGGGCGGCTACGGCGCGATCATGGCCGATGTGGACGAGCGCAAACGCGAAGCCGCCATGGCGAATGGCGCCCGTGCGGTGGTGAACCCGCGCGATCCGGATGTGGTTGCCCAGATCAAGGCACTCGCCCCGAGCGGGCGCGGCCTGCGCATGGCCATCGACCTGGTCGGGAATCCGGATACTTTGCAGCTCGCCGTCGATAGCCTGGTAAAAGGCGGCAAGGTGGTCAGCGTTGGGCTCATGGGTGGCGAGTTCACCATTCCCACGCCTTACCTGCCGATGCGTGCACTGACCATTGAGGGAAGTTACGTGGGGACGTTGCAGGAATTGCGCGATTTGATGGCATTGGTGCGCGAGAAGAACATTCCGCCCCCACCGATCGAAACCCATTCACTGGATGAAGCGCGGCAGGTCATGGATGCCTTGCGCGCCGGCAAGATCACCGGCCGCGGGGTATTGGTGCCGTAGGCATCCATCCGCGATAGCGCCTGGGGTATAGACCCCAGGCGTACGGTATCGAATGGCCGGCATCGTACGCACGGGGTTCATTCCTCGCGCGGGGATGGGAATACGCCTACCCTGCCCACATTTCCTGCAACCGTCGCCAGTCGAGGTCGGTGTCCACATCCATAGGTGATGGGCCATCGACCTGCACGTAACGCACATCTGCCTCATGGCGGGCGATAATGGAGCGCCCACCTTCATTGCCATCAAGCTTCACCAGCTCAGACCAATATTGCCGGTCAAACAGCACCGGATGCCCGGCGCGGTCACTGTATTTCGCCATGGCGATCCCGGCCCCGTCATGCCAGGCATCGATCACCGCATCGATCACTGATGTATCGATGGCTGGCTGATCGCCGAGCAGGAACACCACAGCGTCGCAGGTACCAAACAGGTCATCTGTACCAATCAGGTACCGAACCGCGGTTGCGATTGAGGATCCCTGCCCCCGATGGTAACGCTCATTGATGACGATTTCGTCCAGCGTGCGTTCCAGCAGGCTCTCGGTGGCATCGCGGGCAGCACCAATCACCGCGAATGCGCGGTCAGCCTTCGAGGCGCGGGCACGCATGGCCACATGTTCCACAATTGGCCGGCCGGCCAGCGGCAATAGTTGCTTTGGCCGGCCGAGGCGGGTGCTGGTGCCGGCCGCCAGAATCGCTATTGCAACGTCGCTCATGCCAGCCTGCCGCTGATCGAACCGGTAGCGGAGCGCAGCATACCGCCATCACGGCCGTGCTGGATCGCGATCATTTCGGCAAGGATGCTGATCGCCACTTCCTCCGGTGTTTTGCCGCCAATGTTGAGGCCAATCGGGCCATGCAGCCGGTCCAGCTGCGCCTCGCTGACCCCTGCTGCCAGCAACCGCTCACGGCGGTCGGCGTTCGTCTTGCGGCTGCCAACCGTGCCAATATATGGGGCGTCGGTTGCCAGCGCGCCGGTGATAGCCGGCTCGTCGAACTTGGGATCGTGGCTGAGGATGGCAATCCACGTTGAACTGGTGATGTCCAGGTGCTGGTACGCCTCATCCGGCCACATGGTGAGGATGCGCTCCACGTTGGGGAACCGATCCCTGGTGGCCAGCGCCTTGCGCGCATCCACAATTACCACCTCATAGCCCAAATCCTGCGCGTAGCGGCTCAGTGGCTGGGCGGTATGGACCGCGCCAAAGATCACCAGCTGCTTCGCGGGCGGGAAGCGCTCCACGTAGACCTGCGCCCCGTTGAAATCCACAATGCCGTTCTCGTCCCACTCACCTTCCGGCAACACCAAGTGGCGGCCAGAACCATCGAGCCAGGTAAGGAGCCAAACATCTTCCCCGGCACGCTGGCGGGCACGGGCAGCGTCCAGGTCGCCGTGAACAGGTTCGATCCAAACGTCGATTACCCCGCCACAACTGAGGCCGACATCCCACGCCATTTCGTCGCTGATGCCGAAATGCTCCAGCCGGGGGGCCGCGCCTTCCAGCACCTCCATGGCAGATACCACCACGGCGCTCTCCACACAGCCACCGCTTACCGAGCCGGCCATTTCGCCCCGCCCGTTCACGGCAAGGCGGGCGCCCACCGGACGAGGCGCGCTGCCCTGCACCCGCACGACGGTGGCAATCACCACCTGTAGGCCCGCCTCACGCCAGGTATCGATTTCCGGCAGCCACTCGTTCATCGTGATCCCCGTTTCTGCTGGCGAAAAGTCTCTGCTCCCTGCTGCCGGCGCAATGGCGGAGCGTCGTCCACGGAACTCAGCAGGTCGGCCAGTGCTTCCAGGCTTTGCAGGTTATGTATAGGCATAAAGTAATCGATATAGGGCAACGATGCCTTAAGGCCCTGCGTCAGTGGCTGGTAGCCGGGTGCCCCAAGGAGCGGGTTAAGCCACACCAGGCGGCGGCAACTGCGCTGCAGGCGGGCCATTTCCTCCCCCAAAAGCACCGGATCGCCACGATCCCAGCCATCGCTGATAAGCACCACGGTGGCGTTGGAGCGCAATACACGCCGGCTCCAGCGGAAGTTGAAATCGCGGATGGCTTCACCAATGCGCGTCCCCCCGCTCCAGTCGTCTACAGCGTTCACCACATCGGTGATCGCCTGGTCGACATCGCGTTTGCGCAGCTCGCGGGTGATGCGGGTGAGGCGCGTGCCGAACACAAACACCTCAACGTTCTCCAGCCCCGTTTCCAGGGTGTGCACAAACTGCAGCAGCGTACGCGCATACCGGTCCATGGAGCCGCTGATATCGCAGATCAACACCAGGGGCCGCATTTTATCCTTGCGGCGGCGGAACCGGAGGTCCAGCGGGATACCGCCCTGGCGCATGGCCCCGCGCAGCATGGCTCGCTGGTCGATCATTTCGCCCTTGTGGGCGCGTTCCATCCGCCGTGTCTTGCGGGTGCCAAGCCGCCAGTCGATGCGTGCCATCAACCGACGTGCCCGGGCGATTTCATCCGGCGTGTACTGGCCGAAGTCCTTCTTGCGCAGCGCTTCCTCCGCGCTGAACATCATCACGTCTTGCGGCGGCGCCTCATGGTCTTCGCTCTCCGATTCATCGGCCACTTCATCGGCGCTTACGCTCAGCGTTGTTTCCTCGGCCTCGCCATCGGCATCCTCGGAACGCTTCTCCTGCGCGTTGTCCCGGTCGCGTTCCTGCGGCGGCTGCGGCTTGTCTTCATCATCCGGCAAGACGCGCGTATCGAACAACGGCGGCTGGGCGCGAAGCACATCCTTCCAGAAACGGTCGAATTCATCCTGGAACACCGGGATTTGGTCGGGTCGGTACACCACGATCGCCTGGGTCGCGGCGCGCACATCATCGCGCTGGTTCAGGCCTACCGTTTGTAATGCCTGCATCATTTCCATGACGTGGCCGGTACCGACCTTGATGCCAGCCTTGCGCAGCCGGCGCGCAAAGTGCGTGAGGTTGCGGCGAATGATCGCCGGGCGAACAACGTTCTCGGCCATAGCGGTTATTCCCCGGCCTGACGCGCCCGCTGCACCAGTCGTTCGGCCACCTCACCCTGGATGCGTTCGATATCTTCCTGGTACTTGAGGATCACGCCGAGCGTATCTTCCACCACGGCATCATTGAGTTCGTTGGTACCCAGCGCCTGGAGCGCCTGGCTCCAGTCGAGCGTTTCCGCCATGCCGGGCAGCTTGAACAGGTCCACTTCCCGCAGGGCCTGGGTAAACTCCACGATCTGGTTCGCCAGCGATTCCGGAAGTTCCGGCACCTTGGCGGAGAGGATCTTCAGTTCCTTCTCGAAACTGGGGAAATCGACCCAGAAATAGAGGCACCGGCGCTTGAGGGCATCGTGGATCTCGCGGGTGCGGTTGCTGGTGAGGATCACAATCGGGCGATGCTCGGCGCGAATAGTGCCAAGCTCCGGCACGGTCACCTGGAAATCACTGAGGAGTTCCAGCAGGAACGCTTCAAGTTCCTGGTCCGCGCGGTCGATCTCATCGATCAGCAACACGGGCGATCGATCGTGCGCGGCATCAATCGCCTGCAGCAGCGGGCGCTTCAGCAGGAATTCCTCGCTGAACAGGTCACGCCGAACCTGGGTTTGGTCTACCGAGCCAGTGGCATCGATGGTCCGCAGGTACAGCATCTGGCGAGGATAATCCCATTCGTAAATGGCATTGGCGGCATCCAGCCCCTCGTAGCACTGCAGGCGAATCAACGGCGTATCGAGCGCGGAGCTAAGTACCTTGGCGATCTCGGTCTTGCCCACGCCAGCCTCCCCTTCCAGCAGGAGAGGTTTGCCCAGCTTGAGGGTGAGGAAGAGTGTGGTGGCAAGGCTGCGATCGGCGATGTACTTCTCGGATTCGAGGATGCGCGCAAGATCGTCGACGGTTTCGTACGGGGGGACGGTGGAGTCTGCTGGTTCGGTGCTCAAGAAAGATTCCTTTGGGTACGGATAACCGGTGCTGTTCCGGCTTCCAGTATCACCTTATATGGTATGCCTGACCAGAGAATCGCCCTACGCCTGCCGGAGCCGGTCCTCAATGGGCGGGGCACTCACAGTGACGCCGTGGAGATAGGTGGGCTCGAGGGTAACCGGGTCGTCGACGTCACCGGAAGCGATCCGCGCTGCCCCAAGGTGAAGCAGCACAGTCGGGTCGCGAAACTCCGGCACTACCTGAATACCGGCGGTACGCAACGTTTCCAGTTGGTCAGTAGAGAGCTCGCCGACAAGAGGCGCGTCTGGCTGGGCCTTCAGTTGATCAACCATTTCCGGGATAGTGGTGTTGCGCGGGGCCTCACCGGCCCGCTGCCACACCACACGGCCGCGCCCGGCCGGAAGCACGGCAACAATCCTCTCGCCGGCATGCTGCGCGAACACGATATCCAGCGTGGGAATGCCAACAAGTGGCACCCCGCTGGCAGCAACAATGCCCTTGGCGATCGCCACGCCTACCCGTAACCCGGTAAACGTGCCCGGCCCGGTGGCCACGCAAATCCCGGTGATGCCGGATGGCTCCATATCGTGGTCGCGCACGAGACGGTCAATTTCCGGCAGAACCGTAGTGGTTTGGGCCCGCGCCGCCGGCCAGCTGCGGGTAAACACCCCGTCCGCCGTTGCCAGGGCAATGCCTGCCTGGTCGGTTGATGTATCGATGGCCAGCAGCCCCGGAGTATGAAACTTCTCAGACATTGACGGGTACATTGGCATGCTCCGGGTCGACGCCGTAGAATGTTTAACAATTCTTCGGCACTTTTCATGTCGGTATCACGTACAGTTCCACACGGTACGGATCAGATCGCCTTGTACGAAACGCTCGCTCTATACTGTGGAACAGGCCGGAACCGGATTACGAGCTGATGCTGACAAACCGCACTCTCCCTCAAGCACAAAGGGTATCGTATGGCAGTGAGTAACGAGCCCGTGGCGGACGCCGCGTGGTCACCCAAACCGATTGGGGAGAAGTTCGTTCGTCCCAAGGGTTCGTTTGGCGGCCTCCTCAGCAAGGAATGGTTCCTGTTCCTGCTGTTTATCACACCCAACTTCTTTTTCCTGATCCTGTTCACCTACTGGCCGCTGATCCGCAATTTCCAGCTCAGCATGCAAACGGTGAATCCCTACACCAAGGCCCAGAGCTTTTCAGGATTCGATAACTACGAGCGCCTGTTTAATGACCGGGTGTTCAAGATGGTGGCGACCAATACCGCCATCTTCATCGTCGCCTGCGTGTTCTTCACCCTCGGGCTCGGGTTGCTTATCGCGCTGTTGCTGAACGAGAAGCTCAAGGGGCGCACCGCGGTTCGTGCCCTGGTGTTTGCGCCGTACCTGATCGCCGGTTCGGCCGTTGCGTTGGTGTGGGCGTACATCTTCAACCCTCGTTCCGGCCTGATCGCTCAAATGCTCGGGTGGTTCGATATCTCCGGCCCACGCTGGCTGGAAGACCCTACCTGGGCCCTGACAGCAATCATCATTGTGTACGTGTGGAAAAACCTTGGGTTCGCCACCGTTGTTTTCCTTGCCGGGCTGCAGGGCATCCCGAAGGACCTGTATGAGGCCGCAAAACTGGATGGCGCATCCGCCTGGTGGCGTTTCCGGTCGGTAACGCTGCCGATGCTTTCACCGATCTCTTTCTTCCTTATGGTGACGTCGGTGCTCTCGACCTTCCAGGCGTTCGATATCCAGGATGTGATGACCGGTGGTGGCCCTGCCTACTCCACCACAACACTTGTGTATTACGTGTACGACCAGGCCTTCCAGGCCCAGCGCTGGGAACGTGCTGCCGCCGCTGCGGTGATGCTGTTTATCCTCATGCTGGTGGTGACGATTGGCCAGACCCTCTGGGAACGCAAGCAGGTGCATTACGGTGGATAGCAACAAACTGACACTTCCCAAAATCGGTGGCTATATCGCCATGGCGTTCGTGGTATTGCTCATTGGCGTGCCGCTTATCTGGATGATCTCGGGCTCGCTCATGACACCCCGCGAGATCCTTGATCCAGGGGTTTGGTTCCCCTCGGAACCGCAATTCCAGAACTACCCCGATGCCTGGAACGCGGTGCCCTTTGGCCGGTTCTTCATTAACTCCACCATCATCACGGTTGCCGGTGCAGCACTGGAGGTAACGCTTGGCGTCCTGTGCGCCTATGCGTTCGCCTTCCTGAAGTTCCCGGGCAAGAACATCCTGTTCCTCGTGGTGCTGGCAAGCCTTATGGTGCCGAGCCAGGTGGTGATCATCCCGAACTTCCAGTTCATGGCCACCACTATTCGCAACATCCTCGGCACGGAAGATAACTGGGTGAATACCTACCAGGGAATCATCCTCCCCGGTGCGGCAACCGCCTTCGGGACCTTCCTCATGCGCCAGGGCTTCATGGGCCTCCCGGGTGATGTGCTTGATGCGGCCAAGGTGGATGGTGCAGGCCACCTCCGCACCATGTGGGGCGTCATGCTGCCCATGGCCAAGCCGATTGTGGTGACCTTTGCGCTGATCAGCATTGTCGGCAAGTGGAACGAATACCTGTGGCCACTCATCATCACCAATACGGATGATATGCGCCCGGTAACCGTTGGCCTGCGGCTGCTGTTTGATGCCGAAGGCAACAACCAGTGGGGCGTCATTATGGCGGGTACCGCACTCGTGGTATTGCCCATGCTTATTGTATACGTGGGAATGCAGCGCTACATCATCGATGGGTTGACAGCCGGCGCAACGAAAGGCTAGTCTACAGCCACGACATGGATTTAACAATTCTTTCCCAAACGGGGAAGATGCGCGCGCTACGCTTCTTGTGGTGCCCGCTACACACGTGTCGTTTGGAGTGCCAGAGTCACCAGGGCGGTGATTCTCTCTGCTCAGGAAGTCGTCCACAGGAGGCCGATTCTCATGGTCAAGCAAGTATCTCGACGTTCACTCGTTAAGGGTGCTGCCGGTGCTGCCGCACTCGGTGCTGCCAGCAGTCGTTTCTTCGCCCCCAACCTAATCTCCGCCCAGGGCTCCGGTGTGGAGCTGGTGTACTGGACCGCCTTCGGCTCCGGTGCCAACGGTGACGCCCAAGCCAAGCTCATCGAGGATTTCAACGCCCTCGATAACGGCATTACCGTCACATCCACCGCCTACGCCAGCTACGAGGAAGTGGCCAATGCCATCCTCACCGGCCTCGACTCCGGCGATGTGCCGCACGCCGCTACCCTGAGCGACGTCTGGTGGTTCTCCTTCTACCTGCGCCAGGCGCTGGCCGACCTGACCCCGTACGTCGACACCCCGGAAGATTACGTAGAGAGCCTCTACATCGAATACCAGCGCAATGGCGGCCAGTATGGTGTGCCGTTCGCCCGCTCCACCCCGCTCTTCTACTACAACACCGAGGCCTTTGAGGCCGCCGGCGTTGACCCGGCCGTGCTTGGCAAGTGGAGCGATTTCGCTGAAGTTGCCCCCGACCTGGTGCAGGGCGATGTGAAGTACTCCTTCGCATTCGGTAACGCTGCCTCCTACGGTGCCTGGACCATGCACGGTCCGGTGTGGGCCTTCGGTGGCCGCTACTCCGATGAGGACTTCAACATCCTCGTGAACAAGCCGGAAGCTGTTGAAGCCGGTGAGTTCATGCGCGACATGATCAAGACCAAGGGCGCTGGCGCCGTGGCCGTACCGCAGGATGACTTCATCACCGGTACCGTTGCTGCCATGATCGCGTCCACCGGTTCGCTCGGTAACGTTACCGCCAACAGCCAGGTTGGCTTCGCCACCGCCATGCTGCCGGAAGAGGACCAGTTCGGCTGCCCGACCGGTGGTACCGGCCTGAGCGTGCTCAACAGCGCCGGCGAGGCCGAGATCGAGGCCGCTGCCGAGTTCCTGAAGTTCTGCACCAACACCGAAAACGCTGCTGCATGGGCTGAGGCCACTGGCTACATGCCGGTTCGCACCAGCGCTGTGGAGAGCGAAGCCTACCAGGCCTTCCTCGAAGCCAACCCGAACAACCGCGTCGCGATCGAGCAGCTGCCGAAGACGCAGCCGCAGGACAGCGCCCGCGTGTTCATCCCGAACGGCGACCAGAACCTTGGCCGCGCCTGGGAGCAGATCCTGGTGAACGACGTCCCGGCGCAGGAAGCGTTCGACGAAGTCGCCGCCCAGCTCGAAGAGGACAAGGTATCGGTCCTCGAAGCACTGGAAGCCATCGAGGGCTAATCCCTTCGATTCCGGTTCCAAATGAGTATCCAAAACACCCCAGTCGCTAGGCGACCGGGGTGTTTGTATCTGTGCCTATACCTCTACGACCAAACCGTCCCAGGCAATGGTGTATCCAAGCTTCTCTGCGCGCTCGGCTTCCACCTCGTGCGTCGAGTTACTGTGGTGCCCCAGGTGCGTACCAAACAGCCGGGTTGCATCGGTAGCCAGCCCGCACTGCTGCATGCGAGCGAACTCGGCCAGCACCGCGCCAGATCCCATATGGGTTTCACTGGCGTGCCGCGCAAACCCGTCGTTATGGTCAAACACCACCACATCAAAGCGCCAGCCACGTGCAGCCACCGCTGGCCACACGTCAACCGGCAACACGGTGGTATCGGATCCCCATAACAGCGATCGTCCATCCTTCTCAATAGCGAACAGCATCGGCGTCGGCGCGGAGGCATGGTTCGCAGGAATAGTCAGCACGCGATACGGGCCGAAAAGGAGCTCCTGCCACGGCTGGATGGTCGTGAGCCGCAGGTTGGCTGGTTCATCGGAATCGATAACGAGGCTCATCTTCGGCAGGGACTTCGAGTTCCCCTCAAGGATTGAGCTGATACCCGCCGCGTTCACGAACCACTCCAGGGGTTGAGCGTTTTTCGCGGCCCACGAGGCGGCCCGGGCGGTAGCGTGGAGCGGAAGCAGGTGATCGCCGTGCGAGTGTGTTTGCAGCACCCAGCGGACGTCCGCCAGGTCCAGCCCGAAGCGTACACACGCCCCGGCGATATCCGGACCCAGGTCAATGAGCAGGTCGTCGTCAACCATGGCCGCGCACATCATGCGGATCGATTTACCGCCGACTTCCCGCGCAGCCTGGCAGTTCTCGCATCGACAATGCGGGTTTGGGAAACCACCGGCGGCACTGGTTCCCAGGAACCGAAGCTTCATGTGCGATCTCCGTAAACGCTGATGCTAACCCGGCGACGATCCCCCCCGAGGTGGTCGATCTGCACCATGATGAACGATGAAGGGAGCCAATCACCGGCACGCTCCGGCCACTCGATCAGGCTCACGCCATCGGCCGGGTCGATATACGCCTCGTAGCCGATATCCTCAAGTTCATCCGGCGACTCCAGGCGATAGAGATCGAGGTGGTTGAACATCATGTCACGCGCGCGGTGCTCGCGGACGAGGGTAAAGGTTGGACTCTGCACCGGCGAATCGATTCCGAGCCCTTCAGCCACGCCCTGCGCCAGCGTTGTTTTGCCGGCCCCGAGGTCGCCGTGGAGCATGAGCACATCACCGGTACGCAACACATCGGCAAGCGCCCGGCCCAACTCCTGCATCGCGGAGGCACTTTCGATGGTGTACTCAACGGGAAAAGAGATTGCGGTTTCTCTCACAGCAGTGGCCTGTTCATACACTGGCGATTTGCATTAACGCTCATGCCGGAAATGGTCCCATGCAACTGGCGCCACAGTCACCGGCGAACCTTCGGCGTTACGCCAGGTGATGCCGGACCCCTCGGTAATCTCCCCGATCACGGTCAGCGTCGCACCCACGGTGGCTGCCGCCTTTCGTACCTCGTCGAGGATAGCTGACGGCAAGGTACAGAGCAGTTCGTAGTCCTCGCCGCCATGGAGGGCAAGCTGCTGCCAGCGATCGGGGAACAATGCGCGAACAGCGGGGAGCACCGGAAGGGCAGCGAGATCGACTGTGGCACCTGTGCCACTCGCGTTCAGGATCTTCGGCAGGTCGCCCGCCAGCCCGTCGCTGAGGTCCATGCAGCAGCGAACCCTGGCGCCTAACAACACCTGCCCCAGCGATACCCGGGGTGCCGGGCGCAGATGCGCAGCTATCAGGAGATCCGCAGTAGCAGCACTCGAGCCGCCCTCCTGCAACAGTGCCAACCCGGCCGCGCTGGCGCCCAGCGTGCCGCTTGCCACCACCAGGTCACCCGGCTGCGCCTGAGACCGCACCATTGGCTGCATCCCGCTGTCCAGGTGCCCCATCGCGGTCACGCTCAGTACCACGGGCCCAGATGTGCTCACAATATCCCCGCCGGCAACGACCACACCGTAGGTTTCGGCCAGTTCACCGGCGCCCCGGTACAGCTCTTCAAGGTCGCTCACCCGCTCGTTGCCGGTGAGCGCGAGGGTCACGATTGCAACCATGGGCCTGCTGCCCATACTGGCGAGGTCGCTGAGGTTCACCGCCAGCATCTTGTGGCCCAGGCTGCGCCAGTCGGTCCAGTCGAGCCGGAAATGCACGCCTTCCACCATCGCGTCGGACGTGACCACCGTGCTGCCGGGCGCGTTTTGCCACCAGGCGCAATCGTCGCCGGCACCCAACACCGTTTCGGTGCCGCGCACCCCCGCGGGGAGTACCGCCAGCAAGCGCTCGATCAGGGCGAACTCGCCGGTATCGCGAACGCGTGCGCTCACCGCGCAACCGCCTTGTAAACATCGTAGGTTTCCTGGGCGGTGCGATCCCAGTTGAACTGGCTGGCGCGAATAAAGCCGCGCTGCGTGAGTTCCTGACGTTTGGTCTCGTCACGCACCAGTTCGAGCATGGAATCGGCCCAGGCATTCACATCAGCCGCCGGAATCAATACACCGGCATCGCCAACCACCTCCGGGAAGGCGGAGTTATCGCTGCATAACACCGGCGCGCCGCAGCGCATCGCCTCGATGCCTGGCAGGCCGAAGCCTTCGTAATGCGACGGGAACGCGAACAGATCGGCACCCGAATACCAGCCGCCAAGCTCCTCATCCGAAACGAAGCCGGTCAGGCGAACCCGGTTGCCGAGGTGGAGTTCCTCAAGCGTGGCTTTGAGCTCTCCGGTAAGCCACCCCTCAGGGCCAACCAGCACAAGGTCGTGCTCGATTTCGTCCTTGATTTTGGCGAACGCCCGCAACAGCGTCGGCAGATTCTTGCGGGGTTCCAGCGTGCCCACGGCAAGCACATACGGGTGCTGGATACCCCACTTCATGCGGAACACCTCAAGGCTCTTGCCCTCGATGCGTTTAACGTTGTCGCTTGGCGCCAGGGGAATCGCCTGAATGCGATCGTCCGGCACACCCAGCCACTCCTTCAGGTCGTTCGCTGTGGCATGAGACACGGTGATAATCCTGGCGGCCCGCCGGGCGCTCAGGCGCGTGGCAGCAATCAACCAGGCCCGGCGATTCTTCGGGAGTTGCTCCGGGAATTTCAGGAACCCGAGGTCGTGAACCGTCACCACCGAGGGAGTTCGGCTGACCAGCGGCACAGCCCCGATGGGTGTGTGAAAAACATCCAGCCGGTGGGCGGCTATATTCACCGGCAGCAGGGTCTGCTCCCACAGGATGCGCGCCATGGGGCTGTCCTTGATCGGGCCGGTGTTCTGGCCGAGCACCAGCAATTCGTCGTCGGGCTGCTTCACCCTGCCGATGCCGGCGATCACCTCGCCAATGTAGCGGCTGACGCCTGTTTGCCTGTATCCCTCGCGCGCACTGTTGAGTGCGCCGTTAATGCCCATTCGCATACTGCGCCAAATCCCCCTGGCGAACCGCTCGCCCGAATACTCCTATACTTTACGTTGTAACGATGTGACGATGCGCGTCGGCTGCCCCACGCCGCCGCCTGGAGTATTTCTGCAGTGGCCGATCGACAACCTGTAAACGTTGACCCTGGCTATGTCGATCATGATGACGATGACTCGATTCGATACGCCATCGACCAGTTCAATGCCATGTACCCGTTCCCACTGGACACCTTCCAGCGGGAGGCAATTGCCACCTTCCTGCGCGGCGATTCCGTGATGGTGGCCGCGCCCACCGGGAGCGGCAAAACCGTGGTGGCCGAGTTCGGCGTGTGGGATGCCTTCCGCCGTACTGGCCGCGTGATCTACACCGCGCCAATCAAGGCGCTCAGCAACCAGAAGTTCCGCGATTTGCGGCAAATTTACGGCAACGAAGTTGGGCTGCTGACCGGTGATGTCACCGAGAACCGCGATGCCCGCATCATCGTCATGACCACCGAGATCCTGCGGAACATGCTGCTGCAGAGTCCGTGGGAACTCGACGACGTGGAGACGGTGATTTTCGACGAAATTCACTACCTCGCCGATCCCGAACGGGGCACAACCTGGGAAGAGAGCATCATCCTCTGCCCGGAGCATATCCAGCTCATCTGCCTCAGCGCCACGGTGACCAACGCGCTGGAGATTGCCGGATGGATTGGGCGTACCCACCGGCCGATCCGGTTAATCGAGCACTTCTCGCGGCCGGTACCGCTGGCGCTCTACTACTTCCACCAAGGCGAACTGGCCACAGTAATCAACCACCACGGCGAGCAGGTGCGCGATTTCCGCAATACCGGCGGCGAAGCACGGCGACGCCCCGGCGGCCGGCGCGCGGATTCCGTGCGGGAAGCGATTGAGGAACCGCAACCGCACGAGATCGTGGACGCGCTGAAGTCGGCTGACCTACTGCCGGCAATCTACTTCCTGTTCAGCCGCAACGATTGCCAGGTGTTCGCCGAACGGCTTGCCATGATGCGCCCGCAGCTGGTAGGCGAAGGCCAACTGGAACAGATCGAAACGGTGCTGCAAACGTATCTCAGCAGCATGCGCCCCGAGGACCGGGAACTGGAACAGGTGCAACTGGTAACCGACCTCGCCCGCAAGGGCATCGGGTTCCACCACGCCGGCTTGTTGCCCATCCTGAAGCAGCTGGTAGAGGTGCTGTTCGGCCGTGGCCTGATGCAGGTGGTGTTTGCGACCGACACCTTGGCACTGGGCGTGAACATGCCCGCGCGCACGGTGGTGATTGGCCGGATGACCAAATGGGACGGTCGCCGGCGGCGCGTCCTGATTCCGAATGAGTTCCAGCAAATGGCCGGCCGGGCCGGTCGGCGCGGCATGGACCTGTTCGGGCACGTTGTCATCCCCTACTCGCCCATCATCCCGTTCCGCGAGGCACTGGAGATCGCCACTGGCGATTTGCATCCGGTGCAATCGGCCTTCGCCATTCGCTACAACACCGTGCTGAACCTGTGGGATCCCCCGCGTGGCGAGCGCGTGCGGCAAATGCTGCAACGGTCGCTGGCCCAGTACCAGACCAGCCAGCGGATTCGACTGATCGAAAACGACATCCTCGAAATTGAGGCGGAACTGACGGGCATGCTGGCCGGGCACAGCGAGGAAATCGCCCGGTCAGATGAGTTGCTGGAGGAATATCAGAGCTTCAACCGCACCGCCACCGGGCTGCAACGGCAGGAAAGCGACCTGCTTTCCACCATCGTGTCGCTCCGCACGGAGGTCAGCACCTCCACACCGTGGCCAGAACCGGGCCGGCTGGCACTACGCAAGCTGCTGCGCACCGCCAAACCGGGGCTGGTGCTGCACACGCGCGATCATGGTTGGGCTGTCTGGCTGGGCCGCGCCGGGAGTAACGGCATCGGTTACGTGCTGGCGCAAAAGAGCCGCACTGTCGAAATGGTCGAGGAATACCGCCGCATCGATTACGTGGAGAACAACGCCCACGTCGATGTGCCCGAACACTGGTACCTGCCAGACGAGGGCAATCTCGAAGACCTCTCGTCCGATACCGTTGCTATCGACACCATGCTCGCGCAGCTGGACGGGTATTTCCTGCCTGACCTCGATGAAATGGCAGCGGCTCACCGGCAGCTGTTGCAGGAACAGGCTGACGCGGAGATCGCGAGGCTCACTGAACAATTGGCCGATGTGCGGCAGCAACTCAAGGCGATTGACGCCCGCAAGGCCGAGCACCCGTTCCGCGACAGCAAGGCCCGCAAGCAACACCTGCGCAACGTGAAACTGCGCGACCAGCTGGAGAGCGAGAAGAATACGCTCAACCAGATCCTCGAGCGCGAGGTGGATGCCGAGGACGTGCGTATCCGCGGCATCATTCGCGGTATCCGCGATGTGCTGCACCGGTTCGGCTACCTGCAGCGCGGGTATCCGACCGAGAAGGCCGACATGCTGGCCGACATCTTCGATACGGACGGCCTCATCCTTTGCGAAATGATCGATCGCGGCATGCTCACTCCGCTGAGTGCCGCCGAACTGGCCGAAGTATGCAGCTGGTTCAGCTTCGACCGGGACTTCCGCTATAACAACTCGTTCACCCTCGCTACCCGGCTGGTGAACCTGCGTCGCCGGCTGGAAGACCTGGAGCACGACATCATAGGTGAGGAGCGCGACCATCGCCTGTTCATCAGCGAAGGGCATAACCCCAGCTTCTACGGCCCCGCGTTCCACTGGTGTCGTGGCTGGAGCATGAGCCAGATCGGAGAGGCGATCGAGTTGAGCGAAGGCGACCTCGTGATGACCTTCAACAAGACGATCGACCTGATGCGCCAACTGCGGGAGATGCTTATCAACGTCGATGCCGACCATCCTCTTGTGGACAAGTTCCGCGAAGCCGAGAAGTTGGTGAGGCGCGGCATTGTGGAACAAAGCCTCTCGCTCGGGTTCGCGCCGATTACGGATGACGAAGGCCACGGGGATATTGAGCCGGAACCCGAACCAGACGGTGTTGAGGAATAGTGGTCACCACGCGGCGCCGTTAGCTGAAAGACATCAGCCAAACGGCGGTGAGAAAGGATCGACCGCTGATCCGTTAGACGTCGGCATCCGGGCTGGCGGCGCGGTTCATTGGGCATGTTGACGTGGTGGCTATGTACTAATCATGTGGCCGAACGCCGTGGATTCTATCGCTGTCGCCCCACGTCGCAGGCATTGGTATGTATCCTGATGCTTCTCGCTTATCCTCAGCGCTTCGATGGCTGAAGCAACATCCACGACACAAAAGAATGTCGTCCTCGGCTTTGCATCTATATCGGGAATCCTGCCAGCCGCAAACGTCCTGGATTCGATACCGGTCTGGCGAAAGAATCGCAGGGTCCATGGTGTTGTGGTAAAGATCCAGTACACGCCATTCTCAGGGCACTCGACCTGTCCTGCGCTCACGCGGGCCGCCATTCCGAAAAGCTCTACGAGGGCGCTTCGAACTGCCATCGAATTGGGTCCATCTGAATGACGGAAAATCATCCGGGTCAGGTCCCAAACAGCGCCAGTAGACACTATTTCCAGGCAATCCCCAACAACCGACTGGAATTCCGGGTATTTGGCTACCATTTCGTAGCTAAGTGATTCGTCTATTCCTCCCACTAACGTGAGCCGCAAGGAAGCAAGTATGGACCCGTAGGCATCACGGCGCACGAAATGATACGTATCCTCGTGCACATCGTACCTGTCCTGGTCGTCATCGTACTGGTCGGAAAACCACTTCATTTCTCTTACGAAATGGAGCCTGCCACCAAGAAGATCCTCGGAAGGAATACCCCGCATTATTTCGAAGTGCTTCATTTCAGCCACATTCTTTACTATGTCAAGAGGTCCCGAGATCAACTATATACCAACAAGAAGTGATGCCCGGCGTGATTGGTACGCTGCCAGAAACATGACGTTGTTGGCAGGGTTCCGCGATCAGCGCAGCGAACCTCGGCTACAATAGTCGCCATCATCAACTGGTCAAAACAGGAGTGCTGGAATGGGCTGTCGAGATTGGGTTGTGGGCGCAATCGGCAAGATTGAGGCAGATATTGCGCGGTCAGCAGATACGCACCTGATTCCGATGTCGGTGCCCGGCATGCCCGGGATCCACATTTACCTCAAGGACGAAACAACCCACCTTACCGGCAGCCTCAAGCACCGGCTGGCACGCTCGCTGTTCCTGTACGCGCTGAGTTCCGGCTACATCCACGAAGGAACCACCCTGGTGGAAGCATCCAGTGGCAGCACCGCCATCTCGGAGGCCTATTTCGCCCGGCTCATCGGTGTGCCCTTTATCGCCGTGGTGCCAACCAGCACCTCCCAGGCGAAGATCGACGCCATCGAGTTTTACGGTGGTACCTGCCATTTTGTGGAGAACGCCGGCGATGTGTATGATGCCGCCCACAAACTGGCCCACCAGACCAACGGCTACTACATGGACCAGTTCAGCAATGCCGGAGTTGCCACCGACTGGCGTGGAAACAACAACATCGCGGAGAGCGTCTTCCGGCAAATGGAACGTGAACAGCACCCGGTGCCGAAATGGATCGTCGTCGGCGCCGGAACCGGCGGCACGAGCGCGACCATCGGCCGCTATATCCGCTACCGCGGTGCCTGCACCAACCTCTGCGTGGTTGACCCTGAGCGGTCGGTTTTCTACGATGCCTACCACGGCCCGAAAGCCGATCCCTGCTGCGACGAGTGCCCCGATACCGTGGTGGAGGGCATTGGCCGGCCACGGGTCGAACCCTCGTTCGTGCCTGAGGTGGTGGACCGCATGCTCCGGGTGCCGAATGCGGCCAGTTACGCAGGCAGCCACTTCCTCGAGAAGGTAACGGGACGTCGCTACGGCGGTAGCACCGGCACGAACCTGTATGGCGTCTTCCAGATTGCCGCTGAAATGCACGCCTCTGGCGAAAAGGGCTCCATCGTGACACTGGCCTGCGACTGCGGCACGCGCTACAACGATTCGGTGTTCAACAGCGAATGGCTCAGTGCCCGGCACGTCAATGTCGTGCCGTTCATGGACCAACTGGAGCATGTGTACACAACCGGTGAATGGATGCCGGTTCCGAGCTGCGGCATCCGCCAGCCAGTTGGTGACTAGTTCTCCGTAGTGCTCGCGCTTTCGACAACTGCGCGATGGATAGCGCCCAGGGCGGCATCCCAGCGTTGCGTTCGCGCGGTGATCTCGCTCGCGCTTTCCGTGATCCAGCTTTCTACGCCAGCCAGCCATGCCCGGGTGCGATCGGCCTTCGGGGAGCCGAGCACATCACGGCGTTCAATGTAGCGTCGCGGCGCGATATAACGGCCAAGCGTTTCCATTTCCACCTTGAGTTCCTGGCCAATCACCATCACGGCAGCGGCATCGATGATGTCGGGCGTAATCTGGGCGGCTTCCAGGCTGGCGTCCTTCAGACGCGCTACAGCCAGCCCGGCCATTCGCTGGGCCGCGGCCGGATTGATCCCCTGGTCTTCCATCAGGAAGGCGGCAAGGTCGGACGCCGTGGAATAGAGCCGACCGGCACGGTTGGCGAGGTAGGCGCGATTGATGATAAGCGCCTCCCGCACGGCAGCGGTGGCCGTGGTGACCACATCCGAGTTTTCAGCCAGCGCACGGTTTACTGCCGGTGCCAGCATGTCCCACGCAACACCAATAGGGCCGTACGGCTGTGCCCGCAGCAGGTCACTCGCGAGCCTGGCGTTCAACTCCGCCCGGTGGGCGGCGATAGTCAGGTGCTCCAGGCGATGGCTCAGCGCATGCGCGGGGTGCGCCGGCTCCGGCGTGCTTTCCCAGCGTTCATCAATAAAGAAGCTGGTGGGATCGGTACGAATCCAGGTGAGCAACTCCGTCACAAAGCGCCGCACCGCAGCCGATTGCGCGGCGGATGCTTCCACCAGCCCGACGATGTCCTCCACTGAACCGGCGGCATCCAGCGTGTTCTCGATGGGGCCCGTGAACCCGAGCAGGGCCGCGCTGTGATCGCGGTCGCCACCGAAGACTTCTCCGACCAGCTGGCCCGCTCCAAGCGGTGAGCGATCGATCGCATCAAAGGCCTGAGGGAATCGCCGCCAGGTTGTTTGCAGTGCGCCAATTGCGCCGCCGAGGAAATGGGCAAACGTGGTGGGCGCTGCGGCCTTGCGATCAGCGAACGCGCCCATGACTGTCACGGTATGGGCGGTGGCGAGGTCCAGCAGCGCCGTCTGTAGCTTAAGCGTATCGGACGCCAGTTCGGCAGCCCGTTTCCGCCATACCATGCGCAGTGCTGTGGCAGCCGTTTCCGAGCGGGTTCGCCCCAACGCCGCTGCACCGGCGATATCGCCGGGAATGGCTGCGTTCACCCGGTCATCGAGCATGGCAACCACGCCGCTTACCGATGTTTCCGCCGGTAAAGGGGCGGATTGCACCGCATCGATAGCGCGCAGCATGGCGTTGCCAGCAGCCTCATCGAACACACCCTCGCGCTGGAGAAGCAGGACGTGCGCTGCCTGCACCGAGGCGACAAACGCGGCAAGGGTATCCGTATCGGTCAGTTCCGCTCCCGATTCAATACCATTGGAATCTGGCGTATTTTCAGCCGACGTTATGCCCTGGAGGTATGCCTGGGGGTTCAAGAAATCTGTCAAATCTACTGGCCTCCGGCCCAACTTCGGGTTCGCAAGCGATCCCCGGAATTTGTTAGTATGAAGTGTCCGACGTGGGGACAGCCAAACCTGGATGCAGGCCACAGGCGCTGCATGCAACTCACAGGAGCAACAATACTATGCTTACGAGCCGCCTGGACCGACGAAAGCTGGTCATCGCCGGTGGTGCCACCGCCGTTGCCGTTCCGCTCCTTTCCCGCGCAGGTGTTTCCGCGCAGGATTCCATCACCGTTACCATGGTGACCGATACTGCCGGTATTGGTGACCAGAGCTTTAACGACATGGCCAAGGAAGGCGGCGACCGCGCCGTTGAGGAACTCGGTATCGAGTTCAATATCCTCGAGAGCCAGACCGCAGCCGACTACGTACGCAACCTCACCGATGGCGCCGAATCCAGCGATCTCACCGTCGCTATTGGCTTCCTCCTCACCGATGCCCTTACCGAAGTTGCTTCCCAGTACCCGGATTCCCACTTCGCCCTCGTCGACTCCGTTGTGGAAGCCGAGAACGTGGTGAACTACCTCTTCCGCGAGCAGGAAGGCGCGTTCCTGGCCGGCGTTGTCGCCGCCCTCACCACCCAGACGAATGCCATCGGCTTTGTTGGTGGTATCCGCATTCCCCCGGTTATGCGCTACGAGGTCGGTTATGTAGCCGGTGCCCGCAGCGTGAACCCGGATATCGAAATCGCCATTGCCTACGCTGATGACTTCGAGGATCCGGATACCGGTAAGGAACTCTCCCTGGCGCAGTTCAACGCCGGTGCCGATATCGTGCATGCCGCCGCCGGCCGAACCGGCATTGGCGCGTTCGACGCCGCCATCGAGAAGGGCGAAGGCTTCTGGGTGATCGCAGCCGACCGCGACCAGAGCAGCCTGGGCGAGGATTTCCAGCTTGCCGCCGTGATCAAGGGCATCGATACCGCCGTGTACGATTCCGTCAAGAGCGTGCAGGATGGCAACTTCGCCGGTGGTATTCACAACCTGGGCATTGCCGACAACGGTATCAGCCTCGGCGCGATCCACAGCAGCGTCTCGGAAGAGAACCTGCAGATCATCGAGGCCTACTCGAAGGCCATCGCCTCGGGCGCCATTGTGCCGCCGGTGGACGACGACACCCTTGCATCCTTCGAGCTGGTCAGCCCGGATGCGATCCCGGCCGGCGAGGCCACCCCGGCAGCGTCCCCAACCAACTAGTAGTCGATTCTCACACCAGGGCGCGGGCAATGCTCGCGCCCTCCCTGTATGCCCATGAACACATCCCCCAGTGCCGCCACAAACCCGGTTGAGTACGCCATTCGCATGCAGGGCATCGTGAAGGTCTTTCCGGGGGTTCGTGCCAACGATGGTATCGACCTGCTGGTGAAACCCGGCGAAATCCATGCGTTGCTCGGCGAGAACGGTGCCGGCAAATCGACCCTTATGAACGTGCTGTTCGGGCTCTACTCGCCCGATGAAGGCGTGGTTGCGGTGAACGACCGGCCGGTGAGCTTCGACGGCCCGCGCGAGGCCGTGAAGGCCGGCCTGGGCATGGTTCACCAGCACTTTATGCTGATCCCACGCTTCACCGTGACCGAGAACATCATCCTCGGCAACGAGGGCGATGCGGCGGTGCTGGACCGTGATGCAGCCGCTGCCCGCGTTAAGGAACTCAGCGAGGCCTATGGCCTGCTGATCGATCCCACCGAAAAGGTGGAGAACCTGAGCGTTGGCCTGCAGCAGCGCGTCGAAATCCTGAAGGCCCTCTACCAGGGCAGCAATATCCTGATCCTGGACGAGCCCACCGCCCTGCTGACGCCGCAGGAAATCGAGGATCTCTATGGCATCCTCAACCGCCTGAAGGCCGGTGGCACCACGATCATCTTTATCACCCACAAGCTCAAGGAAGTTGCCGCTGTCAGCGACCGTGTGACTGTTATCCGCCGTGGCAAAACCGTTGGCGAGCGAATCACCGCCCAGACTACCGGGCAGGAACTGGCCGACCTGATGGTTGGTCGCGGCGTGAGCCTCACCGTGCAGCGCAACCCGGCAACACCGGGCCGCACCCTGCTGGAAGCGAGGGATGTCGTCGCCAAACCGATTCACGGGCACAAACCGCTCACTATCGCCAACCTGGAGCTACGCGCCGGCGAGATCCTGGGCGTCTGCGGCGTGGAAGGCAACGGCCAGTCGGAACTGGTCGAAGTGCTCTCAGGCCTGCGACCGCTGGATTCCGGCACGATCACTGTTAACGGCAAGGATGTAAGTGGCGGCGATCCCAACGATTTCCGTGAAGCGGGCCTGAGCTATATCCCGGAAGACCGGCATCATCGCGGGCTCGTGCTCGATTTCCCCCTGTGGGAGAACGTGTTGCTGGGCAACGCCCAGGGCGAACCCTTTGTTCGCAACGGCATTCTTCGCAAGCGCCGCATACAGGGGATTACCCGCAAGTTGATGGAACAGTTCGATGTCCGTGCGCCATCGCCCAACACTGCGGCACGGTCGCTTTCGGGCGGCAACCAGCAGAAGCTGATCATCGCCCGCGAGATGTTCCGCAACCCGGATGTGCTGCTGGCGATCCAGCCGACGCGGGGCCTTGATGTAGGCGCGATTGAGTTCGTGCACAAGGAGCTTGTGCGCGTGCGCGATGAGGGCAAGGCGGTGATGCTGCTCAGTTTCGACCTTGATGAAGTGATGGACCTGAGCGACCGCATTGCGGTGATGAGCGAGCACACAATTACTGGCGAATTCGATGCCGGCACGGTATCGCGCAACCAGTTGGGACTGCTGATGGGAGGGCGTGCAAGCGATGAACATGCTGCGGATTAAGCCCTCGACCCTGATTGGCATCGGCGGTTCGCTGGCGGCGGTAGCCGTGGCATTGCTGCTTGGAGCCATAGCGATGGCCGCCACCGGCGCGAACCCGGCGGAAGCCTACCAGGCGCTCTGGAGCGGCGCGTTCGGTGGCCGCCGTTCGATTGCCGAAACGCTCATCTACTCTGCCCCGCTCATTCTGGGCGGTTTGGCGTTCGCCCTCTCCTCGCGCGCCGGGTTGTTCAACATCGGCGTCGAGGGGCAGCTGATCACTGGCGGCTTCGTGGCCGGGTTGATCGGCGCGTGGGACCTCGGGCTGCCGGGTCCGCTCTATATCGGCCTGGCCCTGCTTGGGGGTGCCATTGGCGGAGCGGTCTGGGGCTTTATCCCCGGCTACCTCAAGGCGAAAACCGGGGCGCATGAGGTGATCACCACCATCATGCTCAACTACCTCGCCATGCGCATCATCACCTACCTGGTGCTGCGTCGCGACGATATCCTTCCGGTGGACCCGAACTTTATCGCGACGAAAAAGGTCGTCGATGATGCCCGGCTGCCTATCCTGCTCGATCGCACCCGGCTCCACCTCGGTATCGTAATCGCCATCGTAGCGGCTGTGGTGCTGTGGTATGTGCTGTTCAATACCCGCTTCGGCTACAACGTGCGCGCCGTGGGCCTCAGCCGTGGGGCGTCGTCCTACGGCGGTATCAAGTGGGGCGCGACCATTGCCATCGCGATGGCCCTCGCCGGCGCGCTGGCCGGCCTTGCCGGTGCTGGCGAATCCCTTGGCCTGCACGGTCGGCACTGGGCCACTGCGCCGGGCTACGGATTCACCGCCATCGCCGTGGGCCTGGTAGGCCGGAACCACCCAATCGGTGTCATCTTCTCCGGATTATTGTTTGGTGCGCTGAATGCGGGCGGACCTGCCATGCAGAGCGCCGATGTCTCCAAGGAAATCGTGCAGTTGATCCAGGGGTTCATCATCCTCGCGGTTGCGGCGCTGGAAGTCGTCAATCGGCTACCCGCCATTCGTGGCAGGCTGGCGCGTCGATCCGCGACCCGGAAGGCAGGAGCGTAATCGATGGAAGATTTCTTTACGCTCGACCTGCTGACCCGCATCCTGCGCGTGACCACTCCCCTGCTGTTCGCAGCCCTGGGTGGCCTGATCTGTGAGCGATC
>JBHWTK010000004.1:0-47728 GCA_043427975.1 Chloroflexia bacterium | reverse complement strand
GCAGCCGGATCGCGGCGCAGCTTATCGACCATTTCGTCGATCTCGTTCACCTCCTCCTGTGACACCGATTCGGCTCTCCCTTCCGATTCGGTGATACCCAGCGCCGCAGCCAGGGTCTTGTACTTCGGTACCTGCTTCATCGGCTTCCGGCGCTTACTGCGGTTATCCGGGACTTCCTTGGTGGCCTTGACTCGGGATTCCGCCCAACGTCCGTAGTAGGCAGCCCCCAGGTCGAAGTCCAGGCAGATGGCGTCCGCGGTGCCTTCGTCAATACCCTGGTGTTGGAGTCGCTGGTTGAGCTTCAGCACCGCTGACGGGCTGATCAGCCCCGGGTACCGTTGGATCAGCTGATCCAGTTCCCACAGGAGCCACCGGTCGCCCGTCAGGAAACGGGGTTACATCAGCCACTGCCCTCCGTTCCTTGCTGGTGCAGTGCTCGAAGAAGCGCATGCGATCGGTGAACTCAATGTCCTTCACCCATACGCCTGCGTTGTTGTCTGCCTCCTCGACGGTGGCATAGCAACGCGGCTCAACGAAACCGGTGATGCAATAGGCATCGACGATCTGGGCCAGCGAACCGAACTCCTCGGCGAGTTGGCGCGTGCTCATCTTGTTGACGTCACGCTCCTCGTCGGTCTCCTTGCCCTCTTTGTCTTCGGTGGCTTCCACGAGTTCGAAGATTGAGCGTCGAAGATCAGCAGGCAGATCGGCCAGCGTGCCAGCATCGAAAATCTGCGGCAGCTTGGCGCGAATCGTGGTGGGATTGCCGTATTCGTCGGTCGTGTCGAAGAGCGTGAACGGGAAGCCCTCTGCGCGCTTGTTCCGGCGGCGTCGGAGCGCCTCAGGATCAAGTGGCGTAGGCTGCGGATCGGCCTGCACGGGAGGCGCAGGAGCCGGCGTAGGAGCAACGAACTGGTGGGTGGCCGGATCGCCCTGGCTCATGGGTTGGGGAGCTACAGGCTGGGGCTGGTAGGGGTTGTTCTGTGGGTACTGGTCAGTCATGGTATTCCTCCGCACATCCGCGCAATCCGCGCCTTATCCGTGCTGTTATGGGTGTGAGGGCCACTAAACGTGGCCCTCTGGCTACCGTAGTCCTATTAGGCGGCGGGCGGTAAGGCCACTTCCGTCTCGAACTGCTGGCGGCGCAACAGGATGCCACCCAGCGCCAGTCCCTCGAAGTCGAGGCTTGGGGTGTTCCAGGAGTTCACTTCCATGCTCTCGTCGAGGCCGCTGGTCACCAGCGCCTTCATGATCGTCACGCGGTAGGCGCTGCCCTCCACGTCCACGCCCGGTGCCTGGCCGGCGATCTGGAAGTAGCTCACCGACACACCGCCCGCCTGCTCCAGTTCGGAGACCGCGTTCGGGGTTACGCCGGTGGTTTCGACTGTGCCGCCCAACATGACCGCCAGTGAGGCGAAGTTGATGCGGCCGACTTCGATCGAGCCGGAGAGTGTGGAAGGATTGCGGACCTTCGCGATGATGTCGTTGTCGCCTTCAAGCTCATCCGATTCGGACTCGGTGTTGAAGCTCAACGTACGGGCACCGGGAACATCGGCCCACGCACCGGGGACATCCGCTACCAGCGGTGCGACCTGCAAGTCCGCAAGGCCGCGGGGGATTTCTGCAAACGCCATGGTCTTACTCTCCTTCCGGGCGGATCACACGCCCTTCATGAACTTCGTACTCCGTTCTGACCAGACACCCGGTCAGCGAGTCCGCGATATGGAAGACCCGGTAGTTCTTCCCGGTCGGGTCATCCGGGTGGCGGCACCGCTTCTGCGTGCAGCGCCATTTCAGGAAGCGGTCGTTGATAATCGTCATCGCCCGCTGGTGGCCAGGGCATCCCACCACGACTTCACGTCGCGGGGAGGGCGCATCGTTCACCATCCCATTTCCCTGCGAAACATCCCAAAGTCGCCAAACACGTCGCGCGTCTCGATCTTGAGTCCGGTTTCCTGAATCGCGATAGCGTTCTGCTGCTCGCCATCACGCTCATTCCAGATCAGGAACTCATGGCCGCATTCCGATGCCTTGATGGCATCCGCCGCCTTGAACGGCACGGCCTGAACGAAACTGCCGCGCTCACCAGGGCGTCTGCGCTGATCGTTTCCGAACCGCACGAACTCCACGCCGAGGTTCGGGATCTGGCCGGCTCCGTTGCCGCGCCGGATCGTGCGCGTGTGCTTGTGGACCCGGGCGATACGAACGGCCATCAGACGACGAATGACACGGGCCTGGTCTGCGGTGTACTTGCCAGTGATGAGGTTGAACTGCACAACCGGCGAATCGAGCGGCGACGGCTCCCCTACCCATTCCACCCACACATGGCCAGCTGGTGCCGGCGGGATGTCCTGTTCGGTGAACAGCGAGGCGTTACTCGGCCGATCGAGCGCGTTCACTTGTCGCCTCCATCACTCTCTTTGGTGGCCTTTTGGCTACCCTGCTTGTCATCGGCTTGCTCTGCGCTCGCCTTGTACAGCATCGGATCGTGACGTGGATCGAAGATGTAGCCTTCCGGCACGGCCTCGCCTCGCTGGAGGATGCCTTCAATGTGCTCGGCAATCGTCTTGGTCTTGGCGCTCATGTCACACTCCACACGCTATCAACCTGAATCCTAATCATGTCTACCACGGCGGGCTGTAGATCAGGGTCATCATCCGGACCCATCCGCCCCTGTACCGTTACGATGCCACTGCGACCGTCCGGCATGGATATCCTCCCCCCGTGCAGTAGCGTGATTATGCGCAGCGCAGCCCGCTCCAGGTGCACCTTCTCGGTCTCGTGGGGCAGGCATCGCAACCAGATCGCCGGGAATGCGTAGAACGCGCCGGCTGGGCCAATCGGGTTGGCGGTGGTCTCGCCATTGAGGATGGCGGCACAACGGCGGATGCGCCCGCGTGCATCGAATGCCTCGGGTGTTGATCCCGGTGTCGGCTCTTCCGGGGTGCCATCATTCCTGCGAATCGGCCGGGTCCAGATACCGCCTGGGAGCAATCCTGCCACGTCCACATCAGCACGCAGGATCGCGGCGATGCCATTTTGGATGGTTGGCACGGTCTCCATATCAGCCTCCCATGATGTTCTGCATGTCGGCCATCACCCGACCCACGCCGAACCGTAGTGCGCTGTCCAGCACGCCCCAGCGGCCACCCCACCGGGTTTCCAGCCAGATGCCATGCGGTGCAGCGTGCGCGAGGTGAAGCGCCAGCGTATCGCCGGACACCTCCACCACGACGTTCAGCCCAGACTCGGCCGCGCCCGTGCGGTTACGCCACGGGTGGTTCACGCGGGCAAAGGCGAGGATGTCCATGGCCGATCGACTGAATGCCTGCACCAACCCGTCCACCGTCCGCTGCCAGTGCGACTCCAACGCATCGGCAAGCACGGTCGGTGATACCTCCCAGACGAACCCTGACCGGCTCATGTGCTCTCTCCGGTGGTATAGGTGAACGCGACTTCCAGCCTGCTACCAACCTGCGGGTAGACACGGGATACAACCGCGCCCATGGCCCAGGGAATGCCATGCACCTCGTCGCCGGGGATGATGGACTTCTCCGGCACGTCGAGGATCAACGTACCCGTGATCCTGCGGCCCACAGTCCCCCGCTGGTCGCCACGGAGTGATTCCCGATCAGAGACAACAGCCGCGTTGGCGGTCAGCACCTCGATATAGGCGCTGGCAGCATCGCTCCATCGCTCAATCGTCACCGGATAGGATTCCACTGCGACCTGTTCAACGACCGCAGAGCCGGTCGTGCACGGTGCCATGCTGTTGAGATCAACTGACGCGATGGTGAGAACCTGGCCGGGGATGACGCCGGTGCCGCGCGGCGCCGTGACGAGGATGCGGTCGGCCGGCAGGATACCGGCGGCCGGCATAACCGTGATCTTGCGGGTAACGCTGTCGTCCTTGGTGGCAATGGTGGGATCGACTGGCTGGAGTGTTCGGCTGGATTCGATGATGGCGGGTACATCGGTGGCTACCACCTCCCATGCCGCGCCGATCTTGCGCGATACCTCGATCCGGCATCCCGTGTCCTCCATGTAGCGCGCCATCCGTGCAGCTGCACGGCTCTGTCCCGAGATCATGCTCCTCGCCTCCCCGCCGCCAGCGTGAACACGGCCTTGGGCCGGAACCGCAGGAGCGGCGCAAGCGCCTCGGCGGCCTGGCGTTCGAGATCGCGCTGCCAGTCCGCCACGCTCATCGCGTTGCCACGACGGGTAACGGAATACTGCTCGCTGAACTTCTCGCTCTCGATCGCGCTGGCCTCCCGCAGCTCCCGCGTGCCCAGCAACCGGGCCGCCACGGTGAACGCCACGGCCTGTTGGATACGCAGTTGCTCGCTGGCCGGGCGGAGGAGATAGACGGGTTCACCCACGGTATCGAGCACGTACTGCTCGGCCGCACCGCCAATAAGGGGATCTGTGACAAACGCGTCGGGAATGGTGGCAGCATCCACCCCGACGATACGGCGGATCGATGCGATCAGGTCCGGCGTCAGGATGGATGCCATTGCCTTACTCCACCTCGATCAGGTGCACACCCAGCATCTTCATCACCGCCGGCGTCTTGCCCACGATGGCCGTCTGGCCGCCCGTGATAAAGACCTCACCGCCAGGATGGAGCGGGTTCTGCTCGAACAGCGTGCAGCGGTTCGCATCACCACGCGCCTTCACGCGGATGCAGTTCTCGGGAATCTCGGTGGCCTCTGGAGTGGGTTCAGGATCGGTGCCAGCATCGGCATCCGGGTCAGTCGGTTCCTGGTCGCCAGAATCGCCATCAGGCTGCTGGTCGTCAGTGCCAGCATCAGGGTCGGCGCCGGGCTGGTTGCTCTCCTGCTCGCGCAGGCCGCGCACGATCTCCGCCAGCTCGCCCATGTTGTCAACGCTCTCGGCGTCTTCGTAGCCCAGGCGAGTGGCTTCCGCTTCGAGTTCAGCCCGGTTCATCTTGGAGAGCGCCTTGGTGGCTGTATCGGTCATGTCACTGTCTCCCTTGTGGCAAACAGCGCCGCACGAATGGGTATCCGGCGACGCTGTTGGTTATCGTGTCGTCGGCGTCGTTTACGAGCCGATATCGAGAATCTTGGCGGCCTTGGCGTCGATGACGGCGTAGCCCTCCACTTCGGTAAACACGAGGTCCTGGGTCTGGTTGGTGATCCAGCGCATGGTTTCCTGGATGGTGCCACCGATCTCGGTGACTTGCTCCAGTGCGTACCGGGCGTCGAGGCCAATGACCTTGTTGGCCGGTGCATCGGTGGTGATGCCATAGCGCACGTTGTCCGACAACGCCGGGTTCATCGGCGTGAAACCGCCGAAACTGGCCGCGCCGGACAGGGTCAGCAGCGGCACGTTGGCGCTACCCGTGTTGAGCAGGAGCTGCTGAAGCACGACGCTCTGCTGGGCCAGTTCGTGGGTGAGCTGGTACGGGTTCAGGAACTCCATCTTGAACGCCAGCCACGCTTTCAGGCTGAGGGTGCCAGGGGTGGCCGCGCTATCGAGGGAGGTCATCGCAACCACTTCGGCGGCCGTACCGGCATTGCCGTCGCCATTCACGAGCACATCGATCGCCGTCTTCACCTTGTCGACCTCGGCCTGTACCGCCATACGGGCGATGTAGAAGGCCACGGTATCGATCGGGGTGCGGCGGAGGGCCTCATAGCTCACCTTGAGCTTGCGACCGTACTTGAACAGGTCAATCGGTCGCTCGCCTTCGGTAAGGGTTGCGCCGGGAATCTCGGCAGTTTCACCCACGCGCACCATCCGGTACGACTTCTCGTCGTCGTTGAGGTACATGGCGCGGTAGACGTTGCTGTCGATCTGCGTGCGCATCGCGATCAGCTCGGCCAGCGGAATCGCCGGGGCCATGCGGGAGGCACGTGCCTGGGCGGCTTCCACATACGGACGCATGGCGCTGCCCGGCGCGGCAGCATCAGAGCTGAACACGCTGCGGCTGAACTGGCTCACGCGGCGGTACTGCCGTGCCATCCACTCGATCTGAAGCACACGGCCCGCTTCACCGGCGTCACCGAACTTCTCGAACCGGTCGGCGTAGAAGCCGCGTTCCGGGTTGGAGGTAGTGGTGATATCCAGCACAGCCAACTGGCGCTCGAAGGCATCCAGGCCATCGTCGTAGCCGCTGCTTGGGTCTTCCTTCTCCAGCCATCGGGAGAGGTTCATGCCATCACGATAGGCACGTTCCATCGTGGTGAGGTTGAGCCGCTTGTTCAGCTCTGCGGCGCGGTCTCGGGTCTGCATGGTGGTCATGGCTGTGTGTCCCTTCTACTGCTGTTTGGTAGCGTTCCGGCTACTGCGGATTACTGGAAGACGACAACCACGCCGCCCTCGGAACTGCCGGCCATACCCGTGCCGGTCTCGGTGCCAGCCACGGCGGCGCGCACACCGCCGGTGCCATTGCCGACTACTGGCTGGCCGGGAGTTGCGGTGCCCTTGTAGGAGACACTGCCCAGCCAGGCAACGACAGCCGAACCGTCCGCCTCGATGCGTTCGAGGGAACCCACCGGGGCATCGCCGTCTTCGCAGAGTCCGACCACCCGGTTGCCAGTGAACTTCACCGGCGCGTGGCGCATGTCGGTGCCATGACGCTGATCGCGCTTGAACGGGAGGCTGGAATCGGTACCAGCCGTGAGCCGCTTGACGAACAGTTCATCGAACTCGTGGGTCATTCGTGGATTTGCCATTGCTCTGTCCTCCGGCCTCACGGCCATAGCTGTCCGGTCAGTCCGGGATTAGCCCTTGTAACGCTCGGTATCCTTCACCGCACTGGTCGTCGGGGTTTCCGGTTCATCGGTGGTGAGCCGACGTGCGAACAACTCGTCGCCCTGGCTGGTGAAGTCGTCCTTCATGACACGGATCTGATCCAGGCTGGCCTTTTCGAGCAGGCCCCGGTACATCTCTTCCCGGAACTCCTTGCCCAGGGCACGGGCGCCGGCAACCAGCGTGTCAGCGATCAGGTCATCGCGATATCGCTTACCATCTGCGGCCTGCGGCTCCAGTTCGGCGATCTTGGCGCGGGCCTCAGTGAGGGCACCGGTCGCACGCGTGGACTCGGCGCGCGCCTCTTCCAGCGCCTCGCTCATGTCGCTCACTGACCCTACAAGCCGATGCACCGCGTCACCCAGGGCATCCTTTTCAGGATCGAAGGTGATGTAGCCGGCCTCGCTGGCACGGGCCATGGCCTCGACGATCGCGCTGCGGGTGGTGTCGGTCAGTTCCTTCTTGTCGGTCATGGTGGGTTCCTTCCCTGAAATTGACCGCAGTGCCCAACTGCGCTGCGGCTCGGCAATGCGAACGTTGTGGCGGCGCTCAATGAACGCCCGTTCACCATCGGAGAGGCGGCCGTCCTGGTTCATCTGCTCGGCCTTGATGACAGCAGCGGCCGGACTGGCGCCCTTGTACACCTGCGACAGTTCGTTCAGCTCGCCGTCGTTGATCCAGGCAAAGGCCCGTGCCGTCTGATCCTGGAACGTGTAGGTGTAGCCGGGGATGTGCTGGCAGCCATCTTCCTTCCACCACTGGAAGCTCTGCTTGCCGCAGATGCTGCACTCGATGTCGGTGGCACTGAAGCCCACGCTGACATCGCGCCAGATGCCGGAACGAATGGCGGCGATCAGGCTGTCGGTGCTCTGCTCGCCCAGCTGGAGGCCCGGAAGGGTGTACAGCTCGCCCCAGACCTCGATGATCTTCTCGTCAATCTCGGGATCGACTTCATCGGTTTCGATGACGCGACCGGTGAGACTGCGGCCCCAGCCGTTCTGATACCACTTGTGGGAGTCCTGGTAACTGGTGCCCTCGGCAAGGGCGCGGGCGAAGTTATCCAGCGTCCTGCCTTCGCCAGCCCGCATACGGGTGTCGTAGTAATCGAGCCGGTTACTGGAGGCGCGCACCTGCCAGAAGAAGGGCGACACGTTATCGAAGATCGTGCCGTCCGGGGCGCGCTCCCGTGCCAGTTCCAGCAAGGCATCAACCTCCAGCGCCGACGCTGGCCGGATTTCCGCCCTGGTTCCAAGTTGGATCGCTGCGTTGCTCATGCCATGCCTTTCTGGTACCTGTTGCTATACATACAGCACGACGTAGCCTTTTGGCTACATTCCCTTCTCCGATGGTCCCACTACAGAGGCCGTTGCCCTCTGCCACTGCGTGGTCGCTGTCGTCGGCCCTGTAGCGGTTCAACCCGCCGGCGCTCCCCGCCTTCACCGAAGAACGCTTCTACGCCACACCGTTCGCGGTACTCATCCACGCTCATGTCTGCCTTGCGCTGGTTGCAGGGACGGCAGGCAAGCACGAGGTTGGACAGTCCCGACCCGCCCTTCTTCGACTTCGGCACCATATGGTCATGTGTCGCCGTGTCCGGTGTGAGGTCCGTGCCGCAGTAGTAACAGCGGCCTCGGGTCTTGGCGGCAATGCGGGCTGCCAGCGGCATGGTGTTTCGTCCGTCGCTCATGATCGCTCTCCAGTGTTCCGCTCTTTGGATGTGCCGAGCGATGCGAGGGCACCGGCCACCCTGTCCAACGCCCGCAGTGCTGGCTCCATCACGCCGGCGAGGCTGTCGATAAAGACCTGCATCGCCTCATACGGATCGGTGCCACCAGCCATACGGTGTTCCACCAGCGCCCGCACCCGCTCCATTTCGGAACGCCCGACAGTCGCACTAAGCGCGCAGTAGAAGCCGTCGAGGTGCTGGTCTGTTGGCAGCTGCATAGCACGGGTCGCCAGCGCACTGCGTTGCATTGGCCCGAGGCCATCCGTCTCCATGTGGTTCTCCTAGTCGTTCGGGAAGAAGAGCGGGTTGTAGGCCCGCGCGTTCCGGTTACAGTCATCACAGGTGTTCTCGCTGCCACCGAGTTTCCATGTGGCTTCAATCCCCTCCTTTGTGCGTCGCACATCCCACGAACAGCGGCAGTTCGTCAGGCAGCGTTGCTCCCCCGGCATCGTCGGCAGGTTGATCCCCCATGCCCGAGCCATCGCCCGCGCGTGGAAGCTGCGGCCGGCGTGGTTGTAGAGATTCGCCCGCTGCGTGATCCCTGCCTGGGTCACCACCTTGCCCGTGCGGATGTCCTCCATGAACCGCTCCCAGTAGGCACGTTGCTCCCGCACCAGCTCATCGAGCAGGCGGTAGTCGTCATCCGTCATGGCGCGGAGGCCACCACGGCCCAGCACGTACTCGGCGATCATGGACGACTCGACTTCACGCCAGAGGCGACGGTCCAGGTCCATCACGATTCGCTCGCGCCCCGCCGGCGTCAGGTCCGCCAGGTCACCGGTCAGCACATCACCGATCACGGCCGCGATGATGGCGTTGCGCCCGCCCAGAAACGTATCGCGCAGGGCGATGATGGCGGCGTGGGAGAGGTACTGGCCGTTCCCCTTGTTCCGGTACCGGCCCTGCTCCTCCTCGTACACCCACTCATCCTGCTCCTCCAGCCGAATCTGTGTGCTCATGCGTCCCCCCATTCCACGGTGGCATCGAGCAGTGATGCCTCAGGCGTGTCGGCGAACTGGTTGCGCCATGCCTGCACGGCCGCATCCGCGCGCGTCGCGTCGATCGTGGACTGCACGGCCCGTGTGCCCCGAATCGACTCATTGCCATCAACCTTTGTGGCACTGGTGACGTCCGCATCGGAGGATGTGGCGGTGCCCACCAGCGGCGTCCGCGTGTCTTGCAGTTCCTCGGGGATGCCATGGCCGGTGGCATGTTCAGCTGCCTCGTCAGCGGTGTAGTAGCCGAGTCGTTCCGCCAGCTCTGCACCGCGCAGCTTGGCGAGGAACGTCTGGGCGTCGCGCAGTTCCTCTGCGGCCCGGACCTCGGCGAATCGCACCTTGACGTCTGCCACCACGCCCTGCGCCTGGAGCGCCAACGTGAGTAGCCGGCCCAGCAACGCCTCGGCGTAGTGCTGCACGGTGCCCACGCCGGCAGCGAAGATTTCCCACTGGCGGTTGGCGTTCGCCTCGGCCACACCCTCGCTCGATCCCATCAACAGCGGCATGGACTTCAACGCGCGCGTGGCCATGCGTTCCAGCGCCTCGATGATGGCGGCAGCACCGCTCATGGAACTGGCATCGACGGCACCAGATGCCCGGCTCACCTCGACCGGATCGGTGTGCACGAACGTGTCATCGGGTTCGAGCCGGGCCATCTCACTCTTGACCGTGGCGATGAGGGCATCGACCATCTCCTCGAACTCTTCGTCTTTCATCTCGCTGTAGGCGTCTCGAAGCTTTTCCAGCTTCACAATCACGTCCGTGCGGGGATAGCCCTGCTGGGCGATCACACGTCGGAGATCGTGCAGGACGCCGATCAGGAAGACGGTGGGGAAGAGCGCTGGCGCCAGCATGGGCCGGCCATAGGGGCTGTCCATCTCGGGATCGAGCGCCATGTAGGAGACCGTTGGCACATCGAAGACAACGAACTTGCCGTTCTGCCACTGGCCAGGCATCCATACCATGCCCCGGTCCCGCACGGGCACGAGCTTGAACCGCACCGTGGCCGGGTCCGGCGTCACGAGGTCCAGCGGCACACGGCCACGCTCGTCGAGCACCAGTTCGGCGAAGAACGCGCCACGGGTCAGTGCGCCCATGAACAACCGGCCGGCGATCGCCTTGAACGATCCATGGTTGGCTTCCAGCCGGTCGATGAAGGCATCAAGCACCTTCTGCGCGCGTTCGTCCTGGTCCACAGTGCCGGGTTTTGTGGCGATGATCTCGTGGCCGGAGTTCACCAGCCGCAACCAGTCCCAGGTCGCCCGGCTCGCCTCGGGGCTGACGTTGATGAGCAGTGAGATGAGTTGATCCGGTGATGCCTTGCCCCATGTATCGCGGTCGAGGTCAAGGCGCTGCCACACACCGAGATGATCCGGCGGCGGCAGGATCGCCATTGCGCCCGCAGATGTGGCCATGGACGCCGATGCCTGCTTTGCGACAGCGACAGCGGTGGCACGCTTGTGTACAGACGTGGCAGGGCTGGCGGTGACTGCGCGCAGTTCCTTGCCGACCAGCGACCGGGACACCCCGATCATGTCGGCGATTTCGGCCTGGGTGTGGCCGCTGGCAGCAAACTGAACGATCTGCCGACGCCGCTCCTGGCGTTCGGCATCGGTGGTGGCTCGTGGCATAGCGGCTCCTTGATGTGGCCATGATGTAGCACATTGGCTACCATTACCACCCATTATGCACGTCGGCAAGGTTGGCGGTGGTCACCGTCCGTGCCCCCTGGATGCCGAGCAACCAGTCCGCGCGGGTGACGAGCACCTCCATGTAGTCGGCGATTTCCTCTGGCTCCACGCCGGCATCAAGCAGGCCAAGGGCATAGATGAGGCGGTAGCCCTTGGCCGGCTCCGGCCCATCGGTCAGGCCGGGGATCAGGGTCTTGTTGATGGTGACCAGATCCTTGCGCACGAGTTCCTGGTTGATCCCCAGGCGCGCGGCGATCTGCCGGTAGCTCCATCCGGCTGCCCGGAGATAGAGCACACATCGGCGGCGGGTTGTCAGGCGGGTTGTGGCTGGACGCTGTGGCATTCTCGTTCCTTTCTGCTATCGAACCAACGCATTCCTGTCAGGCATCACCACTTCCCTTTTGTCGCGCCCATGCGCACGACGGCCGGTGTCGCCTTTGGTCGTGGCAGGTCAGCGAATGCCAGCATCATGGCCTCGGCGCGGTCCGGCGACATGCCAGTGCGCTTCTTGGTCTCTTCCTTCGGCTCGATCACCGGCTTGGTGTACATGCTCTTGAAGCTGAAGCGGATGTCGGACAACTGGGCCTTCGTGACATCGGTGAAGGAGACGCCTGGCGCTGGCGCGATCCGCTCCTCGCGGAAACGCTCGCGCAGCTGCCACCACAGTTCATGGCGCAGGTTCTGCCACTGTTCCTTGTCGCTCGATGCGCTGCCCACGTTCACGCCGGTAACGTTGAAGCCCAGCTCCCGCAACCGGTCTGCGAACCCCTGCCCCATGCCGATCACATCGACCCGGACGTTGATCTGTTTGCCGCCCAGGCGATCCAGCACGCTCACGGCCCGGCCGACGCTCTCCATCAGGTCAGGCAAGCGCCACTGCTCCTCGTGCAGCACGACATCGCCACGGCGGATGCAGACGGTGGTCTCATCGCCGGTCAGGGCCACGTCGATACCGGCATAGAGCGGCGAATCGGGGTTCGGCTCCTGCGGCTCGGCATCGGCAGCATCGATATGCGAGAGGGGGATCAGGACCGATTCATCATCGCTCGGGAACACGGCATCGACCCGGCTCTTCACATACGGGCTGTCGATCCCGAACAACTCGATCTGTCGGGCCACCCAACGCGGATCGACCAGGCCGGGATAGGGCAGCGGGCTGTCGCCCAGCTTGTCTTTCCATGCGCCCGAGATCATGTCATCACGGGTGATGCCGAACGTGGTGAAGTTGGGAGTATCGTATGCCGAAATGGTGATGGTGTTGTACAGGTGTTGGTCGGTGTGGAAGGAGCGGCGGAACATGCCGCTCATGCTGGTCGGGTTGCCGATGAACAGCAAGCGTGCACCAGCACCGGTGAGGATCGCTTCCAGCCCCACCAGCACGGACTCCGCGACACCAGCCGCCTCATCCACCACGACGAGGATGTCCTCGGCATGGAAGCCCTGCATGGCGTCACTGTTCTCGTCAGCACCCTTGAAGCCGAGTGCGTACCAGTCCGCGTCGATCTGGTACTCCTGCACCAGCGCCCGGCCCAAGAGTGGTTTGATCGCGCGTGCAGCTGCACTCCGGATGTTGCGCCACAACACGTTCCGGACCTGGCGGGTGGTCGGGGCGGTGGTGATCACGACGCTACGCGGATGGGTGTGCAGGAACCACAGGACGAACCGCGCGCCACTCCATGACTTGCCCGATGCGTGGCACGACCTGACGGTTGTGCGGGCGTGGGTCGCGATACTCTCCCCGATCTCAACCTGCCGTTCCCACAGCTGCGTGCCGAGCACCGTGGACATGAACGTGGCGACATCAGCCGGGTAGGCATCTGTCCGCTCCTGGACCGGTGCATCCAGACCGCGGCCAAACACTTCCGTCTTGATCCGCTCGAACACGGTAACGGGCCGGTCCATGCTGGGAAAGACGGCGCTCATGCCTTGCCACCCACCATCTTGATGAGGTTGCCGCTAATGCGCGCCCGATCCTTTGCGTCCTTGATGGTGCCGACCTCATTCATCAGGGCCTGGAAGAGCACCATCGCCTGTTCGGCGGTGAGGGTGCCGGAGAGCTTGGTGAGCCGGTCGAGTTCCTTCTGCGAGATCGTGGTGCGCTCCTGCACCAGTCGCCGGGCCTCGGATCGCGCCTGGGCATCAGTGAGGCATTCGTTGATGTGGTTCTCCAGCCGCATGAGGTTCTGGCGTGTCTCGAACTCTTTGGACGGAAGGACAACCATCGCCTCATCGAGCAGCCGCATGGCTTTCGTCCACATGCGTTCGCTTGCGCCGGCGTCGGTGTTGATCGATTCGAGGGTGTCTTCGAGCAGGGCGTCGAGGATCGCGATGCTCTTGCGATGCTGGAGCAGTTCAGGATCTGCCATGGCCTTGTCGAACCGCTCTTGCAGCCGTGCGTCCTTGAACAGCCTGGAATGCGTGCCGTCCTTGTAGTTGACGTTGGCCTTGCCGCGTGAGGCAAGTGCACCCCTGGCTCCGTGGGTGATGCACACACCGGTATCCGCAATCGCGTGCTTCTTGCACTGCTGGCCCGTACTCTTCGCCTTGGCCTTGCATTGCGGCATGATGCCTCCATGAGGGGTGTGGTTGTGTATGAGGTGTGACTGATCCGAACATCTGCACAAAGAAGCTACCGGGGCGGATGGTCCCGGTAGCTTCAGTATATCTATTGTGTAGCCTTTTGGCTACTATTGGTGCTTGCGGCTGATCTCGTACTGTGCCTCGACCAGATCGAGGGCGGCGTGGGCGTCGGCCACATGCTTCTTGAACCAGGTGGAAGTGGTCTTACCGTTGACCAGCAGATTCCAGACCTTGGCCTCGACGGCGCTGTAGGCCCGGTTGGCCTGTCCGACCTGGCGGAGGTTGACGATGCGCTCCGGCCGGTTCAGGAGGATGCGCTTGCGGCGCTCCACCAGCTCCACCCATGCCGGGTGAAGACGAACGTCGGTGGTGGATGGGATATGTGTGGTCGTGCTCATTGGTCGTCTCCCGCTACCTGGAGTGGAGCCGCTCTCCTCTCCCAGTAGCTATAGAATACCAGAAACGTAGCCAACATGCAACCCTTCATGAAAAACCGCTACCGGATTGTTCGGAGGCCGCATTCGTGGTAAGACGTGATGGTTGATGGCGCGAGCCGGGGATCGATCTCGAACCAACTGTGGCACTGGTCGCAACACCATGGTGTCATCTCGGTCCGCTTCAGGATACGGATATTGCCGTGTTCCATTTGCCATTCGATCACGTCGTTGGCGTGCCCCCGTGCCTGGATTTCGACTGGTGCACCGGCGCGCGCCGCGCCAAGAGCGATACCGATGTTGAGTGCCAGGTCGCGTTCCCACCACAATGAGGCGGCGAGCGTGTCGTCATTCTCGGCCGGCCGCTCGGCCGGAAACATCTGCGGGTGAAACTGCCTGTGCATCTCCAGGATCGCGCCTCGGAGGCGTACGGCATGGCTCCATGGCACCACGTACCGCACGGTCTTGCTATTCATGGTGACCCTTCCCCTCTCCACCGCACGTCACTCCGAATACCTCCGCAAAAGCGCATTCCAGACGCATGCGATTCTGGGCCATGCAGTTCTGCTCGTAGGTCAGACCGCTGTCGAACTGATAATGATTTGCCTCCTCCATAGACTCCAGCACTTCCGGCGCAAACAGGAACACGCCGCAGATGTCGATGAAACTATCGGTGTATTTGGCAATCGCCTCTCCGTCGAGCACAAGCGCTCCATTGCGCGCTGCCTGTTCGTACCCATCGCATGCGATATCCCACACCAGGTGGTCGATTTTGCTCCGTGCATCACTCATAACAGCCTCCTAGGGAAACCGTACCTGTTCCGTATGGTGGGTCGATCACCACCAGGTCTATGGGTCCTGCCTCTGCCTCTCCGTCCAGTAGTGGAACAGCATCATTACCATCAGGCTTGACAGGAATTCGTTCTGCACCTCATCGGGTGCGGCCACCATAAGCCACGAAATCAGCCCCATTGCCGCAATCACGACCGCCGTGCGGTCCAGGTTCGTTTCCATGTGTTACCCCAATCTACGCTCGTATGCGCTACCTGTTTATTTGAGCGTAGACCGGGGCACCCATGTTTGTGATTGCCAATCATGGCGATCCGCCAGTCGATTAGCGATATCCAGCCGTCACCTCACCTCCCTCACGATCGGTCCCCCTGCCTTCCGTGGCATGGGTCCGGGATCACCAACGGGCTGCACGCCGCCACGTCCCTGCGATGCCTCTGGGCGTCGCACCCGTGGCACTTGCACTGGATCGCGACGGGGTGGTGGATTCGATACGGGTATTGATGGCGATGCCCCCAGCTCCTCTTCCGACTGGATTCTCCTCGGTCGCCATGCCACGTCCAGAATCGCCATGCCGACAGCACCTAACACTATCCCCGCGACAATGCCTATGAGCATGTCCATCCTTACATCACCTTCGCTTGCTTTGCCTCATACTGCCGCTGCGCCTGTGCGGCTGCCTTTGCTGCCTCGGTGGCCGGGTCGCAAGGCAAGCTGGAGTGCAGCGCTGGTTCCTCGCTATCGTTGTTGGGCTGGAGGAAGTGATCGATGCAGCCATCACAGATCAGCTTCCGCTTCATGCCGATCTGGTCATCGTTCGGGAACGGTCGCCAATCCACATCGGCTACCCACTGCCAGCCAGGAGGCACAGCCTTGTCTCGATCGGTTTCTGGCAGCGTCCGCCAGGTCGAACCCACCTTATGGCACCGGTCGCAAACGGGCTTGTAGGTCTTGATCTCAATCAGTGGCATCGGTGGTCTCCTTCACGGCATCCTGTTCAGCGCTAGGCTCTTGGTTGATGATGTTGCGTTCCACTGCCTTCTGCATTGCCCGCATGCTGTCCGGGTCGAACCCAACAGTTATGACCGGCTTCTCTGCTCGCTCATGTGGCCAGTACGTAAGGTTTGCATCCGTATTCGGACCACCACCCCGAATAAGCGTGAGCGTCAGCGGACCACTGCCAAGCTTGTTCAGCAGCGCATCCAGATCACGCTCGGCCAGCAGGCGATCAATGAGGTCAGCCGCATCCCGGCAAATCTCACCGAGCGAGGCGGCGTCCTTGCCGTCAATACGGCAATCGCCCCGGTAGTAGTTGTTGTCATCTTCAATGGCTGGCTGGAAGTGCCTGGCGTAGTAGCGCAGTTCTTCCAGAAGGTCCGGCACTTCGCCAGCGAGGGTGTTCGTGTCTATGCTCATCGCACTACTCCATTGATCTCGTCGATTCGTTCCCTCAACTCCTTGGGGTAGGTGGCCCAGATTTCCTTGCCCTGCACCACCTCGGCGTTGCACCGGAACGCCATACCCGGATTGAGCCGGAACCACTCCCCGATCTCCCGGGCGGTCACATAGCCGTCGCCGGCGATCAGCCGAGCATCAGGAGCCGAGGCATCGCATAGCACCAGCTTGATCGTCGATGCAGACGTGTAGACCTGGCAGTACAGCTTGCGCCCGGAAGCCTTGAACCCGATCGCGTTCGCGACCAACCGGGACAACATCAACCGTGTACCACCGTTATCGAAAACCCGGATCGTGATCACAGGCTCATTCTCGGGGGCCTTCGAGTAGCTCCTGGGAACCAGCACAAATGTGTCCGGGAACCGGTCAGGGGGTGGAGCTGGCACCCGTTGATTTTTCGAGACCCGCTTTAGCCGATCATCTGCTTTCATTCGGCCTGCTCCTCTCGCTCGCTCCCCTTCCACGGCTGGTACCACGCGATCGCGCCCTTCACTGCAAAGATCGCGGCCTCGCGGATCGTGGTGGCGTTGCCGTCCGATGTGGCGTGGAACTCGATGCCCAGCGCTTCGTTTACGGCCTTGAACGTGATGGTGTACTGCCACTTGTCATCGGGGCCGCTGGGCGGATGTGGGATCACCCGGAACCCGCCTGTAATCAGGGCCAGGTATTCGAGGATCTGATCGGTGGTGCCCTCTTCTACCTTGGCGATCTCGCTTTCGAGCGACCGGGTGTCGGCGGCATTCTCAGCGGCTTTACTCACCGTTCGCCTCCTTCCACAGCTCCACCAGCACATCGCCGTGGCACATGTTGTCGTCAGTGCGGGGTTCATCAGATCGCCGGCACCAGCAGGCCAGCGGCTTGCCGGTGAGTTCCGTGAGCACTTCGGGCACCCATGGTTCCTTGACGATATGGTTCTGGTATAGGCGGATCGCTTCTGCTCGACCGTGGCGCTTTATCGCGAACGGATTGCCCCACCGGCTGTGACGGAGCTTGTACCGTCCGTTGTGGCGACCGATGTACACGGCATCGGGGAAGTCGGCCATCTCGGAGATGTGGATCACGAACGGCGGTTGCTTATCGCTCATGGTCGGCATCCTTTCGCAGGATCGCCTGTAGCATCCATGCAGCCAGGACGATCGCCGTTGGAATACCCACAGTTGCCAGTGCCGCTACCACCGGGACGATTGCATCACTCGGCATCGTCGTCTCCCTCTTTCACATGCCGGTACGTGCCGTCCGGCTGTGGCTCCCAGTCTCGGGACTTGTTGATCTCGAACTTCTTGCGGGTTTCCCCCAACAGGTCGAACCCATGCCAGTAGGCGTACTGGAACAGCAGGTGCATGATGTCGGCGCATTCGTTGGCAACGCCCGATGAATCACCGTGCATCTCCTCATATCCGAGTTCTGCCACCTCGCTTTGCAGCTTGGTCCAGCGTTGGCTGTCATCCCTGCCACCGAACATCGCGTTTGCCCATTCAGTGATCTCGGTTTGCAGGGTGGTGGCACGATGCCCATCAGCGGCCACAATCAGACTTGCCACTTCTTCGGTGGCCCCGATCGCGATCTCGTCGATAGTGGATTGACGGATTTCACCCTCGCCATACCCCCACTGCTGAAGGACTTCTCGGGTACGGCGAGCGATGGCTGACTGCGCAGGTCCAAGCAGCTGCATGGTGGACTCGAAGGTTGCGGGAGGATCAGTATCATCTACCGCGTCCTCATCCTCCTCCTCGCCGCGTTGCTTCATGGCGTCCAGTGCGTTGAACAGGCATGCCACCGCGCTACGGCGCAGGATGCGTTCGGTGGGCTGGCGTCGATCCGGCTCATCAGGGATGTGGGCCACCAGGCATGCGACCGCCTGGTTCTCCAGGTCCCACGCCGCGTGGTAGTGCCCAATCATCGTGTCGAACTCGTCGTTGGTCAGAACCGGGAGCCGCGCCCGTAGAGCGACTGCGTTCATGGCGTGCCGCATAGCCTCGTCATGCAGGCTCCGCACGGTGGGTGTTTCGCTCATTTGGTATCTCCCTCATCCCTGGCTGCCCAGATAGCCCGTACAGTCGCACGCGCCAGTTCCGTCTTGCTCTTCGCCTTCCACGGGGCTGGCATAGTGGTCAGGAGTGCGACCCATTCCAGCTCCTCACGGGTGAGGCGAACCAATGCGCCGACGACGGCGAGTTGCAGTTCGGTCAGATCTTCCTGGATTTCGTCGCTCATCACTTCCGCCTTTCGTCATTCCAGTCAGCGAACAGCGCGGCGATAGTTCCAACGATCAGGGCGCCGCTGGCCATCGTTGCCAGCAATGTCAGGAAGTCCATCAGGCCACCTGCTCTCGTGCTCGATCCACCTGTTTGGCGGCCTTCGGTAACTCGGCCTTCAGCTTTTCGAGATCACTCTTGATGCGATCAAGCTCGGCGATCGTGTGCTCGATGTCCCGCTCCTGTTTGTGGAGGTTGAGATCACTGCCCAGCACGACCTTCACGGCCTCGCCGATCTTGGTGCCGCCGGGCCAGCGTTCCAACTTCACGCCGGACGCCTTCTCGAAATCGGCCACCAGTTGCTTTAGTTCGTTGTGGCGACTGCGCTCCCATTCGAGGTCGCTATCGAGCCGGTTGCGGCGCTGATTGACACGTTCAGTCACCATCGCCTCGACCTCGGAGGCAGGCACCATGACGCCGGAGAGGTTGCGCATAATGCCAGCGACCATAGGCACCGTCATTGGCACCGCCTTCAACCGGACGGCCGGCTTGATCCGTACCAACTTGTCCCCTTGCAACTCCATCACGCCCCAGTTCTCGGGCACGTCGGCGAGATCGCATATGCCTTGCTTCACCGCCAGCCACCAGAAGTCGCAGAACTGGGCAACGTCTTCGGCCTTGGCCGGGTTCAGTAGTTCGCGTTTGAGATCGGCCTTCGATGCCTTGATCTCGAACCCGTGAAGGTCCAGGCCACGCGACGGCCAGAGGCCGAAGACCAGCGCGTCAGCAGTCCGGAGTTGGCGGACGGCATAGGCTGTGGTGTTCCGAACCTGAAGGAGGGTTGCGTACTCCGGCGACGGGAATGTCCGCTTCAGAGCCGCCTCGATAGCTCGGGTAACCTGTGAATCACTCATGTCAGATCCTCTCGTGAACTGCCGTACTAGATCGTGAACAAGGTAGCCTGAATCGGCACATAAGGTGGCTGTTTGGCTACTATGTGTGCCAGCAGTCGGAACGCTATCTCACGCGCATCAGCATGGCAATGGGCCTGTACAACGATGCTGCCTGGCTTGCCCCGCAACCCTTCCCGCTCCGACGTGGCCTCGAATACACAGAGGAACGGAGAACCGCTCGATGTGAGCGTCATCCACGCGTGCCAATCCTTTAGCCGGGCATCCCATGTGGCGAACAGTGCATGCGCGATGGTGATTGCCTCATCGTCGGAATCAGCCTCGATACACACTCGCAGCTCATCGAGCGGCCCCTTGTGTGTGGCCCGGCCGGGGAAGTCATTGCCGATGTGGTACGGCGGCAGTGTCGTCTCTCCCGACGAATCAGGCAGGCGGCTGCATGACACCTCACCATCCGGGAATCGCAGGCATCCGTACTTCATGACACACCCTCAATGCCGGATATCGTGAACAGGTCTTGCTGCTTGGACTCTTTGCCAGCTTCCCGTAGGTTGAGGATCATCTGCCGGTAATATGTGGGCTTCAGCTCCACTCCGATCCCGAACCGGCGACCGCACACGGCACCGTAGACTTCGGATCCAACGCCGGCAAACGGCGTGAACACTCGCTCACCTGGATTGCTCCAAAGTGCGATCGTGCGGTCTATCACGTCGAGCTGGAGCGGGTGAACGTGTTTCTCATCCTCGTCATCGCGTGCATCCTTGAATGGCAGCACGCGATCGATGCGTACGTCATCCCAAAACGCGGAGGCATACTGACGCCACACCCAATGGGAGTAGCGATTTTCTGTCTGCTTTCCCTGGTATCCACGGTACTTCAGCACCTCGGCAGGCACCTGCCGCTCGCCTGCGTACTCGGTGAAGCCAACAGGGTGTTGGATTGGAATCGGGTTGTCGCCCTCTTTACGGAAGACCAAGAGATAGTCGGCCGACGCCACAGTGCAGCGGCTTGAGTCTTCGACAATCGTTTGATGCGCCAGACCCTTGGCCATGGTGCGAAGTCGCACCGCCAGCGGTTCCTTCCAGACGTGGTATCGAGCCACGTAGCGGAATCCCATAGACTCATGAAGCCTAATAATGTCCCCTGGAAAATCACGAAGATGATCATTGCGGCCGGTATTGCCCGAGGGAATGTCCATGCAATGCACGGCTGTCATGCGTCCAGGCAGGGTTATCCGCTTGATCTCCTGCACAACGAACCCGTAGTGCTGCATGAACTCCTCGTAACTTCGACTATTGGAAAGATCACGATCCGAGCTGGTGTAGTGGTACAACCCGGCGAACGGCGGCGAGTACACCGACAGATGGATCGATTCGTCCGGGAAAGATGGCATCACTTCCAGGCAATCTCCGTTATAAGCGGCATACTGGTCAGTAATTTCCTGATCGATTACATGAGCCATGTCGGCACCTCCACGGGACGGGCAAACGATTCCGAACGGGCAACGCTGGTGGCACTCTGCATGTGCGCTACCAGCTCGGTGAACATGCGATCGGCTTGTTCAGACTTCTTCTTGAGGTTGTCGAGGATCCGATGGGAGCCGACTGTGCCGACGATATCCACCGTGACGTCACGCTGCTGGCCGAACCGCCAGCACCTCCGCACCGCCTGGTAATACTGTTCGTAGGAGTGGCTGGGGAAATAGGTGAGGTGGTTGCAGTGCTGCCAGTTCAGTCCCCATGCCCCTATCTTTGGCTTGGTAACCAGCACGCGGATGTCTCCACTGGCAAACGCCGTGAACTTCTCTTCCTTAGCCTCATCGGAATCCCGGCCGGATACCTGCACCGCGTCCGGGATCAATCGTTCCAACAGGTCACCCTCGGCGTTGAGATCACACCAGACCACCGCCGGTTCCCCGGTATCCGCGACAAGCGCTGCCGCCATGTCGCACCGATCTTGTATGGTTCGCCGCCGCTCCTCACGCTCTTCATGGAAGCCGATGGCCGGCACATCGAACAGCATGCCGACTGGTGGTGTGGTGGCTTTGACGGTATGCTCGCGCACCGTCAGCAACGGAAGCTGGAACTGGTCGTCGTTGTAACCGAGATCCGAAGGCTTGCGCATCGCACGCGCCCAGGACGCGACCCACTTCCAGAATGCGGCCTCGGCATGGCCCTTGAAGCGCCACCCACCATCCGACTGGAACTTCCACTTGGCGGATCGAGATGAGCGCTGATCGTTCACGAAGAACCTCGACAGCATATCCATGTATCCCAGGTATCCGAGTGCTTCGCTGGACGTGCCGAGTTCGATGTAGTCATTCGGAGCCGCAGTGGCCGTTCCGAGTAATCGGTATGGCAGCGTGCGCATGAACTCCGTGATCTCTGCCTTACGCACTCCGTCGAACGATTTGAGGATCGATGATTCGTCAGCAACCACGCCGGCTAATCGGTCTTTGTCGAACAGGTGCAGGCGTTCATAATTGGCCACCACGACCGGGGCCTCAATCTCGCCACGATGCGATCGCGCCACATCCAGGCCAAACTTCTGGGCCTCGCTAACAAACTGCGGCGCAACGGCCAGCGGCGTCAGGATCAGCACAGGCTTCCCAGTGTGCTTCGCAACACGATCAGCCCACACCATTTCCATGTAGCTCTTGCCGAGACCGCAATCGGCGAGAATCGCCGCGCGGCCCTTACGGAGTGCCCACGCTACCAGGTCACGCTGGAACCCGAACATGGACTCCGGCAGATTGTCAGTAGCAAACCCATGGTCTCCATTCAGTTGAGCTTTGCTTGCCAAAAAGGTCTGATATGCCCCAGAAGGGATATGTACGTTAGTCATCATGTCGTCTTTCTAGCGGCGGAACTCTAGGAGCGCACGGGAAACGGTGGTCGCCACCGCACCTTCTGCGTCAATGTCCCAATCGGTTACAAGGGTGACGGTGTATCGGTCAGGCGGCAGCGTGATCTCGCACCACCACCGTCCATCGCTTTCTTGTTGCAGGTAGACGATCTTGGCCCCAGGACCAAGCGACTCCAGCTGGTCAGTGATGTTCATGGCTTGAAGTCCTTTGCCTTCGGGCACGTCGCCCAGTGGTTCATGTGGACTTCCCGGCCGGCATCGAAGATCGGATTCGCGGGCAAACAGTTCTTCTCGTCTGTCACGAGGTAGGTACCTTGCTGGTACTCAGCCCTAGGTTCGGCATCGAGGGGCATAAGTTTGCCGGCAGGCGTGTAGCGCCACAGGATGGCCGCTCCGCAGCCGTTGCAGCGTGCTTGGTCGCTCATGCCGACACCGCCAGTTCGATACGATCCTGCTCAAACAGGGCCGAACCGCCAGCTACCACCCATGCGACCCGATGCCCTTCACGCGCGGCATGCTCTTCTGCCCGCCATCGCACGGAATCGGCGTCCCAAGACTCGGCCCACCACGAACAATCCAGGCACCCGAACCGCTGGGGTCCTTCATCCGGGACCTGGCCCATCTCAATGCCTTCCAGCTCGGCCAGCTCGTCTTTCAGATCCTGCCATTCACGTTCGAGCGCACCCCGGCGTGATTCCGCGTCTTCGATCTCCATATCGACATCGACGATCTCGCTCTCGATGCGGGCCATTTGCTTACGGATGTGTGTTGTTTGGTCCTCGTTGATGTCAGCGATCAGGAGCTTCATGACAGCACCTCCACAGGGACGCTGGACCAGGTGATGAACCGGGGTTCCTGCCCCTCTTCCAGACACACAGCGGTCGGGTAGCCTGTCCGCAGCACGGTATCAATGCCGATCCGATTAGGTCGGACGACCGGCGCATCAACAGACGTGTGGCCGTGCACGACAACATTGCCGAAGTCGAAGTCGCTCTCCAGGAATGGCTCTCGTATCCACAACATGTCGTGATCCGGGGTGGTTACCCTGTGGTTGGGTTGGGACAGGAACCCGGCATGGACGAAGTCATACCGGCCAATGGTGACTGTCAGGGGCAGGCTTGCCACCCACTTCACGATGTCGGCAGGTACGCGCTCGGTCGTCCGGGAGAATGATCGGGCTGTTTCCTTCCCGCCCTGGTACCACCAACTGTCGTATTCCCACGAACCTTCGCCGGCCGCGTAGGCGTCGACCACCATCTGTTCGTGGTTGCCACGGAGCGCGATGGCATAGCCTTCCTCGACCATTGCAGCCACCACGGAAAGCACGGCGGCACTGTTCGGCCCACGGTCGATGTAGTCGCCGAGGAACACCAGCCGGTCCTGTGTCGTGTCGCACCCATCCGCGTTGATGGCGCCCAGGAGGGCGATCAGCGCGTCGAGGTAGCCGTGAATATCGCCAATGGCATACACGCGACGTGGCGCCACGCGCATGGAGAGCTTGTGTTCAGCAGCGCGGCGGTCTCGCTTCTCCCATTCCCGCATGAGCGCGCGGCGCTCCCGGCGGTCCAGATGAACATGCCGCTCCACCACCCGTTTGACGGTGGCCGTCGCACACGTCCAGCTCGGGAAATGATCCTCGTCGCTTTCTTCGATCTTGCTGTCAGGAACCACCTCGTACAGGTCGCCACGGGATCGGGCGGCATACCAGCGGGCATAGCCCTCATGGCTGGTGATATAGACGCGGTTGGGCTTGCTGGGCGGGTCTACAGGCTCACGGTCATCGGCACCTTCGAGGTATTTGAGCACCATGAGGGCGGCCTGTCGATTCGGCTGGGCCATCAGCCAGCGGCGATACTCGCCTACGGTGTAGCGCCGGCCTTCAGCGCGTGCCACACAAATAGGGCAACCATCCTCAACATGGGGTGGAGCGGGTTGGATCGTGTCACCCGGTACGAGGCCGGGGTACCCGCCGTGGTAGTAGGTCGTCATGGGGTCCACCTTTGGGATGAGGCGGGAGCCAGTAACTCCCGCCCGTGGTCGGAGCTAGAACGGGGTGTCATCGAGTACCGGCGCAGAGCCAGAATCCTCGATCCGGCAACAGCGCGGGCAGGCGTCCCACTCGACACCACCCGAGCTGTCCGGAACCATGCGGGTTCCGTCCTCTGTACATCCGGCACAGTGGACCAGCTCCAACATGTCCGGCTTCACCCGGCTGCTCCGGCGCAGCCCGGTCTTGCGATCTGGGTTCTGCCAGTCCACCCATACCCGGCCGGGTCGGATCTGGTGATCGGCGGCATACACCTTCTTGACCGTGCCGATCCGGGTACCGGGCATGGCCCTGGTGCCCTTTGCCCGCACGACATCACGCTCTCGCGGGGTCTGGCCGGATGCGTATGCCAGGGATGTGCTCTGCGTTGCGGTTGCCATTGGTCGTCTCCTCGTAGCCTTTTGGCTATCTATGGATTTCGAGGAACAGGCCGTTCCTGTTTCCTCTGTACCCACATGTTACCAGCATCGTAGCCATTGTGCAACTATTCGTCGCCATCATTTTTACGGGCATCGACAAGATGACTGAAGGCGTTGTGCCCGTTCTTCCAATTCACCTCCAGCCGGCCCGCGCCGATCTCTTCGAGGATCAGGGTGGCCATCCGGCTCGGTTCACCGCCAGCCACGCCATAGATACCAAGGCGCTGGGCCTCATCGGTCAGGCGATCGAGGTTCCCCTCGGACAGCCGCGCAACGATACGCCGACGTTGCTCCGGTCGGCGGCCGCGCCGTGCGGTCGGTCCCAGAATCGCGCCCACGCGGTGACGGGTCGTGCCAAGCGCCTCGGCGATCTGGATGTTGGTCATGCCCTCGGCGCGCATGGCTGCCATCTCCTGGAACTGCGCGGACTCCTCGGCGCGTGGTACCCAGGAGAACACGGTGATGCGTGGCACCTCCATCTGGTCAGCGATCTCCTTGATAGTCTTTCCCTCCCCTGCCAGGCGGATTGCCTCGGCACGGAGGTGAGCGGTGTTGGTCATGTACTGGTTCCCTTCTATGGCCGTTTGCCCGGCCCCTACAACGTGCTAGCGGTACTTATGACGTGAGCATCCATGTCTCCAGGACACCAACCGCCACGCCAACTTGGGCCAGGAACCTGGGTGATGGCTCCCAGTTGTTGTCACGGGTAAACCGCAGGTGGCGCTGCCAAGATGCCGCGATCTCTTCTTCTGTGGCCGCGGAGTTTTCCGACAACCAATAATGGTGAAGCGCCTGCGCCATCGACTCGATCAGAGCAGGTTCGCTCCGTAGCAGACGAGCTATTCGCTGACGCTCGTCGGCGCGAACCAGGGCGATAATGTCAGCGGCTACTTCGGATACGTGGCTGTCGCATGACTCCTGACCGCCAATGTAGTAGTCAGCCGAGGTAAGGGTATGAAGTCGGTCAGCTACCTGCTCTTCCAGTTCATCGTGCTCACGCATCTCTCACTCCCTTTCCAGTTCCTCCACCAGTGCGGCGCGTTCGGTGTCATTCAGCATCGGCGGCCTCCTCTATTGGCTCGTAACGTCTTTGGAACGTTGCATCGTCGAGGACCGTCATGCCCCCACCGGACGGGTACTCACGGACGAACCAATCCCCCGCCTCCACAAACTCAAAGTGGTTGTAGAGCTTGCGGAATCGACTTAGGTGCACATGGGGAGAACCTATCCCCGCTGTGCCACGCCGCTTGCTATGGGTCAGGCACATGCACACCCACACCGGCGGGTTGTCAGGGTCGATCCACTGGGATGCCACCACCTCGACAGGCCGGCTGCGGTGGGTCGCTCGTGCCCGCTTCGACAGAGCCTTGAGCGGCTGCCAGCGTTTGCCCTCGGTGTCGCTGGTGGCAATCTGTCCGTAGCGCATCCCTACAGCCCCCGCTCACGCTTGAACTCGTCGTACGCCGCCTGTATCCGGTAGAACGTTTCGGGATCGCCGCCCCTGTCCGGGTGATGCGCCAGCACTGCGTCCCGGTAGGCACTCCGTACACGGGCCTTCAATGCATCTCTCTCAACGCCCAGCACTACCCACCAGCCGTGCTGCGACTGCGCCGGCAGTGCCTCGAACCCCTGGAACATGGCGTCCATCATGCTCTTGGCGCCCCACCGATCGACCCCACGCAGGGCTTCTATCGTGAGCTTGATGGCGTGCAGGTTGTCCTGTATCCGATTCCACTTGTCGCAGGGGATACACATCTGCCGGCCATCGCGCACGAAGTACACAGCCACGCCAGGATCGTCAGGGACACGGCGATTCGCGTAGGGCAGTCCGTCCTTGCGCAGCTCAAGGTTGGTAGAGATCACGATGGTATTCGGATCCACTCCCATGCGCCGCAGTTCGTCGATCACACCATCCCGTGCGCGGCCGATGGTGTGGTTGCGGCTAAACGAGGAGTATTCCGGATACTCGGTACGCGACCAGTGTGACGGCCACTGGAGCGGGAAAGCGTCTATGGCACTCATGACGCGGCCTCCAGTCCGTACTCGGGATCATTGCGCTCGGGAGCGGTAACGATTGAGTAGACATCCGGTCCGTCTTCCCACCAGTCATACATCGCTTCCGGCAGCGGCATATCAAGATCGCCGGCGTCAGAATCCTCGGCGAGCTTCATCAGACGGGCACTGCCCGTGTCCAGAATCTCGGGGTTGAGATCGACTTCCCGTAAATCGAACTGTGGATACTCACCACGGGGCTGATCGTGCCCATGAATCCGGCATGTCAGCACACGCTCCACACGGGCCGCTTCTTCCTCGTCGGTGATGACGGCAACCGGTGCCCACACCTCCTCATGCGGCCATGCCATGAGTACCCACGCCTTCTTGTTCTTCTTGTCGGTCATCTCCTGGTCCTTTCGTGATGGGATAGAACGCTTCAGGCGGGATGGCCCGGTGCAGCCGAGCTGTTCTCATGTGTCATCAGGTGCACCTCGTACAGTGCGATCGTGGCCCGCTCGAATGCCTCCTGCATCCCGATCGGCTCGCCCTCATCGAGGCAGCGAACATAGATCCGCTCCGCGACACGCATAACCTCGGCGTCGTCATCTGCCGGCACAATCAGCGGGCGGGTGGCCTCATAGAGCTGGCGGAGTGTCATGGCTGCTTCCCCGCATTCACAACCGGCCACACAACCCTTACCAGCGCTTTCAGCAAATCGTCCCGCGTAGCAGTGGTGGCAGGGATACAGGCATGTCGTAATGATCCGGAGGCGTCGAAAGTGACCGACACAGACTCGTAGTCCGTTGCACTCCATCCGCTTCCCTGGGTGAATGCCCACCACTGGAGCTGGTCAGGTTCCGGCTGCTCGGGAACCGGAATCTCAACACCGGTTGCATCTTTCACGGCCTCGCGGAACTGCTCGAAGGTAGGCTCGTCGGCCGAATGGAAGAACGTTGCTACCGAACGGAGATGTCCGTCTCTCCAGTCCACGGCAATGTCACCTTCGGAACGGAGACTCGGCCAGTGGCTCACCTTGAAGCCCTCATCAACGCTCCACTCGGCCTGCCAGCACCACGTCCTGGGTTCTGGCTCGGGCAATGGCAGTTCCTCGATGGTGATGCGGAATGGCCGGTAGCCCTCGCTATGAACCAGTCCTTTTGGCAGCCCACAGAGGTAGCCGCCGTTTCGTTGCAGAATGTCGATTGCCTTGGTATGGCCCGGTGCGCTCACCTCCCACACCACCTTGTTCCCGTCCTTCATGACCGTCTCCTTATGCGCTCTCGCGCTCATCTGCTGCCCGGACGATCCGGGATATGTTGCGTCGCTTGCCCTGTGCCCGCCACGCCTGCCACTGCTGGTACGCCTCCTCGAAATCGAAGCGGCTTGTGGATATGGCCGTGGCGACCTGGCCGCGCGCATCACTGACTGTCACGATCAGTAGCCCGCGCTCCTCGCGAGTCGCCACGGTGTAGCCCGATGTCTCCATGCAGCGGATCATGGCCAGCCGATCCTCACTGCTCATGAGGCCAGCCGCTTTGTCGAACGGTCATACATGACGATGCTGGCCGTGGTCGCCAGGTTGAGGCAGTACGGCACCTCGATGACCGTGCTGCGCTCGCCGACATGTTTCGGGAGCGTGCGATCCTCCCCGCCCAGGAGATAGATCGCCTTGTCCTTGTGGGTGAACTCGGGAAGCGGTGTTTTGCCGTCCACTTCGACGCGCACGATCTCGCAGTTGAAGGGTCGATATTCCACGAACTCCTCCAGCGTCTGGTAGATGAACAGCGGGATATGCCGGGTGGCCTTGCTGGTGTCCGTCGCCTCACGGCGGTACCGGGCACCGATCAGGCAGACGAACGCCGCCCCGAACGCATGGGCACTCCGCAGGATGCCGCCGAAGTTCTCCTCGGTCTTGGGCTGCCAGACGGCGATACCGAAGTAGCTCATGAGGCCACCTCATCAGAGATGTCGATGATGGCCCGCGACCAGCGATAGTCCCCATCGATGATGCGGAACGTGCTCCGGTTTCGCTGCCCGTCAAACCAGCTCACCTGATCGTCCCACAGGTGGAGAATGCCGCCGTTTTGCACCAGCCGGGAAATGCGTTCTTCCACCACCGCATCCAGATCACCCGGCAACATGCTGCCCACGGCCTCGGTGAAGGTGAAGTACCGCTCGGGCACATCGACGACCGTGGCGATCAGCGCCTCGGTAACGGTGAAGGGTCCGGCCGACTCGTGGAGTTCGCGGAACGCTACCCCCGCGCTGGTGATATCGACGCCATAGAAGCTGTCGAACACTTCCGAAAGGTGGCGATCCATCCGGGTTTCGTACTGGCTCTCCACCTCATCGGCGAATGCCTCACGCAACTGCTCAATGGCGAGGTCAAGTCGAGTAGTCATTGGTCGTCTCCTGGTAGCTTTTTGGCTACCCGTTGTTTTGTCGGGACAGGCCATTCCTGTTCCGTGTGTAGCCTTATGTTACCAGCATCGTAGCCGATGTGCAACTTTTTGTAGCTATCATGCTTATTCGTTCGCAAGCTTCTCCATCTTGCGGGCAATCTGTTCCTCACGTTCCGCTACAACCGTCTCGTACCCCTGGCGCCATGCGCCCTGGAGCACCTGCTTGATATCCGCCCAGTCCTTCGGCCACCACACAAAGACCTTCTCGCCCGAGTGCACCAGTGCGGTCAGCCACTCGCGCTGGTCCTTGCGTGGGTACTTGCCCGGCATCTTCAGCTCCACGAAGATCGTGCCGAACTGCGGATGTACCATCACCAGATCGGGGAATCCTGCCGACGACGCCTTACGGGAATCCGGTATGTGATACGACCTCCATCCCCAGGTATCACCCTCTTTCTGGAGAAGGCGGGTAAACTCGGCCTCGTCCCTCGGATCGATCAGGTTGCGATACTCCTCCAGCGTCATCGTGTTCACGGGCTGTACCATGGTGGCTCCTCACTGTCAGGCAACGAAGTCGTAGTCGCCCTCGGCAACCTGGTCGGTGATGTCCTGGTATCGGCGGGTGTGCCGGTCATACCGGAACAGCACCAGTCCCAGCTGGCCGTTGTCGCGGAACCGGATCTTCTGGATGTGCACCTGCACCGGTTCCTCGGGATCGCTCCGGTCGCGCCAGATCGAGAGGATCACGTCCGCCATCTCTGCCCAGTGGCGGCTGTCGCTGATGTCATAGGGCGTCACGACGGGGTTGTTCCGCGCTCCGCTCCGATCGGTGACCGGAGCCATCTTCTTGGGGTGGGCAACGATCACGACATGCACATCGAACTCCCGGCCAAACCGGCGCAGGCGTTTCAGACACATATCCACCCAGTCCGTCATGGCCATGTTGCCGCGCTGGCTCTGGTCGATCTCTGTCCAGGGATCGACGATCAGCATCTTGATGCCCTCACGGAAGACGAGCGTTTGTGCCCGCTCGATAATCGCGTCCAGGGTTGGCTCGGGTGGGATGATGAAACTGATGCGTTTGTTCAGATCGGCAAGGGCGACCCGCACCTCTTCCCGTGTCGCCACTGGCAGGTTGAACTTGCGGGCATAGGTCTGGTTCATGGTCTTGCCCAGCATGTTCTCGATGAGATCACGAACGTGCATGTCGGGCGGGTGGTACTCGGGGCTGAAGAGGCCGATGTGCCAGCCATGCTTGTTGGCCAGATCGAGCAGCACCGAGTTCAGCCAGACGCTCTTGCCCGATCCCGGTGTGCCAGTGAGGATGGTGAGTTGGCCAGGCGAGAAGCGACACAGGTTGGCGAAGTTCGGCCAGGTGCTGATTCGGGCGCCATGCTCGGTGTCGTTCTCGTACTTCCACAGATCGTCTTCGTAATCGCCCGGCTGGGTGATGCCATCGACGGGGTATGGCTCGGCCATATCCAGCGCCGCGCGAATGCCCGACACGCCGCCCTCAAAGCCGTCGCTCATAAGCACGTCGTTGGCGTCCTTGCACCCATCCGGCCATGTCACCCGCCAGCACTTGCCTTTGCCGACACGACGGGCGAGTTCATCCATATACCGCCGGCCGGGTTCATCCATGTCGCCGGCAAGGATCACCCGCCGCGCCTGTGCAAACACTTTCTCGCCTGACTTCAGGTAGTCCAGGCTGGCGTTCTCGATGTCCGTGTTGATCGAAGGCGCGCCATTGGGTGGGGAGATCACGGTGGTGTATCCGGCCTCCGCCATGGCGAGCACATCCATCTCCCCCTCGACCACAATCACGGTCTCGGCGCCCTGCACGCGATCGAGGTTGTAGAACGTCAACTCCGCCCCCGACTCCATCGCGAACCGCTTGTTGGGGAACCGGTGCTTGATGTTCACCAGCTCATCGTGAACGTGGTACGGGAAGCAGATCGACTGGATCGTCTTGCCATCCTTGGTGGTGTAACTGCCCTGGTAGATGCCGTAGGCATGCACGGTTTCGGCCCTGATGCCGCGGGCGGTAAAGAACTCGATCATCCGATCCTGCTCTGGCGCACGCGGAGGCGGTTCGGGCTTGCGGTAAGACTTCGGCTTCTCCCGTTCCTCGGGACGGAGCCGGGTGCCAACACCGGCATCGCCGGCCATTCCCCGCTCTTTGGCATAGCCCTTCTCCGGGCCAGCCCATCCGCAATGGAAGCAATGAAAAGTGTTGGCATCGAGGTTTACCGACAAACATGGCTCGGCCTTGTTTCGTCGGGTGTGACTGCATTTCGGGCACACGGTTTTCGTCTGACCGGATGTGCGACCCCGGACGTCGATGCCAAGGCTGTGCCAATCAAGTGGGGGAAGGGTCATGGTCGTCTCTCCAGGTATCTCACATGATGCCATATAGTAGCATTTTGGCTACCGACTAAAAGCTCATAGCGATCTTGTTGCGGTGCCAGGACACCAGCTCCTCGAATCCCTTGCTGGCGCAGGCCCGCTGTTCCGCCGTCATCACTTCCCGCAGCGGTGTGCCAGCACGAATGCGGGCCTCTTGCTCGGCCGTCAGTGGCTTGCCCTGGCTGGCGAGATACGGCGCGGCGCGAAACTCCGCCCGTGCTCGGGCCTTCCCCAGCCTCGCAGCGTTTGTGGGGGTGGGGTCGAGATTGAGATCGGGATCGCCCGCGGTGGTTGCCGTATCAACTTCATCTTCCCAGCGCGCGCCATTGAGCCAGGTCGATGGCAGTGGTATGAACTTACGCCGGGACGGGTCGGCCCAATCCTTGGCCACCGCCTGCCGGCCGACAGCCACGATCATGGCGTCGGTTTGCGCATCATCAGGGTCGCATCGCTTCCACGCCTTGCGGGCGACTGCCTTGTCTTCCTTCCGGGGATAGATCTGCCACCAGCGCTCGAAGCGTGCCTCCTGGTCAGGTGTCAGCTCGCCAGGCTTGGTTCGGGCTTTCTTCGTGGCAGATGCGTCAGCATCACTGGCACCCTGCCCCCCTTGGGGGGTATGGGGGGTCGTGTTACCTGATGGTTCACTGACGGCTCTCTGATGGTTCTGGTCGCCATCTGATGCACATTCCGCGTCGCGTTTGTCACAATCTGTGTCGTGGTTGTCCTGATTCTCGGACAGATTGTCACCCGAGAACTCCTCGCCACTCTCTGCCATGCCATTTTGTCGGGCCAGCAGTTCGGCCTCGAACTCCTCGTATTCGGCATTGATGTCGCGATGGTACGGATGCTTCTCGGGCAAGGCCGAGAGGTCGATCCTGTAGATGCTCGACTGCTTGTATCGCTGCTTGACGTTGATCACACCAAGCGATTCCAGCTGGGCCAGGGACCGCGAGACGGTGCGCTCACTGCATTCGACTTTCCATGCGATATAGGAGATAGAGGGATGGCAATAGCCGCGATCGTCGGCGCTATCGCACAAGGCCAGCAGGACGTTGCGAAGTTTCATGGGCACCTTACGGTGATGAAACATCTCGCTGACGAACTTGACGCTCATAGGGGTTCCCTTTAGTACCCATTCCTGTGGTAGAATGGGTACAGCAGTGCAGCTCCACAGCAGTACGAGACAAGCCAATACGGAACTTTGACTGCCATCCGGCCACGAACCGGATGGCAGTCGCTTTGTGGTTCCAACGTGAGTGTAGCATTTATTGACCGAAAGGTAGCGTTTCGGCTACTCTTTGTTCAGCGGTCGAGGTTGCCTCCTGTGGCCCGATCCGCATCTCCCCCACCCCGCCGGCGCGCTCTTCACAGCTGCGCCGGCACCCTTAGATCGCATCCAGGTCGAACATCGGGCGCATGGTGGGAATATGGCGCATCTTCAGATCCTCCATCTCGTGCAAATCCCACTCATACAACACATGCACCGGCTCGGCATCTGGCAATGATGAGATCTTCTTCACTGGCGCCTCGCGCACTTCCTGGCGTGTCGCCCAGCCGCGCAGGATCGCCCGCTTGCCACCGTCCACGACCTCAGCAAGCACGAATACGTCAATGCTGGCGCGCTTGGCTATCCGAGGTGGCACGATCAACTTGGGATTGCGGGCGCGGCTCGCCCGCACATCCACACGGGTACCGTCGTGAAGCGTGAAGTTGTGGGACACGGGGCGTTTGCGCTTCACCTCCGTGACTGCGATACCGAACATCTCGGCAAACGCCATCTCGCCGACAACACCGTCCTGGTCGATCCTGTCCGGGTCGCCGAGAATGCCCAGGTGAGTTGAGCTGTAGCGGTTGCGCCAGCTCCTTTCCCGCGCGATCCGTTCCGCCTTGCCCATGACTACCTACCTCCCTTTTCAAGCGGGAAGTTCAGCGCTGCAAACTCGCCATGAAGCTGGATTGTGAGCCGATCGCGGGCGCGCGCGGCTTCCTCAGCGGTGTCAAACGTTCCCGCTGTATAACTCGTGCCCTGACTGCGGATATATGCAGTGAATCGCCCTGACTTCCTAACCTTTACGCCAATGAAACCGGTCGTGTTGTGAGTGGCCGGGCCGCCCCTGTTCCTCATGTTGTTGGCATGGGTGCATACCCTCAGGTTCTCGCGTCGATTGTCCAGCGTGTTGCCGTTGATGTGATCGACCACCATGCGTGGCGGCGCGCCTGCCACGATCCGGTGCAAATGCTCCATCTTGGTGTGGTCATCATCGCTGTGTCGAACGGCGTATACCTTGCCGCGCCGGGTATGCGCATACCACCCCTTGCCAGACAGCGCGGCGTGGTTGTCGGCATCCACGGTCGTGACGTAACCCCGAGTGAGGTCAATCTGTTGAGGCATAGTGGGACACTCCTTGACAGCCAGGTGGCTACCGTCTACCATCTGTTTAGGTCGCTTCATCAGTGACTTAGGCCCGCTTGAAACGGGCCGGGACCTCCTTCGAGGCTTGGTCGTCTCCGAAGAAAACAGGGCTGCTACGGCAGCCCTGTTCCCCTTTTCTACCTGCGAGACGGTCGGGGCATCTCCTTCAGTCGGCCGATGATTTCCGTCGCCTGATCGCGGCTAAGGTCATCGAGTGCCACACCGCCTGACGATTCCATCACGAGATTGTGGATCGCCTGCGGCGTCATATCGCGTTCGGCACCCATGTTCATAACCAGTTCCTTTTGGGCACCAGTCGCCGGACCGCTTCCGCCGAATCCTCCCTGCCGCTGATTGGTAGTGTTTTGGCTACCACGGCCTCGATCAGAGGAACGTCCCTGATTGCCGTTCGATCGGCTGGACTGACGCTGCACCGGCGCATCGGCGATCGCGCCATCTTCGGCATCAGCAAAGTCGTCTGCGAACTGGGTTCCGAACCCCATCGCACCAAGCGCCCGGCCAATCGCCTTGGTCTCGGCCTTCTCCACAAAGTTGGCGAACCCGGAGCTGGTCTCCATTCCGTAGCCGGTGGCCGATCCACAAACCGCGCCATCTCCATCAACAGCGATTACTTCAGCGCGCAGCACCGCCGTGTCACCGTTGAACTGTTCGAGGCTGGTAGTGATCTTGCCGTTCGGGAAACGGTCCCGGAACCACGCAATGCGCCACTTCACTTCCAGGTAGTCCTGGCCCTTCACCAATGACAGGTGCCGGGACGGATCGAACCCGCCCTCAACCTGCCCGTTCTGGCTCTGATTCTCCGGTGTCTGCGTGCTCATTGGTCGTCTCCTCGTACAATACCCACCCAACAACGGGCGGGTCACTCGTGTAATCGGTAATCAGGCCCTCGTCTATGATCCGGCAGCCGCGCTGGGCAATCGACTGCACCTTCAGGTCAACCTGCTCTAGCGGGTCGCCCCCCGTGTCGTGGATCGCGAACGTTTCCAATCGCGATCCCCGCCGGATTGTTCCTGAATCTGCTTCGGTTCCCGGTGTCTGACGGACCATAAACGCCTCCTGACTGCTCCCAGTATACCAGAATGGTAGCCTTTGTGCTACCAAATGTAGCCTACCATGTCCATATTCGCAATGCAGCTTCAGCCGTCTCCGATTGGATAATACCAGAACATTTGTTCGTATGTGCAAAACATGGGAACGCATGATAGCATCGAAACGTTATCCAGGTGGCTACCATTGTGGTAACGCTCGTGCAGGAGCACTGCTGGTGTCGCCACCGGGTAGAGGAGATGCGAATGGCAACGTTGGACAGTTACGAGGAATTCCAGGACTGGCTCCGTGATGAAATGGATGCCCGACTGTGGACCCAGGCGCGGCTCGCCCGCGAGATCGGCGTGTTCAAGGGCACAGTAGGTCGGTGGTTGATGCCTGTAGAGGATGCGAACTACCGCAAACCCTCTACCCGATCGTTCCTTCGCCTGGCCGAACTGTTTGGTGTCGATCCGGTGAAGCTCATGAGTATGGCCGGACTCGACGCGCCGGATGCATCCGGTCGCACGGCGCTCCAACGCGACGTGATCTCGATCGTGGACCAGCTCCCTGACGAAACGCTTGTCGTGGTCTATCCCCAGCTCCGCGGCCTCCTGGAGCAGCAGGTGCAACGCAAAGAGCGACAGGCCCGGGACGCGAAAGAACCTAACAGCAAGGGATAGGCCATGGCACGAGCACGACGCGCCCGCTCTTCGGGTAGCATCAGCACGCGCCCGCGTAAGGACGGACGCTGGGAAGCGCGACTGGTTCTCCCTGATGGCCGGCGCAAGTCCTTCTATGGATCGACCTGGGCGGAAGCCGAAGCCAAGCTGAACAAGGCCCGTGCCAGCCTGGAGACAGGGACATTTGCCGAGCCGGGCAGAGCCACGGTTGCGGATGTCGCTCACGACTACGTGGAACTCAATCCCGACAACTTGCGCCGGCGATCACTGGAAACCCGCGAATCGCTCCTCCGACTCCACATCCTGCCATTGGTCGGTCGGGTAAAGCTGTCCGCATTCACGGTGAACCATGGCAACCAGGTCATCGCCACGGCCCGCAAGGCGGGATACGCGGAGAGCACGCTCCTCGGGATACACAGCGCCCTGCGAGGCGTGCTCCGGTACGCCATGGATGCTGGCCTGCTGGGAGCCAACCCCATGGATCGGGTCCGGGCACCCAAAGCCGGCGACCCTCGCGATCTGCCCTTTCTCTCGCTGACGGACATCGAGAACCTCATGAAGGCGATCGCAACGTCAGAAATGCGCATGCCATACACGCTCGGGGTTGGGTTGGGCCTTCGGTGGGGGGAGGCGCGCGGATTGCGCTGGCGAGATATCGACTTCGATCGCGGCGTTGCCAGGATCAGGTACCAGGTCGAAAACGTCGGAGGCGAGGTCCGGTTCGTTGAACTGAAGACCAAATCTTCCCGACGCGACCTTCCGTTGCCGGGGTTCGTGGTTGAGGCTCTCAAAGCCGAACGCCGAAAGCAGGCTGAACGCCGACTTCGGCTCGGACCGGACTGGCACGACTACGACCTTGTATGCACCCACACGGGTTGGCCGCTCAACAACACGACGCTGCTCGATACGTTGACCAGATTGTGCGCCGACGCCGGTGTACCGCGGTTGACGTTCCACCAGCTCCGCCATCTCTGTGCAACCATCCTCATGTCTCGGGGTGTGCCACCACGCGTGGTGCAGGCGATCCTGGGCCATGTCTCACCAGCGACGGCCATGCGGGTGTACCAGCACGTCATGAACACGGATCTGGCTGCCGCGCTTGGTTCACTGCACGAGGCGCTGGGCAGTGAGGACGTAGCCACATGAATTACAGAGAGTAGCCAGTAAGCTGTCATTAGGAGCGGTAAGGGGTCAGTTCAGGGGTCAGGAGCACGACAATCGAGCCAATCTCCCAGTAACCACGCGGGATTGTCGGAAACCCATGATAATACTGCAACAAAACCGAAGGGGGAATCCCGTCTCACCTGTTCCCACGTTTCTCACAGCGCCAGTAGCGTTTGTCAACACTGGCACCACTTCCCGTCATTTCGACGGCGTAACCTATCGAATACCGAATAGTTGCATCCTGGCTACCTTTGGCGTCGAACTTTCTGATAAGGGGTCAGAGATGGGGTCTGACGCCAGCATTCCGGATTTATTGGTATGGCGTCAGACGGACACACAAAGGCCGCAGGTGTCCATCTGCGGCCTGGTGATTACTCCATTGTCGCGGTCCTACCGGCGGACGTCGGTGATACCGGTGGCCGTGAGGCAGTTGATCTTCCGCCGCACCAGCCGAATCGAGCGGGAACCGGTGCGGATCACGGCATCGTCGGGGATCAGCCCCAGGCTGATCCAACGATAGACCGTCTTATTGCTGCATCGGAACAACGCAGCCGCCTCGTTCACGGTCATCAGATCTACCGGCTTGTCTGCTTCACCTACAGGAGGGCGATCGAGAACCTGAAGCATCACAGACCTCCTTCGCAGCGGTGCTTCCGATAGGTCGCCGACATCGGATCTTCAAACGGGCGCAGGCTCCGAACCCTCCCCTCCCGCATGAACACGTAGACACCTCGCTCGTTTGGCTCCGGGTCAAGCAGCACCTCACCTTTCACCGCCAACCGGGCCTTCACCACAGGTTGGTTGCAACGTGGGCATGGGGTGGTGGCCTTGCCGCTGGCGGCCGGGGTATCGGCTACAGCGACCTTGGCCATGAGTGCGGCAATGCCCTCCGCGAACGCCCGGCCAGGCCGCAGAGAGAGCACCGACTGGTTATTGATCTCGATTAGCAGTTCATCGGTCAGCGGATCGAAATGCACCGAACCATTGCTGACCATATTGGACGGCAGGGCTGTGTTCGATCCATTGATGCTCGTCAGGGATACCAGGGTCTTCATGCTGCACCTCGTGTTACGTCATTCCAGGCATCACTGGCGATCTGGCGCCATGTCGCCTCATCGATATCGGTTCGGTAGCTGGCAAGCACAGCGACCAGCTCGGCGCGGATGCGGTGCGATGCGTCTGCGCGCGGGGGCACAGGTGGATCGAACAGGTCAGCCAGGGAGGCGTTGGAGGTGTCCATACCGACACGGCTTGCGGCGCGCACATCATCACCGGTCACTCGGCCTGTTCTCGCGTAGACCTCGGCGAGGCGTTCCTGCACGGAGGCAGCCTGGGCCGCAATCCGTTGGGCCACCCCGATGGCGATGCGATTCTCCAGCACGCCCGCATATAGGGATTCCGGCAGGCGGGAAAGCTTCAGGCGCTTGCGCACCAGTGCCAGCTTTAGGCCGGTCGCCTGTGCGATCTCGCGTTCGGTGTAGCCGGCCCCGGCCATGGCATGGATCGCTGCCACGTCGCTCACGGGGTTGTCGCTCCGTACGGCGTTGACGGTTACCGCCATTGCGGCCTCGGCGATGCTATCCACGTCGATGATGTAGGCGCGGATATCCTTCCACTCCAGCTCGCGGGCGGCTGCGATCCGCCGGCGACCGTCGACCACCCGGTACCCCGCGCCCCCTGCGGCATTCAGGATCACCGGCTGGAGCTGGCCACGCCTCTCCATGCTGGTACGCAGTTCTCCGCTGGCCCGGAGCGGCGTCGGGTCGATCAGGTGGAGCGACACCAACACCTCTTCCAGGTCATCGGTATTGATCGCAGGATAGAGCGCCGTCAGGTCAGATTGCTGGTACATGGCGATCTCCAGGGCAGCCGTCCGCCTGCGCAGTACGGGTCTCAACGTGATGCTTCAGTAACTGAGTCGGATCAGCATCGACCGGATCGAATACCCAGGTGGTTACCAGCCCCTTATTGCCGACCATCGGCATTTGCATCACCCGGATTTCGTCGCCCTCGGCCGAGAGTCCCCGGAACTGCACCGGTTCATAGGCACCGAACATCCGTACCTCGATCTGCCGACCCGTGTCCTTCGGGTCGGTGGCAGCGTCGAAGACCGCCAGGACCTTCTTCAGCAGGTCGATATTCAGGATCGCCATGGCATGTGGCACGTCTGTGCTCATCAGGGCAGCAACATCCGGCGGGTGGCAGATCACATCCTCGGATACCAGCAGCTGGCCGGGTCGGTTCTCCGCGCCGAGTGATACCGTGTTCTCCTCGGAATCGTGAACGGCCACCACCTTCGGCTTCTTCACCGTGGTACTGCGCAGCGCCTTCATGGCGACGCTACCATCAATGGTCAGCCCGTCGGGGACGTTCGACTTCGGGGTGACCGATCCGGCGATAAAGCCATCAGCGGCTTCCACACGTCCCTTGCGGGTCCACAGTCGGGTCAGCGCTGGCCGGCGTTCGTCTGTGGCGGCGAGGTGGGCCAGTGCAAGCACGGCCCGATTGAGGTTGAAGGTGGCACGAGGCATGGTCGTCTCCAAGGTGTCACAAGGTAGCTTTTCGGCTACCAGCGGATTCCAACGGTCAGGATGGGTGCTGGCGCGATATCGGCGATAGTCTCCATCGTGTCCACCAGCGCACGGAACTCGCGCAGGTAGCCACCTGCATAGGCGCCATCGTCCCCACGGAAACTGCCATCCTCCACCATGCTGTTCATGGCCTCGCAGTGGAATGCGGCCGTGGCCTGCATCTCCATACAGTGATCGCGATCCAGGGCTTCGGATGGGTCGGCTTCAAGCGTCCAGGTCAATTCCTCGTAGCGCTCTTCGAGTTCGGCGTGGTTAAGCATTGGTCGTCTCCCTGATGTTCGTAGGTAGCTTTTTGGCTACCCCTGATGATGAGACTGTTTTCTCATCTGTCACCACGATACCACCATCGTAGCCTTTGTGCAACTATTTGAAGCCTATCTGGTTTCACGGATAGCAAGCGCAAGAGCGGTTACCTCTTCCATGGCAGCGGCCATGCGCAGGATGTCACTGTCACTCACACCAAAGGCTCCGCCGACTGACGCGACGACAAAGAGGACTGCGCCGGCATGCTCCAGCGCAGCGGCATCGTCAGCGGTCAGGATGTCTCCGAGTCGAATGCTCTCCTCTGCCGAGGCTGCCTGGAACCGTTCACTGATGCTGGCGATGTGGGTGTTGATGTTGCCTTCTACGGTCTCGATCATGGTCATCTCCTTGGTAGCCTTGTTGGTTGCTATCAATTATCAAGTAGTGGCAACGAGGCTACCCGGGTGAAGCTCGCGGTACAGCTGCTCGTACTGGTGGAGCAGGTTGAGCCAGACGCGCTCGTAGCGGTCCTTGGTGGCCGGGTCGGGTGCCTGCTCGCACGCTGTCCATCCCTTCTCGAGCCGTGCCTCGATCTCGGTCAGCTCGCCGAGCTTGCGATAACGATCTGCATCTGTCATGTCGGTCGGCCTTCCCGTGCATGCCGGGCGAGGCCAGCGATCATGGCGTCCCAGTCGCTTTCATCCAGCTCGGCTTCTGTTACGCCATCGTCAACCAGGGCATTGTGGATATCCGACAGACGGGCAGCTGCACCGCCATCCGGAACGTAGCCGATCAAGAGGGCGAGGTCATCGCCCTCAAGCTCAACACGAGATTCGCCGCAGGTGAGAGTAATGGTGAGCATGGTGTACTCCTTGTTGGCGCCACAAGGTAGCAATGATGCTACCCGATTGTACCTGCCCTCACCTGCACGTGTGCCACAGCCCGCTCAACGAATGCCGCAATTTGTGACACCGTCGTGCCGGACGTCGGCTTGATGGTGGCAATATCGTCAGACACCACGATGTCGGAGTGGATATACGTGCGCCGGTCCGCCGCTTCCTCGGGAGTGAGGTCGAGGTCCAGGTACAGCAATGTGTTGAAGTGGCCCGTATAGATGAAAAGGGATCGAGTCTCGTGATCGGTGAGTACGAGCTTCATGGTCGTCTCCGTGTGCCGGGGTAGTCTTACCCCTCATAGCACTATGATACCCGAATCGTAGCCTCTCTGCAACCGCACTACGGTACATTTCTCTCATGTCGCAGCCGTCTCGGAACTGGTATGCGACCGTGGACGTCTCTGTTGCTATGGAGGAAGACGATGCTACTCACGCTGATCCTGCTGCTTTCACTGGCCACACCGGCTGCGACACCGGGCGCTACGCCCGCCCCTGATCCGGTGCTGCTCGATCCGGGCGATGTCGCTATCACGATCACGTCTGTGGAGGTCGGCGATCCGGCCGACGTGCTGGACGATGCCGGCGCGGATGGTGATACGGCCATCGTGGTGCACATGACCGTGGAGAACCTCGGGAATGATCGCGTGCAGACCGGCGACCTCGATATCCTGGTCGTGAGCGACGGCAACGAATACAAGCTCTGGGATGCCACCTCATGTGGTGGTGATGCCGCGTTCATCAACCCGGACCATATCCGCAAGGGCGGCAGCCTGGACGTGCAGGCGTGCTTTGTCATCGACGGTAATGGCAAGGATGCCGTGCTGGAAGTCCGTCATGCGACCGAAGGCGGCGAGGTCACCGAGATCGAACTGGCCGAGCACCTCCCCTAAGCCCCCGTCTCCGGTTGGCAACAACAGAACATCTGTTCTATATTGGATATACCAATACCGATGTACAGATGTGGAGACGATCAGATGCACCAATCGAGGAGACTTGCCGCGGCCTGGTTCGTGTACGAGACGGTCCTGCCGTTGCTGCCGCAAGATGGCTGGCGGCGGGTGGAGCACCGTCCGCACCTGAAACACGGTTACCGGGAGACGGTGTTCGTCGAGGTCAGCGAACTTCACCGGGCCACCGCGTTCCAGCTCGGCGCGTTCGGTGCCGTGGGCTACTGGCATGTGTCGATCGAACTGGGTCAGCGCGACCCTACATGGGGCGTGGTGGAAGCAGACACCGGCAAGACGTTCATCATCACGCCGTACGCAGATCGGAATCTCGGGCGGCCAATCACCTACTCGCTACCCACCGATGATATCTACCCCTACCCCGGCGATTACGTCACCAGCTGCTAGGAGCATCTCCATGGATTCCCTTGAAACACAGGTCAACAGCTTCCTCTACCATGTCGGCCGCGGCTACGAGATCAGCCCGGATACCGGATGGATCTATGTCACGACCGTTGCCCCTGATGACGATGACGATGCCACACCGTTCGATGGCGACTGGTTCCGGCGGCTCGTGGTCGATAAGGACGGCAAGACTATGGGGCTGCTCGCAATCGTGAATCCCGACAATCCGGATCATATGATCCTGGCGCCCCGTACACTCGATAACGTCGATATCGATGCCCAGCTCATGGGTCCACCGCTACCCGATCAGGAGGAGTGGAATGCCAGGTTCGCTTCTGTAGAATCGAAGTGGGGACCAAATTCGTTGTAGCAGGAGGAGACCATGTACGGAGAGCCAGAGCTTTCACCGAAACACATCGAATCGTGGCTGGCCGTTGTCAGCGAAGTGCTTGCGGTGCTGCTGTCGGACACCGTGACACAAGAGGAACGGGAGCGCTGCCGGAAGCTGCTGGCCGCATGGAGCCAATCGACACAGCAAAAGCTCGAACACATTACCTTCCAGATTTCCCCTGACCGGAAGGACAAGCTCCCTTTCAGGGAAGCACTGCCGGCGTTGCATGCACTCGTGGACACATCGACATAGAACGCCGAAAGGCCTGGCAGGCTGGGTGCCAGGCCTTTCCTGTGGTCGCTCACGAAACTAAGTTGAAGGGGAAGTTTCCCAAGCGAGGCGTTTGGTCCCTGGGCGAATCATCACACAGAATGGTAACGTCGTCACGTCGGTGACCGCCTTAATCAAAGAGTCCTGGCTGCTCATGGGTGCGCCCGCGAAGCCGTTGTGCCCGGTAGAATGTCGCCTGACTCGGCGGAATTCTCGGCTCTCTTCCATCGAAGTGCTCTTCGATGCAGAACACCTGTAACTTCGGGTACCTTTCCCCCCACCACATGGATTCATAGAACCCGGCCGCCAGCGCCTCTTCTTCTGCTTGGCGCGTCACCCTATTGAGCGATACCAGCAACCCCATCGGCTCCTTCTCCCGTTCAATAGTTCCCCTCAATTGCTCCATAACGGGTCGCCCAACGTGGTCGTTGGATTTCACCTGGACGATGACGCGCTTCACGGTTTCCTTGTCGTCGTCAATAAAGCGGATGATCCCATCGATACCCTTGTCGGGACCCTTCTTCTCGCGCCCGTCCAGGGGATGCGCGTGCACCAGCGAGTTCGCCCACGCCTGGAACTCATAGCGATCATCCTCCGCCAGTCGGCGGGCCGATCCGAGATCGACTGGTGTACCAATCACCTCGTACTCGACCGCATCCCCGAACATATCGAATAGCCGGTTTTGCATGAGCGAGACCGCCAGGTGGGTGATGTCAATGCCGATCCACTGCCGGTCAAGCTTCTGCGCAGCTGCAACGGCGGTGCCGCAGCCACAAAACGGATCGAGAACGATATCACCCGGATTGGAGCTTGCTTGGAGGATGCGATCCAGGAGGGCAAGCGGCTTTTGAGTGGGATATCCGAGCCGCTCTTTGGAGGTGTTGCCGACCCGCAGGATGTCACCCCACCAGTCTTGAACCGGCGCTCCACGCTTTTCATCCATGTAGACGATGTGCCCTCGCAAGAGCGGCTTGCCATCCTTTCCAGTCTTGATCCGGCCAGCGTCCCACAGCTCTTCCATCCATTCCTGGTTCTTTGCCCACATGCGGGTAGGCCCAGGCACTCTCCCGTGGAAATCGAACCGCCCCCCTGAACCGCCTCGATATGGGGCCGTCAGGTCCTCCAGTTTGTATACCCTGCCAGATGAATCGGTGCGAAACTCGGCATCAACGTACTCGTGACTATACGGCTCGAAGACCGGGTTCCATGTTCCAAGCCGACTGTCCTTGGCATAGAAGAGCAGCACATCATGGACGCGACCGAATTTCTTGGGGTCGTTATGGCTATTCGTACGTCGCCAGACAATCTCGTTTCGAAAGTTCCGGATTCCAAAGATGGTGTCCATGACTAGTTTCAGGTAGTGACTGGCGGTTGGATCGCAGTGAAGGTAGATCGACCCGGTCGGCTTCAGGACTCTGTGCAGCTCGACCATCCGCTCGGTCATCATCACGAGATAGGCCATCATGTCATTGTCGCCAACGAGGTACCGAAGGGATTCCACCATCTTGGAGACTCGATCCGGCGCATTCTCTACAATGCGGTGGAAGGCCTCCACCGCTGCCTCATCCCAACGCCAGGTGTCACCGAACGCCTTGATCTGCGCTGGCGAATCGGTACCCGTCTTCTCGCGAAACAATACGTTGTAGTTGCGGTTGGAATTGAATGGCGGGTCCAGATAGATGAGGTCAACACTCTCATCCTCGATGTGGTTCTGGAGAACGCCAAGATTGTCACCGTAATAGAGCCGGTTCACGCCAACATCTCCCCACGAGCTGTCTTTGATTGTGGTTACATGACGTGAGTGTATACAGGATTGTGGGCGTCTGGCAATACGATGCGGAAGACAACGTGAAACCCCCGGCTCATTTCACCGGGGGTTTCACGTCTCAATAGGCTGCTACTGATTGACGATCAGGGCGTTTTGGCCCAGTTCCACAGCAGCGATATCAGACCCGCTATGCCGCCTGCCAGCCCGCCGAGAAGCACGTTTGTCCAAATATTGAAGTCAACGACGACTTCGCCACCAGCCTGCACCGTGCTCACGTAGCCGTTCAGCATGGCGATCGACAACGGTCCGAACACGGCGAGGAACGCCTGCAAGAATGTCTTAAGAGCCGCTTTCCCGGCCGATTGCACGACGAGCTTGTTGGTAGCCATGGTTCAGATCCTTTCTAGGCGGCCTGGAGGTCGCCAACCCGGTTGGTATCCTCGATGTCGATGAAGGTTCCCCACGGGGAGCGACCGAATATCTTGGCATCCTGCACATCACGCCGGAACACCACCCACCGGACATCGAAGGCGTCACCCTTGGGGATGTTGGGGCCGGTGCGGCGCTTGTCGGTTTTGTCCGGGAACCCGTAGCGCGGCGTCTCACGGGCCGCCTGCCAGCGATCCCCCACGAAGATGGCCCGGAACGCCTTGCCCTCCAGGTGGAAGTCCACGAACCCCGGCACCATCGCGGCCGCGACATCGGCGAACCGATCCAGTTCCGTGACCGCCACCACGGTGGCGGCCGGTACCGGCTGGGGAGCTGGCGCCGGTGTCGCGGTGCCGATCTTGTACGGATACGTCCAGTTACCCCGCGTGGTACCGAGGATTGCCACCGCTTCCAGAAGCCCACGCGCCTCATTGGCCGGGAAATCGGGCTTGTTCATGATCGCCAGGTCTGCCGGGCTGGTATGGGTGGCAGCCTCGCTGATGAACACGCAGGAGTTGTTCTGAAACGCCGGGTCCGACAGCGCGCCGAAGTAGCCGAGCCGCCAGCCATCGATCCCTACCCCGGTCTCGCGTTCACTCATGACGCCATCGCCCCGGAGTGGCACACCAACTGCGCTGGTGATCGCCTTCGCCATTGCAGCGCCCGCTGCAAGGACGTCCTGGTCGATGAAGTCGCCGCCACTCGCCTTACGTCCGCGAAGGCCAAACGAATCCGGGTTGATGATGAACCCACCGCGGACGTTCTGGTTGCTCACGCCCTCGCTGTGAATCTCAAACACGACATCGGGGTGCCAACCGGCCGCCGACCACTTGTGAACGGTGGCGTACACGACCTGATCGAGCGACCCCGGAAAGGTCCCCTGGCCGTTGTCGGGCGTGTAGCACCGAACATCGAACCCGTCGGACTGTGCCGCGAGGGCCAGCAACGCCGCCATCACCTTGCGGTTGAACGCAAGCTCCAGCGGATTCCCACCACTCAGGTTGGCATGGCCGACGCCTGCCGCGATCCGCATCTTGCGGTTGCCGATGTTGAATCCCATGACGGTATCCTCCGCTACCACTACCGGGGCAGCTCCGAAATAGGCCGCATACCGGCCCAGCAGTTTCGATCCGTAGAGGGGATCGGTAGCCCAACGGCCATTCCCCAAATCAGACGTGGTCTTCACGGATCCGAAGTACCCGGCCTTCATGGCCGCATCCCAGCGGGCATCGGTCGTGATCCACGAGGCATCTGGTTCGATCCCGCAGTACAGAGCCATGTGGGTCACATGTGCCCGCGCTGCGTGTTCGGGGTTGAACCGCAGCCCCATGGTGGAACCGTCATCGAACATCCCGAGACCCGCCGGGTTGCCGGATTGCACCCATCCAGCCGACGTGCCACTGGCAGTTTCCAAGTCCCACTGACTTACAAGGACATCGGCATTGATTCCGAGAGTGGCGGCATCCTCGTACAGGTAATCGAAGTAGGCCCGGAGGCTGCCGGGTTGCCCGTTGATGTCCTTTGCGCCGCGTTTCACTGCGGTGGCATATGCCTTGTCGGGGCTGGACCGTGCCGCCCCCAGAATCGGAATGCCCATCCCCGTACCTTTCCTACGTTGACGCAAATACCAGTGCCATCACGGCTGTCACCAGAGCCAGGACAACGAGGCGGGTAATCACCTGTCGGGCGGGAGGCGGGTCGCGCCACAGTCCCATCACGTACCCCGCAAGCGCCACGGGTCCGCCGATCAGGACCAGCAGCCGCCACAGCATCAGCATTTCCTGCTCGGTATCGATGACCCCGTACATGTGGAGCACCGCTCGAACCAGCAGGACCGAGCAGCCAAAGAGCAAAACAGTGAACCCCACCATGCCCCAGTCATGGATATCCACGCGGATGTACAGCACGAGCGTCATGGCGCAAAACACGATGGTCAGCAACCACACCACGATTTCTCCCATCTGCATGGCTACTGACCTTCCTCTCGCGGCCATCCGGTGCGACCAAACATCGCCCGGTTCAGCTCGTCATAGTCCACTTCGCCACTGTGGAGAACCCGCTCAAACATCTGCCGGTTATGGATGGATTCACGCCCCCGCTCCAGCGCTTCACATCGCGCATCACGAAGGGACATCACCATGTCGCGCTCACGAGGTGGGATGCCGAACAGTCGTCGGATACGGTCTGTCATGACTGCTTTCCATCCCGTCGGTCCAGCTCCGCCATCATCGTGGCGATGATCCGGTCCTTGACCTGAAGCTCCAGATCCTTCAGATCGAGGGCCTCCTGCAATGCGCGAACAGTTTTTTGGGTCTCCCGTTCGAGACGCCGCTTCTCGCGCCATGTCGTCAGCCATGTGAACGCGCTCCCGAATCGACCGGTGATCGCGTTGAACAACGCGACAATGGCCGCTATCAGGGCCGCGTCTCTGGCCCAGTCCGGCATCCCAGCCTCCAAATCCATCGGCTATCCACTGGGGATGTATCATCGAATGCCCTGCATGCAGGCGACGTGTCTCTGCGTTTCCATTGCTGTGACCTCCATCCAGATGTCGTTATCACGCTACCCTAAATAGCGTTTTGGCTACCATTGGTTTAGGACCCATCCGTGCCGGGGGTGCAACGCATCTGCCTCGTGGTTCGACTATTGCCCGCTCTGCACGCCGGCAACCCGGTCCCATTCGCTGTTGACTACGTACTGGATATCGCTGTCGGGGATGGCGCTTTGGTCAAGCATTTCACCACTGGTTGCCGCCAACCGAATCGTTGGGTTCTGGGCCACCCGGCGCACCATCGCCA
>JBHWTK010000003.1:0-40295 GCA_043427975.1 Chloroflexia bacterium | reverse complement strand
CCGTCTTGGCGAGTATCCGCACCTGCGAGTGTCGGTCCATCGGGATGCCGCCGGTATTCTTGTCGACCCGTCCCGGCTCGTTCGCAGCGCGACTATCAGTTATGGCGATGCCATGGGTACGCTGTGGGGCGATGTTTTGCCGGTGGATGCGGCCCGTATCGACGGGATCGGGCCCGGTGAAATGGTGCCAGGAACGTCGCTGAGTGCGGTGGCGTCACCCGGTCATACGGGCACGCACCTGGCGTATCTCGATTCGGGGACGGGTGTGCTGTTCACGGGCGATGCCGCCCATGCCCGGTTGCCGGGGTCATCCGTGATTGTGCCCACTCTCTCGCCGGTCCAAGTCGATATCGCTACCTGGAGGGACACCGCCACCTCCCTGCGAAATATGAAGCCCTCGGCACTGTGCCTGCCACACTTCGGCATGGTTGACGATGCTTCCGCTCATCTTGCTCGCATTGAGGAACGGATCGATTCTCGTATGGAGATCGCTGCCCGCATTGTGCGCACGCCAAACGACGCCGATGCGCTTGCGGATGCGTTGGCAGACGCCACCCGGCACGAGTTTGAAGCCGAGGGCGGTGATGTGGAAACGAAGGTGGCCACAATGGAGCTCTGCATGCCGAGTTGGCTGGGGGCTCAGGGGATCCTGCGCTGGTACAAGGTGCACGGCAAGTTCGAGCAGGCGTAACACGAGGCGTGGAGTAATCCACGCCTCGCATATTAATCAGGCTGTGTCAGGTTCGCTCGCTGCGTCCGTTCCTGCCGCGTGCACGGGCAGGAGTGGCAAGCGCATCAACAGGAGCGGGCTGTCGTCCGCTGCAATCCGGTTCGGATCCTCTTTACCGCAGCCCCGGCACCGGTGAACCAGCACCTGCTCGCCGTTACGACGCACAATTTTGCCGACGGGCTCCATCGCCGCGTGGCAATCGCTCTTGCGGTCGCCTGGCCGGGTATCGTCCACATGCCGGCTCCACAGGCAATTCGGGCAGTGGTTGCGATGCCGGCCGCCGCGCACGGGCGCACCGATAAATTGCCTGCAGTGCACGCATTTGAATGCCTGGTCCTGCTCGGTTCGCGGTGGGCGGGTGAGGCGGTTGCGGGGCCGCGAACGCTTGCCCGATTTGCGCACCTGGTTGAACTTTTCAGATGTCTCGTACTCGTACTCGTACTCGTAATCGTATTCGTAATCGTGGTCTGTGAATGACACGGTCACACCCTCGGCATCGGCGATGAACCCGCCGATGCATGTATTGCATTGGGTAGGGGTGGGCGTTGCCGCACACGGCGGCACCATTCACAAGTTGTGTTGTCATTCAGGTCTCTCTTTCGGTTCTGGCAAAACGAAGCTCACCTCGTACAGGGCACGAGGGGAGAATAGTTAAGAGATGCCACGAACCGGAGAGAAGATAAGGGGCTGCCTAACGGCTCTCGGGGCCTGTGGCATCGACTGGCACAAGGATCGTCTGTAGCATAAAACGCCTTTCCTGGTCGATGATGGTCACACATGTGCCGGTGTTCGGCACCAGTGCGGATTGTACGGGCTGGAAATCGGGATTGGCAAGAAATGAGGCCTCATGATTGATGTGCTCCTGCTGGGGAACGGTGCGATGCAGCCGATGCCAGGTCGGTTCCTGTCGTCCACGCTGTTTCGCGTCGGGTCCCGCCTGCACCTGATCGATTGTGGCGAAGGCACACAGGTAGCCATGCGTATGTACCACTGGGGCTTCAAGGCGCTGGATAGCATAGTGCTGACCCACTTCCATGCCGACCATATCGCCGGCCTGCCGGGGCTTATGCACACGCTGGCGCATACAGGCAAAACCGAACCGCTGACGATCTTCGGACCTCGAGGAACCTATGAGGTGCTTTCCCACCTGTTTTTCATCGTGCCGAACCTGCCGTTCGAGGTGCGTGTACAGGAGATGGAGCACGGAAATGTATCGGAACTCGCTGGTGGAGTACGGGTACGCGCGGCCGAAGGGGAGCACCGTGGGCCCGTGCTGGCGTACAGGTTTGATCTCGACCGCGCACAGGCCTTCCTGCCCGAAAACGCGCTGGCGCTCGGCGTGCCGCAAAAGCTGTGGAGCCGGCTGCAAAAGGGCGAGAGCGTTGAAATCGATGGCCGCGAGGTGTCGCCCTCCGATGTGCTTTCAGGGCCCCGCCAGGGTGTATCACTCGGGCTTGCCACCGATACACGACCCGTTCCCGCCATCCGAGAGCTGATGGCGGATGTTGACCTTCTGATCAGTGAGGCGACATACGGCGATGATGCGGATGCAGGCAAGGCGCGAGAACGGGGCCACATGACCTTCCGCGAGGCGGCCACACTGGCACGCGATGCCTGGGCCGGCGCATTGTGGCTGACACACTTTGGCGTGGGGTTGACACAACCAGGGGACTACCTGGCGAACGCGACGGACGTGTTCCCGAACACCACCCTGGGGGAGTCCGGCCTGGCAGGCACCATTGCCTTCGATACAGGGTACGCCCCGTCAGGCGCCCGGATCGGCTCCTGAAAGCACGGATTCGATGAACGCAGCGATCTCTACCGGGTCGCCTACATAGATCCATGCGCCATTGGCCGCCGTTCCCGGCGTTACCAGCGGCTCGGTGATGTTTTTCATCACGATCTGGTTCTGGTCGACTTTCAGCGCGATATCTACCAGCGCCAACTGCTCGTTCCAGTCGATGCTGGTAAGCACGGCATCGCCGGTGGCATTGATCACCTGGGCCACACGCGTGACCGAGCCCAGTGACTGGCCCTTCTCAAGCAAGGCCCGCAGCACCAGCATCTGCCGTTCGCGGCGTTTGTCGTCGCTATCCTGGTGGCGGGTACGTGCATAGGCAAGCGCGGTTTCGCCATCCATCACCTGGCGGCCTTCTTCGATGACAAGCGTGGTAGTGCCGAAATCCTCGGTGGGGTAGGCATCGTCCTCAATGCGCTCGGGAACCACGATCGTGATGCCGCCCACGGCGTCGATAACCTTCTCAAACCCCTCGAAATCGACCAACACAAACTCATCAATGGGTACACCAAAGTTGTACTCAATGGTGTCACGCATCATCAGCACACCGGCAACCTTGTTCTCCGGATCCTCGGTAACGCCGATATTGTAGGCGCCGTTTATCTTGCTCAGGCCGTGTCTTGGCACTTCCACCTGCAAGTCGCGGGGGATGCTGACGACACGAACCTCATTGGTGGCGAAATCGATCCGCGCGATCATGATGACGTCGGCGTTGTGGTCGCCCTCGGCTGCCCGGGTATCGACCCCTAACACCAGCACATTGATATACTCCCGGCCGGGCCATGCCTCGTCGGGTTTCACGACATCTGAACGGATGCCTGTGCCGATAATGTCGCGCGCGATTCCGATAGAGCCGGGGTTGCTGGACGCGCGTTTCGGTCCTTCGGTGGCAGTTGGTGCGGGATCGGCGGGTTCTGTTTGCGGCGATGCCTGTGGCGTCCCGGTGGTTTCCGTTCGGCGGCTTACGCCACCGAGTTCCATGTCGCTTTCCGGAAAGTTGACAACGGATTGATCCTGCACATCTTCAATCGCGTTGGTGATCTGCCAGACATACGTACCGGCTGCTACGAATGGCGCCAGCACCATGAGCACCACAAGAAAGACCGCGATTTTCTTGCGCCGGGGCCAGTGTTTTCGTTTCCGCTGCAAGGGTAGCGACCCCGGCATTGTTTGAGGTTGCATGCGTTTGTCCGGCGCTCCTCGATGCACACTGGCATATGGAAAGACCTTCGTCCTGAGTGTGCGGCGTTATGCAGCGTTTATGCAAGTGTACGAACCCCGGATCTGCTTGCATGGGCCGGGAATCTCTGCAAGCATGGCCTCTGGACATCGTGACAGGTGTGGGAGGTACAGGCGTCATGGTTCCGGAGCATATGCAGTGGTTTGTGGCCGATCGTTTTGGGATGTTCGTCCACTGGGGCATCTATTCGGTGGCAGCCAGGCACGAATGGGTACAGAGCCGTGAACAACGCGACACCGTCGAGTACGGCAGGTACACCCAGTTCTTTGATGCCGACCTGTACGATCCGGCCGTCTGGGCACGCGACGCAAAAGCCGCCGGCATGAAGTACGCCATTCTCACCAGCAAGCACCACGATGGCTTTTGCATGTGGAACACCGCCACCACGGATTTCAGCGTCATGCACACACCAGCTGGCCGCGATCTGCTGCGCGAGTGGGTGGACGCCTTCCGGGCCGAGGGGCTCAGGGTGGGATTCTACTACTCCGTGATTGACTGGCATCACGAGCACTACACCATGGATTCGTCCCATCCACTTCGTGATACCGACTGGGACGCGTTCAACCATGGCCGGGACTTCCCGGTCTACCGGGAATACATGTACGCGCAGGTGCGCGAACTGCTGACGAATTACGGCACCATCGATGTGTTGTGGTTCGACTGGACGCCGCCGGAGAAATCGGCTGCGGATTGGGATTCGCCCGAGCTTACCGCGCTCGTGCGTGAACTGCAACCGAACATCATCCTCAACGACCGCATCGGGTATCCGGAAGGTGCCGACCTGGTGACACCGGAGGAATACCAGGCGAAAAGCTGGCCCACTCGCGATGGTGAGCGTGTGGTGTGGGAAACCTGCCAAACCCTCAACGGCAGTTGGGGGTACGACCGCGATAACCATAATTGGAAATCGCCGGCACTGCTTGTTTCGCTGCTGGTCGATACGGTGAGCAAAGGCGGCAACCTGCTGCTCAATGTTGGCCCCACCGCGCGGGGGGAAATCCAGCCCGAATCCCGGGAGACATTGCAGATCATCGGGAACTGGATGCATGGCCATAGTCGGGCCATATATGGGTGCACTGCCAGCGAGTACGAAGCCCCTGCAGACTGCCGCTACACCCAAAACGGCGATCGCCTGTACCTGCACATCCTTAACTGGCCGCTTGGCCACATTCACTTGGCCGGGCTGGCCGGGAAGGTCCGCTTTGCCCGGTTCCTGCACGATGGATCCGAAGTGCGATTTAAGGATGCGGACCCGAACGTGGTAGCGCAGACCATCGAAATGCCTGAGGAGGCAGGTGATGTCATCCTGACCATTCCTGTCCTGAAGCCGGCAGTTTTGGTACCGGTGATAGAGATTCTTCTCTCGGGGGCCGCGGAGAGCTAACACAACCCGTATTGCGAACGCTGGTTCCGGGTGTCATGCTTTCACCGATGAATACTCCGAACGAGCCACGGAACTATCCCGCGGCACCGAACCAGGAACCAGTATCTGACAGGGAAGCAGGATCGCGGCCGTTCCGGCGCGGTGATGGATACGAGAATCCCTCGCTGGAACGGTATAGCGATCTCCGGTTTGCTGCCGAACCGCGTGGGCACCGCAAGTGGGTGGTCGCCATCGCCGCAGTGCTCGGCCTGCTTGCCCTCCTGGTGCTGGGAATAATGGCGGCGATCTACGCCGAGGCCCGCGGGGATGAAGCGCGACCGGTAGACGCGATCATCGTGCTCGGGGCGGCTCAGTACAACGGCCAGCCGACGGATGTTTTCGAAAGCCGGTTGCAACATGGTCTCGATTTATATAATCGCGGGCTGGCGCCGGTGATCATCGTGACCGGCGGCAAGCAGGATGGCGATGCATACACTGAGGCCGATACCGGGCGGCAATGGCTGGTGAATCGGGGAGTTCCGGAAGGCGCTATCCTGATGGAAAATCAGGGGCGCGATACCTGGGAGAACATTCGCGGTGCTTACGATGCAGCCGAGGGCCGGAATGTCCGCTCGGTGCTCCTTGTCAGCGACGGTTTTCACCTCTTCCGGGCGGAGCGGATGGCTGAGGCGGTAGGGTTTGATGCCTACACCTCGCCAGCACCGGATTCTCCCATTCGTCCCTGGAGCAGCGTCGAGTTTAGTTACGTCATCCGTGAAACGGTTGCCGTAATCGTGCAGATCCCGAGGTGGTTGTTCTGACATCAGTGAATCCTGACGGCAGTATTGTCCTCATCGGCCCGACCGGTGTCGGGAAGTCTGCCGTGGCCAAGGTCCTTGCCGATTTGCTGGATTGGGAGTTGGTGGAACTCGATGACCTCCGGGCCGCCTGGTACCCAGAGTTCGGGCTGGACCCTGCTGGAGAGCGGGACGCGTGGGAACGCGGCGGGTTGCCGGAACTGGTTGCCACCTGGAAGCCGTACGAGCTGCAGAGTGTCCAGCGGGTGATGCGGGAGCATCCCTCCCGAACCGTTATCGCCTTCGGCGGCGGCCAAAGCGTGTATGTCGACGATGCGATGATCGCCGAGGCAAGGGAGGCACTTGCCGCAGCCAGCCGCGTCATCCTGCTGGTTCCGTCCGAACATCCCGATGAGTCAATGCGCATCCTGCTGGACAGGCTGCGTGAGATTCCCTATGTCGCCGGCCAGCCGGACCGCGAAGCGTTCCTGCGTGCGTTCGCGCCGATTCTCAAAATGCAGTTGCAAAGCGAAAGCAACTGCTTGCTGGCCACGGAAATCATCATTACGGGCCACAGTACACCGGCGGAGCTTGCCCATCACATTGCCACCACCATGGAGCTGGAATAACAAAACAGGCGACCCAAACGGGTCGCCTGTGTGGATAATGCCGGAGGAGAGATTCGAACTCTCACGGGTCGCCCCGGCGGATTTTGAGTCCGCTGCGTCTGCCATTTCGCCACTCCGGCATGTCGCTTGCAAAGTGTACAGCAGCGGCCCGTATTTGTCCCTTGTTCCATACGGTAGAATCGCACCAACGCTGGCGTAGACGTGAACCGCGGAGGTCAGAAATTCGTACGTGTTTATTCTGGAACCCATGACACTCGAAGATGTCGACGAGGTGAGCCTGGTGGAGCGCAAGTGCTTCACCAATCCGTGGCCTGTGGCTGCGTACCGGCGGGAGCTTCGTGACAATCGCCAGAACTATTACATTGTGCTGCGGGATGATCCTGAGGCCGAAGCACGGGGCGAGATTCCGGTGCAGTTCGGTTCTGCCCCGCGACGCCAGGGGCGCTTTGCGTTTTGGCCGTTGGGCAAACGTGACACGCAGAAAAAAGCCCCGCCAATCATCGGGTTCGCCGGCATGTGGCATGTGCTGGACGAAGCACATGTCACCACCATTGGTGTCGATCCGGCATTCCAGGGAAACGGGCTGGGCGAGCTTCTTTTTCTCACCCTGGTGGATGAGGCGATCCAGCGCAAGGCTACCTGGCTGACGCTGGAAGTGCGCGTAAGCAACTACGGCGCCCAGCAGCTTTATCGCAAGTACGGCTTCTCTATTCAGGGGAAGCGGGCGCGGTACTACACCGACAACAACGAGGACGCCTATATCATGTGGAGCGAAAGCTTCCGTAACCCCGAATATCTCGCCCGCATCGAGCAACTTCGGCGACGCCTGCACCATAAACTGAGCTTTTTGCCTTCGGGAGCCGGCTCGTGAGAATTCTCGGCATCGAAACCTCGTGCGATGAGACCGCGGCCGCGGTTGTCGAGGACGGCTCGGTCGTCCATAGCAATGTCATCTCTTCACAGATCGAGTTGCACCGGGCCCACGGTGGCGTCGTGCCGGAACTTGCCGCGCGCGGACAGGTCACCGCAATCATTCCGGTGATAGAGGAGGCGCTGGCGCAGGCGGGTAGCGGCATGCAGTCGATTGACGCCATCGCCTTTACCAACACCCCGGGGTTGGCGGGAAGTTTGCTGGTGGGTGTAAATGCGGGGAAGGCTTGGGCCTGGAGTACCGGTAAGCCGATGATCCCGGTGAACCACCTGGAAGGGCATGTGCATGCCAACTGGTTGCGCAAACCCGGTGAAAACCTGGCCCCGCCCGAGTTTCCGGCCGTTTGCCTGCTGGTTTCCGGCGGCCATACGGAACTCATCCTGATGCGCTCGCACGACGACTACGACCTCCTTGGCCAGACGATCGACGATGCCGCCGGCGAGGCCTTCGACAAGGGCGCCCGCCTGCTTGGGCTCGGATATCCGGGTGGCCCCGCCATCCAGCGGGCAGGCGAAGGCGGGAACCCGCACGCATTTGCGTTCCCGAGATCCCAGCTGGGGGATTCGCTGGATTTCAGTTTCAGCGGCCTCAAAACCAGTCTCCTGCGACAGGTGGATCCCTACCGGTTACCCGATGACCGGCCAAAACCGATGGGAGCGATCTTCCCGGAACACCGGCCGCCGGTATACCGCGATGACCTTCCATTAGCCGACCTCGCGGCCAGCTATGAGGAGGCCATCGTCGATGTCCTGGCCACAAAACTTGTCCGCGCCACCGGCCAAACCGGGGCAGCCACGATGTTGATTGCGGGGGGTGTAGCTGCAAACCGGAAGCTCCGGGACCGGGTGCAACACCTCGCCCCATCTGGCGTACAGGTACGCTGGCCGGCGATGGAATTCTGTACGGATAACGCTGCCATGATTGGCGGGCGTGCCTGGCACCTCGCGAACCGGGGCGAATGGGGCGACCTTGCCGCTGACGCCCACCCCAAAGGAGCAATAGCCGATGCACACCGCTGATTCCCCGGATCCCTCCCTCCTGCGCCAGGCACAGACCCTTGCGGTATCCCTGGCGGAACAGGCCGGGGACATCCAGCTGGCGGCGGTGCGGACAGGCTACCAGATTCATCACAAGGGAACTGTCGATCTCGTCACGGATGCCGATATCGCTTCGGAGAAACTGATCTCGGCTGGCATTCACGCCGCGTATCCCGAACATCGGCTGATAGGCGAGGAGGGTGCCGAAGGCAGTGAGGAGAGCGACTACGGCTGGATCATTGACCCGATTGATGGAACTACCAACTTTGCCCACGGGTTTCCACACTGGGCGGTGAGCATTTGCCTGGAGTTCCGGGGCCAGCCGGTAATGGGCGTGGTATTCGATGTCGCCAAGAACGAGATGTTCACTGCTATTGCTGGCCAAGGTGCCTACCTCAATGGCGACCGGATCGAGGTATCCGGGATTAGCACACTGATGCAGGCCATGGGGGCTACCGGTTTCGCGTATGAGATCAGCGCGCGAACGCCTGCATTCCAGCTTTGGGAAGCGTTCAACAACAACGCCCAGGCCATGCGGCGGGCGGGTGCGGCGGCCCTCGATATGGTGTGGGTTGCGTGCGGTCGGCTCGATTTCTATTTTGAGCGGCCGATCAACCAGTGGGACGTCTCGGCGGGTGCTGTCATCTGCCAGGAAGCCGGTGGCACCGTGAGCGCGTTCAACGGTGCTTCGTATGACCTCGCGGAGAATGAGGTTTGTGCCAGTAACGGCCTGCTTCATGACGAAATGTTGCAACTTATCCGTGGAACGTTGGAGCCGGGCGCAGCAACGCGACCGGAATAGCGACCATTATCGTGTAAAATGGCTGCGTAGACACCCGGATACCGGTCCGACAAGGAGACGATGACGTGAAACTGATCTTTGCCATTGTTCAGGATGAAGATACGGATGTACTCACCGAGTCGCTGGTTTCCGCAGGTTTCCGTTTCACCAAAATCGCCACAACCGGATCGTTCCTGCGTACCGGCAACACCAGCCTGATGATCGGTGTTGAGGATGCCGGGGTGCCAACAGTGATGAACATCCTGCAGCGTTCTGCCCGCCGCCGCACCCAGATCGCGGTACCCTATTCCCCCGCACTGGAACCGGGCTTGCTGTATATGCCCGAGAATTTTGAAGTGGAAGTCGGCGGGGCGATTGTGTTTGTGCTGAACGTCGAACGTTTCGAGCGCATCTAGCTTTTCCAAAGTCAAGCCCGGCACCTCAGGGTGCCGGGCTTTTTTGATGGCAACTTTCAAGAATGCCTGTCTCCGGCTGGTCGCTATGCTCAAGGAAAGAGCCAAAAGGTTGGAAGGAGTGACGGAATGTCTCGGGTACGGGTGCATGGATTCTCAATTTCCCTCGACGGTTTTGGCACAGGCGAACCGCAAACGCGGGAGTCGCCGTTCGGCCATGCGGGCGAGCGGCTTCACGAATGGATGCTGGAGACCGCAGCCTGGCATGGCAACTCCGGCGGCAGCTACGGGTTCGCTAACGATCTCGTCCACCGAAGCAACCAGGGCGTTGGCGCCACCATCATGGGACGCAACATGTTCAGCCCCACCCGTGGTGCATGGGATGAGGAGTGGAAAGGGTGGTGGGGCAAGAACCCTCCGTACCATCATCCCACGTTCGTCATGACGCACCATCCACGCCCCGACCTGCCAATGGAGGGCGGCACCATCTTCCGCTTCGTTTCGGGAACACCATCCGAGGTATTGGCGATGGCTCGGGATGATGCCGGTGGAGGGGATGTGCAGGTCGCCGGGGGAGTCTCAACAGTCCGCTCGTTCCTTTCGGAGGGCCTGATCGACGAGGCGCATATTGTGGTGGCCCCGATCGTTCTGGGACGGGGCGAGCGTTTGTGGGACGCGCTGGATAATCTCATGGAAAACTATGAGGTACGTGAATCCGTGGGAATAGGGAACGTCACCCACCTGCGCCTGGTGAAACTCCAGGGCTAGCAGCGACAGGCATCGTGTTGGCTGTTTGCCCCGGCCGTGATACAAGTAACGCGGCTATTAGGTGTTCTGGAGGCAGTATGACAACCAACCAGTGGGTGGAAAAGGTAAACCGCGATGCCATTGTGGAGGTCGGCAAGCAGCTTGTGTCGATTCCATCCGTCAGCGGCAATGAGTACGACGTGATGCAGTTCGTGAAGCGCTGGCTCGACGAACGCGGCATCAGTTACGTGGAGACCGCCAGCGACCCGATGCGGCCCAATATCATTGCGACGGTCGGTAACCCGGAAGAAGGACCGCTTGTGGCCATGAACGGTCACCTCGATGTGGTGCCCGTCAGCGACGCCAGCAGCTGGGTAACCGATCCGTTCGAGGGCGTCGTCAGCGAGGATGGCGAGAAGCTGTTTGGGCGCGGTGCGAGCGATATGAAAACAAGCGTAGGCGTGATGATGCACATGCTTGAGGTGTTCAAGGACGCGCCGCTGAAGGGTGCCCTCAGCGCCCATATCGTGAGTGATGAAGAAGTCGGTGCCGAATTCGGCACCAGGCACGTACTGGCCGAAATCGAGGCTGGTAACCTGCCTCGGCCCGATTACGTCTTCATCGGTGAAGGCAGCGAGCACAAGGTCCGCAATGCCGAGCGCGGCGGCCTGGCGGTGAACGTGCATTTCAAGGGCAGGGCGAGCCATACCGCAGCGGCGCGGGTAACAGGCATCAACGCGCTTCAGAAGGCGGCCAAGGGAATCCTGGCGCTGGAGCATCACATCGATACGTTCCACCCTGCGGTTGGATACCCGGTATTGAGTGTCAATATGATCCAGGCAGGTGTGGCCCACAACGTGGTGCCAGGTGAGGCGATGATCAGCATCGACCGTCGCCTGGTTCCCGGGGAGGACAAGGAGAGCGCCGTCGCCGATATCCGCGCCAAGCTGGATTCGGTTGCCGCGGAAGATCCGGATTTCGTGTACGAGCTGGAGATCGATCCGGACGGATCGTACATCGCCCCGAACATCACCCCGGAAGATTCGCCGCTGGTGCAGGCGTTCCAGAAAGCCGTGCGCGACCTCACCGGCGAGGAGCCGGAGTACTTCGTGCAGTGGGCGGGCATGACCGATGGTCGTTTCTATCGCCAGCATGGCATGGATACCGTCGGCATGGGTCCACGCGGGGAAGGTGCCCACGGCGCGAACGAGAGCATCAAGATCGCCGACCTGGTCAAGCAGGGACAAATCTACGCGCTGACCATCAGCGATCTGCTGGGCGTGTAGATCGGCCCCGGCCACAAGGCGGCGGGCCATGCTCCTTAATAGGAATATGGCCCGCCGCTCGTTGCTCAATCTACAGAGTGGAGCACGATACCTCTTTCAAACCCACCTCGCTCGCCCAGCTTCTTGATCCGCGTCTGTTCAACTTGCTGCCAATCATGGCCGAGCGCTTTGGCGATTGACATCAATACCTCGAACACGTCCGCAACTTCCTCCGCTGTTCGGTCGGTATGGAGTTCAAGGCATTCCTCGTGGATCTTTTGAAACAGCGCCTCCAAATAGGCATCACCTTGGACCTCAGAGACGATTGGGACGTCCCCGTTCTTCAAGATTAGGCTTGGGATTTCGTCTCGAACCAGCTTTCCTCTGATGGTCAAGTGAAATACATCTTTCGGATAATCGTCTTATACAAGACGTCCTTTGTGATATCGAAACCGAGCGTGTCGTTCCAAACCGGTTGTCCCGTTTCGATCGCACGCTGGTAGACATTCTGAACCGTCTTAAGACGAGCCGCCGCTGTTGCACCAGTCTGATGAATGAGCGTGTCCTTTAGCGGGTGGTTGCTCTCAATCAAGAACTCATTGCGAGCTATCAGCATTGCGATCGTTCGTTGATCTGGAAGGTAGTCCCTTTTCAGAATGTTGCAGTGGCCATGCGCAAGAACTAGGTTCCATGGTTGGTCGTGACGAACAACCGCCCACGGGACCACATGGTCAACATGGGTACCTGATTCGCCAAGAAACTCGCCGCAGTAGAAGCATCTGCCCTGCTGATACCCGGTAAGCATTTTGCGAAGCCAGGTGATGTTAGTCCTGAACGCGCCATTCCCCAAGAATACCTGCTCAGTATCGTTATTCAGCACATTGCGACCCTCATACATCATCCACGGTTGTCGCATGAGGAAAGCCGCTTCCAACAGGTCCCACCGGGCCTCTAGTTCATCTGCAAGGCCTGCACTCAGGTGGCTGTCAAATAGCTCCAGCAAGCTATCGGTGAGTATTAGCCCCTGTTCGGTCAGCTCATAGAACCGGGTAGGCACACTCATGTGTCCAATCGTATGGAATCTTGGTAGAACATCACCAAATGCTTCTCGTTCCACACGACCGACGGCTTGGTCGATACTCAATTCCCCTTGCAGGTGTGATTCGACGATCCTTTCCATTACCGTCTTGCGCGTCGGGTTAGAGAGTTGCGGTCGCGGATCGTCCGTGAGCCGGTCGAGGTATAGCTCAAAGAACGACTGCGCGAGTTGAACTGTGGTTACGTGGGTCTGTTGTTCGTGGGCAAGTTTCTCGAGAGTTTGGCCGAGGGCAATCTTGTAGGTTGCAGTGTTCAGCCCAAAGAGTATTACTCCGCGCCACGCGAGTTGAGATTCGTCGAGACTGGCATCTCTGGACACGTCCAACTCCTCAATAAAGTTCCAGACTCTCTTCCTCGGTCAGGAGGGTTACGGAGAATAACATCGGACGCCTGGAGGATCACTTGAGCGCTCCACCCTGGCGCGCCCCCATTTCGCTTTTCTTGCCACTTACGAATGCTCTGTGAAATTCACAGCCGGCAAGTACTAATACTCGTCCGGTGCGCCAGAGGGATCACGGGAGTATCCCGGGTGGTCGCCTCGGCGCAAGGCCTTGATATACTCGACAACGTCTTCTTCTGTTTCCAATCCTTCTTCTTCTGCGAAGCCCGCGAACGCCTCCTGCAGACGCCGAAATGCTGGTAGCGCCCCTTCTGTCATGCGATAGAAGCCTAAGTGGTCAGCAGCTTCTCCTTGCGTTCGCTCGATAAGCGTGTCTGCATTGCGCACAACGAGATCGTCACCCTTTTGCAGGAAGACGACCTTGCTGCCGGTTTCAAGGTTGAGTTTTTCTCGTACCGCCTTCGGGACAGTAAGTTGTCCCTTGGACGTTATCTTGGCAATTTCCATACCGCGCCTCCTTACATTCCTTACCCGTAAGGATAGCATGGCCTTGGCGCGAGCTGGCTAGGACTACCGACCGTTCCGTGCGTTGAAGCAATCGCGGCAATATACCGGGCGGTCGCCGCGAGGGACGAACGGCACCTTGGTAGGCGATCCACACGAGGCGCAGATGGCGTTGTGCATGGTGCGCGTATCCCGAGGGGCTTTTTGATTTCCACCTGCCTGGGTGTTTTCGCCCAGCAGGAACGGATCGAACGAATCCGTGCGCATGTAGAGGTTCACCAGGTCGCCGTTCCGGCGCGTGCGATCGCGCTGGCGGCAGTCCGGGCAGAGCAGGGGACGCGCCAGACCGCGAAGCTGGCGGAACTCATGCTCGGCGTCAGGGTAATCAAAGGCGGTATCACATTGTTGGCAGATAATCTGGGTTGTCATGGTTGGTTGTTGCCTGTTCTGGGTCCGGGTCGTGTACTGGCGTAATTGTACGTCATCACCCCCGGGCCGCTCGTGTCGCTAGACGCCGGCGGGAATCGAGCCGTCATACATCCGCCGGATGACGTCTTCGATATCCGGCTCCTGAATGCTCATATCGCGCACTTCCCCGAACTCCCCGGCATGGGCAAGCACTTCCGGGGCCGAGATGGCATCGCGGTCGAACGCGATGGTCACGCGCGGTCCATCGACCTCTATCACTGCCAGGTCACCGTTGCCCATCAGCACCACGCCCGGCTGGGGTTCGCCGGCGTAATCGACGATGAGCTGGCGGCGCCCGCCCCAGCGCGATTTAAGCGTGGCCAGCTTGCCGTCGTACATTACCTCCCCGTGGTCGATCACCATGATGCGCGGGCACAGACGCTCGATATCATCCAGGTCATGGGTTGTGAGCAGCACGGTTGTCTGTCGCTCCCGGTTCAGCGTGGTGAGGAAATCGCGAATGGCCTCCTTCGCGACGATATCCAGGCCGATGGTTGGCTCGTCGAGGTAGAGGATCTCCGGGTCGTGGAGAAGGGCGGCGGCGAGGTCGCCACGCATGCGCTGGCCGAGGCTGAGCTGCCGAACGGGTGTGTGGAGAAAATCCCCCAACCCGAGCAGATCGGTTGCGGCGGACAGGTTCTTGCGGAACCGTTGCTCCGGCACCCGGTAAAGGTGGCGCAATAGCTCCAGGCTCTCGATCAGCGCCAGGTCCCACCAGAGCTGGGTACGCTGGCCGAACACAACGCCGATTTTCTGCGCCAGTTGCTTGCGCGCCTCCCACGGCACCATTCCGGCAATGCGGGCCTCGCCGCTGGTCGGCACGAGGATGCCGGTCAGCATCTTGATACTGGTGCTCTTGCCTGCGCCGTTGGGGCCGATATAGCCAACCATTTCACCGCGCTCGATGCTGAAGCTCACGTTCTTCACCGCCGTAAACTCGCCCGCGTTATCGCCGCGAATCAGCGACGTGAGCGATCCCAGCGCGCCGGCGCGATGCTTCTTGACCGGGAAGGTCTTCACCAGGTTGCGGACATCGATGATCGTCATGGCTAACTCCCCGTGGAACGATAATGGCGGATCCCCTGTTTCCATCCCCATGCAACTACGGCGCAGAAGACCAGGGTGATCGCTGGTCCCAGCAGCACAAACCAGCCGGGCATGCCCAACGGATCGGGCTTGTCCAGCAGGTGCAGTGTCGGGTAGTACGTGATGAATCCGACCGGAACCACCCAGAAGAAGATGAACCGCAAGGTGCGGCCGAAGATGTGCATCGGGAACTGGGCGAGGTCAGAACCACCGTAGGTGAAGGCATTAATCGCTTCCACACCGTTGACGGTCCAGAAGCTAAAGATCGCCTCGACTGTGAACAGCGCCATGAACAGCGCAATTCCGCTAAGGAACATCACCGGTATGAGCAGGGCCTTGTCGATGCTCCATGCGATATCCACTTGCGAGAGCGCGAACGCCATTACAAGCATGCCCTGCAGGGTTTGCCCGCAATGGCGCAGGCTGAAATCGCTGGTGGCTGCGTTCATCCAGCTTCCGAGCGGGCGCGTAAGCACGCGATCGAAATCCCCGCTCCGGATCAGGGAAGACACGGAGTCCAGGCCCACTGTAAGCAGATCGGCAATGCTGAACGCGATCATGCTAATCCCGTGGAGGAGAGCTACTTCTCCCAGTGTCCAGCCACCCAACGTATCGAATCGGTAGAACATGGCGAACAGCGCCAGGATTTCGGCGGCGTTCATTACGAAGTTGCCGAAGATTTGCATCCAGAAGCTGGAACGGTAGGTCATTTGCCCGCGAAGGCGGATGCCGGCAATCTTCCACGCGATGCCGAGTTCTTCCCGCAATGTGACCGGCTTATCCACCCTGCACCACCACTTTCCGTTCGGCCACGTGCAACAGCGCGTAGCTCGCGCTGATCATCACTGCTGTCCAAAACGCCTGCAGGAAGAGTCCCTGGGCAATACTCACGTGCCCGAGCCAGATCTCGACGGGCGTCATAAGCATGGATCGGAAGGGAAGGAGGTTGATGACATCGCGCACAGGCTCCGGATACCAGGCGATCGGGAGCAGGTGACCCGAGAGCACCCCGGAAACGACAAGCATCAGCGAAGAGATGCCCCGGTGATCCAGCAGCCAGAACCCCCACAGGTTCATCATGAACCGGAGGCAGAAACTGACGGTTACCGCGAACGGAACGGAGAGCAGGAACGCAGCCCAGCGCTGCCAACTCGCGGGCCACACCAGGTCGAATAGCATCGCACCAATCAGCAACGTTGGAATCCCGCGAGTGATGACCTGGGCCGCCGCCCGGCCAAGATCGCGGCTCAGCCAGTAGAGGAAGTAATCCATGGGCTTCAGGAAATCCATCACCACCGTACCGGTGCGGATGGTATCGACAATGAGCCACCAGCCCCAGAAGATGACCGGCATGATCATCGCCTGGCCGATCCAGGTGTAGGTCACCGTTTGGTCTGCGGTAAACCCCGCGACACTGGTTCCTTCGGCCTTATCCCAGTAGAGCGCCAGGTACACCGACGAGAGCAACACCCCAAACACCGAGTTGGTAAACAACCCGGCCAGCGTTGCCGCCCGGTAGGCAAACTGCTGTTGAAACGATCGTTTCCCCAGCTCCAGGTACATTCGCATCGCGCCATCCCTTCGCGTGCATTACATGTTGCCGGACACGCGATTTCGCTGCATGAGCAGGCGATACCGTGGTACCGTGCTATGCAGCAAACCCGTGCGTGTATTGTGCCGATTCGGACCACGCGTACGTGGCACAACGATGTTTCGCGTTGCAAATCGGGAGGCTGACTATACGCCAGCCGGAACCCCAAAGTCAATCACTCGTTGCAGAAAGGCAAACCAATGACCGATCAGTCCGCCCTCAGGTTGCGCGCCGATATTCCCGAAGAGGAAACGTGGGACCTCTCGCAAATGTTTGCCGATGCCGATGCCTGGTCTGCCGCCGCTGAGGCAGCCCCGGCCGAGATCGAGAAGGTTGCAGCCTATCGAGGTCGCTTCGCAGAAGGCCCGGCTACCATTCGCGAGGCGCTGGACGCCTATTACGGCCTGCAGGAAACGCTCGGCAAGCTGTTTGTGTACGCGGCACTGCGCAAGGACGAAGACCAGACGAACACGGAAAGCCTGGCCCGCTTCGACAAGGCTATCCAGATCAGCGTGCATGCCGGGGAGAAGCTCAGCTGGGTCACTCCGGAACTCGTTGCTCTCTCGCAGGAGGATATGGCCGCAGCCATTGCCAGCGAGGAACTCGCGCCCTACAAGTTCCAGCTTGAGGATATCGAGCGCGGCCGGGCCCATGTCCGTTCCGAAGAAGTCGAAACGGTGCTTGCGCAGTTGAGTGAAGTGCTTGGAGCACCATCGGACGCCATGGGCGCCCTGGATAACGCCGATATCGATTACGGCACCATCACCGATGCTGACGGGAATGAAATCCACCTCACCAAGGGACGCTACGCCGTCATCATGGAGGGCCGCGACCGCGATGTGCGCGCTGCTGCCAGCGAGGCATTCCACAAGCAATACCTCAGTCACACGTTCACCTTTGGATCGCTGCATTCCAACAGCGTGAAGGGTGATGTTGCCAGTGCCCGTATTCGGGGCCATGAATCGGCCAGGTCGCAGGCGCTGTTTGCGAACAATATCCCGGAGACCGTGTACGACACGCTGGTGGAAACCGTGCGTGAGAAAGCCACGCCGGTGGTCGAGCGCTACCTGAACCTGCGCAAGCGGGCGCTGGGGCTGGATGAGCTGAAGGGCTACGACCTCCGGGTGCCGCTGGCACCGGAGATTCAGAAGCACTATTCCTTCCAGGAGGCGGTCGAGATTGTGCTCAATGGTGTGGGTGCGCTCGGCGAGCAGTACGTCAACGACCTTCGCACTGGCTTTGCCAGCCGTTGGGTAGATGTTCACGAGAACAAGGGCAAGCGTTCGGGGGCATACAGCTGGGGTGCCTATGGTGCACCGCCAGTCATGCTCATGAACTGGAATGGGACGCTCAACGATGTGTTCACGCTGGCACATGAGGCTGGACATAGCATGCACAGCTTCTATGCCGAGCGAACGCAGCCGATCCAGTACGCGGGCTACTCCATCTTCCTCGCCGAAATCGCCTCAACCGTGAACGAGGTGCTGCTCAACTGGCACCTGCTCAATCAACCCGAAGGGCAGGATCCGGTGCAGCGGTTCAGCTTGCTCAATCGCTTCGCCGATACCTACCAGGGCACCGTGAGCCGGCAGACAATGTTCGCCGAGTTCGAGCAGACAACCCACGCGATGGTCGAGGCGGGGGAGGCGCTGGTACCAGAGGCCCTCAGCGACCTGTACGGCAACCTCTTTGCCGCCTATAACCCGGGTGTGGACATCGACGATTCGATCCGAATCACCTGGGCGCGGATTCCGCACTTCTACAACGCGTTCTACGTGTACCAGTACGCAACCGGCATGAGCAGCGCCATCAACCTGGCTGCAGCAGTACGTGACGAAGGTGAAGCGGCACGCGCACGGTACCTGGAAATGCTCGCCGCCGGTGGCAGCGACTACCCGATGAACGTGCTCAAGCGCGCCGGGGTCGACCTGGAAACCGCCGCGCCGATCGAGCGCGGCATCGCCGAGTTCGACCGGGTGGTGAGCGAAATGGAGCAACTTGCCGACGAAGGTGTGCTTGAGCAGGCCGCTGCCCAACTCGAGGCAGCCAGCTAGAGCGAGCACAAACAGAACGCCGGGGCTCATGCCCCGGCGTTCTTGCGTATTAGCTCCGGGTCGGTGTTGAGCGACGCCAGCCGCGTTCCGGAAGCGTTACTTCGGCGATGTTGCGCAGCTGGCTAAAGATACCTGCTGCCGCCAGCACCACCAGCACCAGCCACCAAAGCCAGCTGTCATAGACAGCAGCACGGGCAATACCCCAGTCGAACGCGCCACGGTCCACGCGGTCGAAGAGCAGCAGCAGGCCGCCAATCACCATGTAGGCGCCGGAAATGGCCGTGTTGACCAGCACCACGTACACCGGCAGGTTGAGCGTGATCGCGACAAAGATGAAGATTGCCGCTCCCACAAGCGCCAGGATGAACAGCACCACACCGTTGTCCACCCCGAACGCGGAGAAGATACCGCTCAGCAGCAGCGCGCCGGTCGCGCCAGAGGCCAGGATCGCACCGACATACCAGTAGAGGTAGGAAATCGCCGCAAAGGCGAGGCCGGCAATAAGGCCAGCGATCCAGCCAGCGGCTGTGGCAAGGAATCCGTCCCCCAGCCAGCTGTTGATCAGGGTGGCACCAAGGAAAAAGCCGGTCAGAAACCCGACGATCGGCAGCATCGCCAGGAATACCCGCAGCCCTGCGAACACCAGGCCAAGACCCAGCACGATGATGAGGATACCAACAAGCAAATCCATCCATTCCTCCTTTCGGCCCGGGGTACACCCCGCACCACATCCTAACCCTGCACCGTGTTTTGCCAGTAAGTACACTATGCACCAGTAAGGCGGGAATTGATACCAGTTCCTGTATTGGAGATGACTTGGAGGTCAAATACCCCCATGCACAACACCGAGATCCGGGTACCGCTCCTCAAGCGTATCGCCGAGCAGGCCATGAGCGATAGCGAGTTTCGTGCTGCCGCCGCTCAAGACCTTGATGCCGCGCTTAATGAGTACGGGTACGAGCTGAATGAGCGTGAACTGGACCTGGTCCACAAATTCCGGGCGACGCTCGCCGAGGCGGGAATCGACCTGCAGCTCGACAAGAATATGGATCTCGATTCGATCTTCGACGATGCCTCGCCCGACGAAATGGAGCGGTTGCTGGATAACTAGCTGTGTGAGCCGCGTGTGCCGTACATGCGGTCGCCGGCGTCACCGAGGCCCGGCCGGATGTAGCGGTTTTCATCCAGCTCCCGGTCCAGGCGCGCCACATAGATATCTACATCCGGGTGGACCCGGTGAAGTTCCTCAACGCCTTCGGGCGCGGCGATGATCCCCACGAACTTGATCCATTGTGCCCCCCAATCCTTCAACACGGTCACCGCATCGCGGGCCGAGCCGCCAGTGGCCAACATTGGATCCAGCACCACAACCAGATCGTCCGGGCACTCTCGCGGGAGCTTATTGTAGTAGCTCACCGGGGTATGCGTGATTTCATCCCGGTACATGCCCAGGTGCCAAACCTCTGAGCTGGGGATCATGTCGGCCGCGGCATCGACCATCCCGATGCCGGCACGAATAATGGGAACCAGGCCGATGCGGGGCTCGAGCTCGTAACCGGTTGTTTCCTCCAGCGGTGTCCGGTACGTAAACTCCTTCAACGGCACGTCGACCATCGCCTCGTACATGAGCAAACCGGTGAGTTCGCGTACCAGTTCGCGGAACATGCGCGTGTCCGTCGATTCCCGCGAAAGCAGGGTCGATTTGTGCTGAACAAGCGGATGACGGCTCACGTGCAGTTTCGACGACATGGGTGATCTCTCCATCACGATACAAATGCTGCAGGAAGTTTAGTGCAGGAGCCCCATTTCCTTCAGGAGACCGAACCCTGATTCGGTCGGGCCTTCCGGGATGTACTCCAGGCCGACAAACCCTTCGTAGTCCAGCGATTCCAGCGCGTCGAACAGGAGTTTCCAGTCGACCAGGCCAGTGCCGGGCTGGTGCCGTCCCGGCACGTCCGCAACCTGGATATGGCCGATTTCCTCGATATGGTCCCGCAGGAGCATGATGGGGTCTTCTTCCATCATGAGGGCATGGTAGATATCCAGCTGGAGCTTCACGTTGGGCGCGTCGATTGCGGTAATGACGTCCAGTACGGTGAACGCACGGGGAAGCGCGAAATCCGGTACGTCAATGGTGTTTACCGGTTCCACTACCAGCGTGACGCCTTCTTCACCGAGCGCTTCGGCTGCCAGCCGGATGTTCTGCAGCAGGGCAAGGTCGTTCTCGTCGGTGTCTTCGCTGGCACCGGCGAGCAGGTTCACCGCCCGGGGCTGCAGAATATCAACGTATTCGAGCGCTCGCTGTAGCCCGGCCTGAAACTCTTCGCGGCGCGTCCAGTTTGCGGCGATGCCTCGATCACCGGCTTCCCAATCCCCGGCGGGCAGGTTGAACAGCACCAGTTCAAGGTCGTGCTCGCGCAATTGGGCGCGGATATCCCCGGCGTTCCAGGCGTAGGGAAACTGGATCTCCACGGCGGAGAATCCGGCCCGGGCTGCTGCCGAGAATCGCTGCATAAACGGGATTTCGGGAAACAGCATGGAAAGATTGGCACTGAGCTGGGGCATTGATACCTCCGGATGGGTGGGCACGGGTTGGCGCTATTGTGCCGATTATGGGTGATAATCGGAGCGTAATGCACACGGTCTAGCCCTGGGGGAAGAGAATGGTCCAGTATCCGCGACTTACGCTTGCATCCGGTCCGGTCGATGTATCGGCCGAAACCCTTCGCGCCATGCAACAACCGGTGGTGTACCACTACGACCCGGTGTTCATTGAGACCTTCCGCGAAACCTGCGACCTCATGGCCCGTGTGTTCCAGACGGATTACGACATCGTGCTGCTGCAGGCCGAGGCGATTGCCGGCCTGGAGGCGGCCGCCGCAAGCGTGATTGAGCCCGGAACCAAGGTGCTTAACCTTGTAAGCGGCGTATTCGGCAAGGGGTTTGAGGGCTGGATAGAGAAATACGGCGGCGAGACGATTGAGATCGCCGTACCGTACAACGCCTCCATTGATCCTGCCGATGTCCGCCGCGCCTTCGAATTGGATCCATCGATTAGCGTGGTCAGCGTTGTTCATTCGGAAACTCCGAGCGGCACCATCAACCCGATCCGGGAGATCTGCACAATCGCCAAGGAATACGGCGCGGTCACCATTGTCGATACCGTTTCCGGATTGCTGAGCGAAGACTATTCGCCGGAAGCGTGGGGGATGGATATCGCCGTCGCTGGCCCGCAGAAGTGCCTCAGTGGCGTGCCGGGCATGAGCCTGATTGCCGTCAGCCCGGACGCGTGGGCGCGCATGGAAGGCGTGAAGAATCCTCTACGCGGGTCCTTCCTGAGCTTGCTGGACTGGAAAACGAGCTGGATCGAGAACGGCCGGTTCCCGTACACACCCAGCGTCAGCGATGTGTACGCCCTGCGCAGCGCGCTCCAGCAAACGCTGGATGAGGGAGTGGCGAATGTGGTGGCACGCCACCAGGTAAGCGCCCGCGCCACGCGGGCTGCCGTGCGGGCACTCGGGCTTGAACTGTGGCCGGAATCGGACGATATCGCAACCAGTTGCTGTACCGCAGTGAAGGTGCCGGATGGTATCGATGATGCCACACTGCGGAGTCACATGCGGTCCCGGTACGGGGTAATGATCTCCGGAGGTTACGGTTCCATTTCCGGCAAGCTATTCCGGCTTGGCCACATGGGAATCACAGCCCACCCGACAACTGTTGTGGCACAGGTTGGCGTGCTGGAGCGTTCGTTGGCCGACCTCGGGCTCGATGTCCGGCTTGGCACGGGTGTAGGTGCCGCGTTGGCCGAGTTTGCGAACTGGGACGATGCCAGCCGCAGCTATCGCTAACTGGCGTCGGCCTCATCCCAGGCGGCCTTGATCTCCCGAATCGCGTACTCTCGCTCCTCGGCAAAGGGAACCATGCTGGTGACCATCACTTCGTCGGCACCGGAGGCATCCGCGAACTCGCGGACCTCCTGCATCACTTTCTTTGGAGTGCCGATGAAGGTGTTTGCCTGCATGGAATCCAGTTGAAGCTGGAATTGCGGCGGGATGGTGGCAGCGATTTTCTGCGCCTCCTCCAGTGTGGGAGCCGGGGCCATGGCCCCCTGAAGCAAGCGGAACATGCTTACGCGCTGGATAATGGCCAGTTCCCGGGCTTTCTCGTCGGTTTCCGCCACAATCACCCCTACCGCCAGCATTGCCTGGGGGGCTTCGAACCGATGGCTGGGCTGGAACCCTGCCCGGTAGGCCTGCATCACATCGACCGCCAGCGGCTTGTTGATGTGCGCGGCAAATGAGAACCCGAGCCCGAGTTGCGCTGCGAGGTGCCCGCTGAACGCGCTGGAGCCCAGCAGCCACACGGGCGGAAGCTTCTGGTCGGCCGGGGTCGCGACGATGTTCTCGAAGAAATGCCCTTCCGGGAAGCTGCGGTCATCGTACGCCAGCAACTCCACTACGTTTTGCGGGTAATCATCCGCGGCGAGGGCTTCCGGGTTCCGGCGTAGTGCGAGCGCGGTTTTCTGGTCGGTGCCGGGTGCGCGGCCAAGCCCCAGGTCGATTCGGCCCGGGTGCATTGCCTCCAGCAGATGGAAGGTTTCAGTCACCTTCAATGGCGCCTGGTTTGGCAACATAACGCCGCCGGAACCGAGGCGGATGCGACTGGTGTGCGCGGCCACGTGCGCGATCATGATCTCTGGCGAGCCACTGGCCAGACCGGCAGTGTTGTGATGTTCCGCGTACCACACGCGGTGATAGCCAAGCTCCTCGGCCAATTGCGCCATGGCCACAGCGTGTTGCACTGTGGCCGATGAGTCGCTTCCGGATGGGATGTAGGTGAGGTCGAGCAACGAGATTGGACGGGTCATTCAGCTCCCAGACTTGTGTAATTACGATACCAGCGCACGCCTTCCACAATCAGCAGGGAGAGGGTAACCAGGCTACTGGCCACACACCACTGGCAAATCGCGTGGATGACGTTGATCTCAAGGTAGGTGAGGTAGATCCAGTAAAGAATCGCGGTGAGCAGGATCACGAGGATGCCGGTACTCACAAGGTCGGAGGTTTCCGGCCGCAGCTCTCTCAGGATAATGCCGGCAATGATGACGACAAACATCGCGACGCCGAAGAGCGCGATGGGGATGCCGAACATCTCGCTGTATTCGCTCGTTTGCACCAACTCGCAGCCCCCGGTGCCGCACACCAGTGCGTCAAGGTTGTAGTGAACGTAGGAGAGGTAGCCGGCCAGGGCCAGGCCGACCACCGCCAGCACGAGGCTGGCGATGGTGAGCGGATGCCTGAATGCAGACATTATGGTGCCGTATCGATCGCGAGCTGGATTTGCTTCTTGAGCAGGTCGTAGCCTTCGGCGGTCTGCTGGACCACATTAGGCGACCCGTTGCCATTGTCCAGGATGAACATGGGAGTCGCGTCGATGCCGTTGGCCTGTCCCTGTCCAACGGAGTCGGCCAGGGCCGGTATGTAGCGCCCGCTATCCATACAGGTGTTGAAGGCGTTCATATCCAGGTCGAGATCCTCGGCAAAGCGATTGAGGTTGGCCCGCTTGAAGGCTCCCTGCTGCACGCCACCATAGTTCCCGAAGAGTTTGTCGCTCATCTCCAGGTACTTGTCCTGTTCGCCGGCGCACAGGGCTGCCTGGGCGGCAAGGGACGATTCGTTGTTGGGGTCGCTGATTTCGACTTCCAGGTTGTTTGGATCCGCAATGGAAGGATCTGTTCCAAGCCGGGGGAAATCGTGGTACACCAGCTTCACCTGACCGTCGCGCACGAAATCCTCAACGATAAGGGGCAGGGTGTCATCGTGGAACTGCAGGCAGAAATGGCACTGGAAATCGCTGAAGATGTGCATGGTCACGGGCGCATTGGGGTCGCCCACGGTTACTCCAGTGGACCAGCTCAGCGGTTGGGTGGCCTCCGGTGACGCAACAGGGGTTCCCTCGTTGGCGATGACCTGGCTTTGGCCCACTTCAAGGCCGCTGTAATCGATCTGGACACCACTATCGCTGGGGCGGTTCAGGAAGATGAACACGACCGCGGCAATAAGGGCCAGCGCGACACCGCCAATAATCAGCTGCAACTGCTGCTTCTTCTTGGCCTGTGCCTGCGCGGCCTCCTTCCTGGAGGTGCGGCGGGATTCCGGGCGTACCGCTTCCGTACTGACGGTTACTGGTTGTTTGGGCTGTGTTGCTTTCTGTTGAGCCTGGCGAGCAGTTTGCTGGTTACCCGTGCGCTTGCGGCGCGAATTCGACTTCCGGTTGCCCGATGGGTTGGCCATTGAGTTGGTACTCCTGAATGGGCGGCAACGATACGCCCCACGATATGCCAAAGGTTGTTACCAGTTTACCCGCGCCTCAACAACGGTGCGACCAATCTGCTACACAGTTAAACGACAACCACCCCAATGCGGATGCATCAGGGCGGTTAATCGGGACACCGTATGCGGGCAGGCGAGCCTACCGGAATTGATGGCTAGTAGTAATCTTCGTTGTTAAGGAGGACGCGAACGTCTTCACCTCGCGGGCCCTTGTCGCCCTGGCCGAGGCGGAACTCCACTTCATCGCCAACACGAGGCCGAACACCACGGACCGACGACTGGTGGAAGAAGACATCCGAGCCACCCGCCGACTGGCGAATGAAGCCGAAGCCCTTAACCTCATCGAACCGATCCACGATACCCGTGCCAAGCGGCAGGGTGGATGGATCTACCTGCTCGCGCGGTGCGCGCTGGGCAGGAGGATTGGGGTTGCGCTCAATGACATTGACCTCAACCGCGCTGGGACCCTTCGGGCCGTTACCTTCGACGAACTCAACCCGGTCGCCCTCGGAGAGAGGGGTCATACCAACGACCGAGCGGTGCACGAAGAGGTCGTCTCCGCCAGCATCACGGGCGATAAAACCGAAGCCCTTCTCGGCGTTGAACCACTTTACTGTTCCTGTTTGCATGTTCCTGATTTCCTGTACTTTGTGCGGTCCGTTGCCGTGTCGCACAATCCTGATGTCGGCAGCTGCCGACCTGTGTGATGTCACACGGTCAAGTGCCCATCAGCAAGTATACGCGGAAATCGTGCCACGGGTTCCACCTGCAGCAACGATCGCGCCCGTAGTGCATACATTGACCAGGTAACGGTTACGATTCCAACCCGGATTCCAGGAGGTCTCGAAGCCCTTCATACCCGTTTTCGGGCATATAGAATGCCTCGCCGTCGTTCAGGATCATGGCAGGCGTGCCCTGAACACCCCGCTCCATGCCGGTTGTCACGGAATCGATGATCCCCTGTTCGTACACGCCATCCTGGAGTGATCGAGCGAATTGCTCCACATCCAGGCCCAGCGCCTCGGCGGCGTTGATCAGGTTGGTGTCGGAAAAGTCGCCCGGACTGGTACGGGTTGGTCCCTGGAACAGCCAATCGCGGTAGGCCAGGTACGCGCCCTGCTCGGCGGCACAGGCGGCCGCCTCAGCTGCCTGCACGCTTTCAATGGAGTCATCCATCAGGTCGTCGAAGCTGGAGACACCGATCACGGTGTAGTCGAGGAACTCGATCTTCAACTTGCCGGGTTTCACAAAGTCCTCGATGACCTTCGGCTCGACCTCGGCGGCAAACATGCGGCAATGGGGACAGCGGTAGTCGGCATACAGCTGTAGGGTGTTGGGCGCCTGTGGGTCGCCCAGGATGTAGCCGGTCACGGGTTCGGGCTCTACCATTGACGCGGGCGATGCGTCTGGCGAAGCTACCGGTGTGGATGCACCGGCTTCTCGAATGAAACTGGCGTTCTGCAGCGGAAGGCCGGTTTCATCCAGTTGGGCGGAACCGACGCGAATGCCGGTTCCGCCGGTTGCAGCCACGGCTGCCGCAATAGTCATTAATCGACGTCGATTGATCACAAATAGGTCCTCTCTGTTCGAACCAGAATGTTCCCGAGCGTTGCCCATTCCGGGTATGGTACAGGCAAGTTGCTATTGCCTACGTAAACGTGGCGTGGTGGTCACCCGGATTCACGGCCTGCAGGACCGACCAATCAGGAGAAGCGGGAATGTTTTTTCAGCGCGATAACTCGCACCTCGAGGTGCCTGTTGAAGAAGTGGATGCATCGATTTCCCGGAACACGCATACCGTCCTTGATGTGCGGGAACCGGAAGAATGGGAAGAGGGCCACATCGTGGAAGCACTTCACATCCCGCTGGGCGACCTTGCCGCCCGAGCCGGTGAGCTACCCGGCGACAGGCCGATCTATACCGTCTGTCGCAGTGGCAAGCGGAGCATTACGGCCGTCGAAATCCTGGAAGCGGCCGGCCTGCCCGGCGCAAAGAGCATGGCCGGTGGCATGATCGCGTGGCACGAAGCCGGCAAGCCGATGGTCAGTTAGGGAGCTACCTGGCCTGGGCGTTCTCGATTGCGGTAAGGAATGTCTCGCGGAACAACGCCGTGTCGATTCCGGTCACCACATCGACGGCCCGGCCTTGTTCCTCGTCTCGCTCGAAGTGCAGAACGCCATCCTCTGTAACCGGCGTGACCGGTATGCGTTCGATACCGGCGCCAGTCCAGCCGGAGGCAACGAGCGCGGTGACCGGGTCCCACATAATGCCCGCAAGATCATCCGGCAAGCTGGCGTGTTCACGGCCAATGCGGCTCCATTGTTGATCCTGCCCCCAAACGGTGAGCTGGTCCGCCAACTGCGCACCGAGTGGGCCGCTCGCCGCGATTCGTAGCAGGTCGGCGGAGGTAATCCATGCCTGCATGGCCACCGGCATGGGGACCATTGTGATCGATGCCGGACTGCGGTACAGCTCTTCGACCGCGCGGGTATCGAACTGAATATTGAAATCCTCGGCGGCAGTCCACTGCGGGTAACCATCGGGTACGGGGTCGAGGAACCCGCCCATGTGCACCACCCGGCGCCCGTTCAGCATTTCGTCGCGCTGCCTGCGCAGCATGGCTACGTTCGTATACGGGCCGATGAGGGCAACTGCGGCATTCATCGCCAGGCTACGGCGTAACGCCATGATGCTCTCTTCCGGATCAGGGGAGAGGAGTGCCGGGGCGTCCGGCCAGAAATCCTGGCGCATCCCGGCACGCTCCGGGGTTGTCAGGCCCATGCGGGCACCTGACCGCAGCGGGACAGCGCCCTTGCCAAGCGTATGGAGGACCTGCGATACCGCCCCGGCGCGGTGGCCGGTTGCATCAATTACCGTCGTGATACCAGAAAGCCGCACTTCCGGCATGCCAAGCAGCATGAGAAGTGCGGCGAAATCGTCGGGATCGCCACCGAAGTCAGTATCCAGGTGAACGTCGTGCATCGTGTGCGTTCCTCGTGCCCGGATCTGTCCTGGTGGCGATCACGTGCGCGCTATTATCCGGCCGGAGTTGGCGATGCCAGCGGTTCCACAGAACCGGCAGGGTACATGCCTACCGAGAACTCTACATCGTCGTCATCGCGGTCATCATCGTCATCGTCATCGTCATCATTGTCGATGTCCATGTGGACGAGGACCCGGCCTTCGAAGCCACTGCCCTCAACTTCGTCCAGCGAAGCGAGAAGCGTATCGTTTTCGACCGTGCCACTCAGGTCGCCGCAAACCAGCACGGCAGAGGATGTGTCCTCGCCCTGGTGGACAGCCACGAAATACTCGCCATCAGCGACAGCCTGGACGCTTTCGACGTCGTCGACATCATCTTCCGTACCGAGAAGGCCGTCAGGACGATCCTGGCCGTTGCCAATCAGTTCCCAGACATGGGTGAGATCATCGTTGTCGTCGTCGAGATCATCGATCTCGTCGACAACCGTCGCGTTCGCGAGATCGGCACATGTGCCGGAATAGAGGTAGGCGGTTGGATCATCGTCATCATCGGCAAATGCGGGGGCTGCCCCCAGCGCGAGCGCCATTGAAAGCCCGATTGTGCCGGCAATACGCTTTATTCCTGGTTTCATACGGTAGTCCTTTCCGTTACAAGGCTGACTATTGTGAATAGGGTGGCGTTATCCGTTGTACAGGAAGAAACGTGCCACGGGTAACGTGTCGCAATGCAGCCCTGACGTTTCCTGCGACCTTACCTACCGTAACAGAACGACAATAAGTGAGATTCTCGCGGTCATCTTTCGCATAGGGATCGCTTAGGGAATAGAGAAATCGCTGGTGATTTGACCGAAAGCGCGCGCATATTCCTTTATGAACTCCCTATTGCGAGAGAGATCTCCAAATACCGGTTCCATCGCGATGAAGGTGGCAGAGGGTTCGTCACCGGCCCGCCGCAGCAATTCCTCCCTGAGCGGGTCGTGAATTGATGCGTCACGGCCTTCACGAGCATGAAGCCGAAGCCAGTGTGCCCAGCTCCCGACAACGATTGCGCCCATCGTGACCGGTCGGCCAGCGGAGAGGTTATCGCGGATAGCAGGCAGCACGAACTTCGGAATGCGATCGGAGGCATCAACCGCGAGCCGGGCCAGGGTATCAGCTATTGCTGCGTTGGCGAAGCGCTCGAAAAGCGTGTCGATGTACGCATCGAGGTCAATGCCCGGGACGGAGGGGAGGGTGCGGCGAGCCTCGGCAAGGTAGTCGCGCAGGAGGCGTTCGATTTCCGGATCGTTCACCGCCTCGTGTACGTATGTGTGCCCGCGCAGCATGCCGATATATGCCATCGCCTGGTGGCTGGCATTCAGCAACCGCAACTTCATCAATTCGTAGGGCACAACGTCGTTGACCAGCTGGACTTCAACCTGTTCGAATGCCGGACGCCCGCTGGGGAATGTGTCTTCCAGTACCCATTGGGTAAAGGGTTCAGTCACCACGGGCCAACGATCTTCAACGCCGAACGCCGAGCGGACGAAATCTCGATCGGCGTCGGTGGTAACCGGGGTAATTCGATCTACCATGGAGTTGGGGAAGGCAACCTCGGCCTCGATCCAGCTGGCAAGGTCGGGGTCGACTGCGCGGGCGAACGATACGATGGCATGCCTGGCGACGTGGCCGTTGCCCGGCAGGTTATCGCAGCTCATGACGGTAAATGGCGGTATGCCGCGCTCTCGGCGCAGGCGCAGGGCCTCGGTGATAAAGCCAAATACGGTAGTGGGGTGATGAGGATCGGCGAAGTCACCCTGTACTGCCGGGTTGCCCATGTCGAATGCGCCGGTCGCGCTATGGATGTTGTAGCCGCCTTCGGTAATGGTGAGTGACACAATGCGTGTGGAGGGCGCTGCCAACAGCGCCAGCACCGCCCCCGGGTTGTCCGGGGCATACAGGAAGCCGCAGATGGATCCAATACGCCTGGCGTTGACCGTCCCATCGCCTGATTTCACCACAAGGGTGTAGAGGTAATCCTGTGCGACCAGGGCATCGCGCATTGCCGCATCGCCGGGCATCACGCCAATGCCGCAGATGCCCCACGCCTCATGGCCGCCTTGCTGCAAGAGCCGGTCGATATACATCGCCTGGTGCGATCGGTGGAAGTTACCCAGCCCGAAATGTGCGATGCCGGGCGTGAGCGCCGATCGATCATAGATTGGTTCCTGCAGGCTCGGGTGGTCCGCCATCAGGCTCTTCCTTCCATCACTCCCGCGGCGCTGGTGGCCGGCCGGACGGCCTGGCGTTCCTCCGCCAGCGATGCAGCCGACTGGTCGCGTCGTTCGATATAGAGCAGCGTCACACAGATAACGGTAAGAGGGATCAACAGCGCGTAGAGGAGGCTGCTGATACCGTTGGCGAACCCCACCGCGGTGCGGCCGATGGTAAGCAGGCCAAAGCCGACCACCACACCGGGCAATACTGCCAGCGTATCGAGGACCGAAAGTGCGAAGAACGTGCCGATCCAGCGGCCCTTCACAACCCCGGCGCTGTGCCGGAACGCCCCGGCAGGTGTATCCACATCGTCCACCACCACGGCATGCAGGAAGAAGTGCCAGCGCACTGCCAGCCAAATAGCAATCGGGAAGCCGATAGCAGTGAGCAGCATCAGCCCCAGCGCAGCCACAAACACAAGGAGGGTGAACGCGACGAGCCAGATATGGCCGGCACCACCCCGGAACGCCTGCCGGATGTTGAGCGGTTGCCCGGCCAGCACTCGAGTGGTGGCATAGACAATTGCCGGCGCGATGACAAGCACCATTGCCAGCTGCTGGAGCCCGCCAATACTCATCACCGCGGCCAGTTCGGCACCCCCGGTGTTATTGAGCCAGTTAACGACGAATTTGAGGGGTTGCCTTTCGACCAGCAGCCGTTGGATCACATTGAATGCGATTCCGATAGGCAGCGAGACCAGCCCGATTCCGAGGAAGAGCCGCCAGTGTGCACGATACAGGCCCGCTGCCCGCCGGAGGATCGGCCAGGACTTGCGTGCGAAATAGAGGAACGCTCCTGTGATGAGGATGACCGGGGGCAAGGTGAGAAGCGGGTTAATGCTGGCGAGCAGCAAGAGCCTCGCTCCGGCTTGCGTAATGTTGCAAAACCACCCGGTAGCTGTTGGGCCGAGCGTATTGGAATCCGGCACAACAATGCTGAACGGTCGCCAGGTATCAGCGGCCGCCCAGGGATCGGACCAACGCGAGTTCAGCATTGGCCCACGGGGACCATTGAATGCGCCGGGCTGGCGCTCTCCCCAATGCCCCTCGTACAGCAGCCAGGCGAAATCGCCATCGGGGTCGATGGTATGCGGTATCACGATCACCTCAAGTGGGGTCCGGAGGGATGCCGGCGTGGCGATATCACAACCAAATCCGGAGTTGCGCTCGCCCCAGGCGAGGAACGTATCGTTGCTAAAGAACGAGGCGTGCGACCCTGCGGCCGGGTAGACACGCGGGTGGGTGCCGTTATCAAGCGTCAGCTTGTCGTCGCGCCAGTCGGCGAGCTCGCCGTTACCATGCTGCGAGTACCCGACGCGGTCAGGCGACATGGTGAGGGCTTCCTCAACTCCCGAAACGTCGTCCCACATGACCTGAATCCCTTCCCAATCGGATTCGTGGGTGTTGTTCCAGTCGTTGAAGTACCAATAGAACCAGTATTGCAATGCGAGGCGTCGGTTTTCCTCGTCGACAATGATGTGTGCGTAAACCGATGGTTTCAGGTCGGCTTCGTCAGCGCGGGCACGCTCTCCGGTTTCGTAGGTACAGCCCGGCTGGCGGGCATCGCCGGGGAAATCGAGGTAGGTAGCCGGGCCAAAGGTCGCGAGCTCCTGGGCACTCGGGCCGACGGCAACAACCGCATCGTTATTGGCACTATCGCGAACGAGCACGGCATCGTTATTCAGCACCAGGTCAACCGGCAAGGGTGTATACGGCTCCCCTTCGTCCGGTGGAGTGCCGCAACGACGCTCGTGATAACGGAGGTAGGGTACCGGCGAATACCGTTCGGCAAGCTGTTGTTCGGGAGATGGTTCCTGTGAATGGGCCGGGATGGGTGCAAATCCTGCCAGCGACAGGAGGACGAGGAGTATCAACATCAGGTTGGAGATACGCTCCATTCAACGGCCCTCCCGGCCAGCCAGTCACTCGTCAAGATGGCGACACCCGCATGCTGTTTGCATCATACGGGCGAAACACTGTTGCTTGCAGTGTCTACCGCTGCCCTGCGTCGCGGTGGTCTGTCCTGATCGGGTGGTGGCGTGGATACTTGCTGTGAACGTCATGCGACCCTGAGGAACGAACGGAGCACGAAATATGGACAACAGGTTTGCGGCTGCGCTGGAAGATCGGCTGGTACGCTACACCGCGATCGACACCCAGGCGGATGAATCGAGCGAAACCACCCCGAGCACGGACAAGCAGTATGACCTGCTGAACCTGCTTGTGGAGGAATTGAAAGAGATCGGCGCAGAGGATGTTTCAATAGCGCCTTACGGTGCGGTTACCGCCACGATCCCGGCCACGTCCGGGTTTGAACACGTTCCCACCATCGGGTTCCTGGCCCACGTCGATACATCGCCGGGGTTCAATGCTACCGGCGTGAAGCCGGTGGTGCACCGCAACTGGGACGGGAGCGATATCACCTTCCCGAACGACCCCGACCTGGTGCTTTCGCCAAAGGGATCTGCCTACCTCGCCACAAAAGTCGGCGACGATATCATCACCGCCAGCGGAGATACCCTGCTGGGTGCCGATGACAAGGCCGGTGTCGCCATTGTCATGGAAATGGCAAGGCACCTGCTTTCGTCCGCTGACGCCAGGCACGGCAAGATTCGTATCGGGTTCACGCCGGATGAGGAAATCGGGCGTGGAGTCCATGCCGATTTCCCGGCCGATCTCGGCGCCGATATTGCCTACACACTCGATGGCGGACCGGTAGGGGAGGTAGTGTTCGAGACTTTCTCCGCTGACAAGGCGGTGGTTAGGTTGCGGGGTGTCTCAACCCACCCGGGCGACGCCAAGGACTCGATGGTCAACGCGCTGCACCTCGCCGCGAAGGTGATTTCCACGCTGCCACACGTCACCCGCACGCCGGAAACCACCAGTGACCGGCAGGGATTTATCCACGTCTACGCCATGAACGGGAACGCCGCCGAGGTCGACCTCCATTTCATCATTCGGGATTTCGAGGAGGATGGCCTGCGGGAATCCGGTGAACTGCTGCAACGGGTATGTGAAACCGTGCAACTCACTGAGCCCCGGGCGCAGGTAAGCTGCGAGATTACGCCCCAATATCGCAACATGCGCTACTGGCTGGAGAACGACATGCGCCCGGTTGAACTCGCCCGCGAGGCGTGCACCCGCCATGGGATTGAGCCCTTCGCGTTCCCTACGCGTGGCGGCACCGATGGCTCTCGCCTCACCGAGATGGGCGTGCCAACGCCGAACCTCTTTACCGGTATGCAGGATATCCACGGACCCCTTGAGTGGATTAGCGTCCAGGATATGAACAAGGCCACCGAGGTGTGCATAACGCTGGCCCAACTCTGGGCGGAGCAGTAGCGTCCATTCCGTGCGGCGTTCCGGTTGTCATGCCGGAGTGCCGCATTTCCGTTTTCGGCAGCGCAGCTACCTATCCGACGTGAATCGCCGGCCGTCGCCGGGCGAACGGCTCGGCCTTACGCAGGATTTCGTGCGTTACCGGCGCCACATCGCCCTCACCAAACAGCACAAAGCGGGCGAGGAACTTAAGCGGATTGCCTTCGGACCAACCAAAGTAGATGTGCGGCTGTTTGTTGGTTCGGTCGCGGATTTCCAGGAGTACCGCAGCGATCGCATTGGGAACTGCTGCACCTTCGGTGCGCAGGACGCGGTATCCGCCGATCCGGTACCCCCGCACCTCCAGCGCTGGGTTGAACTCCGAGGCATCGCGCACGGTCACTTCCAGGAAGAGCACCGCATCGCCCTCGGGAATATGGCTCGCCGCGCGCTCCTCGCGCTCCTTTAGCAAGTATTCGCGATGGGTTCGTTCGTCCGGGTGGTTGGCGATTATCCGGATCGTCCCGGTGCGCGCGGCCTCGGCGATCATCTCCTCGGCAAGCGGGTCGAAAACCACCTCTGTTACCCGCAACTCTGTTGAGCGTGCGGTACGCGAGATCAGCGACACCACCACGATGCCTGCAATGAAGAAGCTGGCGATCTGGAGGCCCTTCAGGTCCCCAATAATGGTGACCGCCGTCGTGTAAATGAAGATCAGTGCAACCAATCCAAAACCGTACGTTGCGCGCTGGTTTTTTCGATGCCGGGCCTGGAGCGTCACTGCAATCGTCGCCGAGGTGATCACCGCGAGCACGCCGGTTGCATACGCGCCGGCCTGCGCATCCACATCCGCCCGGAACAGGATCGTGACCAGCGCGCAGGTGAGCGTAAAGATGACGACAAGGGGACGGGTTGCCCGGGTCCAGTCCGGAGCCATCCCGTAACGCGGCAAATACCGGGGCACGATATTGAGGAGTCCCGCGAGCGCGGAGGCGCCGGCAAACCACAGGATCGTGATGGTACTCAGGTCGTAGACGGTGCCAATGCCATCGCCGAGGAGTTCGTGGGCGAGATAGGCCAGTGCGCGGCCGTTCGCCTCGCCGCCTTCCTCAAATTCCTCGTGGGGAATGAGGAGGGTCGTGACCAGGCTGCTTGAGAGCAGCAACACGCTCATGATGGCGGCCGCCGTGGTCAGCAGCTTGTGCGTGTTACGGATGCGTCCAGCAGGATTGGTTTCGGTATCGGATTCATCACCCTGAACCAGTGGCATCACCACCACGCCGGTTTCGAAACCGGAGAGTCCCAGCGCCAGCTTCGGGAACATAAGCATCGCCGCCCCGACCATCAGGAAAGGGTTGCCGTAATCGGCTGTCAGGCTTGTTCGCCAGTCAGGAAAGACAGATGGATGGCTGGCGATCTCGATCAACGCCCGGGCGATGACGATCACGTTGAGCGACAGATAGACGCCAACCAGCACGATGGCAACCTTGATTGCCTCGCCGAATCCCTTCAGGAACACCGCGCCAAGCAGGGTGATAAGCAGCAGTGTGGTTGGCACCTCGTAGCCGCGAAGGAAGCTGGTATACGGATTTTCGGTGATATGGGCAGTGGCATCGGCGGCGGAGAGCGTGATCGTGATCACAAATCCGGTGGCCACGAAGCCAATGAGGGCGAGGACGAGCAGTTTGCCTTTCCACCAGGTAAGCAGGTGTTCCAGCATCGAGATCGAGCCATCGCCGTGTGGGCTGGCGGCGGCCACGCGCTTGTACATGGGCAAGGCACCGAACAGGGTCACAAGCACGAGGATCAGGGTTGCCATTGGCGAGAGCGCGCCGGCTGCCAGGGCAGCGATGCCGGGCTGGTACCCGAGCGTGGAGAAATAATCCACTCCGGTGAGGCACATAACCTGCCACCACGGGTGCCGTGGATGGTGCCCTTCCTGCTCGTGCGGACCAGCTACCTCCCGGGTTTGCCCCTTGAGTAACCAGTTGCCAACCGATGCCCCGGCACGCCGAAACGGCCCCCGCGGCCTGGGGATTCCTCCCGATTCTTCCAACGGCCGGTAAATGGCAGAAGGTTTTCTTTGTGGCACCGACGGGTCTCCTGCATGCAGGCCTGGCTGCCCAAGGCGGGCGAGCCCATGTGAACTCTCGCGGGCTGCTTACTGCAATTCCCGTACCCGTGCTGTTGCGGTTTCCCTCGCCGGGAATGGCATCCCGGGTACCCGTACAGGCCGCTGATTATACCCGGCCTTTCCCGGCTTTGCCCGTCGGTGGCGAGGCAGGGTGCGAGGACGTATTGTAGGCAGCATTATGACGCCATGTGCCCGGTATGGGCGACGAGGAGAGGCAGTATGGGGCAGGTTGATAACGTCGTCTACGTCGATGGCCAACGGCTGCCCGGCAGGCTGCCGCTGGAACTGACATACGACGCTGCCAGGGAGCACTCCGGCCTTGCCTGGATCGACCTGTACGAGCCGGACCAGGACGACCTGGTTTCCGTGGCGGCAGAGTTTGAGCTCCATACCCTGGCCATCGAAGACACGATCAAGGCCCACCAGCGATCCAAGCTGGAGCGTTATGGCGACATGTTGTTCGTGGTACTCAAGACCGCCCGGTACCTGGATGAGCCGGAGACCATCGAGTTCGGGGAACTGCACGTGTTTATCGGGCCCCGCTTTGTCGTCACCGTGCGGCATAGTGGTGCGCCGGACCTGAATGGCGTGCGCGCGCGGATTGAGGAGAATAGCGATTTTCTCTGCCGGGGTTCCGAGGCGATCCTCTATGCGGTACTCGACTGGGTCGTGGATGGTTACGCCCCGGTTGTGGCCGGGCTGGAAAACGATATCGACGAGATAGAGGACCAGGTGTTTTCCGGTAGCTCACACGCATCTCGCCGTGTTTACGAACTGCTGCGCGAAGTACTCGAATTCCAGCGAGCAACCAAGCCGCTGGTTGGCATCATCTCCGCACTGGTGTCCGATTTCTCCAGGAACGGAACCGATCCGGAATTGCAGCGCTACCTGCGGGATGTGCAGGACCACGTTGTGCGCACAAATGAGCAGGTTGAAGGCTTCTACCAACTGCTGCAGAACATCCTGAACGTCAACCTCACGCTTGTGAGCCTGGCGCAGAACGAAGAGGTGAAGCGGATCAGTTCGTGGGCGGCCATCCTGTTCGCTCCCACACTCATCGGCGGAATCTACGGTATGAACTTCGAGCACATGCCGGAACTCGACTGGCGATTGGGGTATCCATTCGCTATCGGGATGATGCTCCTGATGTCCGTTGCGCTGTACCTCATTTTTCGCCGTCGGGGGTGGTTGTAACAAGCTGGCTATGGCCCGCATGCCGCTGAAGTGTGAATGGCATACACCATGCATATGAGCGGAGAGATCGTCTCGTTATCGTAGGGAATGACAATGAACTGGCTCGATATCGACTGGGCGGGCATGTTTGTGCCCGGGATCTCACCATTGGAAAGCATCGTGCGGGGTACCGTGGTGTACTTCGTGTTGCTTGCCCTGTTCCGGGTATTGCCGCGTCGCACGACCGGGGATCTTGGCATGATGGATCTGCTGCTTGTCGTCCTTGTCGCCGAGGCCGCTCACACTGCGATGTCCACCAGCTCCATGACGTTGATCGATGGTGTGATCCTGGTGCTCACGCTGTTGGGTTGGAACTACGTCATCAACAAACTGACCTTTGCCGTTCCAGGGCTTGAACACCTGGTTTCGCAACCCCCATTACTGATCGTCGAGAATGGCCGGTTGCTGCGGCGGAACATGTCCGCAGAGCAGATCACAGTCGAGGAGCTCGAGCATCAGTTGCGGCGGAACGGTATTGATGACGTGAGGAACGTGAAAACCGCAACCGTAGAGAGCGATGGCCACATCACATTCGTGGAACGCTAACATCGCCTGAACCAGTGTTCCCGGGTTGGGATCCCGGGGGATGTGGAGAGTGGGGTGACACTGGGAGGACTGCTGTATCAACAGCAGGCCTCCCCGTTTTGTCACTTTTGTGGGCAGGCGGCCGGGCTACTCCGTCGCCTCGACGAGGGCGAACATGCCATGGTTGGCGTGCGGCATGCCGTCGCTGATGTCCGGGAAGAAGCAGATGAGCAACTGCGTGCCCGCCTGGACATCGGCTACTTCGATCCACTGGCTTGTGCCGTTCGACTGCGTGCCGGTGAAAGCGACCTCGGCGAAATCGGTGTTGGGATCAAGGTCGCCGTACGCCGGTGGTGTACCGGTCATCATGGCTTCTGTCTCCAGATCGAGCACCTCCTGGATCTGTTCTCGCGTTGTTCCATCGGGTGCCTTCAACCACCCGATAAAGTGAGGTTGTGCGCCCACATTGTCGACCTTCACCACGTAGGAACCAGCCTTGAGTTCACCCTCCGTGATTTGGATGTCATATTCGAACATCGTCATAGTTGCGGTGGAGTCAGGCTCCGGGAGATCGGCCGGCATCTCGCCGGTTACGTCAAATGCAACAGGTTGCTGTTGTGCGGCCGGGTCGTCACCCCACGCTACCCAGCTGCCAGGAGTGAGATCGAGCACAATGCGGGCCGATTGACCCGGGGGCGCATAGGTTCCGCCAGCCATTGCTGATTCGAAGAGGAATGGAGGAAGCCCCGATCCTTCACCCTCAGCAGCGGGGCTGGCTTCTGCTGCGCCACCTTCGATCGGAGTGGCGGCTGCACTGCCGACGCCGCTTTCATCCGGCGGACCCATCAACTGACCAAGCATTTCGACGAACTCATCCCCCGTCATACCTGCAGGCTGGATGAATGCAACGCCACCTCCAAACTCTCCTGCATCCTCAGCGACGGTGATGTTAACGAGATACCGGCCCGCCTCCAGGGATTCAGGAATGCCTTCGAAAGCGTCTGCTGTCACAGTGACGTCGAGCGTCGGCAAATCAACGCTGGAGAGATCCTGGTCCTGGGCAAACACAGCGACATCTCGCATTGGCAGGACCAAACCTGCTCCTGCGAGCGCTGCACCAAGCGTGAACTGTCGGCGCGTGAGTATTGCGTCGACGAAGCGACCGGACGATGTGGACATGACCGCACCCCCTGATATGAAGATATGTCAAACAGCCGAATTGTGATGGAGAACTAGCCCACTATACGGAGCCGGGAGCGTGATGTCAACTGTTTGTATACACGGCAATGAGATCATATCGGTTCAGGTTATTCGAGTAACCTCTGAAGATGACCGTACTATCAACAATGAAAGAGGGTCCGAAGTAGCCGGGAGGAGGTGCGGATCATCGACCCGGCCCGGCTGTGGTTGCGCGAAACTAACAGAGGGCTGGTTCATACCGGCCCTCTGTCTGCCTGTAGTGACTGCAGCTGGGGTGCAGTCCGTCCGTTCAGTCACCTAGCTTGTTGGACCCAGGAGTTTCCATCCTGTTTGCCACGGCCAACTGTTTGTCATGTTCAACGAGATGTTGGGCAGTGCCATCCCTTCCAGTGCCCGCGCCATTGCGAGTGGACCCGCATCAATCGGACGGAACCCCATTGACCTGACCAGCTCCAGCACCTGCTGTTATGCATCCGCATCATCGGCCGCCACGAACCCGTCCAACTGGATATCGTCGATCACCGGGTCAGACTGTCGGGCGGCGAGCAGGGTGTTGAACGCTTTCACCACCTTCGTCCCCGGTATCATCTCCTGGATTAGCTCGGCGTTCGATTTTCCGTCGAGGTGGAGAGGGTCAAAGCGATTCGTAACGTCGACGAAGATTTTGCCCTCGAGAGCAGTCTCCAGGTCGTTCGCGATCGCCTGAATCGCGTCGAAGGGAACGGCTGGAATCACGGTCTCAGCACCCGATACAGCATCGGCGTTGGAAGCTGCGCCTTTGACGCCAATGGACCGGGCGAATGACTGGGCTTCCTGAGGGTCTCGATCAGCAATAGTGACGGTATGCCCACCGCGGGAAGCGGCAGTGGCGAGGGCGCGTCCGACATTTCCGGCCCCAATGATGGCAATGTTCATATGCGTCCTTTCATGGCTCGCGTTGTGCGCGTTTAACCGTCTGTTCTTCCGAGGCAGAAGCGCGGAACGAGTGTCTGGCGCTCCGGTATAGTCGCTTCGCCTAGAGCGTGAAGAGGTATTCCTCAGCGATCTGGCCATCAACCCAGCGGGCGAACGTCGCCATGATCGTGCCGTCCACGAGAACGCCTGTTACCGCTGTCCAGTCGCCGGCGCCGATTCTGATTGGACGGTCCTGGATGATGTAGGTATCCGGATTTGCAGCGATGAACTCCTTTGCCCATTCGACGTGGACATCGATCCCATCGGTATTTGTTCCGAAGCCTTCCACGTGAACGTCTTCGGTGTGTAGTTGAGTGAAGAGTTCCCAGTTCTGTCCGTTCCAGCCTTCGAAATCCAACCGATCGAACGATTCAAGGTTTCGCGCCACCTCTTCCTGTCCGGCACAGTCAGCGGCTGGTGAAGCTGTGATGGACGGCCCGGTGCCGGGGGTTGCTTCCTGTGCGGTAGCGGTTTGTCTGAACGTTGA
>JBHWTK010000002.1:0-34833 GCA_043427975.1 Chloroflexia bacterium | reverse complement strand
TACCTGCTGCTGGAAGAGGTCGGCAAGGCGATGAAGCCGGTCATGCTCAAGCGGGGCCTCTCGATGCTGATCGAGGAGTGGCTGTTAGCCGCCGAGTACGTGATGGCCCAGGGCAACCCCGATGTGATGCTGTGCGAGCGCGGCATCCGCACCTTCGAAACCGCCACCCGCAACACCTTCGATGTCTCGGCGGTACCGGTACTGCAGAGCATGAGCCACCTGCCGGTGATCGTCGATCCGTCGCATGCTGCCGGCAAGCGCAAGTTCGTTGATGCCCTCTCGCTGGCTGGCATTGCCGCCGGTGCCGATGGCGTCATCCTGGAAGTGCACCCGGAGCCGGACCAGGCGATGAGCGACGGTGCCCAGAGCCTCAACTTCGACCAGTTCGCCCGCCTCACCCCCAAGATCAAGACCGTCGCCGAAGCGATCGGCCGCGACCTGCCGATCCCGAACGCGACGCTGGCATAACCATGGATATCCCGGATCGGTACCTCCATGCGCTGGAAACGGTGCTGGCGGAAATCGAAACCGAGACCGAACCGGTGGGCATCCTGCTCACCGGTTCGGTTGTTCACGGCAACGCGGCAGCCAGTAGCGACCTTGATGTCGCAATCCTGCACGACCAGCCGTGGCGGCAACGCGTGCAGCGAGTGGTAGATGGCGTGCCGGTGGAGTGCTTCATCAACTCGCAGACGTGGTGGCTGCACACGCTCGAGTCGGAAGCGGCGAGCGGCCGCTCTCCTGCCGCGCACTTCCTCGCCCGGGGCGTGATCTGGCGGGACCAGGGTGATCGCATGCAGGAGCTGCAACGCACCGCCCAACGCTACGTCGATGCCGGGCCCCAGGTTTCGGAAGAGGTCCTGGTCGCATTGCGCTACACTGCCGTTTCCACGCTTGAAGACGGCATCGATATCGTTACCATTGATGCGGACCGTGCCCGATGGCTGCTGTACGACGCTATCGACAAGGCACTACGCCACCATTACATGCTGAACCGGGTCTGGATACCGCGCGAGAAAGACGTCTTTCAGGATCTCGACAAGCGCTGGCCTGGTATTGGTGCGTCGGTTGGGGATGCGTTTGCAGCCGACAGTGTTGTCGCACTCGGCAACAAGGCAACGGAAATAGTACGTACATGTACCGGTGAGACCCGGTTTTTTGATTGGGCCTCATCTCGACAGGAACTGGAATCCCCCTAAATGCCACGTCGCTCAACGCAATCCCGCCTGATGCTGTTCATCGTCTTCTGTGCCTTTATCAGCATCGGTTTTCCTGATGCTGTGCTGGGCGTGGCCTGGCCGGAGATCCGCCTGGAGTTTGGCCGCAACCGGGCAGATATCGGCATTGTCCTTCTCTTCAACTCCATCGGCTATTTCAGTTCCGGGGCTGCTGCCGGCACGATTCTGGCCCGGCTTGGCGTTGGCAAAACGCTGGCGATTAGCACGTTGCTGGTGGCAATCGGCCTCAGCGGCTACGCCCTCGCGCCGGGATTCTGGGTACTGCCGTTTATCGCGGTGTGTGTGGGATTTGGCAGTGGCGCGGTGGATGCCGGGCTCAACTTCTACGCCGCCGAGATGTACAGCAACAAGGTGATGAACTGGCTGCATGCGTTCTTCGGTATCGGCGCGATGATCGGGCCGTTCATCATGGCCGGCACCCTTGATGCCGGTGCCTCCTGGCGGTGGGGATATGCCATTGTCGCGATGGTGACCATGATCCTGGCGGTGATCTTTGTGCTGCGCATGCATAGCTGGGAAGATGTACAGCCACACGATGAACACTCGCGCATTCCCGCCCGCCGCGTGCTGCGCATGCCGCTGGTGTGGCTGCAAATCGGCCTCTTTTTCGCCATGGTGGGCATTGAAGCCTCGGTTGGCGTGTGGACCGCAACCCTGCTTATCGAGCGATTTGGCGAATCCGCCGCGTCCGCTGGTGTTTGGGCCGGTCTCTATTGGGGCGCGGTGGCGCTGGGCCGGATCGTGATCCCGGTCGTGTTCGCGAAAGTCCCCACCGCCCGGGTCATCCAGGGTGGAGCAATCACCATGCTGGTGGCTGCCCTGCTCCTGATTCCGGATAGTGCCTGGACGATGAAAATCGGCGTGGTGCTGTTTGGCCTTGGCAACGCACCCATGTTCCCGAACCTGATGACGCTTACCCCGCACCGCTATGGCCGGGAGGTGGCGATTCACACCATCGGCTTCCAGGTGAGCGCGGCGACCGCTGCCGTCGCGATTATCCCCGGCATTGCCGGCTTGATCGCGGAAGCTACAGACCTTGTCGCGATCCCGATCACGATTACCGTAGTGGCAATCGTGGTGGTGCTGCTCGAACAACAACTGCGCCGCCGTACCGGCTTCGCCGACACGATTCACTAGGTGGCAACGCAGCAACGCACCACCTCCACTGTGCTCGTCGTGCTGGTATTCGCGGCATTCGTCAGCATCGGTCTGCCCGATGCCATTTTCGGCACCGCCTGGCCGGCAATACGCCGTGAATTCTCCATGGGCAATGCCGCAGTGGGATACCTGAATATCCCCGGAGCATTGGTGTATATCGCCAGCAGCGCCACCCTGGGCACCCTGTTGCGGCGGCTCGGCGTGGCCCGGCTCCTCAGCCTGAGCACCATCCTGGTGGCAATCGGGCTCACGGTTTATGCCAGCGCCCCCTCGTTTTGGGCAATCGTTCCGGCGGTGATGTTGATTTCGGTTGGCAGCGGTGCCATTGATGCTGCTCTCAATCTGTTCGCGGCCGAGCGCCTGCCCACCCGGTACATGAGCTGGCTGCATGCGTTCTATGGCATCGGGGCACTTATCGGCCCGTTTATCATGGCCATCGTGTTCTCGCTGGGGCACAGCTGGCGTTGGGGCTATGCCACCATTGCCATGGCGTTGTGGATCATGGCTGCAGTCTTTGTGCTCACCCACTCCCACTGGCAGGCCGATGCGCGTGCCACCGCGAGCGGTGAACTGGAACCCACGCTCTCCGGCAGGCAGGTGTTGCGCATGCCCCGGGTGCGCCTGAGCATGGTGATGTTCGCCTTGGGAGCCGTATGCGAGAGCGTTGCCAGCCTGTGGATTGCGTCGTTGCTGCTGCAACGTTTCGGCGTGTCCGAAAGCCAGGCGAGCATCGGCGCCGGGGTGTACTGGGTGGGATTAACAGCCGCCCGTGTGCTCGTGCCGGTATTTTGGCCCCGGGCAACGCCGTTCCGCGTGCAGCGCGTGAGCACGTACCTGATTGTCGCGGCTGCCGCGATGATGATCCCCGCGTGGCTGCCTCTCTCCTGGCTCGGAATCGCGCTGCTTGGCCTGGCGGTGGCCAGCCTGTTCCCGGCGGCGATGAGTATCACCGGCATCCGCTTCGGCAAGGCCATCAGTACCCACGCCGTGGGTTACCAGATCAGTGCCAGCACAGCGATGTTTGCCATCATGCCGACCGTTTCCGGCTGGATCGCCGATCGTACCAGCATGGCAGTGATTCCGGTGATCATCCTGCTGGCTGGCGTCGCCTTGCTGCTCACCCAGCAGGTGCTGGAACGCGGTGACGCACCGCAACGGGCCGCTTAACGACATCAGGGGCAGGCGGATTGCCTGCCCCTGCGTGTTTCCGCGCCGTTATACGGGGATCGCGCTAAGCGCCTTGCCCATGCGCTCGATGGTTTCTTCCAGCAACGGGCGGGACATGGCGAAGTTGAACCGCACCTTCCGCTTGCCAGCCTCACCGCAGGCCGATCCGGGCGTGATGGCCACCTTTGCCTCCTCGCGGAAGAAGGTATCCATCTCGTCGGGCGCATTGGTGTTGCTGAAATCCAGCCATGCCAGGTAGGTGCCCTCCGGCTTGCGGTACGTCACTCCCGGCAGGTGTTTGGCCACCAGGCCCTCCAGCGCATCGCGGTTGCCCTCCAGGTAGGTGAGCACATCATCCAACCAGGGCTGGCCCTCGTTGTAGGCAGCAATGGTGGCGATCACGCCGAGTACAGACGCGCCGTGCGCCATCCACATCGCGCCGCTCTTCTCAAAGTGTTCCGCATCAGCATCGTTGGAAATAACGAGCTGGGCGCATTTGAGGCCAGGCAGGTTCCACGCCTTGCTGGCGGCAATTGCGGTAATGGTGTGGCCGGCGTTCACCTCGTTGATCGATGCATAGGGAACGTGCTTCTGGCCGCTGAACAGCAACGGTGCGTGGATCTCATCCGAGAAAACGCGACCATCATAGCGGTCGACAATCTCGCCGAGTTTTTCCATTTCCTCACGGCTGCTTACCTTGCCGATCGGGTTGTAGGGGTTGCACACGATCAGCACCTCGCCGCCATCGCGGAAGGCCTGCTCGATACCGTCGTAATCGTATTCCCAGCCGTTCGCGGTTTCGTGCATCGGTACCTGGATGATCTCCCGGCCCAGGATGCCGGGGATGAAGAGGAACGGCATGTAGGCAGGCGTCGGCAGCACCACCTTGCCGCCTTTGGGAGCGTAATGCGTAAGGGCAATGCTTAGCCCGGTAAGCACGTCGGGCATGGAATGCACCATCTCGGGCGTGACATTCCAGTCAGTCTGGCGTTGGTACCACCCGGCGGTTGCTTCGGAGAGTTCTGCATCCAGGTATTTCGGAAGGTATCCGAAGTAGCCAGCATCTACGGCCTTGGCCACCGCTTCCTTCACTACCGGGGCAGTGCCGTAATCCATCTCCGCCACAAAGGCGCCAATACAATCGGGGTACATCGTCCACTTTGCACCCAGGGTGCCAGCCATACGCTCTGCCGTCAGTTGATCGTAGTTCACGGTCATGCTTGCCTCTCGTGTATTGGGAACGGATATTCGCGCCATTATCGCAAAGCCCTGACAAAAGGGGAATACCCGCTGTGGCATGATAAAGGGCACAGCGAAACGGAATACATCGTCAGGCGTTTCACCATCAGGAATGGGAACAACGAACGAAGGGAGATCATCGTGAAAACACGTCGTCCAGTTTTCGTCGTCGCACTGCTCAGTTTGATGCTTACGTTAATGCCGGCGCTCTCTGCAGCGCAAACACCGGTAGCCCCGGCTACCGGCACAATCACGGTTACCGGCGAGGGCTCGGCCAGTGTGCCGGCCGAACAGGCAATGGTCGTGATCACCCTCGGCACCGATGGCAGCATGATGTACGATCCCGCTACCGGTATGCCGAACCCCGAGGCAACGCCCACGGCGATCAACCACACCGCGGTAGTGGATGCCATGGTGGCCCATGGGGTTCCATCTGACGCCATTGAGGTATCGCAGACACCGTTCACCGGCGATTGGGGCCCGGCCCCCATGCCGCAACCCGTCATGCTGGTGGTCACCATCCAGGATCCAACCGTTGAGGGCCTGTCGGACCTCCTCTCTGTGGTGCGTGAAGCCGCCAGTAACGAGGGCATTTTCGTGAACCAGTTTGGCGTCATGTATTCCGTGGAAGATTGCCGGCCGGTACGCCAGCAGGCCCGGGCCAACGCCGTAGCCGATGCCCGTGCGGAAGCCGAAGACCAGGCCGCAGCGATGGAGATGTCCGTCGGCGATGCGATTGCCAGCAAGGACACCATGCCCATGAGCATGGGTGTCTACCAGCCCAACAGCTGCACCACCGGGTTCACCATGAAGCCAGTCGATACCATGTACATGGCCGCCGGGTTTGATCCCCGGTTGCCAGCGGAAGTGACAGTGACGGTAGCGGTGGATGTTACGTTCCAGATTCCGTAGCGTGCCACATGCCGCAAACCACACTACACTTGGCGATGTTGAAAAACCGCTTCCTGTGTAGAGGACGAGTGCATGCAACCTGCGGCCGTGTTCAATCCCACCATCCATCCTGCCGGCGAGGCGGTTACCGCCGGACCCTGGAGCCTGACGCTCCAACGCGCAGAGCTCGGTGATGATGCGCTGAACACGATGACCGCTGCGAACGCAGCCAATGGTGATGGCCCGCTGAACCTTCAGTGGGCCATCGCCTGGCTTGCGGCCACCAACACATCGAGTTCTGCACAGGTGATAAATGTGAGCGATTTCGCTGCGTGCGGGGCTGAGGGCATCCTGTATGCCCCACCCATCACCGACGGCCCCGATCCACTGCTGCAAGGGCAGGTGGAGCCGGGTGCCACCCTGGAAGGCGCGGTGCCGTTCTGGATCGGCGACCAGTCCAACGCGCTGCTGCGGTTTAGCAGCCCGTTCCTGGGCGGCAATTGGGCCGACGCCTGGTTCGCCCTCACCCCTGGCGCCACGATGCCGACGTTTGAGGCGGCCGGAGAAGCCAGCACCCTCGGCATGGATCCCGCCTCGCCGGCCGCGATCGGCGAGACCGTACGGGCAGGCGATTTCGATGTCACCATCCAACGCCATACCAGCGGACAGGAAGCGTTCGATATGGCCCCGACCGGCGTACGGGCCCTGGGTGCTGGTGATACCGGCAACTGGCACGCGTTCCTGCTGAGCGTGCGCAATGTGGCCAGTGGGCCCCGGTTCTTTAGCTTTGTGGCGTTGCGGCTCACCGATGCAAATGGGGAGCCATGGGACCACCTGCTTACCCTCTCGGCACCGGAACCAAGCGTGTCGCGTGAACTGCTCCCGGGTGCCAGCATCGAGGGGTGGCAAATGATTGAGACTCAGGCGTGGTCCACATTGCAGCTGATTCGGGTACAGAACAACAGCGTTTCGGGCGAGGCACGTTATTTCACCTTCGGCGGTGCTGCACCGGAACCAACGCCCGAGCCGGTAACCGGCCTGAAAGAGGGGGATGTGGTGGAAATCACCCAGACCCCGCTCAACCTGCGCGCAGAACCTTCGACGACGGCCACCATCGTCACCGAACTGGATGGCAGCAGCACCCTTACCGTTACCGGCCCGGCGGTTGAAGCCGATGGCCTCACCTGGTACCCGGTAACGGTGGACAGTACAGGCCAGAAGGGCTTTGTTGCCAGCAATTTCCTGCAACGCGTTGTGGCCTGATTATTGCGAAAGCCGTACGTACAATCGCACTGGCGCGATTTCACCTCTAGAATGGAAACATGCCACCCGATACGACCTCGGGTGAGTAAGGGGATCCTGCCATGACATGGCAATCGTGGACGCTGGCGGTACTCATCGTACTGTTCGCGACAATGCAATACACGCTGGCGTGGAGCGCCCTGGCAGACCTTCTGCATCGCCCCCGCGTGCGCGGAAACAGCCACACCTCCTGGGCGCTTATCATCCTTTGTGTGCCGGTGCTGGGTGCGCTTGCCTATGGTGCCATCGGCCCGACCAGCCTCCGCAGCACGCAGGTGCAGGTTGCCGATTCGGACAACCTTGCACGTATCCCGGCACACCAGGAACGCCCAGCCAACGTGACGCCGTTCCGCAGGTCCTCTGGCCGGTTGAGCGAGAACCTGCCCGCGCAACGCCCGGGTGTAACCCGCAGCCGCGCGCATGGCGATAATGGCGCCGTTGCGCGCATTCGTCGCCCGGGGGCCTGATACGCCGGTACTGCTTCTTCCATATAAATGATTTCACGTTCCAGAGGGGTGGCCCGCGGGCCACCCCTCGCAGCGTTGCGGCGTTTTTCGTATCCTTGTTTGCACGTGGCGTGATGGGGATCCGCTTAGCCAGGGCACGACACGACTTCCCGCATCGACAATCCAGGTGCTCGTACAGCCTCTCCGCGTGCGACATCATGAGGCATCTATGGCCAGAAACATCTTTGGACAAGGCAGGAACCGGCAACCTAACAGGCGCCAGGAAGAACGCGAGCGCATTGCCGCTGAACAAGCCGAGCGCCGCCGCATCGCCCAGGAGCGCCAGCGCGCAGCCCTTGCCGCCCAGGGTGACAACATCACCCTGCCCGACCTCGATGCGGACCAGATCTACCAGGAGTTTGAAGACGATTACACTCCCGAAGTCTCTGTGGCCCGCCCCCAGAGCTATCGCGAGCAGGACGATCGCAAGCGCGACGAGGCACAGTTCCACGCGCTGCTGGCAGACCTCGAAGATATGCGACAGACCATGCGCGAGCTCATGGACGATCGCACCGACGCCCAGGCCATCCTGAAGCAACAGGAAGCCGAGATCGCCCGGTTGCACCAACTGCTGGAGCAATCCACCAACGAAGCTCGCCAGGCAGCCCAGGCGGCCGCACTCAACGAAAATCGAACCCGCCAGTTTATTGAAGAACTGGAAGAACGCCTGGACGATGCCACCCGCCCGGTGAGGTCGCTGCAGTCGCACGTGACCGACCTGCTGGAGCAGAACCGCCGCAAGGTCGATGATTCCACCCAGAACAAGGAACGATTCGCTGAAATCGGCACCAGCATCGAAAGCATCTCGGCTCAAACCGATCGAACCAGCGCAATCGCCCACAGCCTGCGCGATGCTATCGATGTGGTTCGGGGCGAAGTAGATGAACTTCGCCGCGATATCCTGCGCACCGACGACGCCACCAAAATCGTCGATCAGGATTCCCGCCGGCGCGTGCAGGGTGTGGCAGATATGGTGGAGGGCTTCAACGCCCGCCTGGATGAAATCCGTGCGGATATCGCCCACACTGCCGAGACCATTGATGACACCCGCCGCAGCCTCGTGCACATTGACCCATCACTGGACGAACTGCGCACCGGTGAGCAGGCGATCCGCGCCGACCTGGGGAAACTGCAGTTGATCGGCGACGAGCGGTACGACCAGCTCGTCGACATGATCGAGGAGCAGCGACAGGAAACCGATGCCCGCTTCGACCAGCTTCGCCATACGTTGGAAGAACGCATCGAACGGCTGAATGAGCGACTGGAAGAAACGAACGACACCAACCGCGAAACGGGCTACAAGATTTCGGAACTTAACAGCCAGATCGAGGAACTGAAACAGCAGGATGCTGCCCTCCACCGCGACATCTGGTACCTGCATGAACAGCGTGTTCGCGTGCGCCTGGAACAGGTGCAGGAGGAACTCGACCTGGCCACCGCGCAGCGCCGCGATGCCGAAGGAGAAGCCCGCGTCGGCCTCGGTACACGCATCCGCCGTCGCCGGTCAGAAGGCGGCACCGGCTGACCGAAGGCGGCCGCATAATCCAACAAAATCCGAAAATCGAAGAAAAGTAGTGCACTCATGCACTACTTTTCTCTTGCCCGCGAAACGTCAAATAAGAGTGACCCAAATGGACCCGGAAAGGGGTCTAAATGGACTCGCCGGGTACCGATGATAATAGTGTCCGTACGTCACAATCAGTTAACGTCTCAAGGCAAATGTGCTGTTGGTACGGCATTTTCCGCTCTTGCCTTCCGGCTATCAGGTTACGTTTTGGACTTTTGGGCACGCTTTTGCGGAGAGACCGTTCGCTCGTGACAAGAGGTGCCTTCCTGGCACGGTTCGGCGGTCAATTTGCTCCGAAAATCCCCACAAATTGGCCTGTTCGGCCACAGGTTTCGGTGCTTGACATCCAATTGTGGGGTTTGCTACGGTCAGTCTGTCCTGGTAGCACCGCACTGGTATTTGGGACGTCGACCGACACGCGGCAGCATATAACCGCGGCGACCAACGATGTTTCGACCCACCGAGTTGAGCATCAAACAGGCGGTGCCATACCAACCAGGATCGGGTGAAGGCCGAGTGGCCTCACAGTGATATGGGACGTGCAGTTGGCTTCTGTACAGACCTGCAACCGTATTCGACCAGGGCGATAACGCCTTTGCGTTATCGGGAACAAAACAGGGGGGACGGCCCCTGCCAGTTAGGTTTCGTACCGCACATACCGCATGTGCTGTGCCACGATCCGAGCTCCCGCACAACGGCTGATTGGCTGATCAGCCCAGGTTAGAAAAAGGAGGGGGAAGGGGTCTTGTCCACGCTTCTCATTCGGCGCGCGTATAGCGTGCTCATGCTCAGCATGGCTGCACTGCTTGTTGCAGGCCTGCTTGCGCCCATTGTGGCAGTCGCCAGTACCGACCTGGTCGCCGGTGACACCGCAGTTGTAAATAATCCGGATGGCACCGGAGCGTACCTTCGCACCGATACGGCTGTGCTTGATGACAGCACCATCGCCGCAGAACTCCCTCAAGGCTCCACAGTTTGGGTAATGGAAGCACCGGTCTACAACGACACGGGCGTTTGGGTGTATGTGGCTGCCGAAGGTTACGGCCCCGGCTGGGTTTCCACGTCCCTGCTCGAGAAAGTAACCACCGACACAGCTGCCGAAGAAACCGGCGCTGATGTGGAAGAAGCCCCTGAAACCGGGGCACCGGTAGCAACCCTCCCCTGGCTTGAGCCAACAGACATTGCAACCGTTGTGGACCCCAACCTGGCCCTGCCGGTTGAGGGCCTGGCAGTGCGTACCGCCATTGATGGCGAGCTGCTTGGCTATGCACAGGTTGGAAGCACCCTGGACGTAACCGGCGAGCGCGAATGGGTTGGCGAGAACAACTATGTTCGCGTGAATTTCAATGGCGCCGGCGCCTATGTCGACGGGGCCTTTGTTGCGCTCGAATCTGAAGCAGTGGTGGAGGAACCGACCGAGGAAGTGATCTGGGTGGAAACCGAGGTCCCAACTGAGGTTGTCCCGGTCGAGACCGAAATCGTCACCGAAGAGCCGACGGAAGTCATTCCGGTTGAGACCGAGATCGTTACTGAGGTACCGACGGAGGTCGTCCCGGTTGAGACCGAAATCGTTACCGAAGAGCCGACGGAAGTCATCCCGGTTGAGACCGAAGTCGTCACCGAGGAACCGACAGAAGTCGTCCCGGTCGAGACCGAAGTCGTCACCGAGGAACCGACGGAAGTCGTTCCGGTTGAGACTGAAGTCGTGACCGAAGAACCCACCGAGGTTGTCCCGGTAGAGACGGAAGTCGTCACCGAGGAGCCGACAGAGGTCGTTCCGGTTGAGACGGAAGTCGTGGCCGAGGTCGTCGCGCCCAACAGCGAGCGCGTTTCCGTCCAGGCACCTGCGACCGCCGAAGTCATCACTGAAACGGTTGTAGCGTCTCCGGCCGCTACAGCACCCGAAAAGGCATCCGCCACCACTCCTGTAGCCACAACCACAGTTGTGCCAACAGCGGTAGCTACGGAAGCGCCTGCGAAGGCAACAGCCCCGACCGTAACGGCGACGGCTGTGCCGACCCAGGTATCCACACCTGCTCCCATCGCATCCACCGCCAAAGCGTTCGATGCCAAGCAGATGATCGGCTCGGCCACGGTAACGGGCACAACAAGTGGCCTGCTGTGCCGCACGCAGCCCAGCCCCTCGGCCCCGGTCCTCATGACGCTGGCCGAAGGAACCAAGGTGCTGGTATCTGCCGAGCCCGTGAACGGTTACCTCGGTATCGATTGCGGCGGCCTGCAGGGCTTCGCTGATGTGAATTACCTGTGGAGCGGCGGCGCTGGCGACGAAGAAATCCGGGCTGCCCGCATGAACGTGGTGGTTACCGGAACCGGTAACGGCCTGAACTGCCGCACCGGCGCTGGCCTGAACTACCCCGTTATTACCACCGTGTTCGATGGCACCAGCCTCGTTACCCGTGGTGCTGCCAGCAACGGCTGGACCCCGGTAACCTGCGCCGGCAAGAACGGCTTTGTTTCCACCACCTGGATCGAGCCTGCAGCCGGTTCCACCAGCACCCCTGGTACAAGTACCGCCACCACGGGCACTGCCCGGGTCAACACCGGCGGCGACGGCCTGTACTGCCGCAGTGGCGCAGGCACCAGCTACGGCGTCATCACCGTGCTGAGCCATGGTTCCACCGTGGCGGTTCGCGGAGCAGCCCAGGGTGCCTGGATCCCGGTCACCTGCGGTGGCAAGGCGGGCTTTGCCCACGGCGATTACCTGAGCGTGACTGCCGGTAGCGGCACCAGCACACCTGCACCCAGCACCGGAACTGGTACTGCCACGGGCAGTGTCACGGTCGCCAACACGGGCGGCCAGGGCCTGAACTGCCGCAGCGGCGCAGGTACCAGCCACAGCATCATCACCACCCTGGCCCTCGGCCAGACGGTGAAGACCCGCAGCGGCTCGGTGAGCGGATGGACCGCCGTAATCTGCGGTGGCACCAACGGCTTTGTCTCCAGCGAGTTCGTCACTGGTGGCACAGCATCCGCCCCGACGGCACCGAAGCCAACCGCTCCGGCCCCGAGCACCGGTTCGGGCAGTGTGCCGGTTGGCACCCACCTGCGCACGACGGACGCGGTAAACCTGCGCTACAGCGCCAGCCTGTCGTCGAGCGTCTCCACAGTCGTCCCGGCCGGTACCGTCGTGAAGAGCACGGGTGCAGTGACCAACAGCTACTACCCGGTGAACTACGATGGCCTGACAGGCTACATTCACGTCAATTACCTGCTGAAGACCTCCGAAGCGCTGAGCGAGCGCGGTGGTTCCGGTAGCCCAACCAGTCCGGCACCAGCCCCGGCGCCAGCACCGGCACCGGTAACGTCGTCGCCGACCGGCAGCGCCCTGGTGAACTACGCCATGCGCTACAAGGGCTACCCGTACGTGTGGGCAACCCACGGACCGGCCAGCTTCGATTGCTCCGGCTTCACCTACTGGGTGGTGCTGAACGTGACGGGCAAGAACATTGGTTGGGGCACATGGACACAGGTATCCGCGGGCACCCCGGTGTCCAAGGCCAACCTGCAACCTGGTGACCTGGTCTTCTTCCAGAACACCTACACGGCTGGCCTCTCGCACGTGGGCCTGTACATTGGCAACGGCCAGTTCATCCACGCGCAGAACGAGGAAACCGGTGTGGTGATCAGCGACCTGAACTCCAGTTACTATGGTCCGCGTTGGTACGGTGCTGTCCGCCTCTAGGACATCAGACGCACACAGTTCAGAACCCCGGGCGATACCTTTCGCCCGGGGTTCTGCGTTAGGGGGACTACGGATGCATGAACGATCGGTGCACCACCTCGAACTTCAGGGCGGTGCAATCGCCTGGATGTGGAGCCATGAGCCCACCACCACTCCCGTGGTCATGCTGCACGGCCTGGGTGATTCCGCCATCCATACCTTTCCGCCCCGTATGGTCACCGGCCCGTTGGCTGGCACTCCCCTGCTCTTCATCGACCTGCCCGGGTTTGGCGAAGCGCGCTTTACCACGGGCCACTCCGCCACCGTTGCCCGGTATGCCGACGATGTCGTGACCCTGCTGGAATTCCTTGGTATCAGATCAACTGCGGTTTTCGGGCACAGCATGGGAGGCAATATCGCGCTGCACCTGGCTCACCGGTATCCGCACATGGTCTCGGGCCTCGCGGTAGCCGAGCCCTTGCTTGACCCGACCCGCAGCATCCTGGCGTCAGGTATCGCCAATGTGACCGAGGAGACGTTTGTGGCCAGGCGCTATGGCATGCTGGTCCGCGCTACGTCGTTGCAGGCGCACCGTGGCGACCTTGCCGCGGCCGCGTTCCTGGAGCCGCTCCACCGTGCCGACCCGGTAGCCATGCACCGTGCAGCACGTTCGCTCATCGACACTGCAGCAACAAGCGCGGAAATGTTACTCCGCGGGTTACCCATGCCGGTCACCATGCTGGTGGGCGAACACACCGAAGCCGATACGTCGGAACTTGAGCTGGCAGGCGTGCACATCATTCGTATCCCCAATGCCGGGCACTTCATGTTGATCGAGGCGGAAAATATGACAACTTGTGCTATCCTCGAAGCGTTAACCTAAAGTGAGATGGGACTCATCCGGCGTGTAAGATATGCTGCTGCAACTGCGCAGGTCGCAAGGTTGGTCACACGTGCCCTGATTCAAATCCGTTCCTGGAGAGACGATCGGAATGTGTTGCTCCCGCTGTAGGGAACCCTTCGGGTAGGATCCCCACCATGTCACCGCTCACCGGACTGAACCATGTTCGCTCGCAATTTCTACCTGGATGCTCTGGAGCGAGTACAACATGACTGAACGCATGCGATCACCTTTTGGCGCAATTCTGCGCGAGGAGCGATTGGCGCAAGGGATTTCTCAGGCTGAACTGGCCGCCCGGATCGCAGAACGATTTGCTACCGATCCTGTCGCGGCCGAACTCGGGAAGGTAAGCGACCGGGCAATCGCAAATATCGAGGCCGCCCGGGCCAGTGCCAGCGAATTTGTACGTCCACGCCCCGAAACCGTGCGCGTGCTCATGCTCGCGTTGGGAATCGACCCCGCCACCGAGCGGGGCCTTGTCATGCTGCGCGCTGCCGAGGCGACACACCGCCGTGAAAAGCCCGTGGTTCATCCCTCTGAGAAGGGCTTCCAGATTCCCTACGTTCATGGTGGACGGGAGGCTATCTGGGATGCGCTCCAGGAATCATGGGAAATTGCCCAAACCGGGCAGCCGCAGATCCGGTTGATAGAAGGTACCGCAGGTGTCGGCAAAACGCGCCTGGTCGAGGAGTTCGCCACCAGTGTGCGGCAACATACGCCGGCCTACCTGATTGCGGCGGGAGACTGCTCGAGCGGTGCGGCGAATGTTGAACCATACCTGCCCTGGCGACGGGCCATGAGCTACGCCATTCGCGCGAGCATTGAGAACAGCGAGTACGATCCCTCGTCCGGGTACTTCGCCAACCTGTTGATGGGCGCAGTAAACAAACTTGGCGGTGTGTTGATCGACTTGCAGGATCTGCAGGAATGGCTCGCCACCCACGCACCCGAGCGACTGGGCGAATTCAAACGCATACGCGAATCATGGTCGCCCACCAACACCCTGGGCCGGTACGATCAGTTCATGTCGCTCCTCTCGGGGGTTGCCAAGGTGATGCCAACGCTGGTCATCCTGGAAGACCTTCACTGGGCCGACGAGAGCTCCTGTAGCCTGCTGCTGCACCTGCAGCGCCAGATTCGCCTGCAAACCGACCTGCCGCTTATGGTTATTGCCACCTACCGAGCCTCCGACCTGATTGTGCCCGGTGGCCGGCACCCCATGCTGCACGTGATTAACGAAATGGGCCGGCAGCTGGATGGGGTGGTGCTCAATCTGGAGTCGTCGCTGGATGAAGACCACGGCCTGCAGTTTGTTACCGGCCTGGTCGATTCCTTCCATCTGCCTCCTGATGATCGCCAGGAACTTATCGACCTGCTTCACCACCGCACCCTGGGGCATCCCCTCTTTACCACCGAGCTGGTCCTGCGCCTGGTCGAAACAGGCGCGCTCACGCCCAACGAGAACCACTCCTGGATGCTGGATAGCTCCAAAGTCGCCACGGAACTCCCGAACCGGATGCGGGCGATTATCGATGAACGCATCCAGCGCCTGCCCAATGAGGCACGGGCCATTGTTGAAGCGGCCAGCGTACAGGGCAGTTCATTCGAGATCGAGGCGATTCCCCGCGTCACCGGGCTCTCCGAAGCCGAAGTGGATATGCTCGTTGATCGCGAACTTATCGAACGGCACCATATTTTCCGCGTCAGCAAGGAACAAGGCGGACTGCTGTTTGAGTTCGACCATGCGGTTGTGGCCGAAACAGTGTACGAATCGCTTTCGCCCTATCGGCGCAAATCGTTGCACCGGCGCACAGCTGAAGCAATGATTGCCGTCAACCAGCACAACCTGCTGCAGGCGGCGCCCAAGGCTGCCTACCATTTCGAGCAGGCAGGCCTGCTCTCCGAGGCTGCGGCCCAGGCGTTGCTCACCAGCTTCGCCACCCTTGCCAAGCTCGACCACGACCTCACGATGGTCTGGCTCGACCGGTCGGAACGCCTAGCCAAGGCCGCGAACGAGGAGGGCAGCCTGTGGCGCGCCAGGGTGCGCCGGGCACACGTGTTGCGCAGCATGGGCTCGCTGCTGGAAGCACGCAGCATTGGCTACGATGCAATTGCCCACGCGCAACGCCGTGGAGATGTGGCGCTGGAAGCTGATGCCAACGATGTCGTCGCCCTCATTGCCTACGATATGGGCGAGATGGACGATGCCACCGAAGCGTGGACCCATTCAATCCGGCTCTACGAGCAGATTGGCCGGAAGGATCGCGTGAGCGCCTGCCAGGCCATGTTGAGCCATGTTGCCTGCCGGGTTGGGACGCTGGATGCCGCCATTCGCCATGCGCAGGCGGCGTGGGCGTCTGCCCCGGATGCCACCCGCGATGGCCTCGGCGCCGAGGCGCTGCTCGCCGAAGGCAACGCCATGCTGGAGCTTGGCCGGCTCAAGGATGCCATTGATCTCTACACCCGCTCACTTGACACCTATACGTTTACAGGAGAAATGCGTGGCATCATCCTGTGCCGCATGAATATCGGTCTCTGCCAGGTACGCCTGGGCTTCCTGGACGAGGCGTTTGAGGATTTCCAGAAGTTGGAAGTAGAACTCGAGGACCTGCAAACTCCACGGTTGCAAGCCTTCCTCTTCCTCTACCACGGTATGGGGCACGAGGCCGCCGGAAACTATGCGACCGCGCGCCGTTACTACGAGCGCGCCCTGCAGGCCCGCCGGGAAAGCGGCCTCACAGCAATGTCGGGCGATGACCTTGCCGGCGTGCTCCGGGCCAGCATCGGCCAGAACCAGGGTATTGAAGAGGCACTCGAGGCCCTGCAAACCTGGTGGCGCACCAACGACCCACGGGCCCTGGAGGATCCGCTCCTGGTCATGTACTCGCTCGTACAGGCATATGAAGTGCTGGGCAATGAGCGGCTGATGAACATCACGCTCAATGAGGGCGCGCGGTTCTTCCTGGATCGGGCCAATCAGATCCAGAATCCGGCAATCCGCGAGGTGTATCTGCGGGGCAAGGTCTCTGGCAGGCTGTTGCTCGCCAAGGCAAAAGAAGCGGGTCTCGTTCAGCTGTAACATCACATCACCCAAGCTGGGGGACCAAGTAATGTGATGGCAGCCGACACGAGCCCGCGCCTCTGGTAGGTATAATGCCAGCCCCGGACGACTATGTCCCCGAAACTTACTAGCAACTTTGTATCCAATCGGACCCGTAAGGGGTGCCATTTGCTACCCCTATGGCCCACGTTCGGCACCCCGGCTGCGGTATGGTTATTGCACTGTTTTTTGTCGTTCTAAGCGGCGCCATATCTGTGGATGGAGCGGCAATGCCCGTATTCGCACGTTACTCGGTTCGGTCGAGGAGAGAGCGGTGACTGCACAGCCGCGCACGACCGCCGTTGGTAAATCGCCTTTTGGTACCCTGCTTATAGAGTTTCGAACCCGTCGCGGCCTTACCCAGCAGGGCCTCGCTTCGGCGACCGGCAGCGACCGTATCTCAACGCGCTCGATTACCTATTACGAGAAAAACGCTGCTAATCCCAATGACTGGATCCTGCCGCACCGGCCCGTGTTGCGATCGCTCAGCAAGGCACTGGCGCTCAATCCTCAGGAAGAACGTGCCCTTGCGGATGCCTGGAACGAAACCCGGGCACTCAAGGACGCCGGCTCAAGCAACGAAAACTCGTCGAACTTCGTGGTACAGGGCCGGGAACCGATCGTTGAACCGATTATGGCGGCATGGGATGCAGCCCTGAAGGGAACACCCCAGTTTGTGATGCTGGGCGGCGATTCGGGCATCGGCAAATCAACGCTTGCCTGGCATATCTCCGATAAAGTGGCCGCCTCAACCAGCCAGGTGATGATCACCTGGGGAGAAGCCCATAGCTGGGCGCCACCGGTGGAACCCTACCTGGCAATCCGCCATGCCACTGACCGCATGCTGGTCCCGCCACCGCCCTCGTATACACTGCCCGGCCTGTATCCCAACCGGCCGCACGTTACCCGCCCTGTCGTGGAACGGGTGCTCAGTACCATACCGCACCTCGGCGGCGTGCTGATTTCGGAAAGCACCATACGGCAACTGGCAGCGACAACCAAGCCGATGATTCCCCGCTCAATCGACGACATGCTGGAGTCGCACTCCGCCACGGAATCAATCGGCCGGTGGGATGAATACACCCGCCTGATCACAGACCTGGCGCAGCGCTGGCCCATCCTGATGGTGTTGGAGGATATGCACTGGGCTGGCGAACACACTTGCTCGTTGCTGCAGCACCTGGCCCACCACCTCGGCCATCGCTCGGATGTCCCGTTGATGGTTCTCTGTACCTATCGCAGCCATGACCTTGCACCGCGCAACGGCGAGGGCCAGCACCCGTTTGCCACATTCCTGCAGCAAACATCGCGCCTGCCAAACGCCACACAGCTCTCCATGCAGGAAGCACTCTCGCCACATCAGGGCACGGCGTTTATCCGTGGGTATCTCAAAGCCATGCCGATAGTGTCGCAGGAGAACCACGACGCCCTGGTGAATTGGCTGTTCCAGCGCACGTCGGGCCATCCCATGTTCACCGCCGAAATGGTGCGGCATTTGTGCGAATCCGGCGCATTGGAACAAGAGGGCAAAACCGCTACCTGGCGCTTTGATCCGCAAAAGGCTCCCACCGGGCTTTCACCGGCGATCAATACCCTTATCGCGCAACGGGTAGCACCCATCAATCGCCGCAGCCGGTATGTGCTGGAGGTGGCATCTGCCCTGGGAGAAACCCTGCTTCCGGAGGTGATAGCCCACGTTGTCGGCATGGACGAGGAAGCGCTGCTTGACCTCATCGACACCGTGCTGGTCGAACAACATGAAATGCTGTCACCTGGCTCAGTGATTACGCAAAACGACCGGACACACCAGACCTATTTCTTTCAGCATGCATTCCTGCGCGAGTATATCTACAACGAGATCAAGCCGGCCCGCAAACGTCGTATCAACCTCGAAATTGCCGAAGCGCTTTCGCACATTTTCCCGGATACCGATATCACGGTGATGGGCGAAATGACGCACCACTACATGGAGGCCGAAGACTGGCACAGCGCGCAAATGTCGGCGTACCGACTGGCGCAGCTGATGACCGGCCGGCTCGACTGGGAACTGGCTTCGGCGTGGTTCGATCGGTCGGAGCAACTGGCCCTGCGCGCGCGGGACCCGCACCAGCTCTGGCGCGTACGGGCAGCACGCCTGGCCGTACTGCGCGGCCTGAACCGGTACGAGGAGGGCCTGGCGCTTGGCAGTCGGGTGCTTCACCAGGCCACCATGCACCATTGGCGATCAATACTGGCCCAGGCACACCACTATATGGGCGAGATGTTTCACGACGTCGGGCGCATTGACGAATCAATAGAGCACCTGCAACACGCCCATGAGATTCATGAGCAGGAACACGAGTACGGCCTGGCAGCGGCGGCGCTGGCGATGTTGAGTCATTCCAGTTACCGGCAGGGTAAATATGATGTGGCTCGCGAGTATGCCCGTCGCGCCCTGGAGTACAGCGACGAAATTCACAACAGCTGGGTGCGCTCCGAAGCCATGCTGGCTGCTGCCAACTGCGAGATCGATTTGGGGTACTACGACGAGGCCATCGCCGGCTATCGCGAGGCGATTGAAATCGCGTCGATGGATGGCAAGCTCTCCAACCAACTGGTACCCGCATGCAATATCGGATTGGCCCTGGTGATGTCGGGCCGGTACGAGGAGGCGATCAGCGAACTCCGGTGCGCGCTCACACAGATCGACAATTACTCCCGTTTACGCGCACACGCCCAGCTGTACCTCGGCCTGGCCCTGGAACGAACCGGCGAACTGGAAGCCGCCTTGGAGGTGTTGCAGGATTCCGCCGATTTCCGGCGTGAGCTGGGCACCTTGCCTACCCTGTACGATAGCCTGGCGGCCATGATGTCCATTCACATCCGCCTGAACGACGCCGATGCGGTACGCGGGCACCTGCAAGAAATTGAGGCATACATCGACAGCACCGGGACCGAAGGCATTGAGGAGCCTGCACTGGTACTGCTCACCGTTGCGCGGGCGCACGAGGTGTTGGGGAATCGCGAGGCTTACCTCCACCGCCTTGGGCAGGCGCATGGTCTGGTCATGCACCGCGCCTCCCGGATTGAGGACCCCGAAGCATCCGCTTCGTATTTCACCAACGTCCCGGTCAACGCCGAAATCATGCGCCGATGGAAAAACGAGAACTCCCCCGGCTAGAAAGCCAGGGGAGTCCGGACGTTGCTATTCAGGATGCGATTATCCCAGGATAACGCCGTTCTCGTCCGCTACGGGGGTATCAGCCTCGGCACGGTCCTCGGCATTGGGGGCGAACTCCAGCCGGGCAGCGAGCTCTGGTGAGGCCTTCATCACCTTCATCGCGATCTCGTCCATCAGCTCCGGATTGCCCTTGAGGAAGATCTTGGCGTTCTCCCGGCCCTGGCCCAGGCGTTCCTCGTTGTAGTAGAACCAGGCACCGCTCTTGCGCACCACGCCGATTTCGGTCGCGGTATCCAGCACGGATCCGGCCGCCGAGATGCCCTCGTTGTACATGATGTCGAACTCGGCCTGGCGGAATGGCGGCGCAACCTTGTTCTTGATCACCTTCACGCGGCAACGGATACCAATGGCATCCTGCCCATCCTTCAGGGTTTCGATGCGGCGGATATCCATGCGCACTGAGCTGTAGAACTTGAGCGCGTTACCACCGGTGGTGGTTTCCGGGCTGCCGAACATGACGCCGATCTTCATACGCAACTGGTTGATGAAGATGACGCAGGTGTTCGAGCGGCTAATAGCACCAGTAAGCTTGCGCAGCGCCTGGCTCATAAGGCGGGCCTGCAAGCCGACGTGGGAATCGCCCATATCGCCTTCGATTTCCGCCTTCGGCACCAGCGCGGCAACCGAATCGATCACGATCACATCGAGGCCACCGCTACGCACGAGGGTTTCGGTGATCTCGAGCGCCTGCTCGCCCGTATCGGGCTGGGAAATCAGCAGCTCATCGAGGTCCACACCCAGGCGCTGGGCGTACACAGGATCGAGCGCGTGCTCGGCATCAACAATCGCGGCCAGTCCGCCACGCTTCTGCGCCTCGGACACGATATGCATGGCCAGCGTTGTTTTACCGGACGATTCAGGGCCGTAAATCTCGATGATGCGGCCACGCGGCACACCACCCACACCAAGGGCGATATCCAGTGCCAGGCTACCAGTCGGAATCGACTCAATCTTGAACGGATTGGTTTCGTCCGGGTTCATCTTCATGATGCTGCCCTTGCCGAACTGGCGTTCGATCTGGGCGATGGCGTTCTCTGCCGCCTTCAGTTTTTCCAGGCGAAGTTTCTGCTGTTCGGCTGTTGTGGTATCAGTCATGTAGTCCATGATCCTTCTCGCGCTCTGGCGCTGTGCTGGCCGCGGCGACCAGCGAATGTGTGGCTGAAGGGCTTCTCGAACCCGAACAGATGTTCTGTATCTGCTTGCAAAGTATAGAGGTTTTGGGCCTTCAGGTCAACGTTTTCCAGGGCTGAAATGGCTGCCGCATACCGACGCTACGCAAGATTCACGCCTTACCGGTGCTGTCCCCCTTGGCCATCATTCCCGTGCTATGAAGGGCGTGAGACAGGGCACCGACAAAGCGGTCAACCAGCACACGACGATCGTTCCCTTGGCCCTGAATGAGTGAGATCTCCCGGTCCTGCCTGCGGTTGCTTACAGGTGTTCCCATGCATGAAGCTGTCGCAACATCGCCCGGTTCTTCCGCTGGTGGGCAGACATGCGGCGAAGGATATCATCGAGCTGATGAATCGCATCAAGGATATATGGCCCCTTGTTCAACATGACGCACTCGGCTCGTTCACCAACGGCCGCGTCTGTAATCTCGGATCGCGAGGGCTCGCCTCTTTTCGCAAGGTTCTCAAGCACCTGCGTGGCCCAGATAACCGGTATATGGGCCGCTTCGGCGATCCAGAGGATCTCTTGCTGCACCTCAGCCAGGCGTGCATACCCCACTTCCACAGCCAGGTCGCCGCGCGCAATCATGATGCCGGAGGTCGGATCTTCCATGCATTCGAGGATCATATCGGGCAGGTTACTGAACGCGCGCCGGGTCTCGATCTTGAGAATGATATGGGGCTTGCTCGATCCGAGTTCGGCCATCGCTTGCCGGAGCAACCGGACGTCTTTCCCCCGGCTCACAAACGAATACCCAACCATATCGGCATACGTGACCACGAACACCAGATCTTGGCGGTCCTTCTCCGTCAACGGTGTGACATGAACATCGGTGTCCGGGAGATTGATGCCCTTTTCAGCCCGGAGCCGTGAGCCACCTTCGCGCGCCCGGGTGATTTCCACGGTTATCTCCGAAGGCGTTACCTCCCGGATGATCCCGCCGATCTTGCCATCGTCAAAAACAATCGACTCACCCGTTTGCGCCGACTCGAACACGGATGGCAGCGTGCACGGGATTCGGGCAGGCCCGGTTGCATCAGCAGGGCGGCCGGGTGTCATGGCGCGCGTCAGAATCAGCGTGTCACCTGTACTTAGCCAGATCGATTGCTCACGATTTGGAATCACGTCGATAACCGGGATCACCTGTTCCGTGCGGGAATTGATGAACTCCACCCCGGGAGCGACATACGACGTGACCGTGCTGGTTGCCACAACACCATTGTCGTCACGCGCTGCGATAACCAGCGATCGCTCAGCGTCACGCGTATCGATGAATGTGAGCGTATCGCCGATCTCCAGGGATGCAAGGTGTTCGGGGGAGACCGCGATTGTGGTACTGGTATCGTCCTCGTCGGGTTCAATATCGAGCCTGGTGGTGATCCGAATCTCGGCGGGAGCCGTGACCCGACCGGCGTAGTCTCGCTGCGGACGCCACTTCAGCACGGGCTTCCCAGCACCCACCGGACCAGTCCTCAGCTTCGGGCCGGCCAGGTCCATAAGCACCTTGCAGGAACGATTGGTCACACGCTCCGCCTGGCGGAGGTTATCAATCATCTTTTTCCAGGTGGAGGGATCATCATGGGCGCAGTTGATGCGGAGGACATCCATGCCCGCTTCCACCATCGCCACCATCCGCTCGGCGTCCGTTGCGAGGTCTGTCGATGCGGTCACCATGATGCGAACATAGCGATCCCGGCGGTGCAGGCCGAGGAGCGCATCGGCATTCCTCTCCAGGATATCGTGGCCATCCATGAGGGCAACCGGGGGTGGCGACATTGGCTCCTGCGGCGCTCCCGAGGCATCCATGGTGGCCAGCAACCTGTTCACGGCCTGCAAACTCGCCTGCATATTGGCACCAGATCGACCCAGGGACGAGAGCCCCAGTTCCGAGAGGCCAATCTGGAGACGGCGAATATCGTGCTGACGCAAGGCCAGGTACTGCAGCAGGTTGGTTGCCGATGCCCGATTGACGGGATGGACGTTCTTTAGACGATGCTCCGATTGTTGGAGCGCCCTGGTCAGGACCCTGTCCAGCTCGGCCACCTGCCATCGCAGGCTAGCAATCTGATTCTTGAGGGCGCCGTCGTCCGGGTCAGCCCGGGAGAACTTCTTGCGCATTAACCCCAGCAGGTGCGTAAACGGATTGTTCGAATGGCTTGTCACTTGTGCTCCGCAATATCACGAACCAGCTCACCAAATTCTTTCAATGATACGGCGGATGCAGGGCACTTCAGCCTCACCAATTATTAACAAACGGTGTAGACATCATAATCACGGACCACCGAACGGGGGCGTGGCTTGGGATTGCCACGCCCCCGTTCATGTACCTGACAATTCCGAGCGGAGCTAACCGGACGTTACATCCCGCCGAAGGAACACAATGTAGCTGATGGCGATGAAGACGAGAGCATATGCGCCCAGAATCGAGGCCGAGCGGGTATCGAATCCTCCCGTTCCATCCACATCCGCTCCGCTGAAGCTGGCGAACTCGGCGACATTGTAGGAGATGCCCCAGCGCTCAATCTTCTCAAAAAACCCGCTGGCCAGCTTCAGGAGCAGGAATACGGGCTGCTCGATGAACGACATTCCCAGCGCACCAGCGATACCAGCTGCGTTGGAGCGAAACACCGTAGCCAACATAAACGCCAGTGCCAGGTACGGGACATTGGTGTACGTAAGCTTGAACGCATACACAAATCCATCCCACAACACCGACATGCTGAAGCCAGACGGCTCGCCGACAATGCGTGAACCCGCCAGGAACATTGCCGCCACAACCGCCGTGATGGCCACGACGAACACGACGCTATAGATCGCCAACGCCAGCAACTTGGCAGTGAGCAGCCCACTTCGGGATCGTGCCCGCGCCACGAGGGGTCGGAGCGTATTCCAGCCAAATTCGTTCCCCATCATGCCGCTGGCAACAATCACGAGCATGACTGATCCGAAGAAGCCAATGGCCATGGCCAGCCCGAATTCGGCGAAGTTGGTGAAGGTGGCTTGCTCACGCAAATCGGCCGATTCCCGGCCCCTGGTGGTCAATGCGGCCACCACAAATCCGCCGTAAATCAGGCCAATCAGGCCGACTGCTATGACGAACAGCACCCAGCTTTGACTGCGCTTGCGCATACGAAAAAGTTCACTGGAAAGTAAATTAAGCATCAGGGAATCCTTCTACCTGGAGACTGGACACGACTAAACGGTTTCGCCTTCGGTGAGTTCGAGGAACAGAGATTCCAGCGAACTCCGGCGCGGCGCGATCTGGCTGGCATAAATTCCCTCAGTGGCAAGCGCGCGGTTGATTTCCGCACCCAGCGCGGGATCCGCAACCACCGTCAGGACATCGTCGTTCACCGTCACATGCTCCACGCCGGGCAGGATATGCAGGGCGCGGGTGGCCGCTTCCACCTCGTCGGCGGCAACCCGTACTTCCACGTATCCCCCGCGCTTCAGCAGGTCGTCGACCCCACCCTCGGTAATGAGTTCGCCCCGCCGCACGATAGCGACCCTGTCGCTCACTTGCTCGACCTCATGGAGCATGTGGCTGGCGAGGAGCACGCCGTGGCCATCCTGCGCGAGACGGGGGATGATTTCGCGAATCTCGCGCTGCCCGGCAGGATCGAGGCCGTTGGTCGGCTCGTCCAGGATCACCAGGGCCGGATCGGTAAGCAGGGTGCTGGCAATACCCAGCCGCTGCTTCATGCCGAGGCTGTAGCTCTTGTACTTGTCCTTGCCGCGCTCATTGAGGTTCACCAGTTTCAGCAGGTCATCTACCCGGGATGTGGGGACACCACCGACCATGCGCGCGTGGGCAATCAGGTTATCGCGGCCGCTCATGTACGGGTAAAACGCGGGGTTCTCGATGATGGCGCCGACGTTTTCCGAGACCACGTACTGGTTACCGGGCAACTCGGTGCCCATGATCGTCACCGTGCCCGCGGTGGGCCGGATCAGGCCCAACACCATACCGACCGTTGTGCTCTTGCCGGCGCCGTTCGGCCCGAGGAAGCCAACCACTTCTCCCTGCTGCACCTGCAACGAGAGCCCGTTGACCGCGGTGAAATCGCCAAACTTCTTGGTGATGTTGTCCAGCTGCAGCACCGGCCCGGTGCCGTTCCCTCGTTTGCCAATGCCTGCAGGGGCAGTTGCGGTGATAGGCATGTGTGTACTCATTAGGCCTCCGTGTGGATGGGCGTACGCGTTAATGTTCTGTGGGTAGTGTGGGGAATGAATATCGCGCAGGCGCACGAAAACTGTGTCAGTTCTGCGTCCATGCAGAAAAACGCACGAGGGGTGGCACCAGCAGGCGGGCCACCCCTCGTTGCGGCCGGATACCCTAGCGGGCGACGCCTTGCATCTTCCCGACCCGGAACAGGTCTTTCAGTTTTGGTGGCTGGCCATACATCAGCACGCCAACGCGATACAGGCGCGCCGCCAGCAACATCGCCAGCACAATGGCAATAAGCAGGCCGATAATGCTGGCAGCAATCTCCCAGGTATGTGGGTTCCCGTTCACCAGCCGCAGCATGGCCACAAACACGCTCGTTCCGGGGAAGAGGTAAGCTACCCGCGCAACGGTCCCGTCGGGATCCTGCAGGCTGAGGAGGGCGGCGAAATACCCAACCATCATGATGGTGGTCATTGGCGCAACGGCGGTTGCAACTTCTTCCTGGCGCGATACCAGCGATCCCACACCGGCATAGAGCGCGCCGAACAGCAGGAACCCGAGGATGAAGTACAGCAGGAACCACCCCATGCTGGACCATGCGATGACGCCGAAGTTGATGTTGAACAGATCCCCTTCGTCCACGCCAATCAGCCCGCCAATCTGCTCCTGGAAACTGGCGATAACGCCAACAGTGAGCGCCATGGGCACGAACTGCATCAGGGCGGTCACCATGATGCCGATCACCTTGCCCGCGAGCAGGTCGCGCGGGGTGGCCGCGTTCACCATGATTTCCATGATGCGGCTGGCCTTCTCTTCCACCACACCCTGCGCAATCCACTGCCCGTAAATGGTGACGAAGATGAAGATGATGACGGTCGCGCCGTAGGCGATGGCGTAGTTGACGATGTCAGCGACGATGTCGTCTTCCGATTCTTCCGCTGCCTCCGGGTCGGCATTGGTGACGACCATTGCCGGCGGTGAGAACACCTGCTGCACCTCAGGAACGGAAAGCCCGGTTTGGTCGATACGATCCTGAATGGCAATGGCGCTGGAGGCAGCCACCAGCAACTGTGCCAGCCCGCCCTGGGCATCGCCCGAGGACGTGACGATGGTGAAATCGAGCCCGTCCTCGCTGCGTTCCACAATCAGGGCGGCGTCAAGGTCGCCGTTCTCCACCGAGTCACGGGCGGCATCAGCAGAGTCGACGGCAGAAACCTCGTAGCGCTTGTCCTCATCCGTCGCCAGGATCCGCAGCGTGGCGTCGAGCTGTGCCTGGGCGTCCACATTGGCCGTGTCCACGACGGCAATACGCTCCACCACCGGGCCGGTATCGTCGGTGCGGAATTTGGCGATAATCACCGGGCTGAGCGCCAGTAATGCCACGATAACCAGCTGCAGGACCAGGCTGACACGATAGCTCTTCGTGGCCACGCGGGTTTTGATTTCCCGGCTGGCGATGAGACGAATACGGTTGAAATCGAACATGGTATGGCTCCCTGGGAATGTGCGCGAGAACTAGCGGGCAACCTGCTGGCTCTTGCGCAGGCGCAGCGCGCCGATAAGGCCAACCTTTTGGCCATACATCAACACGCCGGTGCGGTACACCATGGCGGCTCCCATCATGGCCAGCACACCGGAGACAGCCAGGATGGCGATACTGAGTGCGATTTCAAGCGCGGAAGGATCGCCCAGCATAATCCGGGGAAGCGCAATATAGGGCGAGGTGAACGGGATGAGGAACATGATTTTGGCGGCCAACGAGTTCGGCATGGCAATCACGAAATAGGCCAGGAACAGGCCGATGACAATCAGGATGATCGCCGGGCCTACGGCCTGGTTGACCTCTTCCTGCCGGCTAACGGTGGAGCCTGCAGCAGCGAACATGGCTCCAATCAGCATGTACCCAAGAATGAAGTACACCAGGAATACCAGTACGGCCTTTACCGAGATTGCAGCGAGGTCGAAATCGAAGCTCGATACCAGTGTGATATCCAGTGCGTCGGCCACGCGCGGCTGCAAGGCAAAGGCGAGCGCCCCGGCCAGCACCATTGGCAGTAACTGGCAAAGCCCGGCAACGAGCACGCCAATCACCTTGCCGACCAGCAGGTCACGTGGGGTGGCAGCGTTCACCATGATTTCCATCATGCGGCTGGCCTTCTCCTCCACCACGCCCTGGGCGATCCAGGTGCCATACATGATGAACATGATGTAGGTAAGAATGAGCCCGATATTCACGATGGCGAACACTGGCCCGCTGAAATTGTCGGCCACATCGCTGCTTTCGCCACCGGGATCTTCCACGGTAATCGCGGGCGCATCCACCAGCGCACTGGCCTGGTCGGCGGGCACGCCGGCACGTTGCGCGGCAATTTCGATATTGCTGTTGTAGATCGCCGATTGCACCCGCTGGCTGGTCAGCGAGGTCATGGCGCTGTCATTGGTTACCACCTCGTAATCCAGCGCCTCACCGTTTTGGGTGACGATCACCGCTACCGATGCATCGCCATCCTTCACGGCCTCGCGGGCGGATTCGGCATCACCCGTATGGGTGGTTACCTCCAGCGCCGGCATGCCGGGGATATCGTTTATCACATTGGCCTGCAACCGGTCGGCAAAACCACTGTCGGTTGCATCGACAACAATCACATCACCGGCCAGTTGGTCGCCAGCGAAGTAGCTCATGATAATGGGAGAGAAGCCGGCGATCAGCGCCACGAGCACCTGGATCACCAGGGTCCAGCGATAGGCGCGCATGCGGAAGCGGGTTGTTACCTCGCGCCGCACCACCAGGCCAATCCTGCGGAAATCAAACATCGTGAAACTCCTGCCTTTCCGGGCCTACAGGACACTGGCGGGCGCGGCCAGTTCTTCCTGCGTGGGCTGCATATCGGTTGGCATCTGCTTCACCAGGTCCAGGAACACATCGTTCAGGCTGGGGTAATCAATCTCGAACATCGTCACCGGCAGGTTGCGATCCATCGCGGTGCGCAGGATATCGCGGGCCGCGTCTTCGTTGGGCACGCCGATCTCCACGAAATCCGCGCGGCGGTCGACAACATGCGCGTTTGGCAGGTCATCGAGCCAGGAGAGCTGCTTGTCCCCGGCCACCGCAAACCGCAGGTAGTGCTCGCCGGTGCTGCGGCGCACATCGTCGACAGAACCGGAAATAAGCAGGTTGCCACGATGGATGATGGCGACATCGGAGCTCAGTTCCTGCGCATCGTTCAACTGGTGGGTGGAGAAGATAATGGTTTTGCCCTGGCCAACCAGTTCGCGGAAGGCATCTTTCATCTGCTGCGCGTTCACCGGGTCGAGGCCGGAATAGGGCTCGTCCATGATGAGGATGTCCGGATCGTGCAGCACGGCAGCGAGGAACTGGATTTTCTGCTGGTTGCCCTTGGAAAGTGATTCCACCGTTTTATGCCGGTTTTCGGTGATATGGAACAGCTCGAGCCACTGGTCGATGCGCGATTGCACATCGCGTTTGCTGGCGCCGTACAACTGGCCGATGAACAGGAGCTGCTCTTCCACCTGCATTTTGGGGTAGAGGCCACGCTCCTCCGGCAGGTAGCCGAATCGGGCGCGCTCAAGATCGCGGGTGGGTGTACCGTTCCAGGTGATGCTGCCGGAATCGGGGCGGATGATATCCAGGATCATGCGCATGGTGGTAGTTTTACCGGCACCGTTGGTGCCAAGGAAGCCGAAAATCGTACCCGGCTGAACCTCGAACGACACATTGTTCACCGCCGTGAACGCACCAAACGTTTTCGTAATGCTATCGATGTTCAAACTCACGTGTAACTCCTCATCCCAAACCTGTCCCCATTTCCCCAATAATCGTTCAAAATCCCGGCCCGTGTGTTACGTGTATTTGTCACACCGGCATTGAAATCGCTTTTCACGATGCACCAGCCCGCAGAAAGTTGCCAGCGGGTGACCATGGCCAGACAATGCCCGATACTATGAGCACAGACCGCGAAGCAACGATGCTGCCCAGAGAGAAAGGCCCGCGCATGTCGGAATCAACGCATACTCCAACCACAGCCCGCTACGGAACCTGGAAATCGCCGATCACGGTGGAAACACTCACCGGCGCGGTGGTTTCTATCAAGGAACCCGGCTCCGATGGCGATGCAATCTACTGGCTGGAGGGTCGCCCCACGGAAAAGGGACGATCAACGCTGATCCGCCTGCTGAATGGCGAGCAAACTGAACTCACGCCGGCCCCCTTCGATGTGCGCAGCCGCGTGCACGAATACGGTGGCGGAAGCTGGACCGCCAGCAACGGCATTGTGCTGGCGAGTAACGGTACGGACAACCGCATTTACCGAATCGATGACAATGGTATTAACCCGATCACGCCCGAAGGTCCGTGGCGCTACGCCGACCTGCTGATCGATGTGCTGCACGATCGCATCATCGCCGTGCGCGAGGACCACTCGCTGGAAGGCGCCGAGCCGATCAACACGCTTGTGCAACTCGACCTCGATGGCCCGAACGACGACGGCGGGCAGGTGATTATCAGCGGCACCGACTTCGTCGCCTCCCCTGCCCTCTCGCCCGATGGCACCCAGCTCAGCTGGCTGCAATGGGATCACCCGAACATGCCGTGGGATGGCTGCGAGCTGTGGTACAGCGAGGTGGATGAGGACGGCACACTGCGCGATATCCACCACGTGACCGGTGGCGACAACGAGAGCATTGTGCGGCCGCGCTGGAATACCAACCTGTTGCCAGTGTTCGCCAGCGACCGCACCGGCTGGTGGCAGCTGTACGCCGACCGTGGCGAGGCCGGGATCCTGCCGATTATGGAACCGACTCAGGCCGAGTTTGCCCAACCGCAGTGGGTGTTTGGCATGAGCACCTGGGATTTCACCGCCGATGGCCGCGTAGTATGCGCCTGGAACGCCAACGGCGAGTGGAAACTGGGCCGGCTCGATGTGGCCATGACCCCGATCAACGAATACGAGTTGCCGTTCACCAGCATTTCCGATGTGCAGGTGCAACAGTCAGCCAACAAGGTGATCTTCCTCGGCTCCTCGCCCACCGACCTTGGCGGGCTGGTGCGGCTCGATGTGGAAACCGGCGAGTGGGAGTACCTGCGCAAGGCAAGCGCGCAGGATATTGACCCTGCCTATATCTCCGTGCCCCAACCGATCAGCTGGCAAAGCGAGGGTGGCGCAACTGCCTACGGCTTCTACTACCCGCCGAAAAATCGCGATTACGTTGCTCCCGAAAACGAACTGCCACCGCTGATTGTGGAAAGCCATGGCGGCCCCACCTCGCAGAGCAGTTCATCGCTCAGCCTGAAACGCCAGTTCTGGACCAGTCGCGGCTTCGCAATCCTGGATGTGAACTACGGTGGTAGCACCGGCTACGGCCGCGAGTACCGCAACCGCCTGCAGGGCAACTGGGGCATTGTTGATGTGAACGATTGCGTCACCGGCGCTGAATACCTGGCCGACCAGGGACTGGTCGATCCCTCCCGGCTGGCGATCCGCGGCGGCAGCGCTGGCGGGTTCACCACGCTGGCCGCGCTCACCAGTTCGCAACTGTTCGCCGTGGGCATCAGCTCCTACGGTATCGGCGACTTGGAAGCGATGGCGCGGGATACGCACAAGTTCGAGAGCCGCTACCTCGATGGCCTCGTTGGCCCCTACCCCGCTGCGAAGCAGGTCTACATCGAGCGCTCGCCCGTACACCATGTCGACCGGCTGGAGAGCGCGATGCTGCTGTTGCAGGGCTCCGAGGACAAGGTTGTGCCGCCGAACCAGGCAACGATGATGGCGAAAGCCGTGCGCGAGAAGGGGCTTCCCGTCGCCCATATCGAGTATGAGGGCGAAGGGCATGGCTTCCGGCAGGCGGAAACCGTCCACCACGCCACCCTGGCCGAACTCGCGTTCTATAGCCGCATCTACCGGTTCAAACCAGCCGATAGCGTGCCGGATATCCGGATCGACAACGCGTAGGTCACCGCAACGTAGCCCCGGCCCCTGTGGCCGGGGCGCATGCCGACCCCTTCAGCCCACGCGTGCATTCAGGCCACCAACCCTAACGCGCGTCGTGTCGCCCCGTGTGGGCGACCCAACCCGGTTCGAGGCGGACACATGGGTCCGCCACCACGCAGGCGGGAACGGTACACCCGGTTCCTTACACAGGCCCGCCCTGTGCGTGGCAACCCGGTATGGGGCGGATACAACGGTCCGCCGCTACACAGGCCGGAACGGTTCAAAAGGCATCGCTCGTAAGCCCGTCCCATTGCACCATCGGTAGTGTCGCCCCTTGTGGGCGACGCAAGCCCGAACAGCGAAAACCCCGGGCACAGGGCCCGGGGCTACGCCTGGAATCGAGACGGTAGGTGGAAGAGGCTGCGTCACATCTACACGTTCTCTCGCCTAGGCGTGCGGCTTCAGCACGACCTTGATGCAGCCGTCTTCCTTGTCGCGGAACTTCTTGTACATCTCCGGCGCCTCGTCGAGGCTGGCAGTATGAGTGATGACAAACGAGGGATCGATCTCGCCCTGTTCGATCTTCTCCAACAACGGCGCCGTATAGTGCTGCACGTGGGTCTGGCCAGTCTTGATGGTGAGGCCCTTGTTCATCACGGTGCCCATCGGAAACGTGTCGACCATGCCGATATAGACGCCCGGAACAGACAACGTGCCGCCCTTGCGCACGCACTTGATCGCCTCACGGAGTACCTGCGGGCGATCCTGCTCCAGCTTGAGCGCCTGTTTGACGCGATCAACGCCATGGATCGCCTTCTCCATTAGCCCACCAGTGGCATGGGCCTCGGAGCCAACGGCATCAATGGCGCTGTCCGGCCCGCGCCCGCCGGTCATCTCCATCAGCGTGTCGTACACGTTCTGCTTCGAGGTATCGATGACCTCGGCTCGTCCCTTGGTGCGGGCCATTTCCAGCCGCTCCGGCACCATATCAATCGCGATCACGCGGCCAGCACCAAACATCCACGCGCTCTGGATGGCGAACTGGCCAACCGGGCCACACCCCCAGATGGCAACGGTGTCGCCGGGCTGGATATTCGCGTTTTCGGCTGCCATGTAGCCGGTCGGAAAGATATCGGAAAGAAAGAGCGCCTGCTCGTCAGTGAGGTTGTCCGGCACCTTGATCGGGCCGACATCGGCGTGAGGCACGCGCAGATACTCGGCCTGCCCACCGGCATAGCCGCCCATCAGGTGGGAGAAGCCAAACAGTCCCGCCGGTGCCTGCCCCATGATCAGGGCCGCCTTCTCGGCATCGGGGTTGGTGGTGTCGCAGTGCGAGAACAAGTCGTGGTCGCAGAACCAGCAGTGCCCACAGGAAATGGTGAACGGTACCACCACGCGATCGCCTTTCTGGAGGTTGGTCACGCCCTTCCCGACTTCCACGACTTCGCCCATGGGCTCGTGGCCGATGATGTCGCCCTCGCGCATTTCAGGCATGAACCCGCCATAGAGGTGGAGATCCGATCCGCAGATGGCGGTACTGGTGACCTTGATGATGATATCTGTGGGGTCCTGGATTTCAGGATCGGGATGGGTATCGACGCGTACGTCTTCGGTTCCGTGCCAGGTAACTGCCTTCATTGTGAACTCCTTGGTGATGAGGCCTGTCAGGCAAGCAAAAACGCACGATGTGTGCCACGATCGGTGCGGAAAACAGGAAAACCCGCACATCCAGGCTTGACTGGACGTGCGGGAAGTTTTCACAAAACGAGGATTACTGCGCCTGCTGCTCTCCCAGCAGGCCAATGAGATGGATGCTGGTTTCGATGCCCTGCCAGAGTCGCTCCAGACGATAGCTCTCGTTCGGACTGTGGTTTGCCTGCTCCGGCGCGCCGTAGGGTACCAGGAACGAGGGCAGGCCGAGTGTTTGGGTCCACACACTATCCGGCAGGCTGCCACCGGCGGAGGGCACGCTGACGGGTTTCGCTCCAAAGCCCTGCTCCACAGCCGCCCGAACGACATCGCCCAGCGGATGCTCTACCGGTGTGAAACTGGGCAACATGCCGCCATCGAGCCGTTTGATCTCAATACCTTCACCGTACTTCTCGACATGGGCGCTGATCTTCTCCCAGATCTCGTCCGGGGTCTGGTCGGGCACGAGCCGCATATCGATCTTCATACTTGCCTTCGCGGGCAGCACGGTTTTGCTGCCCTCGCCGCTGTACCCACCGGTGATACCTGCGATGTTGAGCGTCGGCTGGAACATCACGCGCTCGGCGTAGGACCGGTCGGCAGGCGGCACCATCTCGCTGAGGCCGATACCGGCAATGGTCGCCGCCGTATCGAATGGCAACGCATCCATGGCGGCTTTCGCACCCGGCGTCGGTTTGCGCACGGAATCGTAGAACCCCTCGATGAGCACGCGGTTCTGGTCGTCGATCATGGTGTTCAGCAGCCGGGCCAACGCGAGGATCGGATTCGGGGCGACACCACCCCAGTGTCCGGAGTGGAGGTCGCGATTGGCGCCCTGCGCGTGAAGCTCCACGTACAGCAACCCGCGCACGCCGAAGGTGATCTCCGGGTAGCGGTCATCGGTCACCGGTCCATCGCTGGTGTAGACAAAGTCTGCGGCGAGCAGATCCTTATGGGCGGCAACCACTGTATCGAGGTTCGGGCTGCCGACCTCTTCCTCGCCCTCCAGCATGATCTTGACGTTACAGGGCAACGATCCGTTAGCGCGCAACCAGTGGCGTACCGCAGCGATATGGCTGAAGTGCTGGGCCTTGTTATCGGCAACGCCACGACAGTAGATGCGTCCGTCGCGGATGGTGGGCGTAAACGGATCCGAATGCCACAGATCCAGCGGATCGGGCGGTTGCACATCGTAATGGCCATAGAAGAGCACGGTCGGCTTGCCGGGTGCGCCCAGCCACTCGCCATAGATCACGGGGTGCCCCGGCGCTTCCAGCCGGCGGGTAGCGAACCCGGCATCGTTAAGCAGCGCTTCCTCAAGGTCGGCACATTCCTGCACGCCGATATTCTGGGCGCTGATGCTCGGCTGGGCCAGCAGGGTGTAGAGGTCGCGCAGGTCGTCCTCCTGATGGGCGCGGGCGTGCTCAAGCGCGGCGAGTGTTTCGGGTGAGGTCATGGTGGATCAACTCCTGGATGGTGATAGGTCGATAACCCTGATAGCGTCTGGCCGGCGGAGCCCTGTGTCAACACAATCGCTCCAGCACCTCGTGGAACTGCGAGATGCCGGTCATTTTCCTTCCCACGGGCTCATGACCCACTGCGGCGTGGGGGATCCTGGCAGCAACCGCTACGGCTCAAACCACCAATCGAGGTAGCAGTCATCAATGCGGTACGCCGTGCGGGACGAGCCGTCAGTGGCCTGCACCTGCTCAACCGGCCACACATCGTCGTTTCGTATCATCCGGCACGCCTGTGAGAACGCCGCAAAGTCGGCACGCACCTGGCTCGCGCTCCGTCCCGTCACATCCAAGAGTTCCCGGTAATTAATCGGCTCACCATCGCTGGACCTTGCGAGATCGAACAGCGCAACGATGGTGGGATTGG
>JBHWTK010000001.1:0-2885 GCA_043427975.1 Chloroflexia bacterium | reverse complement strand
CTCCCAGCCCAGCGCCTTGTAGAGCTGCACGTGCAGCGGCGCGGTGGGAATCCACTCCGGGCCACGGGTGATGTGGGTGATATCCATCTCGTGGTCGTCCACCACCACGGCGAGGTGGTAGGTGGGGTAGCCATCGGACTTGAGGATGACGAGGTCGTCGATCTTGTCGTTCTGGTAGACGATATCGCCGCGTAGCAGGTCGGGGACGATGGTTTCGCCCTCGAGCGGCATGGCGAAACGGATCACGTGCTGCTCACCGGCATCGATCTTGGCCTGCACCTCGTCGGCGCTCAGGTTGCGGCAGTGGCGATCGTAACCGGGAGGCAGTTTCTGGCGCTGCTGTTCCTCGCGCACGGCCTGGAGTCGCTCTGGCGTGCAGAAGCAGCGGTAGGCCTTGCCCTCGGCGACCAGTTGTTCGGCGATCTCGCCATAGCGGTGCTTACGCTCGCTCTGGACATAGGGCGCGTACGGGCCACCGATATCCGGTCCCTCATCCCACTCGAGGCCGAGCCAGCGCAGGCCCTGCATCAGGTTCTCGGCGCTGCCCTCAATGAGGCGCTTGCGGTCGGTATCCTCGATGCGGAGGACGAACTTGCCGTCCTTGCCCTCGCGTTTGGCCTCGCCATGGGCGAAGAGCACGTTGTACATCACCAGGCGCGCACCACCAATGTGCAGCGACCCGGTGGGGCTGGGGGCAAAACGAACGCGGATGTGATCGGTCAACAGTGATTCCTTACGTGGTTGGGATTACACGCCCGATGGTGGGCGGTCTACTGAGCGCAATTGTACCGCTTAACTGCTACCCATTCCGCCGTATACTGCTGGCACGAACTGACCTGAATGGAACAGCGGGCGGATTGATGAGTAACAAGTACCACGTGTATCTCCTGCTTGATCCCCAGATTGTCTCGGATAAATGGCAAGAACGGGTTTTCTACGTTGGCAAAGGTACCGGTGCGCGCGCGCTGAGCCATGATCTTGAAACTGGCGAAAGCGAGAAGGTTGACCGTATCAACCATATCCGGGATGCAGGGCGGACGTACGATATCCTTTACGCTTGCTGGACAGACAGAACGGGTATGGAACCGACCCTTATGTCCGAAAGGGAGGCATTTCAGCTTGAGGCCGCGCTGATTGAAGCCTTACGTCCCCAGCTCACCAATAAGGCAGCGGGGCATAATCTCACGTTCATAACGGCTACTACTCTCGACACACTACGAGAGGCCAGACTGGTCAACATCCCTTCCGAAATTAACGCCCTGATCGTTTCTGTGATGGGGATTCGAGGGGGAGCGGACGTCCTTGGCTCTTTTGTGTCTCCTGACCCTGACTTTGCCTGGGAGAATGCAAGACGTTGGTGGGATTTTGGCAAATACACTCAGACCCAACTTTCGGATCAGTTGGTAGACAATGAGCCAGTAGCCTTAATCGCCGTCACATCCACAAGACATGCACACCCCAATATCGTCGTCGGGGTTTATCAAATCGACAGCTTTTCATTGGAGAAGCCACCAAGAAACAAGGGAAAGCTAAAGGTTGTCTTTGAGCGAAAGATCCAGGAAGAAGAACATCACCAGATAACGGAGCTAAGAAGGGACTTACTTGGCAATGTTCTCTGCATTAATGACCGGCCCATGGTGCTCCGTCAGCGGAGAATTTCACACGCCTCGCTTGAAGCAGCAGGTTACTCACGATTCGCGAAGAAGATCGGGCCCAAATTCCCTAAATGAGCTTGCTTTAGTCTTCAAACCAGCATCCGGATGGCTAACCTCGCAGTCAAAGCACCTCTTCGAACCCCGACAACGGTGGTCCCTACGTGGGTAGGTGTTTTTGGCACCCGTGGTTGGCCGGCCTACTGGGCGGACTTGTGGGACAGCAATCTAAATGACTAGTGCTCTTGAGATCGTTACTAGAAAACACGCTCGAGTAACCACCAAAGCATTGATCCAATGCCAATTCCCGCCAACACATATAGGGGCTTGGAGCAATCAACGTTTGGTGTTTGGGTAACCGATTGGGTGGTCCAAGGTGGAGCCGATTGATGTCGCCCTACGTCAGAACTGCCCAATACACTTGACCTTCTTTCGGTTTCCACTTGCTGACTTCCGTACTTTGCTCGGAAGTGCTCATCCAGCACCTGTTGTTCCCATTCAACATAGCTTGGCTTGTTGTCGGAATTGTTCCAGAACGATGTTTGCTCAACAGAGGGCGGCAACCGATTCTTCACAGCCAGACTGTTATAAGCGGAGGTTGTAAGTATCGGAGAAGACGGTCGACTCGACGCACCTCTTGAGACTGGATTGTCTCGGGAGGTGCTTATCCAGCCATTACGCCAAAGTTCGCTCATGTACCGTTTGCCAATTTCGGATCCATCAACAATCCCACGCTGTTGAAGAAATCGAACTCCATCCCGATGGATTTGAAGAGTCGTGTGACGATCGTCTCCTACCGAGCTCTTGGTGTAGTACCCACCATCCTGGCGCCTATATAGCCTGGGCATGGTTCCCACTCCTCAAAACCTACGTTTACTAGCCTTGCTTCTCGTTCTTACATCTGCCTTAAACATCTCACGACGCTTCGCTCATCTACATCACCTCGAACAGCACCCACACGACGATCAATACCGCAGCGACAACCAGCACCCAGAACCAGACGCCGCGGGCGAAGGCGGTGTCTTCCGGGTGAGCGAGGGGTTGGGCGTTTTCGCGGTCGGGCGGGGTGGCCGTGAATCCGCGGGCAGGTGCGCCAGTGGTGCCGGTCGCCTGATCCGTCTCTTCCTTAAACCGGTCGACGTTCTCCTGCTCCATCCATGGGCGGGGTTCCAGGCGCTGGCTTGGCAAGTCGTCGACATGCGGATCGTGCATGGTCGTGGGCGCGCCGGTTTC